>JAGGAB010000010.1 GCA_017889705.1 Bacillota bacterium | reverse complement strand
ATCCTTAACAGAAGCCATGCTATTTAATTCTGGCGCGGTTAACCGTTTGGGACGTGTTGATGATGGTTCGGCGACAACTGACTTTGAACCGGAAGAAGTAAAACGGAAAGTGACAATTAGTATAGCTTTGGCGCCTTGCGAGTGGCGCGATTATAAAATAAATTTTGTGGATACTCCAGGCTATTCTGATTTCGTAGCCGAAGTTAAGGGCGCTCTGCGGGCTGTTGATAGTGCGCTCATTGTGTTATGCGCCGCTGACGGCGTAGAGGTGGAAACCGAAAAAGTATGGAACTATGCCAATGAATTAGGTTTGCCGCGTATAGGATTTATTAATAAAATGGACCGGGAAAACGCTGACTTTTATAGTGTTGTCGAAAGCATGAAGGCAAAATTCGGCAATGGCGTTGTCCCGGTTCAATTGCCAATTGGCGCTGAAGACAGTTTTAACGGTATTGTCAATGTACTCAAAATGAAAGCCTATTTACCGGACAAAAGTGGCAAAGAATATACTGAAACAGATATTCCGGCAGATATGCTTGGTAAAGCCGAAGAAGCAAGGATGGCGCTAATAGAGGCGGCAGCAGAAGGCAATGATGATTTGTTAACCAAATACCTTGACGGAGAAGAATTAAGTGACGAGGAGATTAAAAGCGGTTTGTTAGCCGGAATTGCACAAGCTAAGGTTTTCCCTGTGCTGTGTGGCTCGGCTATTAAGAACATTGGTGTTCAGCAGACTTTGGATTCGATTGTTAATTATCTTCCAGCGCCAGGCGTTAGCCCGGTTCTCGGTTATCATCCGGTAAGTAAAGATCCTGTTGAGAGAAATGTCACTGACTCGTTTGCTGCAATGGTATTTAAAACAACAGCAGACCCATTTGTTGGCCGATTAAGTTATATTCGTTTAGTTTCAGGAAGCATGAAACCTGATAGTATGTTGTATAATGCAACTAAAGAGAAATCTGAGCGCATCGGAACAATTTTTACGCTCAGAGGTAAACATCAGGAGCCAATTACAATCGCCAATGCGGGTGATATTGTTGTTGTGGCCAAACTACAGGAAACGGCTACCGGCGATTCCTTATGCGACAAAGATAATCCTATCCTGTTTGAACCAATTGCCTATCCCAAACCGATGTTTACCAGGACGATTGAGGCTAAAAATAAGGGAGATGAGGATAAAATCGGCCAGGCGTTGGCGCGACTTATGGATGAGGACCCTACCTTTAAAGTACGCAAGAATACAGAAACCCACCAACTACTTGTTGACGGTATGGGTGAACTGCATTTAGATATAATGTCTGAGCGTATGAAACGTAAATTTGGTGTGGAAGCATTGCTGGCGACGCCTAAAGTACCTTACCGTGAAACTATTCGGGGCTCGGCAAAAGTGGAAGGGAAGCATAAAAAGCAAAGCGGCGGACATGGCCAATATGGTCATGTTTGGCTGCAGCTTGATCCGCTTGCACCAGGTGCTGAATTTGAATTTGTTGATTCTATTTTTGGCGGCGCTGTGCCACGCCAGTATATTCCGGCTGTGGAAAAAGGGGTCAGAGAGGCATTGGCAGGAGGGCTTCTGGCCGGTTATCCCATGGTTGATGTTAAAGTGACTTTAACTGATGGATCTTATCATACTGTTGACTCATCAGAGATGGCTTTCAAAATTGCCAGCACTATGGCCTTGCGTAAAGGGGTATTGCAAGCCAAACCAGTTTTGCTTGAACCCGTATATGTTGTGGAAGTCGTTGTACCAGAAGCCTATATGGGTGACGTTATCGGAGACTTTAATACCAAACGTGGTCGGATTCAGGGCATGGAACCTATTGGTGGTGGCTTAGGGCGGGTAAAAGCCCAGGTTCCATTGGCAGAAATGTTCCGGTACAGCATAGATCTGCGTTCAATTACACAAGGACGAGGTTCTTTTGATATGAATTTTTCCCATTACGAAGATGTGCCGGCCCGTATTGCCGAATCAATTATCGCTAATGCCAAAAAAGATAAAGTAGAAGAGGCTTAAGTGTAAAGAAGAAAGACCTTGGCTGCCGATACGGTTTGCCAAGGTTTTTTTATCCCTAACAGCAAGTATACCTTTCTGTTAGGGATAAGGACAACATCGACCTGCACTTTCGCTAAAGCTCGGTGCAAAGCGTGTTTTCTTTATCGAGTGAGCAAATTTTGCTTTTTATTATCTATTTGCTGTAAAATGTGAATATCATTTGTATTAGTCGCTAATGTCTTATGGAGGTTGTTATGGGCGAATTCATATTAAAACAAAGTAGTAATAAGGTTTGGTACGGAATATTTACTGGTTTTGCAGAGGCGGGCATTAAACATGGTGTGTCTACCCGGCTGGGAGGTTGCAGTAATCCGCCTTTTGCCAGTCTGAACCTGGGGCTGCATGTTAACGATGATCCCAATGCGGTATGGCATAACCGGCAGCTTTTTTGTAAGGCGGTAGGGTTGTCGGCAGATAAGGCGGTAACCGCCGAGCAGATACATGGGGATGCAGTGAAGCTGGTTACTGCTGCAGATGCGGGATGTGGTTCTCAATATTATGATACCGCGATTAAAGGCACAGATGCACTTGTTACTAATACTCCTGGTTTGCCGCTTATGCTGTTTTTTGCTGATTGTGTGCCGGTACTTATTGCTGATCCGGTATCGCGAGCGATTGGTATTAGTCATGCCGGCTGGAAAGGAACTGTTGCCAAAATCGCACAAAAAACTATACTGGCGATGCAGCAGCACTTTAATACAAAGCCTGGAGATTGTCTAGTAGGAATTGGGCCCGCAATTGGTCCTTGTTGTTATGAGGTAGATGAAGCAGTAATAAACAAGCTTAAAACCGGATTTTCACGGTGGGAAGATTTAGTAGATCCAAGGCAAGGACGGTGGCTGCTTAACCTGTGGGAAGCTAATCGTGAACAGCTTAAAGAAATTGGTGTTATGGACAACAATATTACAGTTAGTCAGGTATGTACTGCCGAAAATTCGCAAATTTTCTTTTCGCATCGCACCGAGAACGGACAGACTGGGCGTTTTGGTGCAATAATTTCTTTGTAAAAGCTTATAAATAAAGAGGAAAAATATGTTTGTGGGCGAATAAATTAATAGGATGGAGGGTTTTGTATGTCTATCGCACAAAATATTGCTGAAATAACAGCTAAAATTGCTACAGACAAGGTGAAACTGGTAGCTGTGACCAAAAACAATGATGTTCCTTCCATGCTGGAAGCATTGGCTGCCGGGATAACTGCTGTAGGGGAAAATCGAGTTCAGGAAATGTTAGCAAAGCATCCAATGATACAAGCTACCGGCAAGTCGCCGGAGTGGCATCTCATAGGTCATTTGCAAACAAACAAGGTGCGTCAGGCAGTGCCGGTAGCAGATCTTATTCATTCTGTAGATAGTGAACATTTGGCTGTAGAAATTGATAAAGTAGCTGCTAAACTTGGAAAGCGCCAAGATATACTTATCCAAGTCAATATTGCCGATGAAGAAAGTAAGTTTGGCACAGACAGTGGACAGGCCTTACCACTGGCTAAGATAATTAGTCAGCTTGAACATATTAGGTTGTGTGGTCTAATGACAATTGCACCTTACTCCGAAAATCCGGAAACAGTACGTCCGGTATTTAAGGAACTTTACCAGTTGTATGCCGAATTAAAAAACTTAAATCTGGCGAATACTGATATACAGTGGTTATCTATGGGGATGACAAACGATTATATGGTAGCCATCGAAGAAGGAGCAAACTTAGTTCGAATTGGTACCGGAATATTTGGTTCGCGTCAATAAGTTAGGAGGAGAAAAATCATTATGAAGTTTATGGAAAAGGTTTGGGGCAGTCTGGGACTGTTTGAATCGTCGGAAACAGAAGAAGAGCGTTTAAAATCAGAGGATACTGAGACAAAAAACAAATCGAAAAATAATAATGTGGTTTCATTGCCGATGGCACAAGGTAGCAATAGCCAGCAGCAATCCAAACAAATTAAGGTTATGGTAGTTGAACCCTTTTCCTTTGATGATGCCCAGCACATTGCCGATTACCTAAAAAGCCGTAAACCAGTAGTGGTTAATCTTGAAAATTCTGATCCTGACATTGCCAAACGAATGATTGATTTTATCAGCGGTACAACCTATGCGTTAAATGGTCAAATACAAAAAGTTGGCAACAATATTTTCTTGTGTGCGCCTAATAATGTTGATGTTGCGTATAGTCCCCGAGAAGATATCAGCGACAAAACATTTTTACCTTGGAATAATAAATAGTTTAATTGTTAGTTACAGATGGAGGCACTATGCTAAAAAACAAAAGAATTGGTTTTATTGGCGGCGGTGCTATGGCCGAATCACTCATTCGCGGCATTTTGAACGCAAATTTGGTAATGCCGTCTCAAATTAGAGTGAATGATATTTCGAAGGAACGTTTGGATTACCTGAGCGGTTCTTTTGCTATAGCAACAGCGTCTGATATGCAGCAAATTGTCACAGATGTCGATGTATTATTTCTGACAGTAAAGCCGCAAGTTATTGCGGGTGTTCTTGATAAAATTGCGCCGCTGGTTGATAAAACCATGATCGTGGTATCGGTTGCAGCCGGTGTGACAATTGCCACCTTGCAAAGTAAGTTAAAAGAAGTACCAATTATCCGGGTTATGCCGAACACCCCAGTTGCGGTTGGTGAAGGTATGGCGGCTATGGCGCTGGGTCAATTTGCAACAAAAGAAAACAGTGACCCCATTGCGGCCGTGTTTGCTTCGGTTGGCCGGGTCGTTACTGTAAGTGAAGATGCCATGGATGCTGTTACCGGTTTGTCCGGTAGTGGTCCTGCGTATGCATTTGTTTTAATTGACGCGCTTTCTGATGCGGGCGTTAGAGTTGGCTTATCCAGACAAACATCAATTATGCTGGCAGCCCAAACATTGTTGGGAGCGGCTAAAATGGTGCTGGAAACCAATGAACATCCTGCCGTATTGCGTGACAAGGTAACCTCACCGGGGGGGACTACAATTGCCGGTGTTCATGTACTAGAACAGCAAGGAGTACGGGCGGCACTTATTGATGCTGTTGTTGCTGCTACTAATCGGTCCTGCGAGATGGGAAAAAAATAATGAGCGAACGCGATAAAATATTACGCTATTACCGGGCGGCGGGCGATGCGGAAATTGCAGCAAGGCTGTTAGACCTATCTGAAACTGCCCTTAAAACCCGCAAATATAAAGTAAGTGAATTTCTTGATCCGTATGGTTTAAGTATTGCCGAAACGATTGCTGCCCACTATGAACGGTTAGCGCTGGAAACAAGTGGTGGTTATCTAGGCGCAGAGCGCGTTAAAGTCGCTTTTGTTGATGCTGATTTTCTTGAATTTGCTGATCCGGATTCGTTTGAGTTTAACTTAGAAGCCATTTTAATAAAATGGGATAGTCGTTATTATCGCCTGTCACATCGTGACATTCTTGGAGCGCTTATGGGGCTTGGGATTAAGCGTGAAATCCTGGGCGACATTATTATGGCCGGCGAACAATGCTATGTTATTGCTGATGCAAGTATGGGAAATTATATTGTCCAGCATTTAGTAGAGGTGGGACAGGCAACTGTTTCTGTCTCAAACGTTGCGCTTGACGAAATTCCTGCGAAAGAAGAGAAAGTTAAGGAAATTCGGGCAACGGTGGCGTCTTTGCGGTTAGATGCTGTGGCAGCAGCTGGTTTTGGTACTTCGCGCACCCGGATGGCTGAAGACATTGGTGCCGCTAAGCTAAAAGTCAATTGGCAAGAAGCTAAAAGCCCGTCACAAGTTGTAAAAGTTGGTGATGTTATCTCTATGCGTGGTCGTGGGCGGGTAGAAATTGTGGAAGTTCCCGGTCAAACTAAAAAAGGTCGGTATAGTATTTTACTTAAACGTTTTATGTAATTAGATAAGGGGTGGAGAGTTATGCTAACACCATTAGACATCCATAATAAAGAATTTAAACACGGTTTTCGCGGCTATAATGAAGAAGAAGTTGATGAGTTTCTTGATAGGGTTATAAAAGACTATGAAACCCTTTATCGCGAGAATCTTGAACTAAAGGAAACCATCGAACGCCTTAATAGCAAACTCGAGCACTATCAGCATATGGAGAACACTCTTCATAGCACACTGGTTATCGCGCAGGAAACTGCCGAAGAAGTCAAACTTAACGCGAAAAAAGAAACTGAGCTTATGATTAAAGAAGCAGAGATTAGTGCGCAAAAATTAGTGGAAGAGGCTATGGGAAAAGTTCGCCGAATGACAGGCGAATATGAAGAATTGCAAAAACAATCACAGATTTTCCGTACACGGCTGCGCACATTGTTACAAGCTCAAATGGAAATGCTTAATAATGTTGATGAAGATGAAAACTAGCATTGTCTGACAATTCGCTTGATATCAAAGAGTTACCGGATGGTATCGCTTTCCGGGTTCGTGTACAACCCCGGGCAAGTAAAAATACGGTTGCCGGTATCCTGGGGGACTGTCTAAAAATTAATTTGACCTCGCCACCGGTTGATGGGGCGGCTAATGCCGCCTGTATAGCGTTTATTGCTGATTTCCTGGATGTTGCAAAAAGTTCTGTGTGTATTACAAATGGGTTAAAGAACCGTTCAAAAGTAGTCAAGGTAACCGGGATTGACAAAAAGAAATTTTTGAATATAATAGCTCCTTATATTTGACTTTATTAGCCAATCATGTATAATATATGCGTACATGATAATAATGTATCGGTAATGATGGAGACGTGCTTTGATGGCGGTTTACAGCGAACCAGGGTTGGTGCAAGCCTGGTAATCAAAATCAGAGTTTTTAATCGCTCCTGAACTGCGGCCTGAACATACTAAGTAAGTCCCGCCGTCTGACGCCCGTTATTGCGTTGTAAAGTGACTAATTTAGTCAATAGGGTGGTACCACGGGAAGCTTATCTCTCGTCCCTTGCCAGGGATGAGAGTTTTTTATTTTTTAGGAGGTGCTGATTTTGGATTACAGCAAAACACTTAATTTACCAGAAACGGATTTTCCGATGCGTGCTAATCTTCCCGAACGGGAACCGAAAATGTTAGAATATTGGTATGAAAACCAAATTTATGAGAAAAAAGTAGGACAAAGCAAGGGAAAACCCAAATTTATTCTGCATGATGGACCGCCGTATGCCAACGGCAACATTCATATCGGAACAGCTCTTAATAAAATACTTAAGGACATTATTATCAAATATAAATCCTTGCAGGGTTTCAATGCGCCTTATGTTCCGGGATGGGACACCCATGGTTTGCCTATTGAGCATGCTGCCATCAAAATTCTTGGGTTAAACCGTCATGAACTTAATCCGCTTGATTTGCGTCGCGAGTGCAAAAATTATGCTCTCAAGTGTCTTGATATGCAGCGGGATGATTTCAAACGGCTGGGAGTTGCCGGTGACTGGAACAATCCATATATAACCCTCAAGCCGGAATATGAAGCTAAACAAATTGAAGTTTTTGGCGATATGGCTAAAAAAGGTCATATTTACAAAGGGTTAAAGACGGTTTACTGGTGTACTTCCTGCGAAACAGCACTGGCAGAAGCCGAAATTGAATATGCCGAGAAGAAATCCCATTCCATTTACGTTAAATTCCCGCTTATTGATGATAAAGGTAATTTGCCTGTGGGCGTTGACCGTGAAAATGTTTATGCTGTTATCTGGACAACAACACCCTGGACGATGCCGGCCAATCTTGCTATTTCTATCCACCCCGAGCTCGAATATGCCTGGGTCGAAATTAATAATGAAATTTATCTATTTGCCAGTGAATTAGTGGAAAGCGTTGTTACAGCCAATGATTTAGGCGAATATACCATTCTGGCAACCATGAAAGGTGACAAACTTGAAGGCATGGTCTTTAGTCATCCGTTCCTGGAGCGGGAATCACCGATTATTTTAGGAGAACATGTTACCTTAGAGGCTGGTACTGGCTGTGTGCATACAGCTCCCGGACATGGTCAGGAAGACTTTGAAGTCGGTATGAAATATGGCTTGCCAGTCATCTGTCCTGTTGATGCTGCTGGCAAGTTTACTGCAGAAGGCGGTAATTTTGCCGGGATGACAGTCGAGGATGCCAATGTGCCTATTATCAAAGAATTGGCAGGACTTGGCCGGTTACTTGGCAAAAGATCGGTAAGACACCAATATGCACATTGCTGGCGTTGCAAAAATCCGATTATTTACCGGGCGACTGAGCAGTGGTTTGCCTCGGTTGACGGTTTTAGAAACCAAGCACTTAAAACTATTGCTGAAGAAGTTAAATGGATTCCTGCCTGGGGAAAAGACCGCATCCACAACATGGTGGCAGACCGGCATGACTGGTGCATTTCGCGTCAGCGGGTGTGGGGCGTTCCCATTCCGATTTTCTACTGCGCAAAATGTAATGAGCATATAATTAATGACGAGACAATTACAGCAGTTGCTGAACTCTTTGCCCGTGAAGGTTCTGATTCCTGGTGGGCTAAAAAGGCGGAAGAAATTCTACCGCACGGTTTTAACTGTCCGCATTGTGGGCATGGTGAGTTCCGTAAAGAAACCGATATTATGGATGTATGGTTTGACAGTGGTTCTAGTCATGCTGCCGTACTAAAACAACGTGAAGAACTTCAGTGGCCGGCCGATTTATATTTAGAGGGCAGTGACCAGCATCGCGGCTGGTTCCAATCCTCGCTTTTAACAGCGGTAGCTACTGAAGAAAAAGCACCTTATAAAGCTGTGCTGACTCACGGGTTTGTTGTTGATGGCGACGGTCGTAAGATGTCTAAGTCTATTGGCAATGTTATTTACCCGCAGGAAGTTATCAAACAATATGGTGCCGACGTTCTGCGGCTTTGGGTAGCATCAGCCGACTATACTGCTGATATTAGAATCTCCAACGAAATATTAAAACAATTGTCAGAAGTATATCGCAAAATCCGCAATACTTTCCGCTACATTTTAGGTAACTTGGATGATTTTAATCCTGACACTGATAAAGTAGCTTATGATCAGTTACTGGAAATTGACCGCTGGGCGCTGCTTCGTTTGGAACAAGTCAGAGCGAAAGTTACGCAGGCATATGAAAACTATGAGTTCCATTTGCTATATCACACTGTTCATAACTTCTGTGCGGTAGATTTAAGTGCGATTTACCTTGATATCTTAAAAGACCGTGTGTACACAGCATTGCCAGGTTCGACAGAGCGTCGGGCAGCTCAAACTGCGATGTATGAAATACTTAATACGCTTGTTGTGATGGTAGCGCCGGTCTTAACCTTTACTGCTGAGGAAGTATGGCAATTCATGCCTAAAGCAGCGAAGCAAACGGAAAGCATACAATTAACCAACTGGCCGGCAGCGCAACCGGAATATTTAGATGCTGCACTTGAAGCTAAATGGGCAAAAATCTTGGAAATGCGCAGTGAAATAACCAAAGCACTTGAGAATGCCCGCCGCAGTAAAGTGATTGGTCACTCTTTAGATGCTGCCGTCAGCCTATATGCTTCAGGTGAGGAGTTGACAGCACTCTCTGACATCAAGGATGATTTAGCTACACTCTTAATCGTATCTAGCGTAACCTTATCTGATAATCTTGAACAAGCTCCGGGTGAAGCCTTCAAAGCCGCCGACATGCAGCTAGCCGTTGCTGTGGTTCCGGCTCAAGGCACCAAATGCGAACGTTGTTGGATTTATAGCCCGACAGTGAACCAGGACAAAGAGCATCCAGTGCTTTGTCAGCGGTGCGCTACTGTAGTAAAAAACATGTAAGCATGAGTAAACCGGGAGTATATTCCCGGTTTATTTTTATTCGCCGGGTAATAATAAACACAGGTGGAGGACTGTTGCATGGAAAATAAACATCCGGTAAATAATACTAAGGCTGCTAAAGATCAACCTGAATTTGTAGCTAAACAACTGGAGCGGCTGGTAAATCGGCTGGAGGCCATGAGAATTGCGGATTATATGGAATTATTGGAGCGACCGGCCAGGCTCATATTTACTAATTTTGTGGCAGGTATCGCCCGCGGGCTGGGTATTGCTATTGGTGCCAGCTTGGTATTTGCTTTGGTTCTCGCATTTCTCAAGCAGCTAATCATGCTGAATATACCGGGAATTGGCGGGTTTATCGCTGATATTGTCCGGTTTGTTGAAACTAGCAGAAAAGGAACATTCTAAATCCAATCAGGAGGCTACGCATGACAAAAGATGTTTTTGATTGCATCCGTGAAAGTCATAGTGTTCGAAGTTTTAACGATGAGCAGATTCCTGAGCCGACTTTAACAAGAATTTTAGAAGCAGGTAATATGGCGCCTAGTGCTGGTAACTTACAACCATGGTATTTTTTTGTTGTGCAGAATACGGCGGTAAAAGACAAACTTGCAGCCGCCGCTTTTGAACAAGAGCAAATTAATGACGCTCCCACCGTGATTGTTATTTTGGCTGATCCCGTCCGCTCTAACGAAAAATATGGTGAACGCGGTGCGCAGCTTTATTGTCTCCAGGATACTGCCGCAGCTGCCCAGAATATTCTCCTGGCGGCTGACGGTTTAGGTATTGCCGGCTGCTGGGTTGGGGCGTTTGATGAAAGAAAAGTCCAAGAGGCTGTAGAAGCTCCGCCACGCCTTCGAGCAATCGCCATGATTTGTTTAGGGTATGGCTCGGAACAGTCTAAGCAGTATAAAGAACGGCTGAGATTGAATGATGTTACTAAATTTATTCATTGATAAGGGGGCTTTGGCATGCACCCTAAACAAGCAGCAAAGTTTAAAGCGCAATTAGAAGGCAAAAAGCAGGATCTAACTCATACGATTTTGCAGTTGGAGGATAATGGCCTGAATGCTGCTTTATCTAATACTACTACTGAATTGTCGTCATATGATAATCATCCTGGCGACTTAGGCAGCGAGACTTTTGAGCGCGGCAAAGATTTAGGAATTAAAGACAATGAGCGCATAATATTAAAAAGTGTTGAGCGGGCATTGGAAAAAATTCATCTTGGGACATATGGACGTTGTGACAGTTGTGGCTGCGAGATAGCGACTGAAAGGCTTGAGGCGTTGCCCTGGGCAAACCAGTGCAAGAAATGTCAAGAGAAACTGGAACAAACTGATGTTACTCCTAGGCCCCTGGAAGAAGAGTTCTTGGAGCCACCGTTTCATCGTACTTTTCTTGATTCGGCCAGTTTTGATTTTGTCGGCTATGATGGAGAAGATACTTTGCAGGATGTTATGCGCTATGGCAGTTCTGACACTCCACAGGACATTCCGGGTTCATATGACTATAAAGCACTATTTCCCAATAGTAATGAGCATCAAGGGATTGTTGATTTGGCAGATGCTATTCCTAGTGAACCGGCAAGTGCTAGCCAGCATATCAGGAAACGCCAGACAGAAGAAAAACAAACCGGGCGCTGATTAGCCCGGTTTGTTTGCTTATCTTACCCTAACAGAAAGTATAACTTTCTTACAAACAGGATAAGGGCAACATCGGCTTGCTCTTATCCTAAAGCTCGGCGCAAGCCGTGTTTTCTTAGTAGTGTGCAGGAGTTTACGCTTGTTTGTTTAATTATAATTGTGCGATCAAATGTACTGGTTGCTTTACTCATCTTCTGGATTGCAGTTGAATAGTAAATAATAAAAAGACCTACTAGCGGGAGGTTGTTGAATGACCCGTCCTAATTCTAGGTGCATAACGATGATAAAAATAGGCACTTTAGGACTGGCTATCGCTGCTTACTTTTTCTTCCCCGGTATACGGGAGTTTGCTGCCGAGGGATTATTTTATTTAAAATGTCGTAATTTTGAAGGCTTACGCCAGTTCATTTTATCCTATGGCATATGGGCGCCTGTTACCAGTATTATGCTGATGACACTGCAGTCGCTTGTACCGTTAGTTCCGGGAGCAATCATTACCATCAGTAATGCCTGGATTTTCGGCTGGCAATATGGTGCGCTATATTCCTGGACAGGAGCACTCTTAGGAGCGGCGCTTGACTTTGGCATTGCCCGTTGGTATGGACGGCCGGTAATTGAGAAACTTGTTAATACAAAATACTTAAATTATACAGATGTTTTTTTTAGACGGCATGGCATCTTGGCGGTATTTATTACGCGGCTGGTACCTGTAGTACCATTTAAAGTCATTAGTTATGGCTCTGGCCTTACCCAAATCACAGTGTATAAGTTTCTTACTGCTACTGCTATCGGTCAAACACCGCCTATTATTATCTACTCCATTCTTGGACAGAATCTTTCCCATAACTTTAAAGCCGTAGTAGCTATTACTTCGGTTTTTATCATCTTGGGGCTAATCGTTTATTACTATCATAATTCTATTGAACGCTACTTTACTTCTCGCAAAAAAAAGTAAAATCTTCCTGCCTGTTTGGAAAAAACTCAGTATCATGTTATTATAGTTTATACAATTGATATAAGAATAGGAGAGAAGCTTGTTGCCAATATCAATATTAGCGGTCATTGGTATAGCGGTAATAGTTATTGATCAGTGGTCAAAACAGTATATTCAAGCCCATATGCTGCCTGGAGTATCAATACCTGTTATCGATGGAATTTTTCACATTACCTATGTATTAAACCCAGGTGCTGCCTTTGGTATTTTAGAAAACCAAAGAATGTTTTTTATAGCTATTGCTGTCTTAATGTTAGTACTCACTGTATATTTTTTTAAACATATTCCTGATAACTTCCGGCTTATGCGGCTGGGTTTGAGCCTGCTTGCCGGCGGCGCTATTGGTAATGTTATTGACCGGATGCAAACAGGGTATGTAGTGGATTTTTTTGATTTTCGCATTTGGCCGGTTTTTAATGTTGCCGATATTGCGATTGTCACTGGTGTTGGCTGTGTTATATATACCTTAGTATTTTTGTCTTTTCCAACAGAAAACCAAGAAAAGTTAAGATAGGATGATCGTTTTGGAAGAAAACCAAATGAGTAGTGATAATATGTCTACCTTTGTTGTGACAACAGAGGAGCAGGGCACGCGTCTGGATGTTTTATTAAGAAGCAAATTTCCGGAGTTGTCCCGTTCTCATTTGCAAAAAATCATTGCAAGTGGGCTGGTTGCGGTAAATGGTAAGGCTTCAAAAGCAAATTATAAAGCTCAAAGTGAGGATAGAATTTCCATAACTTTTTCTGAAGCTAAGCCAGTTGAAATTGTCGCTGAGAATATTCCTCTTGATATTTTATATGAGGACACAGATATAATTGTTGTCAATAAACCGCGCGGGATGGTTGTTCATCCGGCAACAGGCAATTATCAAGGTACACTGGTTAATGCCTTGCTTGATCATTGTCAGGATTTATCAGGTATTAATGGTGAAATACGTCCTGGCATTGTACATCGCTTAGATAAAGATACGTCTGGCGTTATCGTGGCAGCCAAAAACGATCATGCTCACCTTAGTTTGGCTGAACAAATAAAGAACCGGACAGCCAGCCGTAAATACATAGCTATTGTTCATGGAAATATTGCCGAGGAACAGGGTATTATTAATGCACCTTTAGGTCGACATCCTTCTGATCGAAAAAAAATGGCTGTTACATTTAGTAACAGCAAAGAAGCCATAACTCGTTTTCGGGTGTGCGAAAGATTTGTGAACTTTACTTTAGTGGAGTGCAAATTACAGACCGGACGCACTCACCAAATCCGGGTTCATATGCAGTATATTGGTCATCCTGTTGTTGGTGACCCCAAATATGGTCCTGAAAAAAAACGATTTGCCATAGCGGGGCAAGCCTTGCATTCAGCTGAATTATCCTTAAAACATCCTACTACCGGGCAGGACATGCTGTTTACTGCGCCGCTTCCGCAAGATATGGCTGATATACTTAAGCAATTGCAAATCAGTAGGCGAGAGGAGAAATAGCGCATGGAAAAACAGGTTATGATGGTAGACAAAGCTGTTATCATGGATTCGCAGGCTATCAAACGTGCCCTGACACGGGTTGCCCATGAGATTGTCGAACGCAATAAAGGTGTTGGCGATGTAACCTTGGTGGGTATCAGAACACGGGGTGTCCCGTTAGCTCAGCGGGTAGCTGAAGAAATTAAACGAATTGAGGGAATCGATTTGCCTGTCGGAGTACTGGATATCACTTTGTATCGTGATGATTTGTCCACCTTGGCGTATCAACCCATCGTTCATGAAACGCTGATACCTTTTTCCATTAACGACAAAAAAGTAGTGCTTGTTGATGATGTATTGTTTACTGGCCGGACAGTACGGGCAGCACTTGATGCCATTATAGATATTGGACGGCCGTCGGCTATTCAATTGGCAGTACTGATTGACAGGGGACACCGTGAACTTCCTATCAGGGCAGATTATGTTGGCAAAAATGTGCCGACCTCAAGCAAAGAAATAGTCAGCGTGCAGCTGACTACAACCGATAGCAGTGAACAAGTTGTCATTAAGGAACTTATCGAGGAGTAAGCAGTTTAGTAATAAATGCCTCATCAGGAGTTACATAAACCGTGCTTTGGTGATCATAGATTACAAAGCCCGGTTTAGCACCGGAGGGCTTGCGAACATAACGGCGTTTGGTATAATCGACAGGTACACTGGAAGAGTGACGGCTTTTACTGAAATAAACAGCTAGTTGTGCGGCTTCTTTAATAGCCTGAGGGGAAACTTCCCGATTTTCATTGCAAATGATAACATGTGAACCGGGAATATCCTTAGTGTGCAGCCAAATGTCGTCAGGACGCGCTTGCTTGAAGGTCACTGCGTCATTCTGACGATTATTTTTACCGATAATAAGAGTAAAACCATCTGTAGTTATTGCCGATAATGGAGATGCTACCGCAGCTGACAAACGTCGTTTGTCAGCTGTTTTTATGTAACCGGCAGTGATCAACTCCTGGCGAATTTCATTTATATCAGTACTGGTGTCAGCATGGGAAAGAGCAACAGCTATACTTTCAAGATAAATAATGTCCTGTTGGCACTCGGCAAGCTGACCTGTCAAGTGCTCTTCTGACCGTTTAGCTTTGTTATACCTGGTGTAATAGTGCTGGGCATTTTCGATGGCTGATAGTAACGGATCAAGTATGATAACAATTTCCTCCGGATCATCAGCTTCGCTATATATATCCAGTAAAGCCTGTTTATCAGTGCCAGGAGTTACCGCATATAAATTGGCCATGAGGATATCGCCGTACTTTCGAAATTCATCGGCATTTTCAGCTTGCGCTAACTCCTCTGTAAGTACTCCTTGTTTGCGAGTAAGTTTTGCTATTTCGCTGGCTAGCAGCTTAGTCAATAGTTCTTTAGCCGGTAAGGCTTGGCGGCCTTTAAAACTATCGAAGAAAGCAACAGCAGCACTCATTGTCGGAAATTGGTGCAGATTATGGTGCTTAAGGTGTTCGGGAATAAAGGCAGCAATAGCTAGCGGCTTAGTCTGGCCTTCAACCACAACGGTTGGAGTCGCAGTATTTTCTGCAATTTGACTGGCAATGCTATTGACAGCATCGCTTAATGCGATTTCATCGGCATTGTCAAGCTCCTGTAAAGGCACATCTGGAGAAAAGCCGCCGCGCCAGGCAATTTCTTTAGCAGTAAGCGGTCCAAGGCCAATACCGGTGGCAATAATAGCTTTACTTAGTGAGGTAACAGGGGCGGCTAATACTTGTTTGGCAAACTGGTTAGCACCAATCGTCAGGATATTGAGACGATCTTGGCCGGGCGGATAAATATATTCTTTGCCCGGCAAAACCTGGCGATGACGACTCACATGGGCACTTACCCGTTTTACGGCATCAATAATAGTATTATCCTGCAATAAAATGATATTGCTGTATTTCCCCATAATTTCAACTACTAAGTGTTTGGTAATAATCCGACCGCGTTCGCCGCGCACATCAATATTGATGTTTATAATACGGTCAAGGCTGTGTTGCTCAATAGTGGCAATGCGTCCATCTTCAATATGCTTCCGGAGCAGCATGCAAAAGTTAGGAGCTACAGCCGGATTTTCGGGTGCTTCAGATGTAATAAGCAGCTTGGGGCGCTCTGGATTTGCTGAGATCAGGAAACGTAAGTTTTCTCCACGTTGACGCACCCAGAGTAAGAGCGAGTAGGAGTCAGGTTGAAATACTTTATCAATACGCCCACCGGTGAGCGTTGTATTAAGTTCGCTTACAAGCGGCGCAAGCGACAATCCGTCAATATTCATAATATAACCTCCGCCAGTTTACCCGATGACTAACCCGCTCTAATACTCCCGCTTCTGCAAGCAGGAGTAAGAGCGGCTAAGTCCCTGGATAATTTGACTAAAATTCAGTTGGCGTCAAAACGCCATCTGAATTAAGTCTTCATTTATAAAACGTAAGACAATTTTCCAATAGTATAACACTCCTAGCATTTGGCGGTCAAACCCGGTCTAATTCTGGTGTTTGCAGAATAATATGGTTAATAGCAAAAACACATGTTAGCGGGGTGGCAGCATGGACAGGGAGAAATGGTATACACGTACAGCGGATGAAGTGATTCAATTTTGGCAAACTAGTTTTAGTGATGGATTATCTTCTGCCGAAGTCAAAAACAGGCTGGAAAAATTCGGATATAATGAATTGGCTGAAAAAGAAAAACTGGCTTGGTGGAAAAAATTTTTAGCGCAATTTCAAGACTTTATGGTATTGGTATTACTGGGAGCTACATTGATATCGGCATTTTTGGGGGAATATGCTGATGCGATTACCATTCTGCTCATTGTTCTTATGAATGCTGTATTAGGTTTTATTCAGGAATATCGAGCCGAGCAGTCATTAGCTGCGTTAAAGAAACTTACTTCTCTTACTGCCAGAGTAATAAGAAATAGTATGACACAACAAATCCCAGCCAGAGAAGTTGTGCCTGGCGATATCCTGGTAATGGAAGCCGGTGACAAGCTTTCGGCTGATGCCCGGCTTATTGATGCTCATAATATGGAGGTAGAAGAAGCGGCATTAACAGGAGAATCGACAGCTGTTCGTAAAGTGGCTGATCGCAATTTTGCTGAGGATGCTCCGCTGGGAGATAGAAAAAATATGGTTTTTTGCGGAACTAATGTAGTTAAAGGGCGTGGTAAAGCTGTTGTGTGTGCAACTGCCATGACTACCGAGGTTGGCCATATTGCAGATATGATTCAGGCTACGGTAGAAGAAGTTACACCCTTAGAACGCCGGCTTGAATATCTTGGTAAATGGTTGGTTTTAGGGTGTTTAGCAATTTGTGCAATTGTTGTCATTACTGGAGTAGCCCGCGGCGAATCATTATTTCTCATGTGTATGGCCGGTATTAGTTTAGCAGTTGCTGCTATTCCGGAAGGACTGCCGGCAATTGTAACTGTTGCGTTGGCACTTGGTGTTCAGCGGATGATAAAACAGAAGGCAATTATTAGAAAACTACCTGCTGTTGAAACACTAGGATGTACAACAGTTATATGCTCGGATAAGACCGGCACACTGACCCAAAATGCCATGACAGTACGTCAAATATTTGCTGCTGGTAATAATTATGAAGTTACTGGTTCCGGGTATGATATAAAAGGTAATATTCTCTTTGAGCAGCAACCATTTGAAATTAATAAAAGCAAGGCATTACAACAGTGCTTAACAATTGGTGTTCTTTGTAATAACAGCATTTTAAAACAGAATACGATTGCTATTTCCGGTATTTGGCGCAATAAGACCGAAACAGGTTGGGCGATAGAGGGTGACCCGACAGAAGGGGCTATTATTGTGGCAGCAGCTAAAGCCGGTATCTGGCAAAATGAAATTGAAAAGGTGCAGAAACGGGTAGCTGAGATTCCTTTTGAAGCTGAAAGGCGCAGGATGTCGGTTGTTTATCGTGATGGCAATAATAATAATATTCTATATGTAAAAGGTGCACCCGATATTATTGGGGATTTATGTAGGTATTACCATACCGAAGCCGGCCCTGCTACGATAACTCAAGAGCATATTGCCCAAATTAACAGCATTAATGAAAAAATGACATCGGCGGCTCTTAGAGTGCTGGCTGTTGCCTATCGTCGCTTAACGCCGGCGCAGGCGCAAGATCCAAGTGAGTCTCTGGAAACGGACTTGGTATTTGCTGGTATTATCGGCATGATTGATCCCCCGCGCGAAGAAGTAAAAACATCGATAACACTATGCCGTGAAGCCGGTATAAAAACAGTTATGATAACAGGCGATCATAAAAACACGGCTATCGCAATTGCCCGAGAGTTAAATATCTATAAAGATAAGCAGCATACGACGCTAACCGGTAAAGAACTTGATGAATTAAATGAAGTTCAGCTTGATGCTATTGTAAACCGTGTTAGTATTTATGCCCGGGTTTCTCCGGTTCATAAATTGAGAATAGTTCGGGCTCTTAAACGCCAAGGGCATATTGTGGCAATGACTGGTGATGGCGTTAATGATGCGCCGGCAATAAAAGAGGCTGATATAGGTATTGCTATGGGAATTACCGGTACTGATGTCACCAAGGAAGCATCCTCCATGGTTTTGGCAGACGACAATTTTGCAACAATCGTAACCGCTGTGAAAGAAGGCCGCGGCATTTATGATAATATTCGAAAGTTCATTCGATATCTCTTAGCCTGCAATATTGGAGAGGTATTAACTATGTTTTTGGCAGCACTTTTTGGTTTGCCAATGCCCCTTTTGCCAGTACAAATTCTATGGATTAATCTTGTAACTGACGGTTTACCGGCCATGGCACTTGGTGTTGATCCCAGTAACCCAAACATTATGCAACGCCCGCCGCGTCACCCCGGGGAAAGTGTATTTTCACGCGGGTTAAGTCGGAAAATCATTGGTCGGGGCATTCAAATTGGTTTAAGCACACTTTTTGTGTTTTGTATGATATACTATTTACAGAACGATTTAGCTTTAGCTCGGACCGCTGCATTTGCCACATTGGTGTATTGTCAGATGTTTCATGTGTTTGATTGCCGGTCAGAGTCTGTAACTATTTTTGAACTGGGATTTACATCAAATTTATATTTGCTAATAGCAGTTGCTTTTTCGACTATTATGCAGCTTGCTGTTATGTACATACCTTTTCTAACATCCATCTTTTCAACTGTACCCTTAGCTTGGGGGCACTGGGTATTTATATTGGTGGTGTCCGGTTGGACATTAATCCTAAATGCCTGCAAACATATTTTCAGACGTCAGCCGGCGCGGCGGACTGCTGTACCGCAACATCGGTAGCTATAATATTAGGAGGAACATGATGCAATTTACTAAATGGCATGGATTAGGTAATGATTTTGTAATTGTTAATGGTATGGAAGAAAATATTGCAGATTATCGGGAGCAGGCAATCGCCGTGTGTGACCGAAATTTTGGTATTGGGGCTGATGGGCTTGTAATATTGCTGCCATCAGATATTGCTGATTTCAAAATGAGGATTTTTAACTCAGATGGTAGTGAAGCTGATATGTGTGGAAATGCCACGCGGTGTGTTGCTCGTTATCTTTATGAGAATGGTATAACTAAAAAAACAGTTGTTACTCTTGATACCTTAGCGGGAATCATTACGCCTGAGCTAATTTTTAAGAACAATACCTTGGAAACCGTTAGGGTTGATATGGGAGTGCCAAGACTTTTGCGGCAAGAGATTCCCATTGTTGGCAATCCCAACGAACAAGTTGTCAATATGCCATTAGAAGTTGATGGTGCGACTTATTATATTACTTGTGTGTCTATGGGAAATCCCCATTGTCTGATGTTTGTCGAGGATATTACCAAAGTTGATCTGGGGAAAATTGGGCCACAAATTGAAACACATGCCCTTTTCCCTAAAAAGACCAATGTTGAATTCATTCAAATCCTTGATCGGCAAACCATAAGGATGCGCGTATGGGAGCGTGGTGCCGGTATAACTAAAGCTTGTGGTACAGGGGCCAGTGCCTCGCTGGTTGCCAGTGTTTTAAACAATCATACTGATCGCCAGGCTACGGTAAAATTAGATGGTGGTGACCTTTTTCTGGAGTGGGCTGAAAATGATCATATTTTTATGTCAGGTCCGGCTGTAGAGGTTTTTAGAGGAAAGTATTTATGATAAATGGCCGGCTCCCGCAGCCGGCTGGTTTTCTTGCCCTAACAGAAATATGACTTTCTTAAGAACAGGATAGGGGCAACAGCGGCTTTCGCTTAAGCTCGGCGCAAGCCGTGTTTCTTTTCCCTAACAGAAAGTAAACTTTCTTAAAAGCAGGATAAGAGCAACATCGACTTCCGCCGTCGCCAAAGGCTCGGCGCAAATCGTGTTTTCTTTAAATTAGGAGTCAGAAAAAAGGAATTTTCTGTTGCGAAGTCTAATAGTTATACCGCAAGACATTGAATCGCGGGGGTGTTGTAGTGAGGCTTGTTACTGGTATTCTCGGCATAATCTTCTTGTTTTCTGTTTCAATGACAGCCAATGCAATCTCTTTAATAAATAAGGAGGTTATCTTAGAAGCGCAAGAATATGGTATAAAGCGCAGTCAGGCACCTCTTACCGAATTTCTTCAACCCTGGATCGTGTATGAGGAACAGGCTTCTGTCTTAAACGAAAATACAGAAAGAGCGTATTTGTATACACCTTTTTTACTCTTAGCAAATGATGCCCGTGATAAAGCAAGGAGTAAACAAAAACCTGACATTGTTAGCAGCGAACGGATTCTGGAAGATTATGCTGGATGTCTGGTTTTTAGTATAGTTATTAATGGCAATAATGAAGAGTTCAGCCAAAATGTTCAAGTTGTTATTAAACAAGATAAAAAAATACTTAAACCGTATCATGCGGTAGTCAATCTTCCGGGCAAAATACCCGGCACTGAAAAAGAACCGCGGTTTACCACTTATTTTTATAGTTATTTTTATGAGCGAGATGTGGTAATGTCTAAACCCATTACCCTGACAGTAATTACCAAAGATAAACAAGAACGCCGGTTTTATTTTGAATTAGCTAAATTTAAATAAATATTCATAAATGGAGAAGTTCTCCATTTTATTTTTTGGCGAAAAAGGGATTTATAACGAGCAAAGCGAAGTAAATGTAAAAAACTACGGTTAAAATTGTGTTATCCGCTAATAATAACATACGCAAAGGAAGGTGCAATTTCGTGCTCAAAAGTATGACCGGTTTTGGCCGGGGAGAGTTCATTGATTCAAATTATCGTATTATTGTTGAGATAAAAGCAGTTAATCACCGCTATAATGAAATTGTAATTCGCATGCCTAAGACATTAGGGAGTTTAGAGGATAAGATTCGCCGAACCATTGCCAATACTATCCTGCGTGGCCGAGTAGATGCTTTCATTACTATTGATGAATATGGTGATAAGAAAAAGGCGGTAAGGGTTGACAAAGAATTGGCAATGGCTTACCATAATGCAATGAGAGAATTAGCTGACTTATTAAAAATGCCAGCTAGTGACAATATATACCATTTATCGAAATATCCTGAAGTCCTCAAAGTAGAAGAAGTCTCTGAGGATTTAGAGCAATTATGGCCTAAACTGCTTACAGCAATTGAAGCGGCAATTACCAATCTAATGAAAATGCGTGAAGCGGAAGGCACAAATATTGAACACGATTTGCTTGCGCGTGTTTCTAAGCTTCAGACCTATATTGGAGAGGTAGAAGCAAGGGCACCACAAATTCTTGTTGAATATCGGGAAAAATTACTGGCCCGGATGCGGGATCTTTTAGCTGCCGTAGGAGCCGAGCCAGATGAAACCAGACTGCTTCAGGAAACCGCCATATTTGCAGACAGGACTAATTTTACCGAAGAAATTGTTCGGCTTAAAAGCCATTTAGCTCAGTTTTATGCAACGGTTAAATCACCTGATGCAGTAGGTCGTAAACTGGATTTCATAGTTCAAGAAATTAACCGAGAGACTAATACTATTGCTTCAAAAGCAAATGATTCGACAGTTGCTAATATTGTTGTTGAAATTAAAAGTGAAATTGAGAAGGTCAGAGAGCAAATCCAAAACATAGAGTAATATAGAAGCATTTCAACTAAGTAACCTATGAATTATAGGAGGAGTTATAATGGATATAAAGTTAATTAATATTGGTTTTGGTAATATTGTTTCGGCTAATCGAATTATTTCTATTGTCAGCCCTGAATCAGCGCCTATAAAACGCATTATTCAAGAAGCGCGTGATCGGGGAATGCTTATTGATGCTACATATGGCCGCCGTACCCGGGCAGTAATCATTACTGATAGTGACCATGTCATTTTATCAGCAGTGCAGCCTGAAACGGTAGCACACCGCTTGACCAGCAAAGATACCACCAGTGATGATTCTGCTGAGTAAGCTTGGAGAGGAGACAGTATGACGCAGCAAGGAATTTTAATTGTTGTTTCCGGTCCTTCAGGCGCTGGTAAAGGTACTATTTGTCAGGAATTGCTAAGTAGCAACCCCAATTTAAAATATTCCATATCTGCCACTACACGTCAGCCTAGAACCGGAGAAGTAAATGGAAGAAATTATTTGTTTGTTACTAAAGACCGGTTTAAGGGCATGATAGAAAACGATGAACTTTTAGAGTGGGCAGAAGTCTACGGGAATTTTTATGGGACACCTCGCCAGTATGTACTTGAGCAATTGAACAAGGGATATGATGTTGTTCTGGAAATAGACACGCAAGGTGCTATGAAAGTAAAAGAAAAATCTCCTGCGGGAGTTTTTATCTATATTCTTCCCCCCTCGCTTGATGAGCTTGCTGACAGGATTCATAAACGGGGGACTGACAGCCTTGAGGTCATTAAAAACCGCCTACAGTGTGTCAATGGTGAGTTAGCCCAGGCACACAACTATCACTATATTGTAACAAACGATCAAGTTCCGGCAGCTGTAGAAAAAATAGAGAGTATTATTGTTGCCGAGAAATTGCGGACAGTGCGCAATACTGTTTTAATTGACAATCTATATCGTACTGGTAGCGTTGGTAATGAAACCAATGCTATCAAATAATAAGTAAGGGGAAACGCTATGATTAATCCTTCGTTAGATTCACTAGTGAAAAAGGTTGACAGCAAATATACATTGGTAGTGCTGGCCGCTAAACGGGCGCGTGAAATTATGGATGGACAACAGCCGCTTACCGAATCAAAATCCAATAAGCCGGTAACCATTGCTTTGGAAGAAGTTGCTCAAGGGGAGATCACCTATGAGCGCACAAAAACTGGTATTAAATAGGAGTTAATAATGTCAGTAGGCAAAAACATTGTTATTGGCGTTTGTGGCGGTATTGCCGCATATAAGACAGTAGATATTGTCAGCCGGTTAAAAAAAGCAGGCTGTGATGTCAAAGTTATTATGACCAAAGCGGCTACGGAATTTGTTACGCCACTAACTTTTCGCGAGCTTAGTGGTAGTCCGGTAATAACCGATATGTGGGAAGAACCTAAAACCTGGAATGTTCAGCATATTGCGTTGGCTAACTGGGCTGATGCTTTTCTTATTGCGCCTGTTACTGCTAATGTGGTTGGTAAAATAGCCAATGGTATTGCTGATGATGTTCTTACCACAACTATTATGGCTACTAAGGCGCCGATATTATTAGCGCCAGCCATGAATACCAATATGTATCGTAACCCTGTTACGCAGCAGAATTTAACCAAATTAATAAACTTAGGCTATCATGTAATCGAGCCGGCTACCGGAATGCTGGCCTGCGGGATTGAAGGCCCTGGCCGACTGCCAGAGCCATCCGTAATTGTGGACAAGCTTCTTAATCGGCTAGATATGTGTCAGGACTTAAAAGGGAAACGTATACTTATTACGGCCGGCGGTACTCGTGAGCCGATTGACCCTGTCCGATATATTGGCAACCGTTCCAGCGGTAAAATGGGATATGCCCTTGCTGAGGCAGCAGCTAAACGGGGGGGCGAAGTTATTCTTGTATCTGGCCCATCAAGTCTTCCTGCGCCAGACAAAGTAACTACCAAAAAGGTAGAGACTGCAGCACAGATGCATGCAGCCGTACTTGCAGAATTTGCTACAGTGGATGTTGTAATAAAAGCGGCCGCTGTGGCGGATTATCGTCCTGAAATGGTGGCTGAACAAAAAATAAAGAAATCCGGGGAAACATTAACGATAAATCTGGTTAAAAATCCGGATATTTTACTTGATTTGGGGCAGCGGAAAAAAGAGCAGCTGCTCATTGGGTTTGCTGCTGAAACCCAAGACCTTATGGTTCATGCCCAGGAAAAGTTAACTAAAAAGAACCTTGATATGATTGTTGCTAACGATGTTACCTTGCCCGGGGCGGGCTTTAATATTGATACCAATATCGTGAAAATTATTTATAAAAATGGTGACATAGAAGAACTGCCACAACTTAGCAAACAACAAATCGCTCAGATCCTTTTGAACAAAATTAGTGAAATGTTGACAAAATCTACTTGATTTATTTGCCTATTTAGGTTAAAATTTTTTTGACATAAAAATTGCATAAACTATACTCATCAAGAGTTGGTGGAGGGACTGGCCCGATGAAACCGCGGCAACCATCTAACATACTAAGTATGTTTAGAAACGGTGCCAATTCCTGCGGTAAAACCGCGAGATGGGAGTGAAAAATCACACCTCCCTTGCGGGAGTTTTTTTATTGATAATTTATTTAGGAGGGATCGTTTTCGTGGAAAAAAAACGTGTTCTGTTTACATCAGAGTCTGTAACTGAAGGACATCCTGATAAAATTGCTGACCAAATTTCCGATAGTGTACTTGATGCCATTTTAGCGCATGATCCTGAAGCGCGGGTTGCCTGCGAGACTTTGGTTACTACCGGTATTGTGCATGTTGTGGGTGAAATTAGTACCCATTGTTATGTCGACATTCCTAAAATTGTGCGTGAAACCATAAAGAATATTGGTTATACTCGCGCTAAATTCGGGTTTGATGCTGAAACTTGCGGTGTTTTGACTTCGATTGACGAACAATCAGTTGATATCGCTTTAGGGGTAGACAAAGCCCTGGAAGCCAAACAAGGGGATATGGATGCTATCGAGGCTATTGGTGCTGGTGACCAAGGCATGATGTTTGGTTATGCAACTAATGAGACTCCGGAATTTATGCCGTTGCCGATTGCTTTAGCGCATAAAATGGCACGACGTTTGTCAGAAGTGCGAAAAAATGGTGAGTTAAATTACCTGCGCCCAGATGGAAAAACTCAAGTTACTGTTGAATATGAAGATGGGAAGCCGGTACGTGTTGACACAATTGTTATATCCACACAACACAGTCCTGAAGTTACCCGCGAAATGATTGAAAAAGATTTAATTGCCAAAGTTATTACGCCAATTGTGCCTGCCGGGTTATTGGATGGCAAGACCAAATACTACATTAATCCTACCGGACGTTTTGTCGTAGGTGGTCCACAAGGCGATGCCGGCTTAACTGGTCGTAAAATAATAGTGGATACTTATGGTGGTATGGCGCGGCATGGTGGCGGTGCTTTTTCGGGAAAAGATCCCACAAAAGTTGACAGATCAGCGGCTTATGCTGCCCGCTATGTTGCTAAAAATGTCGTTGCAGCAGGACTTGCTGATAAATGTGAAATTCAATTGGCTTATGCTATCGGGATTGCCCGTCCGGTATCTGTTATGGTTGAGACTTTTGGCACTGGCAAAATTGCCGAAGAGAAAATTGTTGAACTCATTAACAAACATTTTGATTTGCGGCCTGCCGGCATAATTAAGTCACTTGATCTTAGACGTCCTATTTACCGTCAAACTGCTGCTTATGGACATTTTGGCCGTACTGATGTGGATTTGCCGTGGGAACGTACCGATAAAGCCGAACTGCTTCGCAAAGAGGCTAATATATAAAGCTTTAACTTATTAATTAATAGTCAATGGTAATACTATTATTGCTGGCATTCAATTCAGTAATAAGGAGGTATTCCATTGGCTACTCAGAAAAATACCAAAAAATCGGTTTACCGTGTTGGCGGCCTTAAAGGCGATCATTGCCGCGATCGAATTGAACATACGCTGTCTCACCTGCATGGGGTTTCCTCAGTTAAGGTCGATATGGCTTCCAAGCAAGTTGCGGTTAATCACGATGAAGCGATAACTTCGAGCGGATATATCGAAGAGACATTACAATCTCTCGGTTACTCCATTCAGGAGTAGAGAAGCTAGTGAAGCTGCATTTTTCTCCTGTAAGAAAGAGAAGAATTAGGCGTTTTTTTAAACGACTGCCAATGGATACCGGAATTGATTGGGAATGGCCGCTCATTACCATGAAAAACCGGTAGCAGGTATTTGACAGCTAAAAGCGAATATATTAAGTTAGTTAAAAAGGGGACTGTAATAAGTCCTCTTCTCTTTATTCATTAGAATAATATATTAGGTGAAAAAATGTTAAATACTGCGCAAATTATTGTTAATATTCCTACGCGAAATATCGATAAATGTTTTTCTTATATTATTCCTGAGCATTTGCCAATAACAGATATTGGCTGGCGTGTTCTGGTGCCGTTTGGCAATCGAAAAGTTGAGGGTTTTGTTGTTGGTTTGGAGGCAGAAACGAGTGAGGGATTAAAGCCAATTCTCGATGTTTTGGATGATTATCCTTGGTTTGACAATAATATGCTGGAGACTGCCACCTGGCTGCATAATTACTATTTATGCTCTTTAGCGGAAGCTATGCGTTTGTTTATCCCCGGACAATCCGGCATTAAAACCCAAAAAGCATACCAAACTTCAACTGTGCTTACTGAAGATGACATTGCAGCTTTGTTAATCAAAAAACCTGAAGAATATCGCGCAATATTTACATATATCGATGAGCAAGGTCCGGTTACCTTAAGTGACCTTATGAAGAAATCAGGCAATATTGCCGGTATGATAAAATTTTTCTTACAGCATAAGCTAATTATAGCTGCAGATATGGTTGCAAAGCGGGGAAAGGCTGCAACAACAAAGATTATTGAGTTAGCTGTAACTAGAGAAACTGCCGCCCAAATTGAAGAAACGCTGCCCAAAACTAAAACTGCTCAACGTCGTTTGCTGGCTGAATTATTAACCAAGCCAGAAATCACAACAGTTGATTTGCGAAATCTGGCAATTTCTTCAGCCACGGTAAATAATCTTATTGAACAAGGTCTGATTAAGAGCCGCCATGTGTCGGTTTTTCGTAACAGTTATGATGGGCAGAGGCAGCAAGCTCCTGAACTAACCTTAACTTTAGAACAGGTTCAGGCTTTAAATCAAATTGCTCCGGCAATACAGGCCGGCATCCATGAATCTTTCTTAATTCATGGTGTTACCGGCAGTGGTAAGACGCAGGTTTATATCAAAGCAGTGGCTGAAGCTCGGCAGCAAAATCGTCAAGCCATTGTGCTGGTGCCGGAAATAGCATTAACAAGCCAAATTGTTGCTCGCTTTCAAGCAGCCTTTGGTGAAGATGTTGTTGTTATGCACAGCAAGCTGTCTGTAGGTGAACGCTATGATGCTTGGCGCAGGATGTCAACTGGACAAGCCGGCATTGTTATCGGGGCCAGATCAGCTTTATTTGCGCCTGTTAATCAGTTAGGTCTGATTATTATTGATGAGGAGCATGAATTTACCTATAAGCAAGAGGAAACACCACGCTATCATGCACGGGACGTAGCAATGACCAGAGCGAGACTTGCCGGAGCTACTGTTATATTGGGCAGTGCTACACCAGCTATTGAAACCTATTATCAGGCAGCGCAGGGAAAACACCGCTTGATTTCTATGACTAAACGAGTAGATGATATACCGATGCCGCAAGTTGCAATTGTTGATATGCGCCAAGAACTGGCACAGGGACGACGCAGTGTGATCTCACTGCCATTACAAAATCTGTTAACCGAAACTCTTGCCAAAAAAGAACAGGCTATAATTCTTCTCAACCGGCGTGGTTATTCAACCTTTGTTTCCTGTCGTGAGTGTGGTCATGTTCTAAAGTGCAGTCATTGTGATATTTCACTTGTTTATCATGCGCCCACCAGGGGACTTCACTGTCATTATTGTTTAGAAAAACATGCTGTACCAGACATTTGTCCTGAATGCGGCAGTCGTTACATTCGTTACTTTGGCACCGGGACGCAAAAAGTAGAAGAGGCTCTCCAAGAATTGTTCCCTTTAGCTAAAATTGTACGGATGGATCAAGACACTACTCGGCGTAAAATGGCACATGATAATATTCTTGCTTCATTTGCCCAAGGTACTTACGACATTCTTTTAGGAACACAAATGGTAGCTAAGGGACATGATATTCCTAATGTAACGGCGGTCGGAATCATTTCGGCAGATACAGCCCTTAATTTACCTGATTTTCGAGCAGCTGAAAAAACGTTTGCATTATTGACACAAGCTGCAGGCCGGGCCGGACGGGGCAGCAAAACTGGACGAGTAGTTTTGCAAACCTATAATCCTGAGCATTATGCGATTATTGCCGGGGCAGAGCACAATTATCAAAATTTCTATCAGCAAGAGATAAACTTTCGACAACAACTGGGTTATCCACCCTATGCAAGTCTTATAAAAATAACAGTACATGGCACTGATGAAACCATTGCCCATAGGCAGGCAAATCAATTAGCAGCAGAATTAACCCAGACTTTTGCCACAAAAGATACAGCCGTTATCGGACCTTTTCCTGCTTCCATAAATAAAGTCAAAGATGTCTTTAGAATAAACATTCTTATAAAAACTAAGGATTTGTCTGCAATAACGAACTTGATTAAGACTAGGAATATAATGAGCCAAGAGGGGAGCGTTATTGATGTTGACCCTGTCAATGTTCTTTAGTATTGAGGAAATACTTTCGTGATGAAGTAATCTATGGTAGAATTTTTTTAATGCCCTGAGATGTTAGGAGGAACACACAATGGCCATAATGGAGATAAGAAAAGCGGGAGACAAAGTATTAAAACAGATTGCTGAACCGGTTGAGAAAATAGATCGCAAAATTAAACATTTGCTTGATGATATGGCTGAAACTATGTACGCTGCCGATGGTGTAGGGTTGGCCGCACCGCAGGTCGGTGTTTCTCTACAGATTGTTGTTATAGATGTTGGCGAAGGTATTATTGAACTTATTAATCCTAGAATTATTGCCAGTGAAGGCTGTGAGCTTGGTAGTGAAGGGTGTTTAAGTGTTCCTGGCATATATGGTGATGTTGAACGCTGTGCAACGGTGACTGTAGAAGCGTTAAACAGGGCTGGGAAAAAGATTCAAATCAGCGGTTCAGGGCTGCTAGCGCGGGCATTGCAGCATGAGATTGATCATCTCAATGGCATTTTATTTATTGAACTGGCTAAAAGCATGCACAAAGGATAAAGAGGTAGTAATGATGAAGAATTTACATGCAATTTTTATGGGGACACCGGATTTTGCGGTTCCTTGTTTAGATATGATGGTCAGAGAAGGGTATCAGATAGACGCCGTTGTCACTCAACCTGATCGGCCCAAGGGACGAGGGCAAAAGCTGGCCTATTCACCGGTTAAACAAGCGGCTTTAAACTATAATCTACCAATAATACAACCTGACAGCATAAAAACCGATGATTTCTATAACCAACTTGCTGCATTAAAACCAGATGTTATTATTGTTATTGCTTTTGGGCAGTTTTTGCCCAAAAGAATTTTGGACTTGCCTCCTTATGGCTGCATCAATGTTCATGCCTCGCTGTTACCTAAATACCGCGGATCAGCGCCGATACATTGGGCTATTATCAATGGTGAAACAGTAAGCGGCATAACTACCATGTATATGGATGTTGGTATGGATACTGGTGATATGATCCAAAAAGCTGAAACACAAATTTCGCCAAGTGATACTACCGGGATTCTTCATGACAAACTACAAGACCTGGGTGCGAAAGTTTTGTCAGAAACCTTGCAGCAGATAGCAGCAGGTACTGTGCAGCGTACGCCGCAAACTGAAGCTGAGGCAACCTATGCAAAATTGCTTTGCCGCAATACGGAGCGCATAGATTGGCATCAGCCGGCAACCGTTATTCATAATTTGGTGCGCGGTCTGAATCCTTGGCCAGGTGCTTATTCTACCTTCCAAAATAAAACCATAAAGATATGGCAAACTAGAGTATATAATGAATCAGAGGTATGTTCACAGCCAGGTCAGGTTATTGAGCTAACCCGGGACGGCCTTATTGTTGAAACCGGCAAAGGAACAATTGAACTATTGGAAGTTCAGCCGGAATCTAAACGCCGAATGAAAGCAAGCGACTTTGTTTGCGGCTGCTGTATGACAAAAGGCAATATGTTTGAATGAGAAGGTGTCAATTGTGATTGAAATAATGCACAGACCGCGCAAACGTCTATTTTTAACATTAATTCTTATTAGTCTATGTATAGCTACGGTGTCGACCTATGGAATATGGCTTGTCAGTCTGCCGGGATTAGCCAATATCAGCGCGTATTTGCCGATGATATTGGGGGTAGTTTTGGCAACTGTTATTTTCGCCATTGCCTGCGGGGTTATCGGGATTATACTGGCTATTTTAGGATTTAGAACTTTAGGGATATTTCAAGGGTTAGCCTGGTCAGCCATTAATCTGTTGTTTCCAATGGCAACTTCAATTGGCAAAGTATTTGATGTTGATAAAGAACGGGTTGAGCGCTCCTTTATTGAAGTGAGTAATCATTTAATCATGCAAAAGCGAATTACGGTACAGCCTGATAAACTTCTGATTATGACGCCACACTGCTTGCAACAGGAAACCTGTCCTTACAAAATTACCCGTGACGTATCGAATTGTCATCGCTGCGGTAAATGTCAAATTGGTGAATTATCAAATCTTGCTGAAAAATATGGTGTTCATCTGGCCGTTGTAACCGGTGGCACGCTTGCGCGAAAAGTAATAAAAACTATCCGGCCGCACGCGGTTTTGGCAATTGCCTGTGAACGCGATCTTACCAGCGGTATTCAGGATGTTTTTCCATTGCCAGTAATCGGCGTTTTGAATGAGCGGCCGTTTGGCCCCTGCTGTAACACTCGGGTTAAACTTGATAAAGTAGAAGAGGCCATACAAAGCTTTTTACCTGAAGAAATTTTAAGAAAAATTAAAGATGGTGTATTGTGATATGACGCAAAAAAAAATAGATGCACGGGAAGTTGCATTAAAAATACTCAATGAGGTCGAAAATAACGGTGCTTATGCCAATATTGCCTTGGCACAAGAAGTAAACCGCCAGACGAAGCAAGGTCAGCTTTCGGATCAGGACCGGAGGTTTATTACTGAGTTAGTATATGGCACTGTAAAAACCGGCGCTACTTTAGACTGGATGCTCAATTGTTATTTGAGCCGTCCGCTAAATAAAGTAGCGCCTATTATTAAGAATATTTTACGGCTGGGTATGTATCAGTTGTTTTATCTTGAAAAAGTACCGGCATCGGCGGCCTGTAATCAGGCAGTCGAATTAGCCAAAAAATATGGGCATGCAGGTACTGTTAAGTTTGTTAATGGTGTTTTGCGCAATGCTGCCCGCAGTCCGGAAAAAGTCAAGTATCCTGATAAAGAAAAACAACCTATTTCCTATCTTGCTCTTACATATTTTCATCCTGAATGGCTGGTGGCGCGTTGGGTTAAACGCTTAGGGGTTGAACCTTGCGAAAAATTATGTCAAACCAACAATACCATTCCGCCGCTTTCGATTCGTACGAACACAGTAAAAACAAATCGTGAGGCACTCATTAAGCGTTTAACCGAAGAGGGCGTACAATGTGAGGCATCTAACTGGACGCCGGAAGGCATAATTTGTTACGAGCATCCAAGTCTTGCTACACTCCAATCACTGCAAGCTGGTCTGTTTCAGGTGCAGGATGAAAGCTCTATGCTGGTAGCACATATTCTTGATCCGCAGCCAGGTGAATTTATTATTGATGCCTGCGGTGCTCCTGGTGGAAAAACCACTCATATTGCGGCTTTAATGAATAATACCGGAATGGTTTTATCCACTGATATTTATGAGCATAAATTAGCACTTATCCGCGAAAATGCTGAGAGATTGGCATTGACAAACATTAAAACCATAGCGATGGATGCTGTTAACTTAGGGACAGAATATCCGGCAAAGGCTGATAGAGTGCTGGTAGATGCTCCGTGTTCGGGCCTTGGGGTACTACGACGTAAACCAGATTCCCGCTGGCGTAAATCTGAAGCATTACTACGGGATTTGCCCAAATTGCAGGCGGCTATCTTAGCCAGTGCTGCTCAGTGTGTGAAACCAGGCGGTGTATTGGTGTATAGCACTTGTACAACTGAGGCTGTAGAAAATCAGGATATTGTAAATGGATTTTTACAAGCTAATCCCTCGTTTACACTGGAGATTACAGGGCAATATCTGCCATTAGATAAACGGTCTGAGTCTATGCTCCAATTTTGGCCGCATGTTGATAATATCGACGGTTTCTTCATTGCCCGGATGAGACGGCAACAATAAGGTGGTAACACATGACAATAAGTGATAAAACAGACTTGTTCGGCTTATTTGCTTATGAGATTGCCGAGCTCATTACACCGTTTGGTTTGAAGCCTTATCGGGGCAAACAAATTGCTGAATGGTTATACAAACATAATGTGCATCAGTTTGACGCGATGACCAATTTATCCAAAGAACAACGTTCGCGCTTAGCCGAAAATTTTGCGATTACAGAGGTTACCTTAAAGGCGAAGCAGCACTCGGCTGATGGTCAGACAAGCAAATTTTTATTGGCTTTTTCTGATGACATGGCGGTAGAGACTGTTCTGATGCGCCACTCGTATGGCAACAGTGTTTGCGTGTCAACCCAGGTAGGTTGTGCCATGGGGTGTGCTTTTTGTGCTTCAACGCTTACTGGACTGGTGAGAAATCTAACCGGCGGTGAGATTCTGGCACAAGTGCTGTATATTACGGAATTGTTAAAACTGCAGGATCAAAAAGTGGATTCTATTGTTATTATGGGTTCAGGAGAACCATTAGCTAACTATGATAATGTTTTGCGCTTCATCCGGCTTGTTCATGAGGCATACTCTTTAAACTTGGGTTACCGCAATATCACGTTATCAACTTCAGGGCTTGTTATGGCTATGGACAAACTTGCCGCTGAGGGATTGCCAATTACCTTGTCGATATCCCTTCATGCGCCTAATAACGTACTTAGATCCCGCCTTATGCCGGTTAATAACCGTTATCCGCTTGAACAGGTTTTGGCTGCCGGCAATCGTTATGCTGAGGCAACAGGCAGACGCATCACCTATGAATATACTCTAATCGCCGGTGTGAATGATCAGCCGGTGCATGCTAAAGAATTAGCCGCTATTCTTAAAGGGCGGCTGGCAAACGTCAATTTGATTCCTATTAATCCGGTGCCGGAGCGAGGCTTACTGCGCCCAGAATTAAGTGAGATAAATAGATTTGAACAGATCTTGAAAAAAGAACATATTAATGTAACTGTCAGGCGGGAAATGGGTGCTGATATTGCTGCCGCTTGCGGACAACTGCGACATAAGGTTTGCCAGAGTGATGGTTAATTTTGACTTGATCACCAATATCGCATATAATAAGAAATGACTTGACTTGTGCTATTATGCAGTTTTAGCGGGAGTGTTTGTAATGAAGTATGTCCGCAATATTGAAAGTTTTTTTGAAAAATATATTGAGGGTTTCTTTAATAAGAAATTCTCCAGCAGCTTACAACCTATTGAAATTGCCAAACGGTTGGCAAGAGAAATGGAAGATGAGCGTACCGTTGGTATTTCTCATGTCTATGTGCCTAATCATTACGCTATTTATGTTAATCATGAAGACTACGTGCGACTGGAACCTTATGCAGAATCAGTATGTAACGAACTGGCGGCGTATTTGCTCGAAGAAAGCCGGCGCAAAGGCTATACTATGGCTGGCGGACCACAAATTGAGTTTTTTGCCGATGAAAAGTTAACAAATCAGTCATTCCGTATTGCATCTAGTTTTACAGAAACATCTTATGATGAGAGTAATGTGCAAAGTGATGATACCACAGTAACTGGTGACACAAAGGTGTTTGATAAACTCGAACCACTAGCTTTAAGTAGTCAGCCTGCGCAGCAACGGCTGCAGGCTTATTTAACCGTGATCAATGGCTTAGATGTCGGTTTAAAAGTAGAGTGTGCGACAAGCAGAATAAACATTGGCCGGCGAAATACAAATGAGATGCCACTGACAGATATGAATACCTCACGATTGCATGCCTACATTGTTTTCGAAGATGATAGCCACGTTATTCACGATGCTAAAAGCCTTAACGGGACATATGTCGACGGGGCTCGTATTACTCATAAGCATCTAAAGAACGGTGACAAAATAAAGGTTGGCAACACCGTGATTTTATATGAGGTGAAGTAAAATTGCCTGGTAAATTGCAGCTTTTTAATATTGCGGTAATGGTCTTGCAGTATAGTCTAGTGATACTGCTTTATTACTTTTTGTACCGCATAGTCAAAATTGCAATCCGCGATATGGCTGGTCTGGTATTTAATAAAATAGAGAGTCCGGTTGTCGGCAAAGCAGTTGAAGCTGATGAGTTAGTTTCTCCGGCCAAGTTAGTGGTACTTGAAGATAAGCAACAACTGCTGGCAGCGACAAGTTTTGCCATAACAGATAATTTAACCATTGGGCGCAGTCAGCATAATGACATAATAATTGATAGTAATTTTGTTTCGCATGAACATGCTTGTATTTCCAGATTGAAACATGACTATCTTATAACTGACTTAAACAGTACCAACGGCACAGTTATTAATAATCAACAAATAGAAGAAGAAACTGCCCTGACAGATGGTGATATCATTCAAATTGGGGCAGTTATGCTTAAGTTTGTGAGGTGATTTCCATGCAGGCATTTGCTCAGTCGGACATTGGTATGGTACGTAAAACCAATGAAGACAGTTTTGTTTTTTTGCCACCACACTTGTTTGTAGTTGCTGATGGTATGGGTGGACATGTTGCCGGAGAAATTGCCAGTAGCCTTGGAGCCAATACTATCCGGGAATGTATAGCGAAAAACTCAGACCAATCAGATTGGGAACAAGCTTTAAAAGAAGCAATTATTGAGGCTAACACCAGCATTTATCAAATGTCTCAATCCCAAAGCGAATGTCAGGGTATGGGTACTACGGTAACTGCGGTATATCTTGATAATACTGAGGTTTATTGGAGTCATGTTGGTGACAGCCGTTTGTATCTAATCAGGGAAAATTCACTGCACCAGATAACAAGTGATCATTCTCTGGTGTGGGAGTTAATGCAAAACGGCAGTATTACCAGCGAAGAAGCCCAAGTTCATCCCCATCGCAACATATTAACACGGGCAGTAGGAACCAGTGATACCCTTAAAGTGGATTCAGGCAAATTCTTGTCGCACTTGGGTGATAATTTGTTATTATGTACTGATGGTTTAACCAATATGCTCAGTGAAGATAACATACTCAGTATTTGCACACAACCTGACAACCCAGAGACAATTGTTAACACTCTTGTTGAGCAAGCCCGTCAGGCAGGTGGCCATGACAATATTACTGCAATATTATTGCAATTTGGGAACTAACAATGAGACAGAAAAAAGTAACTGAGCTAGGATTGCTATTACTGACCGGTCTTGTTTTAATGAATGGGTATCTTGCGGTTTCACTCGCGAATCACCAGTTTTCATATTCAAATTTCAGTATTACTGTTATTTTACCTGCTTTTTGGATCTTTACTTCTATGATAATTCGACGTCGTTTCTTTTGTGCTGACCCGGTACTCTTACCGTTAGCTGTATTTTTAGCTTCTATTGGGTTAACACTTATCTTAAGATTACGGCCTGATTTATTTATCCAACAAGCTATATGGTTAGCTGCAGGGTTACTAGCTTTTATTGTTACTGCTATTAGTTTCCGGCAAGCCGAAGATATTGCCAAATATAAATATCTTTGTGGTATAATCGGCATTATTTTATTGTTAATTACAATCACATTCGGCGTGGATATCGGGGGTAATAAAAACTGGATTGTCCTGGGACCGATAAGGGTTCAACCGTCCGAGTTTGCCAAATTGCTAATTATTGTATTTCTGGCTGCTTACTTGAGCGAGCGGCGTCAATTGCTAACTTATGCTACCAGGCATTATGGACCGTTAATCTTGCCACATCCACGCTTTATTGCACCGCTGCTGGCATTATGGGCATTGACTATGGCTATGCTTATTGTTCAGCGGGATTTAGGCTCTGCTTTGCTTTATTTTGGTACGACAGTAATTATGACCTATATGGCAAGCGGCAAGTGGGGGTATGTTGTTTTGGCACTTGGCTTGTTTTTTACAGGTTCAACTGTCTGCTACTATTTATTTCCTCATGTACAAGTTCGAATTGATATTTGGTTAAACCCCTGGGCTGACCCTTCCGGCCGATCCTACCAGATTGTCCAATCACTCTTTGCTCTAGGGTCTGGCGGAGTGCTGGGAAGTGGTCTAACCTTTGGTCATCCCAATAGTATTCCCGAAGTACATACCGATTTCATTTTTGCGGCTATTGGTGAAGAACTAGGGTTAGCTGGCACTGCGGCCGTGATTATGGCTTATATATTGATTGTTTATCGGGCCTTTCGTACAGCGCTTGCCTCACAAATACCTTTTACCATGCTATTAGCCGGTGGTTTAGGCGTACTTACCGCGTTACAGGTTTTTATCATTATTGGCGGTGTTACTAAATTTTTGCCACTTACAGGCATAACGCTACCGCTCATAAGTTATGGAGGTAGCTCTATGGTTTCAAGCTTTATCCTGCTGGGGATGTTATTTGCCATATCGGAGGCGACAAGCACCCAATGAATAAACTCGACATTCCACAGAAAGCAATACGCAGGAGCATTTACAGAGTAGGACTATTTTCAATTGGATTACTGGTGGTATTGCTTAGTTATGTAATTTATATTCAAGTTTTTGAGAGTGATACGCTTGCTTTTCACCCGCTTAACCGCCGTACTGCCGAAGCGGCTCGTACGGTTCAGCGAGGTCAAATTACCGATAAACATGGAGAAGTATTGGCTTTTAGTAAGCTTTCCCAAAAAGAATATCGGCGCGAATACCCGTATGATGCAGTATTTGCCCACGTTGTTGGTTATGATAGTCCAAAGTATGGCAAAACAGGTATTGAAGGCAGATATGACGGTTATTTATCAGGGCAAATAAATCCTGAAAAACGCCTGGGTGCCATCAGCCAACTGTTTACAAGCAGCGCAGGCAATACGGTTGTACTTTCACTGGATGCTAAGTTGCAACAAATTGCTTATCAGACCCTTGGAAATCGGCGAGGTGCGGTAGTTGTCATGTCACCTAAAAGCGGGGCAATATTAGCTATGGTAAGCCGGCCTGCTTTTAATCCGAACACGCTTGCTACGACTTGGGACAATGTATCACAAGCAGCCAATAGTCCACTCCTTAACCGGGCTGCGCAAGGTCTATATCCACCGGGATCGATTATCAAAGTTATGGTGGCTGAAGCCGCATTGAAAGAACATATTGCTGATGAAAACCTGCAATTTAATTGTAATGGATCTTTTAAAATTGGTCCTGATTATATATTAACAGAAGTTAATAATACAGCTCACGGCAGAGTAGATTTAAAGCATGCGTTAGCTGTTTCCTGTAATGTAACTTTTGGGCAGTTAGCACTTAATTTAGGTCGCAGCAAAATGGCCAAAACTTTCGAACGCTATGGATTTACCCAATTAATTAAAGGTGATATTCAGGAAAGTACTAATCAACTTCCCGATTTTTCTCGATTAAATGATGGAGACTTGGCACAAACCGGAATTGGGCAGGGAAGTCTGTTGGTTACACCATTGCGAATGGCAATGCTGGCATCAACCTTTGCTAATAAAGGAATTATGATGAAACCATATTTGGTGCAAAAAATTACGGCACCGGAGGGTACACTGTTACGAGAAACAAAACCAGAAGTTTGGTTAGCACCTGCTGGTAGTAAGTTAGCTGATCAAATAGCCGATATGATGGTAAGTGTAGTTGCGGAAGGAACCGGCAGTGGAGCCGCATTACGCGGTATACAGGTTGCTGGTAAAACAGGTACAGCAGAAAATCCTCATGGTGATTCACATGCTTGGTTTATTGGGTTTGCACCAGCCGAAGATCCGCAAGTGGCAATAGCTGTAGTCGTAGAAAATGCAGGGGCTGGCGGTAGCGTAGCTGCACCGATTGCCCGCCAGATTTTATTGCAGGCATTACGTTAAGGGGGTGAATTAATGCTTAATCGCACACTTGATGATCGTTATACAATATTAGAACGAATTGGCGGCGGCGGTATGGCCGACGTATATCGGGCGCATGACAAGCTTTTAGACCGTTCGGTAGCAGTTAAAGTGTTACGTCCCCAATTTACTGATGATGAAGAGTTTATCAGTCGCTTTCGCCGGGAAGCCCAAGCGGCAGCTAAGCTTTCTCACCCTAATATTGTGAATATTTATGATGTTGGTTTTGATGAGCAAGTTTACTATATAATCATGGAATATATTTCCGGTGAAACGCTCAAAGACAAAATTGACAGAGAAGCGCCGCTGCCGGTAGAAACGGCAGTGCGAATTGCTATGGAAATAGCGGAAGCGCTGGAACATGCGCACCAAAATAATTTAATTCACTGTGATATCAAACCGCACAATATTCTTATTACTCGTTCCGGACGGGTTAAGGTAACTGACTTTGGTATAGCTCGCGCAGTTACCTCGTCAACAATGACCAATTCAGGTACAATTATTGGTTCTGTGCATTACTTTTCGCCAGAGCAAGCTAAGGGGACTTCTGTCGGCGCCAAATCCGACATCTATTCCTTAGGGGTTGTACTTTATGAGATGCTTTCTGGTCAGGTTCCATTTGCCGGTGAATCACCAATCAGTATTGCTCTTAAGCATCTTCAGGAAGAACCTAAGCCGCTTAGGGAATTAAATGCAACCATTCCACCGTTGATTGAGGCTATTGTAGTAAAAGCCATGCATAAGGAACCGGTTGCCAGATACACTGATATCGGGGAAATGATTGCTGATTTTAAATTGGCGCAAAATTACCTGCGAGATGATCATACCCGCAGGCTGTCGCACACCGATTTTCCTACTCAAATATTGCCGACGATATCTCAGGAAGCTGGAGAGACTACAGCAAATCCAGTACGACAACCGCATAATAATTCTAAATCAATATTAAATGAAACCAAACTTTCCAAACCGTGGTTATTAGGAATATTATTTTTGGTGTTGCTTGGTTCAGCAGTGGCAGCCTTTTTAGGGTTTGGGAAATTTTGGAGCTTAAATGAAATTACTGTACCAGATGTTGTCGGCAAACAAGTCGATACCGCCCGTAACATTCTTATCAGCAATAATCTTAGGGTTTCCGTTTCGGAAGCTTTTAGTGATAAAGTACCTGCAGGACAAGTTGTTTCCCAGCAGCCGGAAGCAGGAACTACCGTTAAAGAGCAACGAACAATAACTATTGTTGTTAGCAAAGGCGGTGAAATCACTGTTGTTCCTGATTTACGCGGCCTGAACCGTCGAGATGCCGAACTGCAGATTAAAAATTCCGGTTTAAAACTGGGGCGAGTCGACGAGCAGTTTGCTGAAGGTTCGCAGGCAGACACAGTTATTAATCAGAATCCTCGTCCACCGGCACAAGTAACCAAAGGGACAACTATTGATATTGTTATCAGCAAAGGGACAGGTCCCAAGAAACTTTCATTGCCGGATTTCCAAGGATCGCTCTTAAGCACGGTTGCAACACAGCTCGAAAGTTTGAAACTTAAACAAGGGAAGATCACAGAAACTGCAAATGACAAATATCCGCCAGGTACTATTATTAGCCAAAATCCGCCGCCTGCTACAGAAGTAACAGAAGGCACGTCAATTGATTTCTCAGTTGCCAAAGGTGTACCTGGAGCAGTACGGAGAGCGGTTGTGCAAGTAACTATACCAGATGGGCCGGCACGCCAAGCCTTGCAAATAGTAGTAACTGATACGAATGGCCGACGAGTTGCTTATGAAGGCACACACAAACCTGGTGAACGAATCGAAAAAACAGTAGAAGGAACCGGTCAGGTACGTGTTCAGGTCTATGTGAATGAAAAATTACTGCAAGAGCAAACAATTTAACTATTGGATTAGGAGGCCGTGAGTGCAGAAAGGTATTGTAGTAAAGGCGTATAATAGTTACTACTATATACAGTCGGGCAGCAAAATTGTTACCTGCAATTTACGCGGACGGTTTAAAAAAGAACGTTTTTCTCTTATTGTAGGAGATGAAGTGACCTTTACGTCGACCGGGCCGGAAAAAGGCATTATTGAAGAGATACTGTCCAGACACAGCCTGTTACGGCGTCCGATGGTTGCGAATATTGATCAGGTTGTTTTGACGTTCGCCGCGGTCAATCCTGATATTAATCCAACCTTAGTTGACCGTTTTTTGGTTATTGCTGAATTCTCAGAACTTGAGATAATTATATGTATCAATAAAATTGATTTAGCGGACACTGATGTAGTGGATAACCTCGCTTCGCGTTATGAGCAAATTGGGTATAAGGTGCTGCGTGTTGCCGCAAAAGACGGAACAGGCATAGAACAGCTACGTGCCCAGCTTCATGATAAAATCACAGTGTTTGCCGGTCCGTCAGGTGCTGGAAAGTCTACGATACTTAATGCTGTTCAGCCAGGGCTGGCACTTACGACCGGCGAAGTCAGTCAAAAAATTGGCCGTGGTAAACACACAACACGGTTTGCTGAACTTTTGCCTTTTGAGGGTGGCGGTTTTGTTGTGGACACTCCGGGATTCAGTTTTACTGAATTCGGTGATATGGAAGAAACACATCTCATGGATTATTTTCCGGAGATATCGCCGATAGCTCCTAAATGCAAATTTAATACCTGTGTTCATTACAAGGAACCACAGTGTGCCGTAAAACAAGCGGTGGCTGATGGGCTCATACATAGCGAACGTTATCAGTCTTATCTTGAAATTTTGAATGAAATTAGAGAAAGTAAGAAGGGATACTAAATGAATACTATGATCAAAGTAGCTCCGTCGATCTTATCTGCTGATTTTTCTCAATTGGCTAATGAAGTGGTTAAGGTAGAAAAAGCAGGTGCTGACTGGATTCATATTGATGTTATGGACGGGCATTTCGTTCCTAACCTGACATTTGGCCCGCCGGTTGTTACCGCTATTCGCAAAGTAACTAAATTGCCCTTTGATGTTCACTTAATGGTTACTAACCCTCAAGATTTAATTGAGCCTTTTGTACAAGCCGGAGCTGATATTATTACCGTTCATGCCGAAACTGCTCCCCACTTGCATCGCCTGATTCAAGCCATTAAAGACAGCGGCAAGAAGGCGGGAGTATCGTTAAATCCTTCCACACCGTTGGCAGCAGTGGAAGAAGTACTGAGTGATGTTGATATGATTCTAATTATGAGCGTTAATCCGGGGTATGGCGGACAAAAATTCATCCCGGGAGCTGTTGATAAAATTGCCCGTTTAAAGGTGCAGCTTGAACAGCGTGGGCTAAGTGTAGATATTCAAGTGGACGGCGGAATTAATGCTGTTACCGCCAGGCAGGTAGTTGCTGCCGGTGCCAATATCTTAGTGGCCGGATCAGCGGTTTATGGCGCGCCAGATATGACCCAGGCAATTAAAGATATTAAGGGGCTTGCCTAAGTTGCCGGTTTATGGTAACATATAGCTGAAAGTTATTTTTTGAACAAAATTATATATGTAAGCCTTTGGGGCAAGGTGAAAAAGAGTAAAATCTTTTAATTCCTGACCGGCGGTATAGCCCGCGAACCGTTTATTACGGTTGATCTGGTTTAATTCCAGAGCCGACAGTATAGTCTGGATGGTAAAAGGCGTGAGTTCTGCCATATTGGCATTTCCTAACCATATTGCCTATTAAACTGTTGATAGCCCCAAAGCTATTCAACAGTTTTTTTATATATTTATAGCTTATTGGGGGATTGCTATGGATGAATTTTATATGCAACAGGCACTTGCCATTGCCCGGTATGCAACCGGCCGAACCAGCCCTAATCCGTTAGTCGGTGCCGTTATTGTAAAAGATGGTCGTATAGTTGGTCAAGGCTGGCATCGTAAGGCTGGTACCCCACATGCGGAAGTTCACGCATTAGCTCAAGCCGGTGAGCTTGCTAAAGGTGCGACAATTTATGTTACTCTTGAACCATGTTCCCATCATGGGCGGACCGGTCCTTGCGCCGATGCTTTGATTGAGGCCGGCGTAAAAAAAGTCGTTGTCGCCATGACTGATCCTAATCCTGAGGTCGCCGGCAATGGTTTAACCCGCCTGCGGGCTGCCGGTATTGAGGTTGTTGAAGGCGTATTAATAGCAGAGGCTATCCAAATCAATGAAGTATTTCTTAAGTGGATTACAACAGGCATGCCGTTTGGCATTCTTAAAACAGCAATGACGCTTGACGGAAAAATTGCTGCGCATACCGGACATTCTAAGTGGATAACAAGCGCATCAGCCAGAGAGTATGTTCATAAACTGCGCGATATCTATGATGGTATATTGGTAGGTGTTGGCACAATCCTTGCCGATAACCCTAAACTAACCACCCGCTTACTGGAAGGCGGTCATAACCCGGTGCGAATCATTGTAGATACTATGGCGCGCACACCGCTGACTGCTAATGTGGTAACAGACAAAGAAGCACCAACCATTATTGCAGTAGGCCGCGAGGCGCCGGTTGAACGGGTTGAAGCACTGCGAAAGCTAGGGGTAGAGGTATTAGTGCTTGAGCAGAATACGCAAGGGGTTAAGCTACGTCAATTGTTTAAAGTTTTGGGAGAAAAGCGGATAACCAGTGTATTTATTGAAGGTGGGGCAACCATAAATGCTTCGCTGTTAGCAGATAATCTGATTGACAAGGTCTACTCTTTTGTTGCTCCCAAAATAATTGGCGGCAAAAAAGCGCCTGGACCAGTTGGCGGTAATGGCGTTGACCAAGTTGATCAAGCGATTATGTTGGAAAACATTACGACACAAACCATTGGTGATGATATATTAATAAGCGGTTATGTAGTCGGACGGGAGGGGTGCGATGTTTACCGGGCTTGTGGAGGAACTGGGGAAAGTTAAACAAATTGTGCGCGGTGCGAAATCAGTCCGGCTTTCGATTTTTGGCAGCAAAGTACTGGAAGATGTAAAAACAGGTGATAGTATCGCTGTAAATGGTACCTGTCTGACAGTAGTTGATTTTAGCCGGGATTGGTTTACTGCCGATGTTATGCCTGAAACTGTGGACCGCACTGCATTATCCGGCCTTAAAGCGGGAGACACAGTCAATCTTGAACGCACCTTGCGCGTTGGCGATCGCTTGGGAGGGCATATTGTAAGTGGTCATATTGACGGGGTAGGAACTATACTAGCCAAGGAGCAAAATGATAATGCCGTAATTGTACGCATTGGAGCTGGAGCTGAGGTTATGCGCTATATTATCAGCAAAGGCTCGATTGCTATCGACGGCACCAGCCTCACGGTCGTTGATTTTGGCGATAACTGGTTTACCGTATCACTTATTCCGCATACGGCATCTATGACTACAGTGGGCTTAAAAGCAATTGGCGAACCGGTGAATTTGGAAGCAGATGTTATCGGTAAATACGTGGAGAAGCTGTTAGGGCTGCAGCCCGCCACCAAACCAGCCGAAAAAATAACACTGGGATTTCTCGAACAGCATGGATTTAACATATAAGCTTTAGCTGATAAAGCGGCAAACGAAACGGGGGAATTTACGTGAAGTTCAATACCATTGAAGAAGCTATTGAAGATGTGAGAAATGGCAAAATGGTAGTTGTCATTGATGATGAAGACCGAGAGAATGAAGGCGATTTGTTGGTGGCCGCCGAAAAAGCGACACCGGAAGTTATAAACTTTATGGCAACCCATGCGCGCGGCCTAATTTGCATGCCGGTTATCGGCAGCCGGTTAGACGAGCTTGATATTGGACAAATGGTAAGTGAGAATACCGATAATCATTGTACTGCCTTTACGGTTTCAGTAGATGCAAAAACGACGTCAACCGGAATATCGGCCTATGAACGCTCTGAAACAATTCAGGCTATATTAGACTCTAAGGCTGTCGCAACTGACCTTAGACGTCCAGGCCACATTTTTCCATTAAGGTATTGTGATGGCGGTGTGCTCAGACGCTGCGGCCATACTGAGGCATCTGTCGATTTGGCCAAGCTGGCTGGTTTATATCCTGCCGGGGTTATTTGTGAGATTATGAATGAAGATGGTACTATGGCTCGTACACCGGAGTTAATGGAGTTTGTAAAAAAACATGATCTAAAAATTGTCACGATTGCCGATTTGATAAAGTACCGCAAAAAACACGAACGGTTTGTTACTAGGGCAGCCGAAACCAATCTGCCGACTAAATACGGTGACTTCAAGCTGATTGCCTACGAAAGCCAGCTTGACAACCAGTGCCATATTGCTTTGGTTAAAGGCGACGTAAACAACAAAGAAAATGTATTGGTCAGAGTACATTCCGAATGTTTGACAGGCGATGTGTTAGGTTCATTGCGCTGCGATTGTGGAGATCAATTGGCTCACGCTTTACGACGCATCGAAAAAGAAGAAACAGGAGTACTTCTATATATGCGGCAAGAAGGCCGGGGGATTGGCTTAGCCAATAAAATCCGGGCATATGCATTGCAGGATAAAGGGAAAGACACGGTAGAAGCCAATGAATTGTTAGGCTTTGCCCCTGATCTTAGAGACTATGGTATTGGTGCACAAATTCTGTCAGACTTAGGTTTGAGCAGTATTCGCCTACTTACCAACAATCCTCGTAAGCGGGTAGGCTTAGAAGGCTATGGGTTAACTATCAGTGAACGTGTACCACTTGAAATTATGGCAAATAAGTTTAATAATCGGTACCTGTCAGCCAAAAAATCCAAACTTGGACATCTGTTAAAACAATATGAGGAGGCACAAAACAATGGATAACATGAAAACCTATGAAGGCAACTTAGTAGCGGAAGGATTAAAATTTGGCATTATCATTGCCCGGTTTAATGAATTTATTACCAGCAAGCTCTTAGGGGGCGCAATTGATGCTTTGAAACGTCATGGCGCTATTGCCGAAGATGTGGAAATTGCCTGGGTGCCAGGTGCTTTCGAAATTCCGCTTGCCGCTAAGAAAATGGCTGCAAGCAAAAAATATGATGCTGTTATTTGCTTAGGGACGGTTATTAGAGGCAGCACAAGTCATTATGACTATGTTTGCGCCGAAGTTTCCAAAGGGGTAGCGCATGTAGGCTTAGAAAGCGGTGTTCCTACAATCTTCGGTGTATTGACCACTGATACTATTGAACAAGCTATTGAACGTGCCGGTACCAAGGCTGGTAACAAAGGTTTTGATGCCGCTGTTTCAGCAATTGAAATGGCCAATTTGCTCAAGGGTTTATAGTTTCAGGAGGATTGCTATGAAAATAGGCATAATCAGCGATACACACGGTTGTCTGGATACCTGGAACAAGGTATTTGCCACCTACTTTCATGATGCCGATCTAATCATTCATGCCGGGGATGTACTTTATCATGGCCCGCGCAATGTTATTCCGGCTGAGTATAATCCGAAGCAGTTGGCTGAGGTGCTTAACAACTGCCCGGTTCCCATAGTAACTGCCTGTGGCAATTGTGATGCTGAAGTTGATGGCATGGTACTTAATTTGCCGATACAATCGCCATACACGTATCTTTTGCTAAATGGCTTGCGGGTTGTTGTAACTCACGGGCATAATCTTACAGAAGAAGCAAAGCAGGAACTTGCCCAGCGACTTAAAGCCGATATTTTTATTACCGGCCATACCCATATTGCTGTTTTGGAAAAACATAATAATACAATCTATGTTAACCCGGGCTCACCTGGTATGACTAAACGCCCAGATGGTAAAAACACCATTGCCTGGATAAATGACAATAAAGTTGAAATAATAGAGATAGTAACAGGCCAGCCTCTTCAATCTGAGGTTTTGGTTTGAGATTCGGAGGATATTATGCACGATCATCTTGCCCGGGCTACAGCGCCCGGACTTCGTGCCTTTGCGGCTGTTACCACGAACTTAGTGGAAGAAGCCCGGCGTAGGCATGACTGTTTTCCGATAGCTACAGCGGCATTGGGGCGTACCATGACAGGAGCATTATTGCTAGCAGCTAATTTGAAAAATCAGGAGGCCCTGACTGTAAGAATATCAGGGGATGGGCCGCTGAAAGAAATAGTCGCAGATGCTTGTCCTGACGGTTCAGTGCGCGGCTATGTCCGAAATCCGTTTGTGGATTTGCCGCTAAAAGAGGGGAAATGGGATGTCGGACAGGCTGTTGGTAACGGACATATTCATGTCACTCGCTTTGTTGGTCTTAAGCAGCCTTTTACCAGCAGCGCTGAGCTGGTTTCCGGTGAAATAGCCGAAGATATAACACAATATTTAATGGTATCAGAACAAACACCGTCAAGCGTTGCTTTGGGCGTGCTAATTGCCCCAGATGCGACTGTGGCGGCGGCAGGCGGTTTTTTTATTCAGGCTCTGCCTGGTGCAGAGGAGGATGCAATTACTCAACTGGAAGCCAATCTACAGCATTTGCCGCCGGTTTCTCAATTGGTTAGTGAAGGCAAAGATGCAAAAGCCATTTTAGAAATAGTATTTGCCGGATTGCCAACTACTGTATATGATCCGGTAGAACTGGAGTTTAATTGTCAATGTTCGCGGGAACGGGTTGAGAATATGCTTATCAGTCTTGGCGCTGACGAAATTAAGGCGATGATTACTGATGGCCAGGCAGAAGTATGCTGTCATTTTTGCAGTGAAAAGTATCAGTTTTCCGCACAGGAGCTTACAGCGATATTGCAAGAAATAGAAACAAAAAAATAGGCAAATAAAAACAACAGTGGAAGTAATGCCGCTGTTGTTTTTATTTGCCTAACAGAAAGTATAACTTTTTTTAAAACAGGATAAGGACAAGATCGATTTGTGCTTATCCAAAAGCTCGGCGCAAGTCAGGTTTTCTTTAACAAAATAAAAAAGGACTTGTAAACAAGTCCTCAATGGCTTACATTAATTAGACTGCGCGTTGGATTTTACCGGAACGCAGGCAACGAGTACAGATATTAACCCGCTTAATTTCACCTTTAACTAATGCTTTAACTTTTTGTATATTAGGTTTCCAAGTGCGCTTGGTTTTAAGGTTGGAATGGCTGACATTGAAGCCTGAACGCTCACCTTTACCGCAAATCTCACATAAATTTGCCATCTATTTCCACCTCCTGTAGGATTTTATTCTCTCATAGTCAACACGACTATTTTAGCATAATTTAGTTATGATATGCAAGGGCAAATAAAATTTTCATTGGATATTTCATAAATACCTTGTAAATAGTGTACTTTAGCAGGAATTGTGCGTATGATATTGAAAATAGAAATAAGTAAATTGAGGGGGGCTTCACTATGATTACTAAGAGCACTCCGATAATTGACGCACTGCGTTCGCATCCGCAGGCTCGCGAAATATTCATCAAGCATGGCATGGGTTGTATTGGCTGTATGGGTTCAACGACGGAAACCATAGAAAATGGTGCCTATATGCATGATATTGATATTGAAGCGTTACTTTTGGAATTAAATAAATTACTGGTTAAAAACCAATAATCGCAAGGTGATTCTCATTCAAAATATGTTATCAAACAAAATACAGTATTTAAAAGGTGTAGGACCTGCTAATGCTGCTAAATTTAATAAAATTGGAATTGCTACTATTTCTCAGCTTCTAGGCCATTATCCGCGCCGGTATGAAGATCGGAGTTCGCTTAAGCTAATTGCCGAGCTGACTGACGGGTTGTATGGAAGCTTTCAAGCGGTGGTCATTGATGTTAACGAGCCCAAAGCACGGCGGGGTCTTAAAATACTCAAAGTTGTCGTCCGTGACATTTCAGGCGTTGCATACCTTACCTGGTTTAATCAATCATATCTCAAAAATAAATATAAACCAGGGATGGAGCTTATTATATCAGGAAAAATTCAGCGGCGTCAGCATATCATTGAAATAAATAAACCTGATATTGAGTTGGCTGCCGAGTATAATGTTGGCTCCGGCCACATTATTCCTGTTTATCCGGCTACTGAGGACTTGCCGCAATGGCGCATACGTTCTTTGACACAGCAGGCTGTGGAGCTTTTACAAAATTCGTTACCTTCGGAGGCTGACGAAACGCTTCCTCAGGAAATAATAGAAAAAAATAAGTTGATGGAGCGGTATAAGGCCTTAGCCAATATCCACTTTCCGGAAAGTATGGAGATTTTGGCACAAGCACGGCGGCGTTTAGTTTTTGAGGAACTCTATTTATTGCAATGCGGGTTGGCATATGTAAAGAACAAAACCAAATATAGCTCTAAGGGAATTAAACATGCGCCTGATGGCGCATTGGTGGCCAAGGTGGAAGAAAATCTACCATTTTCTCTGACTAAGGATCAGTGTAAAACCTTACAGGAAATTAAGGCAGATATGGAAGATACCACGCCCATGCAACGGCTGGTTCAAGGTGATGTTGGTTCAGGCAAAACTGTTATTGCGGCGCTGGCTCTGACCAAGACTGTGGAAAATGGGTATCAGGGTGCAATGATGGCGCCTACCGAGATATTAGCCGAACAGCATTATCACTCTCTGGCCCAATTATTGGCACCGCAGGGTATTCGCCTAGCTATACTGACAGGCAAACAAACCCGGAGTAAACGGGAAAAAACATTGTGTCATTTTAAGGAAGGTCTTATTGATGTAGTTGTTGGCACCCATGCGCTAATTCAGGAGGATGTCGAATTTGCGCAATTGGGGCTGGTAGTTACTGATGAACAACATAGATTTGGCGTGCGTCAGCGGGCGCGGCTTGAGGCCAAAGGAAATCTACCTGACGTGTTGATTATGACTGCGACACCTATTCCGCGCACTATGGCACTCACTGTGTATGGCGATCTTGATGTATCGGTCATTCGAGAATTGCCACCTGGACGACAGCCAATTGCTACTTATTTCCGCGGGAACAATCGACGGGATAAAGTGTATCAGTTTGCAGTCGAACAAATTAAAGCTGGGCGGCAAGCATATATTGTGTGTCCACTGGTTGATGAATCCGAAAAAGTGGAGGCCCAAGCAGCAGTAACAATCCATGAAGAACTTTCCGCAACATATTTTAAAAACATCGCTTGTGGTTTACTGCATGGCAAAATGAAATCTCAGGAAAAAGAAGCTGTCATGGCGGCTTTTTCCTGTGGCGAAATAAAAGCCCTTGTTGCCACTACTGTAATTGAAGTTGGCGTCAATGTTCCTAATGCAACCGTAATGATTGTCGAAGGAGCCGATCGTTTCGGTCTGGCACAGCTTCATCAGTTGCGTGGCCGGGTTGGCCGGGGTATTCATAAATCGTATTGCATTTTGTTATCTGACAGTACTAATGAAGAGACTGTGGAACGGCTTACCATTATGACCCGGGTAAGTGATGGGTTTGAACTTGCAGAAAAAGATCTGCTGCTACGGGGGCCTGGACAATTTTTCGGTACCAATCAACATGGGCTTCCTGATTTGAAAATTGCTGATATTGTGAGAGATACTGACATTTTACTGGAAGCGAGAAGCGCTGCCCAGGCAACTGTATGTTCAACTGCGCATTTAGAAAAAGTATGGAAAACTCTGCAGGATTGGTTTGGCGATAAATTTGCTATGATTTTTTGCCGATAACTTAAAATAAGTAAGATACTTTCCTAAAAAAAAGGGACGACCCGAAGGCCGTCAATTATGGGAGAGGAGAAAATTTACATTCATAATATTGGCATTCTCGGCAGTCTTTATACATGCTTTGTAAAATTTTTTAATAACTTCTTATTTTTTTTCTCGCCATGTACACACTAACGATAAATGAGACTTGATTCAGATGGGTTTTTAACCTCACCTGAATCTTAGTCGAATTATCCTAACGTCTAGCCGTCCTTTACTCCCGTCTACGATGACGGGAGTATTAGAACGGGTTAGGTATCGGATAAATACCAGTGAGGAGTGGTGGGGAAATGGAAAAATATACACAAGGCCAGCTTTGCAGTATTGCGGAAGAATGTCAGGAGTTTGAACATATTATCAATGCAATGGGCTATGGATATTCACTGCTTAATGTGTCAGAAAAAAATTTCAAGCGACGTTGTACAGACTGCACCAAGTGGTTAGGTGGTTCTTGCACGATTTTTCAAAAGGAAATCTCTCAGTGGGAATAGATAAACAGCGCTGTAAACAGCGCTGTTTTTAAGGAATAGGGATGATATGAATGAACAAATTATTTGGTTGGCTTGCTATTGCTGCAATAATTGGATTAACATACATGTGGCAGCCTGAATTTTTTCATCATGCATATGGAATTATTGAGAAAGGAGATATTGCTGCACTGGCAGAATATCTGCGTTCTTTTGGCGCCGGCGCGATTTTTGTTACCATTATTTTGTTCGTAGTCATGACCTTTACAATCGTATTTCCGTTCATGATTTTGTCTGGGGCGGCCGGCATTGTTTTTGGCCTTTTTGGGGGGATAATTATTTCCTGGGCTGGCGAAGTTGTCGGCGCTCTGGTTATGTTTATATTCGTCCGATATTTTTTTAGACATACTGTAGAAGGCTGGATTGCCAAAAGCCGTTACTTAAAACAGGTTGATGACTACAGTGCTGAAAATGGTTTTAAAGCACTACTTATCGCCAGATTATTACCTTTGGCCCCATCAGGTATTATTACCGCTATTGCGGCCATTAGCGGCATGTCTTTTAAAGATTTTTGGTGGGCAACTTTCATCGGCAAATTACCCCCGGTCGTTATTAAAGTTTTGCTGGGACATGACATTGTTTTTGCCGGCGATAACATGGGACGGCTAATTTTTGTTACTCTGCTTGTGGTGCTTATTTATGTTGTTCTCTGGTGGCGCAGAAGAAGAAAATAACCACCGAGCTCCGCCGCGGCTGCGGGGAATATATTTGCTGAGTTTTTCCCAGATTTCATCTGTCATATCTCTGCGAAGTTTAATGTAATCAGCCAAAGCTTTACCTTCTGCTTCATCTGGCAGCCATTCCTTGGGGATTTCCTCGACGATATCGTCAATTATTTTATCGCTCAGGCTTTTTATTTTTTCTCTATAAGGTACAAAATCTTGGGCAGAAAGAATGTCTTTTAACAAATTTCGATAATGTTGATAATAATAAATTTTTATCTTGGTTCCGAGTATTTGTAAAGAATCTATGTTCCAACGGCTGGAGCGAAACAAATGGGAATTATCTATGGCATAAACGATGTAAATTTCATTTTCCAGCCTGAGCAAGAGATTTTTTTGATTTTTAGCACGATCGGCATTGTGGAATATGTGATCAAATAATACTATACCGGCCATTGCAGACACATTAGCAGCTTTGGACAATCTATCTTTTCCAACATATTCTGCGTTGGTTAAATAGAGAGAGGCAAAATAGCGTCCTGGTATTAAACCTAAATCAAACAAGCAGGGGTTTTTATTTATTAACTGCTCACTAATTTCAATGAGCGTACTCGGCGGAAAACATAAACCCACAAGTGTACCTAGCTTAGCGGCTAATAATTCACTTACTAATACTTTGGAGCGCAGCGCATTGTTTTGGAATTTTACTACATAGGTATTACCATCACAAGCACGAAAAAACTGGGGGGAAGTAACACCGACGCCCACTTCACCTAAATATTCCAGAGCATGTAGCATGTTGACAAGCCTCCCTAAATATAGTACAAGAAAAAACGACCCGGTAAAAAATTAACCGAGTCGCTTTAATCTTCCTATAGTATAGCAGATGGTTTTGCGAAAAATCAGCAACAATCGGCGGATCTGGATACTGATGTTATGGCTTCGAGATTAACTACAGCTGTACTTACTACATCATCAGAAATGCCTGAAGAGGTAGCTGGGCCGAAAATTTCGGTGACAGATATAAATGCCAACTCATCGTCAACATTGCCCAGTGTACCCTGGAATACAAAACCACCAAGAGTTGTAATAACAACTTCATCACCAATCATCCGTTTTAAGATGCAAATTAGGTTATGGCTTTCTTGGCGTTCGATTTCTTCGGTTCTTTGTGTTGCTTGTGTGGCAACAGTGGCGTCACCAACGAGTCCAGAACCATTGTCAAATGGGCTGGTCTTAACACCGGTAGCTTTTGCAACGATTTGCCACAAATCAACATGTAGGAAACGTACTTCGACAACTTCGCCGCCGGGGGAGAGGATCTCGACATTGGATTCAGCTTCAATGGCTGGTGATAGAAAGGCTACACGGCAGTCTTCAATTTTTTGCAGATTACCAAAGTACACTATACCGTCGAAACCGAACAATAGTACGTCTGTGTTTAATTCATGCTCAAGCTCTCTTATTAAGCATTCATTGCGTAGTTCTTTAAATATGCCCATAAGTATAGACCCCCTTAAAATATCTAAATAAACAGGTGTGTTACTATACTGTATGAACAGTCAAGGGAAAGTGTTACTCGCGAAGCTTTTTATGTTAGTCTAGGTTAACGTTTCTTTTGGCAGGAATTCATCTTTAGGGCAAAGAAAATATTAGTTGAAAGTAAATCTATTTTGGGGAGGTGAACAAAATGCCAATCGTGCAAATCGATTTAGTGGAAGGTCGTTCTTTAGAACAAAAACGGGAGATGGTTAAAAGAGTAACTGAAGCCATCGTTGATACAGCCAAGTGTCCAATCGAAGCGGTAACTATTGTATTGCGGGAAGCTCCTGCCCAACATATTGGGAAAGCGGGCGTACTGATGTCTGATAAATGAGAATAAATAAAAAGTGATAGGCCATTTCATTTATGAAATGGCCTAATTCCTGAAAAGGTGGTGCCAGAAATGCTGCCTATACAATTCGCAATTGAACTTGAAACGGCTATAATCAGTCAATTGGATAAGGTAACTGTCACAGAGGAAATTGTGACGATAATTTCACTAATACATACGAGTCAGAAAAATTTTTTGGAACTTCTTGCGGCAGCCAATACAATAAATGTGGATATGGCTGCATATCCACCGGTGGATGAGTCTAATTTGCTTGGAAAAGACGTGGCATGGCAGCAACTTACCTTACAGAAAGAAGTTACTAACGCCAGTTTACAGAGCTTGCTTATTCTTTGGCAAACATCTATAGAAATTGATAAAACAGCTCAATTTTATCAACAAGCGGCTACCAACAGCGCGCATCCTCAAACCCGGCTGTTTTTTAACTCGCTTAGTCATGTGAAGAAAATCTTACTTAGACGGTTAAACGGCATTATTCAAACCTACTGCAACCATTACTGGGGTGAGCTTGGGTTTGCGCCTTTTTTGCTGGGTAAGGATTAACCTTCGCGGAAAATTACCCCTTTACCGCCAGGCGGGTAGCAAAAAAGAATGTTGTCAAACTGGCAAACTAACCGGCAGGCACCACATTCAACACATTGCTGATACTCAACTACTATGGGGCTGTCAACAAGACAGTCCCATTTAAATACGCCGGTAGGACAAACGGTTAAGCAGTGTTTTTCCTTGCACTTAGTGCAAAACTCTTGATTATGTATGGCAACATGTGGCGTATTATCAGAAAGATTGAAATGTATGAGTGAAATTTTGTTCTGTAACTGCATTACCGAATCACCTTCCAGCTTTTCCAGATATCTGATGCTAGTTTGAACACAGGTTGCATGCTTTTTACTTTTGTATATATCATCTGCCGTTTGGCGCGTTTGGGCATAGTATATACTTTGGAAACTTGATAAGCTGTTTCGTTTGCTATGCGGGAATAAAGGTCAAAAGCATAAGGGAGGTCACGCATTAATTTAGCAGCACCGGCATTTGCTTTTAAATCTTGAATAATAAAGCTCTCATCTAAAAGCTTGGTATATAGCGACAATTTTTGTGTAGAATAGTCACGGCCGATTTTGGCGGCATATGCGGCTTGTGCTGCATAGAAGCCTGACCACATAGCAAGATTTATCCCATGGGTACCATTGACCAAAGAGCCGGCATCACCAACAATCATTAGGCCGGGATGAACTAAGGGCGGGATGGCATGATAACCCCCCTCGGGAATTAATGCTCCGCCATATTCAATGGTTTGGCCTCCAACAAGCAGTTGCTTGATATAGGGGTGTTTTTTTATGCGCTCCAATAGATCATTAGGATTAAATCCCGCTTGGGCAAAATTGGCTACAGCCATGCCGGCGTTGATATTGATGCTGTCCCTGAAAGTATGAATTGAGGCTGTACCATTAAAGCCTGCGGTAGGATAACCAATCAACCCGATAATTGTTCCCTCACCCGGCAGTAGATTAAATCGTTCTTCAATTACCGCGGAGGGGAGGGCAATGGTTTCTTTCACATACAATGACATGTTGGCAGATGTTACTTTAGCTGCTAGGCCTGAACGTTCAGCTAGAAGAGAATTAGCGCCATCGGCCAAAATGATGATGTCCGCTAGACACCTATTATTGTCAGACGTTTGTGTTGTCACGCCGATTGCTTGACCAGAAGTATTAAACAGGACCTGCGTTACAGTATGGCTATATAACACTTGAGCGCCAGCTTGTGTTGCTTTATTTGCCAGCCATCGATAGAGATTACTGCGTTTAACTGAGAAACGGTTATAGGGAGCAGCAGCAAGGCGAGTACTCTGAAAACGCGAAGAGAGAACAGAATCCTCAGTCATCAGCCAATACGATTGATCGGTGATCACTCGTTCACACTCACATTCTTCCCAGAAGTTAGGGAAGAGTTTATGAGTATGTTCAGCCATCAGGCTGGCTCCGCCGCAATTTTTCGCTCCAGGAAAAAGACCGCGTTCAATAACCAGCACGTCAAGACCATCACGCGCCAGGAAATACGCGGCCGTTAGCCCGGCAGGACCGGCTCCTGCTATAATAACGTCATATTTACTGGCGGCCGTTTTAGCATGTATGTTTTTTATTTTTGAAATTTTGTGTGGTTTTTTTAGCTCACACCAATGTTTTACCATATACTCACCCAGATTTAGTTTATGCTTATAAAAGATTTATATTTATAGGTGTGTATAGTGATGAAAAAGAGAGAAAAAAGTATTTAACAATAATTATTGATTGATATTTTCTTCTAATGAGGTTTGCATAAGCAAAAACTATCCTGTATCATGTGACCATGCCGAATTTCCTGAAAAAAAGGAAAACGGGGGAACCATTTCTGGGGTGAATCCGCATTCTGCGGTAGGGATTTCCCTTTGTCCCGAATCCGTCAGCTAACCTCGCAGGCAATAGAAAGGGGTGTTTTTTATGAAAAACATCAAAAGATTTTTTGTGCGTGCCGCTGCTATGGCGGTGTTACTGGTTGTCAGCTGGACACCGGTATTTGCCGCTCTTGGCGATCAGACTTTGCGGGTAGGGATGGAAGGTCAAGACATTTATGAATTGCAGGCAAAGCTGATTGATTTAGGTTATGGCAATTTGAATGTTGACGGTATTTTTGGTGAAACTACCGAGCAAGCAGTAATTAAGTTCCAACAGGCATATAATCTTACTGCTGATGGGGTTGTCGGGGGAGAAACCCTGCAAACCTTGCAAGGTGGTCGCAAGGTCGAAACCTCACGTGGTCAAGCGCCAGGGCGCTATAAAAAGGCATTAGACATAAAGGCCACTGCTTATGCACCTGGTCCACATGATAATGGACAGTGGGGCAATCTGACCCATATGGGAACTCAGGTGCGGCCCGGCGTTATTGCCGTAGATCCAAATGTTATTCCGCTGGGTTCAAGAGTATATATTGAATTTGCTGATGGTAATAGCATGTACGGTGTTGCTGAGGACACCGGCGGCGCAATTAAAGGCAACCGTATTGATATTGCCATGCACTCGGTTGACAAAGCCTATGATTTCGGTGTCCAAAATGTAAAAGTCTATGTTCTTAATTAGCAGCAAGGCCTGGTTTTTTGCCAGGCTTTGCATTTTTTTTGTATTATTTTTCTTAATTACATAGAAAGGTGTAGATTTGGCAAGTTTATTTATGTTATTATATTGGGAAACACTTATTATGATCATGTTTGTCGAAAGGAGTCCTGTTAATGTTTGATAATAAATTTGGTCCTGAAGGCTTGACTTTTGATGATGTACTGCTTGTGCCTGCCAAATCAGACGTTTTGCCTAGAGACGTTGAAGTATCTACATACTTGACCAAAAACATTAAGCTTAATATTCCTATTATTAGCTCCGGAATGGATACTGTTACCGAGGCTCGCATGGCAATTGCCATGGCGCGCGAGGGCGGCGTAGGAGTAATTCATAAAAATATGCCGATTGAACGTCAGGCAAATGAGATTGATAAAGTTAAGCGTTCTGAACATGGCATTATTGTTGACCCAATATTCTTATCACCTAGCAATACCTTGCAAGATGCCCATGATCTTATGGAGAAATACCATATATCTGGTGTGCCTGTAACGGAAAATAGCAAACTGGTGGGGATTTTGACTAACCGTGATTTGCGTTTTGAAACTGATTTGAGCCGCAAAATTCGCGACTGCATGACCAGAGAACATCTGATTACTGCGCCTGTCGGTACTTCCCTGACAGAAGCCAAAGAAATTCTGCGCGAACACAGAATTGAAAAATTGCCTTTACTTGATAATGCCGGCAACTTAAAAGGTCTTATCACGATCAAAGATATTGAAAAAGCACAAAAATATCCCAATTCCGCAAAAGATGCAAAGGGGCGTTTGGTAGTCGCTGCCGCTGTTGGTGTTGGCTCAGATATGATGGAGCGGGTTGAGGCTATTGTTGGTGCGAAAGTTGATGTTATTGTTGTTGATACTGCACATGGTCATTCTCAAGGAGTACTTGACTCAGTGCGGAAAATTAAAAATGCATTCCCGCAGGTAGAACTGATTGCCGGTAATGTTGCGACTGCTGAAGCAACCTGTGCTTTAATCGAGGCTGGGGCTGATGCTGTGAAGGTAGGCATAGGACCAGGCTCTATCTGTACCACGCGGGTAATCGCGGGAATTGGCGTACCGCAGATTACGGCTATCTATAATTGTGCGAAAGCCGCTCGTGAATATAATGTGCCAATTATTGCCGATGGCGGGATCAAATACTCAGGCGATGTTGCCAAAGCCATCGCCGCCGGGGCGCAGGTTGTAATGGTTGGTAATTTACTTGCCGGTACAGAAGAAAGTCCCGGAGAAACTATAATTTATCAGGGACGAAGCTATAAAGTTTACCGCGGTATGGGATCACTGGGCGCTATGGCTGAAGGTAGTAAAGACCGTTACTTCCAAGAGAACATGGACAAACTGGTGCCTGAAGGCATTGAAGGCCGAGTACCTTATAAAGGGTCAGTTGCCGATACGGTATTTCAGTTAATTGGTGGTTTGCGTGCCGGTATGGGCTACTGTGGTGTTAAAAACATCCAGGAACTTATCACTAATACCCAGTTTATCAGGATTACCGGTGCCGGTTTAAGAGAAAGTCACCCGCATGATATCAGCATAACCAAAGAGGCCCCTAACTATAGTGGCTGATAGAATTTAACCCATAAATAGAAAAAGGGCTATCGCAATAGTGATGTAGAATTTTCGCTTGCGATGGCCCTGTTTATATGCGAAAACCAAACTGCGGCATAATAACATTGGATAGAATAGAAGGGGCGGGTGTCACTTTGGCATCGCCCCAAAGTAACCAAAGGTCTAGGCCCGAAGCCTCCACACGCTAACCTGTTCCGCTAGAGAGCAGCTTTCATTGCTGTATGATATAGTCTCCATTTCCATGCACGGACCTGAAAAGCCGTGTGATATTCCTAAAATTCGTAAACACGCTCAAACAGTACGAATTTCTAAACGGAATACCACCAGGCTTTTCTCCTGCGGAACGCTTTTTCCGGCAAAGGCCAAAGTTGCGAGGGTACCGATAGTACCACCTTATTAATGGGTACACCTTCTGTAAAGGATTTTGTCATATGATATGCCTTGCTTTATGGGGCTTCTGCAACTTCTAATACTTCTAAATTCTAGTCAAGAAAAAAGCCATCGCACTAATTACTTAGTGCGATGGCCCCATTTGGTTTTACGGCAGAACAAGGTTTATTACCAGGGTGATGGTGTTTCAAAATTTATTACGCGAAACTCAAATTGGCGATCTTTATAATACTTAATGATTGTAGGCAATGCCTTTACTGTTTCGGCATGGCCCCGGCCGTCATGCATAAGTAATGTTGCATGACTCCATAAATGCTTATTTTCCATCTGGGCAACAATATTATTTACTATGGCGTTAGCTTTAGCACTGGATGCATCTCCAGAACTAACATTCCAGCCCACTTCGGTATAGCCGAGTTTTTTTAAGGTTTCCCAATAGTCTTTGGTAAAGCTGCCGGCTGAGCCGCCTGGTGCCCGAGATATGCGTGGGCGCACACCGATTATTTTTTTTATTACTTCATCGGTTTGTCTAAGCTGTGAAAAATAGCTATTAGGCGATTGATAAAGCTCACGGTAGACATGATTATAAGAGTGATTGCCAATGGCATGACCTTCATGATAAATCCGGCGCAAAATTTCCGGATATTTTTCAATCTGATTGCCCACTACAAAAAAGGTCGCTTTTATTCCATTTTGTTTCAAAATGTCAAGAACTGCAGGTGTGTTTTCGGGTTCGGGACCATCATCAAAAGTAAGGTAGACAACTTTTTGGCCATAATAGGGGGAAGTTTTAGGAATTTCCAGGGATAAGCCTTGGGCTTGACGTTCGGTTATGGTTAATGTGTCATACGCAGGTTTTGCCGGGAGAGGAGGATTGTCGGGATTTTCATTGATATAATAAGCATCTACGACCGTTCCCGGCATGTTATAGTTAGTTTCAGGTAAGGGGGACTCTGGCGATTGTATAGGAGACGCCGTTTGTGCTGGTGTAGAGAATTTTGGGAAAGCAAGCAGAATTAATGGTGATGATACTAATATTGCAAGGCATAGTGCGCTTAAAGCACAAACTAACTGAAAAGTTCTCGATTTATATTTCATTTATTGCTCCTAGTAAGATAATTTAAAATGCAATGTCTAATTTTCGTATATTCTCTATTATAAACGTGATTCCTGCATGTAAAGTAAGGAAGCTTGGGGATACTATTGCTAAGAGGAGTGTTATTCATGAAAAAAACCAGCATTCAGATTAGCATTATGGTTATTATCTTAATAATGACAGCCAATACATGTTTTGCTTTTTGGGGTCTGCCGGAAATTGAGAATTTAAATGACTTAAATTTAGTGGCAGCAACTCAAGTTTTTGATATAAATGGTCAATTGATTTCCAAACTATTTGAAGAAAATAGGATAGTAGTGAACATTAATAATATATCACCTTATGTACAACAGGCTATTTTAGCAAATGAAGATACTCGCTTTTACAAGCATTTTGGTATAGATCCTATTGGAATTGTCCGGGCTGTTGTAGTAAACATCCGCCAGGGCGGTTTAGTAGAAGGTGGCAGCACCATAACACAACAATTAGCAAAGAATATGTTTCTGACCCAGGAACGAACCTTTGTCAGAAAAGTAAAAGAAGCAATACTGGCGCTGCTTATTGATTATAAATTTTCGAAACAAGAGATTTTACAGGCATATTTAAATCAGGTGTATTTTGGCGAAGGAGCATATGGGGTAGAAGCTGCAGCGCAAATGTACTTTGGTAAATCTGCTAAAGAGGTGACTTTATCTGAAAGTGCCATGCTGGCAGGCTTGCCGCGGGGTCCCAATATTTATTCACCTAATGTTGATATAGAGGCGGCTCGTGAACGGCGAACTATTGTGCTGAAAAATATGGTTAAAGAGGGATATATTACTCAAGATGCAGCAAGTCGTGCGATGGCTGAGTCGATCAAGGTTGTGCCTCCTAAAAAAAGAGTAGTACAGGCGTCTTATTTTCTTGATTATGTTGCCAATGAGTTGGTTGGCCGTTATGGCGCAAACCGGGTATATAAAGGCGGACTTAAAGTTTATACAACACTAGACATCAAGCAGCAGCAAGCGGCAGAAGCTGTGTTGGGGCAAATGCAGGGAGCAGTAGTGGCCATTGATCCCAAAACCGGATATGTCAAAGCAATGGTCGGCGGACGAAACTATGCGGAAAGCCAGATTAATAGGGTATTTGCCGAGGTTAGGCAACCAGGATCGGCTTTTAAACCATTTTTGTATGCTGCCGCATTAAATCAAGGCCTTACGGCCAACGCCATTATTATTGATGAACCAATTAATATAAATGGCTACTCACCAACTAACTATGATAAAAAATACCGTGGGCCGGTAACTATGAAAAAAGCACTGCGTTGGTCAGTCAATGTGGCAGCCGTCAAACTTGGGCAGCAAGTAGGTATTGATCAGGTACTAACCCTTGCGAAAAGTATGGGAGTTACCACACTGACACCACAGGACGATAATTTAGCAACTGCTTTGGGGGGATTAACCCAAGGTGTGAATTTGTGGGAACTAACAACAGCCTATACCGCTTTTGCAAATAACGGCATACTGTCTAAGCCACTGGCAATAGTAAAGGTACTTGATGAAAATAATCAGGTACTTGAGGAAAATAAAATTAATCAACAGTCGGTGCTTAATCCGGAAACAGCTTATATTTTAACAGATATGCTTAGCGGTGTACTGCAGGATGGGACTGCCACCCCGGCCAATCTTGGTCGGCCGGCTGCTGGAAAAACAGGTACTACCGATAACTATGAGACGGCTTGGTTTATAGGCTATACCCCAGACATTGTAGTTGGCATCTATGTTGGTAATGATAATCGAAAACCAGTTGGAATTTCGGGCACTGAAGTATCGGCTATGTGGGGAAAAATGCTTTCTAAAATAGTAGCCAATACACCGTCGACAGAATTTTTTATTCCTGCCAGTATAGTCAAAGGTATCCCTGTTTGTACCAATACGGGAAAATTAGCGGACAGTAGCTGCAAAGAAGTTGAATATAGTGCCTTTATTCGGGGGACACAGCCGACAGCACCGCGTACGGGAATTATAAATAAGGAGCAGCCGTCACAGCCCGAAAAACAGGAAGAAACTAAGCAGCCTTTCTGGAAATGGCCCTGGTCTAGATTGCCGTTGTTTTAAACTTGTGGTACAATGTGCTAGGAATAGTAATTCAAATATAAGGAGTAAATAGTTCTCAGTGGGTATGAAAGCAACGGTTTTAAATGTTTCTATTGATAATGTTACTATGGCTGAGGCTCTGGATAAATTAGAGCAGTTTATTGTAACGAAAACACCGCATGTTGTGGCTACCGCCAATGCAGAAATGGTGATGCTGGCGCAAAAAGACAGCGAACTTGCTGAAATTCTTGCCAAAGCTGATTTAATCGTGCCAGATGGTGCTGGTGTTGTATGGGCGGCAAGATATCAAGGATATACTATGGTTGAGCGGGTAGCTGGCTATGATTTAGCGCAAAACCTGTTAGCACAAGCGGCTGTAAAAGGATACCGGGTGTTTTTATTTGGCAGTCAACCAGATATTGTAGAAAAAGCAAAAATGGTAGCCATGAAACGTTACCCAGGATTATGTATAGTTGGGACAAGACATGGTTTTTTTACTGCAGAGGATGAGACAACAATTATTCGAGAAATTGCGGAGCTAAAACCGGATATTTTATTGGCCGCGTTAGGGGTTCCCAAACAAGAAAAATGGTTGGCGAAAAACCTGACAAAACTAAATGTTCCTGTATGTATGGGCGTTGGTGGCACCTTAGATGTGATGGCTGGCGCTGTTAAGCGCGCCCCACTATGGATGCAGCGTACCAGTTTAGAATGGTTGTTCCGCTTGCTTTGCCAGCCGCAGCGAGCTATTAGAATGCTGGCGTTACCTAAGTTTGCGCTAAAAGTTATGTTAAGAAAAAAAGATTAGACAAAGTAGTTTAAGTACATTATACTGATATATTGAACTTGCTTTTTGGTGAATTCAACAAGGAGGTTTTTGTAGGGAGGTGGATAGATGGTAAGAACTCCTATAGTTAAGGAAGGATACATATACATCACTGTACTTGGACTGGTCACAATTATTGCTGCTTTAAATCTGGGTGCCCTTTGGGCTATTATTCCCGGAGTATTGACAGCGTTTGTTACTTTCTTTTTCCGCAATCCCAAGCGCGCTGCACCTGATGATGACAGCCTGATAATGTCGCCTGCAGATGGCAAAGTAATGAGCATTACAGAAGTATATGATGACCAGTTTTTGAATGATAAAGGTATAAAAGTTACTATCTTTTTATCAGTTTTTGATGTTCATGTTAATCGTAGTCCTGTTCAAGGTGAAATCAAGTATCAGCAGTATACATGCGGGCGATTTAAACCTGCATACAAAGAATCGGCAGCTTGTGAAAATGAACGTCATGCAATTGGTTTGGAAAATAGCAAAATGCGTGTATTAGTTACGCAAATTGCAGGAATATTAGCCCGGCGTATCGTTTCCTGGGTTACTTTAGGCACAGTCCTAAAACAAGGTGAACGCTACGGCCTTATTAAATTTGGTTCATGCACTGAACTTATTGTTCCGACAACAGTTGAAATCTTAGTGTCGAAGGGGGACAGAGTTAAAGGCGGAAAAACAGTTATAGGGAGGGTTAAGGAAGAGTGAGAAACGCTATTCCTAACATAGTAACGGCAGTTAATCTGGTCTTTGGCATGTTTGCCATCATTTTTACGTTTCAAGGTGAGTTGTTTAATGCAGCTCTGTTTGTTGTTGCAGCTATGGTCGCAGATGGAATGGATGGGCGAGTAGCCCGGTATTTTGGTGTTAGCAGCGACTTCGGCAAAGAACTCGATTCGCTTTGCGATGTGGTATCTTTTGGTGTAGCTCCTGCCATTATGGCCTATGTATATATGCTGCAAGAGTTTCCTGGCGGTGCTTTAATAGCGGCTGCTTTCGCAATCTGTGGTGCTCTGCGGCTTGCTAGATTTAATGTTAATACCGGCGTTGTCAAGGGATATTTTATGGGCTTGCCAATACCGGCTGCCGGTTGTGTGGTAGCAACTTTTGTTATGCTTGGTGTAAAACCGACTGGCTGGTTATTTCCTTTGATGGTACTTGTTTTTGCTTATTTGATGGTTAGTACTGTTAGATATCCAGATTTTAAAGGTAAAGACGGTGAGCCAATTCGGGTCATACCTGCTGTTATTTCGGTAGCCATTGGCGCTTATATATTATTTATTACATTTAATGCCATTTTATTTGTGCCATTCTTTGTTTTTGCGATATTCGGCATTTTTAATACGGTATTTGGAATGTTTGACCGCCAATAATTTACTAATGATGTTTCTTTACACCAATAGTAAAATAAATCATTTACCTCTAGAATTAGCATATTATTTATTATGAAAAGTTTCATGAAACCGTTTATAAATCCTGTAGATTATCATTAGTATTTGTGTTAAACCACAGGATTCTGTAAGGAGAATAATCCATGAATTATATTTTTGACTATATAATGATTCCCATGCAACTCATCATTGTTTTTTTTACCTTGTACTATTTTATCCTTGCATTTTTTGGGCTTGTAAAAAAACATGAAGATAAAATTACAACCCCCAAAAATACATTTGCACTCATTGTGGCAGCCCATAATGAAGAACAGGTTATTGGTCAATTGGTAGAAAATTTGCATGTGCTTAATTACCCTAGCGAACTGTATGATATTTATGTTATAGCAGATAACTGCAAAGATAAAACAGCCCAGATCGCAAAAAAAGCCGGAGCGATTGTTCACGAACGCTTTAATCTTGAGCAGCGTGGCAAGGGCTATGCAATGGAATGGATGTTTGAAAAACTGTTCGCTCAGCCTAAACAGTATGATGCTGTAGTGGTTTTCGATGCTGATAATCTTGTAGATCCAAATTTTCTCTTAGAAATGAATAACCGCCTTTGTAAAGGCGAGAAAGTAATTCAAGGATATCTTGATGCGAAAAACCCGAATGACACATGGATTTCGGCAACTTTTGCCATATCCTTTTGGGTAGTGAATCATATTTGGCATTTAGCGAAATATAACATAGGATTGTCCAGCGTCTTAGGCGGTACTGGCATGTGTATTTCGACCGATATCCTGAAAAGGTTTGGCTGGGGTGCTACCTGTCTGACTGAGGATATGGAATTTAGCATGAAAGTGTTATTGATTGGTATTCGGACGACCTGGGCACATGATGCTATCGTTTATGATGAAAAACCACTTACATTTAAACAGGCGTGGAATCAAAGGAAACGTTGGGCGCAGGGCCATTTTGATGTTGCCGGACGATTTATTCCTAAGTTGTTGGTTGAAGGCATAAAACGTCGTGATATAAGACTACTAGATGGTATACTGCATCTGGTGCAGCCTTACTTCTTACTATTATCAACAACATTTGTCTTGTTAAGTTATCTTTACTATATAACTCCGTTTTATACAAATATCTTATATAAGGTTTTACCGCTTGAAGTTTGGACGATTATTGCTTTTGGTCAATACATATTCCCGGCAATTGTTCTGTTCAAAATTCGAGCTAATTGGAAAACCTGGTTCTATTCGATTTTTTACCCTCTGTTTATTTACAGCTGGATACCAATAACTTTTCTAGGATTTTTGAATCGCCACGAGCGCAGCTGGAGCCATACGGAGCATACTCGTAGCCTTAGTTATCGTGACGTGCTGCTAAACAATTCTAGTGAATTTTCTAAGGAAACTCTGGTAAGTAAGCAAGCTATCAAATAAAAGGTGAGTGAACACTCATCTTTTTTTATATAGCTTGTAAAACTATAGTATTGTGATTAGTTTTATTGTTAAGGAGGATTTACTATGTATGATTTGACTATTATTGCCGAATTTGAGGCTGCCCATCAATTACCTGATTATCCGGGGAAATGCTGCCGTTTGCATGGACATAACTGGAAGGTGGAAGTTACTGTTACCGGTCATGAACTCAATCATTTAGGCATGGTTATGGACTTTAAAGACCTAAAAGCTGAGGTCAATAAAATAATCGACAATCTTGATCACTATTATCTGAATGATTTGCCAGCCTTTAAAACCGTTAACCCAACTGCCGAAAATATAGCAAAATATATTTATGACTCATTGGCTGCTGCGCCGGCGTTTCAACAGAACATAAAAGTTTACTCGATCCAGGTGTGGGAATCCCCACGTGCGGCCGTAAAATATTGTCCTACGAGGTAATTGTATGATAGAGGTTGTAGAACTATTTTCTTCGATTCAAGGGGAAGGATTATATGTCGGTACAAGGCAGGTGTTTGCACGCTTGGCAGGCTGCAACTTGACATGTGCTTACTGTGATACTCCTGAATCTCGCCATACCGTTCGAACTGCGCTAATAGAAAAAACTCCTGGAAACCGGGATTTCTACCAATTGTCAAACCCGCTGCCTATTGACAAACTGGCTAATTTAATTAACTCATTGCTGACATTTCGACATCATTCAATCAGTCTAACCGGGGGTGAACCGCTGTGTCAGGCACAGATGATTGCCGAGTTGGCACCCCAGCTTAAGGCACCGGTTTATCTGGAGACCAACGGTACTTTGGCTTCGCAGTTGGCCTTGGTATTACCGCATATTGATATTATCAGTATGGATATAAAACTGCCAAGTACAACCGGGAAGGCTTATTGGCAGGAACATACAGATTTTTTGCGCTTGGCAGCTACTAAAGAGGTTTTTGTAAAAATAGTGGTAACAGGGCAGAGTAATTATGATGAATTACAGCAAGCCTTCAAATTGGTAGCTTCTGTGAGTGATTCCATTCCGGTAATTCTTCAACCGGTTACTCCGACAAACGGTTGTGAACTAGTTTCACCTGATAAAATGTTAGTTCATCAAGAATGTGCGTCAGCACTGCTTACCGATGTGCGAGTGATTCCGCAAACTCATAAATTCATGGGACAGCTATAAGGCAAGGGGGTTGTACTTTTGCATATATTATTGACAAATGACGATGGCATATTTGCACCGGGGATAAAGGCTTTATGGCAAGAACTGTCACAAATTGGCCGCATTACAGTAGTGGCGCCAGATAATGAAAAGAGTGCCTCAAGCCAGGCAATTACAGTACACCATCCTATTTGGGTTGACGAACATCCTATAGATGACAATATTTGTGCTTGGCGGGTGGGCGGCACACCGACAGATTGTGTTAAAGTTGCTTTGGAATCGTTACTAAAAGACGATTTGCCTGATATCATTGTTTCCGGTATTAACCAAGGCTCAAACCTAGGAACTGATGTGCTTTATTCAGGCACTGTCAGTGCTGCTATAGAAGGGGCTTTACACGGATTGCCGGCAATTGCCATGTCCTTAGATTCGTGGCAGCTATGCGATTTTGGGCCAGCAGCCAAAACGGCAAAAAAAGTGATTGAAACCATGATTAATCAAAATTTGCCGCCTCATACTCTGCTCAATATTAATGTTCCGGCACTGCCGGAAGAAGAGTTAAAAGGGATAGCGATTACTAAATTGGGAGTGCGAAATTACGAAAATACCTTTGAGCGCCGTTTTGATCCCCGAGGACGCACCTATTATTGGATGAGCGGACGCGTCTCCGATACCGAAAATGCTCCGGACAGCGATATTGTGGCTGTTCAGAATGGTAAGATCTCTGTTACGCCAATCCATTTTGATTTGACCAATTATAGAATAATGAACGAACTGGATAGTTGGGGGCTGTAAATTAAAACTCCGGTATATTTGGCCGTTAACTGCATAAATTTACAGTAAAAGATTTGCAGGAGGAAGTAGTATGGCCAAAACATCGTATCGGACTAAAAGCAATCCTAAAAAACCGGAGAATACTAATATTCCTTTGATTATTTTTAAGGGTGTGGCTGTTAGTATTGCTATCTCGTTACTATGTGCTGTTGGTCTTTCGATAATTAGCTTATTATCAGAAGATAGATTTATTGATAATTATCTTGAATATATTATGGTAGCAGTTACAATGATCAGTATTTTTGTCGGTAGTGTCTATGCAACAAAACAAACAGCTGCTAAAGGATTACTTATAGGCTGCGCTGTTGGCGGTGTATATGTACTATTTTCAATTGGTGTGAGTCTTGAACTTGGCCATGAACAAGTATCCTGGCTTATGTTGGTCAATAAGTTTGCTGCAGGCAGTTTAGCCGGTGCTTTAGGCGGTTTTATTGGCGTAAACTTGTAGCTCGGCAAAGCTTGCTAAAAGGGATTTATCTTTGTAGCTGGAATAATAATATATATATATTTGTGTTGTTCTGCTTGAAATGCAAAGTGGACATTTTATTATGTCCAGCTATACAGAATAACCGATTTTATAATTTGAAAGTTAGGACAAGTTATATGCTTGCCTTTTAACACCTTCTAGCAATACTGGATCTACTATTATTTAGGAGGATGGCTTTGAGAATTAAAGGTATTTTATTTGATTTAGATGGTACCTTGATTGATACATCGAATTTGATTATCCGTTCATTTCAACATACATTTACTAAGCATTATGGACGAGCGCTTACACCACAGGAAATATATGCTTTTTTCGGTAAGCCCCTCAGAGCTGCCATGGAACATTATGGTTCTGATAAAGTCGAAGAATTGATTAAGACATATCGAGAATATAATCTTGCTTACCATGATGAGCTGACAACAGGCTTTGACAGTGTGCCGGAAACAATCCAGAAACTTTATAATCAGGGTATAAGTTTGGCAATTGTAACTTCTAAGACGAAAACTACGGCTATTCGTGGCTTGAAGCTGTTTGATATGGATAAATATTTTATTACCGTTATCGGGCATGAGGAATGCCAAAATCACAAGCCGCATCCTGAACCTGTGCTGCGGGCACTTGCTGAAATTAAACTTCCACCGGAAGAATGCCTGATGGTGGGAGATAGTCCGTTCGATTTGGCCAGCGCACGTGCTGCAGGCCTCAGAACTGCCGCAGTCCGGTGGACCCAGATAGATTGGGATCAGCTTCTGGCTGAAAAACCAGATTATGAACTCGCAACTATTAAGGATTTGTTGACAATCTGTAATATAGAAAATGAACTGGAAAGGTAGGGTGATAACTATGAAAATTGCCATTATAGGTGGAACCGGTGTATATGATCCTAAAATCTTGAATAATATTCGTGAACAATGGGTGCCAACTCCTTACGGTGTTGTAAATTTTAAAAGTGGTGAATATGCTGGCAAAGAGGTTGCATTTATTCCACGGCATGGCAGTAATCATTCTATTCCGCCGCATTTAATCAATTATCGGGCCAATATTTGGGCTATCAAAAAGATGGGTGTGCAAAATATTATTGCGACAACTGCAGTAGGTTCGCTGAATTCGGACATGAAGCCCGGGGATTTTGTACTTATCGATCAATTCCTTGATTTTATAAAAAACCGGACAACAACCTTTTATGAAGGCGGAGAAAGAGGGGTTGTCCATCTTGATGTAACAGCACCGTACTGTCCAACAGTCCGGAATGTGCTGACTGCATCTGCCCAAAAACTTGGTATTACCTGTCACCAGCAGGGCACTTATGTGTGTACTGAAGGCCCACGTTTTGAGACACCTGCTGAAATCAAGATGTTTGCTAAACTGGGTGGTGATGTTGTAGGCATGACCAACGTACCAGAGGTGATTTTGGCCAGGGAAGCCGAAATGTGCTATGCTACTGTTTCCATGGTTACCAATTTTGCTGCCGGCATTTCGCCGCAGCCGCTGACTCATCATGAAGTGTTAGATACTATGCAAGCCAATACTGAAAAGATTAAACAATTGATTTTGGCTACTATCGAAGGAATGGACCCACAAGCTGATTGTACTTGTAAACATGCATTAGCCGAATATGGCGGTTTTAAACTATAAGGAGGCTTTAATTTTTAATGCACACTCTTGATTGGTCTAACAACTGCCTTTCGCTCATTAATCAGACGCTCTTACCCAATGAAGTTGAATATATTGAGTGTCATGACTGGCAACGGGTAGCCGAAGCCATCAGACGGCTGGAAGTGCGTGGCGCTCCGGCAATCGGAGCGGCAGCTGCGTTTGCGATGGTGTTGGGTGCCAAGGAGCTTCGCCAACAAAACCTCAATATGCCGGAACTTAAGGAAAAATTAACACAAATAGCTGATGCTCTGCGAAAAACCAGGCCGACGGCCGTAAATCTGTTTTGGGCGATTGACCGCATGCTAACTGTAGTTAACCAGGTGCCGGAAACTGCCAATACCCAAGATGTTATAGCGGCATTGCAAGAGGCAGCGCTGACTATCAGTGAGCAGGACAAAGCCGTTAATGAACAGATGGCCGTTCATGGTGCGAGTTTATTTACGGCGCCGACCGCTGTACTCACTCATTGCAATGCTGGCGCGTTGGCAACTGTTGCTGTTGGCACCGCCCTTGGTGTTATTCGTAAAGCCTGGAAGCAAGGCAATATCACTCAGGTTTTTGCCGATGAGACCAGACCATTATTGCAAGGGGCCAGGCTAACTGCCTGGGAACTTATGCAAGATAATATTCCGGTAACGTTAATTACCGATAATATGGCCGGCTGGGTTATGAAAAATAACATGGTGCAGGCTGTAATCGTCGGAGCAGACCGTATTGCATTAAACGGTGATGTTGCCAATAAGATTGGCACTTACAGTGTAGCTGTATTGGCAAAAGAACATAATATACCTTTCTATGTTGCTGCGCCGTCATCCACATTCGATTTTACGATATCTTCCGGTGACGATATCCCTATAGAAGAACGTTCAGAATCGGAAGTAACTTCATTTGGCGGTAACTGTGTGGCACCAACTGGTGTAAAAGTATTTAATCCGGCTTTTGATGTAACGCCACACAGCCTGGTATCGGCTATTATTACTGAATATGGCATATTACGCAGCCCATATACAGAATCGATCAAGCAACTAAAACAGTATTGTAAATAAGGGGAGGAAATTTCATTATGGAATCAATGATTCGCGATATCAATTTAGCACCACAGGGCATGGATAAAATTAACTGGGTTAAAGAATTTATGCCTGTGCTTAACGTATTAAATGATAAACTATCAAAAACAAAACCATTAGCCGGAAAAAATCTGGTTATTACTATGCATTTAGAAGCTAAGACAGCCTATCTGGCCTTGGTGCTTAAAAATGCCGGGGCAAATGTGGCTGTGACCGGCAGCAACCCGCTTTCTACACAAGATGATGTGGCAGCAGGACTGGCTTCACAGGGAGTCAAAGTGTTTGCCTGGTATAATACAACTGCAGAAGAATATGAACAATGTTTACATAAGGCTCTTGATACTAAACCGGATATTATTGTTGATGATGGCGGCGATTTGGTATCTTTGCTGCATGGTGAGCGCAGTGATATGTTAGGCAATATTCTGGGTGGTTCTGAAGAAACAACAACTGGTGTTTTGCGTCTGCGGGCCTTAGAAGAAAGCAAGCGTCTAAAATTCCCGATGGTTGCGGTAAATGATGCATATTGCAAATACCTGTTTGACAATCGCTATGGTACCGGTCAATCTACCTGGGATGGTATTATGAGAACCACCAACCTCACAGTAACAGGCAAAACAGTTGTTGTTGCCGGTTATGGCTGGTGTGGTAAAGGTGTGGCTATGCGAGCCAAGGGACTGGGAGCCAATGTTATTATTACCGAAATTAATCCAATCAAAGCCATTGAAGCTGTATTTGACGGCTTTAGCGTGCTGCCAATGCAGGAAGCAGCCGCTCGAGGTGACATCTTTGTTACGCTAACAGGCTGCAAAGATGTTATTCGCCGCGAACATATGGAAGTTATGAAACCAGGTGCTATTATGGCCAATGCCGGTCACTTTGATGTTGAAATTAATAAAGAGCATTTAGTTGCATTAGCCAAAAGCTGCAAAACCGTTCGCAAAAATATTGAGGAATTTGTTATGGCAGATGGACGAAAATTATATCTGTTGGCAGAAGGCCGCTTAGTTAATCTGGCTGCCGGTGATGGTCATCCTACTGAAATTATGGACTTGTCATTTGCGATGCAAACACTGGCAGTGCTGCATATTGCCGAGAATCATGCAACTCTCGAAAATAAGGTATACACAGTGACAACCGAAATGGATAATCAGGTTGCTGAACTTAAACTTAAGGCCATGGGCTTTAGTATTGACCAACTTAGTACTGAACAAGAAGAGTATTTGCATCAAGCCTAGTCCTGAAATGAAAAAGGGGGCCATATACATGAACAGTATATTGCTAAAAGGCGGCGACATTCTTTGTGCTGACGGCCAGGTGCGCCAAGCCGATATTGTTATAAAAGGTTCTATTATTACGCAAATAGGTTCTGTTGACGATACTGCAGAGCGAGTAATCGATTGCCAAAACAAATTGATTACTCCGGGTTTTGTTAATACCCATACACATGCAGCCATGACGCTGTTTAGAAGTTATGCTGATGATATGCTGCTTATGGATTGGCTGCAGAGCAAAATCTGGCCGGCCGAAGCAAATTTGACTGCAGATGATGTCTATTGGGGAACTCAGTTAGCCATTGCAGAAATGATAAAGTCAGGGACTACCTGTTTTGCCGATATGTACTTTTTTATGCCTGATGTCGCTAAGGCTGTGGCCGAAAGCGGTATTCGCGCAGTGCTGTCAAGAGGTATGGCCGGGATAGCACCGACCGCTAACCAGGCGCTGGCTGAAAGTGAAAACTTTTATAAAGAATGGCATAATGCAGCTGATGGTCGAATAACCGTTATGCTGGGACCGCATGCTCCATACACCTGTCCGCCGGATTACTTGAAAAAAGTGACGGCTTTGGCTGACAAACTGGAAGCGCAAATCCATATTCATTTATCAGAAACAGCAGGGGAAGTGGCTGATTGCCAAAAACAATATGGCAAATCGCCGATTGCCCTCATGCAGGAACTAGGTATTCTTGACCATGGCGTATTAGCTGCTCACTGTGTTCATGTATCACCTACTGATATTGACATTATGAAAGCGAAAAAGGTACGGGTTGCTCATAATCCTGGCAGCAATATGAAGCTGGCCAGCGGAGTTGCGCCTGTTCCCGATATGCTTCAGGCTGGAATTTGTGTCGGCCTAGGAACAGATGGGGCAGCCAGCAATAATAATCTGGATATGCTCGAAGAAGTACGGTTGGCAGCTATGCTGCATAAAGTGCAGCGTTTGGATCCATTGTCTATTCCGGCTCAAACCGCTGTGGATATGGCAACTGCCAAGGGAGCGGAAGCACTAAGTTTAGGCAGCATAACCGGCAAAATTCAACCTAACTATAAAGCCGACTTGACTATCTTTGATATGCAGCAGCCACATTGGTATCCGCGGCATGATCGTCTGTCGTTATTGACTTATGCTGCCAGCGGACGTGATGTTCATACCGTAATTGTTGACGGTAAAATCCTGCTTGATAATTACCGGCTGACTACCATTGATGAAGAACGTCTATTATCTGAGGTTAACAACCGTGGTATGCGACTAGTTCAACCTAAATAAAAATTACTTTTTCCAGTTTTTTAACAGGATTTGCCCTACTAATCTTGAATTAGTAAAATTAATCACATATTTGATTTAATTATATCTATGGCAAAATGGAGGGTACCCATGTTTGAACAAGCCGACCGAATGCAACCATTGACTTCCGCAATTTTTACGCAGGTGGACGATTTGCGCAAAGCCGAAGTGGCTGCTGGCAAAGATGTTATTACCTTAAGTATTGGCAGTCCGGATATGGCACCGGCGCCGCATATTGTGGAAGCATTAAAGAATTCTGTTGATTGCTGTTTCAATTACGGGTATACCTTGTCTAAGGGCGACCCCAAACTTTTAACGGCAATTGCCAAATGGTACAGAAAATTTGGCGTTGCCTTAGATCCCGAAACTGAAATTCATTCACTGATTGGTTCGCAAGAGGGCTTGGCACATATTGCCTTATGCCTTGTTAATCCAGGTGATATTGTGCTTGTACCAGATCCTGGCTATCCTATTTTTAGCGCAGGGCCGCAAGTGGCGGGAGCAGAGCTCTACTATATGCCACTTACTGCTGCTAACAACTATCTGCCTGATTTGACGGCAATTGATGATGCTGTGTTAAAACGAGCAAAAATAATGATTTTAAATTATCCCAATAATCCACTGGCGGCAACGGCTCCACGCAGTTTTTTAGAAGAAGTGGTAGCCTTTGCTAAACGTTATAATATTTTGGTTTGTTATGACTTTGCTTACAGCGACTTAGTATTTGATGGTTATCAGCCTGATAGTTTTTTATCAATTCCTGGCGCTAAAGATATTGGAATTGAGTTTAATTCCCTGTCTAAAACCTATAATATGGCAGGGTGTAGAATTGGTTATGTTGTTGGTAATGCCAAAGTAATTTCGCTGTTAGGCCGTCTTAAATCTAATTTTGATTATGGGATTTTCTATCCAATCCAACAAGCGGCTATAGCTGCGTTAACCGGATCACAGGATTGTGTTATAGAAACAGCTGCTGCCTATCAAAAACGCCGCGATATTATTGTCGACGGCTTCAATGAACTAGGCTGGAAAGTAGAGCGTCCTAAAGCCTCTATGTATGTGTGGGCTCCGGTGCCAACAAAACAATCTTCCTTTGATTTTACTGTCTCCTTATTGCAGAACACGGGAGTTGCCGTTATACCTGGCAGTGCCTTTGGAAGATGTGGTGAAGGGTATGTACGCATTGCTTTGGTTCAGCCTGAAAATCGGCTAACAGAAGCCGTAAGCCGAATAAAAAACTGGCTAAGTTTATAGTACATAGGAGGATTTTGGGATGAAAGCATTGAATTTCTACTCGTCTAATTATCACAGTCAGTTGGTTTGCCGCCGCAAAATATGCACAATACGGCTTGGTGATAAGACCAATAAATATGAAGAAGGCGATATTGTCTGGGTAACTGTAGGCAAACGCTTTTCCCAAAAGAAAAGAATTTTTACTGCAGCCATTGATCGTGTTTTGGTTAAACCCATCTCTCAATTAACGTTAGATGATTTGCAAGGCGAAAACCCGGATCTTACCAGCGTCGATGATTTGATAGCCTTTTTGCAGTCTGTTTATGATAAAACATTAACTTGCAGTGATATGGTTACTGTTGTATATTTTTCGGAAATCATCGAATAGCAGGAAGAATATATTATAATAAAAGGAGTGCATTTTTCTATGTCTAAGGCAATACCTGTCGGCATTTCAGCCCGCCACGTGCATGTATCACGTGAAGACCTGGATATCCTCTTTGGTAAAGGATATCAGCTTACTGTAAAAAAAGATCTTTCTCAACCAGGCCAATTTGCCTGTGAAGAACAAGTGGACTTAGTTACTGAAAAAGGATCTTTCAAAAAAGTACGTATTCTAGGGCCTGAGCGCAAACAAACCCAAGTTGAAATTGCTCTTACTGACTCATTGAAACTTGGCATTAAGCCGCCTGTTCGTGATTCAGGAGATTTGAAAGGTTCACCAGGACTTACCATAGTTGGTCCTCAAGGTGAGGTAAAAATAGAAGAAGGTGTTATTGCAGCCTGTCGTCATATTCACATGACTACTGCTGATGCCGCAGAACTCGGTTTAAAAGATAAGGATGTTGTAAAAGTTGCTTTTGATGGCGAGCGCGGCCTTATTTTTGATAAAGTGTTAGCCAGAGTTAGCGATAGTTTTAAACTTGAGTGCCATCTTGATACTGACGAAGGCAATGCTGCTAAAGTTAATACTGGCGAGACCGTGCATATTGTAAAATAATATTTTTAAGAATCACCCCCCATGCCGTGTTATAAAATACGATGTGGGGGGTGATTTAGGTTGCCAAGCTGGAAGGATTTTCAGCATAGATAGCGAATTTTCTTTAATAGTATTTTAACAATGTAGTGAGATGATAAGATTTGAACAGTAATATACATGAAAAAATGTTAAACTCTGTTATTGGTGCGAAGTCGTCGGTACTTACAACTGTAAATCCGGATGGTAATATCTCGCATATTTTTATAACAGGCCGTTCACAAAAATCATTATCTCGGTTTATTGGTCAGAATATTTCTAAATTCGTACGCTTTATTTTTGACAAAGAAAATAGTGAATTAATTTTAGAGAAATTAAGAGTCTGCCAATCTTTGCAGCAGGAGGCAACCCTTTCTCAATTAAAACATTGCTCAAAACGGAATTTAATAGAGTATTATAATTGCACGTTTTCTTCAACCCCTGAACAAAATACAATAGTGTATTTTGATAACGTTACTGAGAGTGCACTTATTAATGAAGAGTTTGGCAATATTACAAATCAGTACGAATCATTAAATCAAGAATTGGCCATTGCAATGGCCAAACTTGACTTTCAGCTAATGGATTTTGAACTTGCGCATAAAAAACTATCTGCACTCTATAAAATTACGGCAATTGTTCAAAAAACAGTAGATGAAAAAGAAGTATTGAATGAAATATTGGATGGTATAACTCGCGAGTTGGGATTTGTTAATGCTGCTATTTTTTTGTTGGATCCTGCCAGCAAAGTGCTAACCAGCAAAGCGCAGAGAGGATATAAAGCCGATATGCGTATCCCTTTAGGACAAGGGGTCACCGGTTATGCAGCATTACACAGGGAATTAGTCTATGTTCCTGATATAAATCTTGAACCAAGATACATTCCGGGGACAGGAAATGGGTTTAGTGAAGTTGCTATACCGCTCATTGTAAATGACCAGGTCATAGGAGTGCTTGATGTTGAGACATCCGAAGAGCAAGCGCTGAAAGAATATGATTTGGATTTGTTGCGTTCATTAGCCAGCCAGATTGCAATGACTATATCACATGCAAGCCATGTTGCCAAAGCTTATATTGAAGCAGCAACAGACGGGTTGACGAACTTATACAACTACCGTCATTTTCAAAACACCCTTGCGCAAGAATTTAAACGGGCTGTTCGTTATAAACGTCCGCTTTCGTTATTATTGATTGATATTGACCATTTTAAACAGTATAATGACACCAACGGGCATTTGGATGGTGATAATGCACTAAAGATTGTCGCAAGCCTTATTCGTCAGTTTTGCCGTGTCACAGACCGTGTATTTCGGTACGGAGGAGAAGAATTTATTGTGTTACTTCCGGAAACGATTATATTACAAGCTTACATAATTGCTGAACGAATAAGGAAGGCTATTGCTGAATATCCATTTCAAACTCTTAATACTAACATTAGTACTGCATTAACAGTTAGTATTGGTATAGCTGGGTATCCGGACAATGCTGACTCGGAACTTGAACTTATGGCTGCTGCTGATGCTGCATTATATAGTGCAAAAGGTTCAAGTAGAAACTTGAGTTGTTTATATAACTCAAATTAATTGGTATAAAAGTATTTACTGGTGGTGTCAAATGTGACTCATGAAACATTAGGTGATTATAAAACATATTCTTTAGCTGGCACAGATCAGGAGGTACGCTTTATTACTCAGGTGTTAAACCTAACACCCGGTGAATCTATCTTAGATTTATATTGTGGCTATGGCCGGCATGCAATAGAGCTTGCGAAACAAGGATATAATATAACAGGTATAGATGCCACGCAAGATTTTTTAGATATTGCTGTCCAAAAAGCCCAAAAAGCTAATGTTAGAATTGACTTTACCAAAAAAGATATGCGGGAACTTGATTATGACGGTGAATTTTCTGCTGTTATCAATATGTTTGCTGCATTTGGCTATTTTAATGATGAAGACAATGCCAACATCATTAAACTTGTTGCGAAAGCATTGCAGCCAAACGGCCTCTTTTTAATTGATTTATTGAACCGAGATTGGATGGTCAGTAATAACTTAAATCGCTACTGGCGAGATCCAAGTGGTGAATGTGTTCTTTCTTATAAAGTAGAACTAAAAAATGGTATTGCGACTATGAAGCGACAGTTAATTAATCAGGTTACAGGTATAAAGACCCAGTATGATTTTGTCTTAAGAGCATACTCATTAGCTGAAATGGCCAATATATTTAATAATAGTGGATTATCAATCATCGAAACATATGGAGGTTTTGATGGGCGATCCTATAGCTCGGAGACACCGCGTATGATTATTCTTGCAAAAAAAAATAATTAAAATAAAATTATCAGTGACTTTCCAAGTCGCTGATAGTTTTATTTTTGTCATCGCTTACACTGCTTTCATAACATAATATGAGAGGCAGAATGTGAGGTGAATGACATGCTCGTAACAATTAACAAGCGTCCACGTGATATACAGCATACGGTAGGTGTTGCATTAAGCGGAGGCGGACTAAGAGGAACATCTCATATTGGTGTGTTAAAAGCTTTTGCTGAATATAATATACCGATTGACTATATCTCAGGAACCAGTGCCGGGGCAATAGTAGCAACTATGTATGCTTGCGGCTATTCACCGCAACAGATGCAATCTATTATTCATAGTATCCAAATTCCTGACCTAATAGATTTGAAAGTAACTACTTCAGATTTATTCAAACATGGATTTAAATGGATGTTAAGCGGGAAATTTCGGTTTTGGTCAGTGATACCATCAGGATTAATTAAAGGCGAAAAAATTGAAGCCACGCTAACCAAGTTTTTTCAACACAGATCGGTTCGAGATACCAAAATACCGCTGGCAATAACCGCAGTAGATTTAAATACGGCTGATACGGTATTTTTTACATCGCCCTTGCCTCAGGGCAGAGGCATTCTTAATGCACGCTATTATCATAATGCGTTATTGTATGAGGCCGTTAGAGCCAGTATCTCTATACCCGGAGTTTTTTTTCCGAAAAAATACCGGGGAATGACCTTAGTTGATGGGGCGGTGAAAAATAACTTACCTACCGATATTTTAGACTACATGGGTGCTCAAAAAATAATTGCCGTTGATCTAGGTTATACTGGTCAGCCAAATTATGAGATCAATTCTGTTGGGGAAATATTAATGCAATGTATTGAAATTATGGGGCGTGAAGTTACCTTAATGAAATCTGAACAATATGCAGATATCATTATAAGACCGCAAGTAGCTGATCTAAATCATAAAGACTTAAATCAGGCTAATGAATTTATAAAACGCGGTTATCAAGCAGCCGTTGAAAAAATTGATGAAATTAGACAATTATTATAGTCAATCTATCCGCGTTCCTATTTAGGTGTTTTTGCATACTATAAATTAACATAGTGAACAAAAACAGGGGGCAGGGACAACTTTGGATAATCTAGATATATTTGAAATATTTCGGGGATTGTTGGCAAACGACCAACCTGAAAATAATATAGTTGGAGCAGGACAAGGACATAAATATGTTCGTGGTAAAAATACCGGCGAAGAAGTGTTAACAATACTTGTAAAAAAGAAATATCATGAGTCTAAACTAAGGCGTAATACCATCATTCCACGTGCAATCAATGCACTTCCCACCGATGTAATAGAAGTTGGCAATATTCGACTGTTAAATGAACGAATGAGCTTTAAACGGCCGGCACACCCCGGAATGAGTCTCGGACATTACAAAATTTCTGCAGGTACATTTGGCGGAGTTGTAAAAGATAAGAAAACCGGAAAACTGCTGTTATTATCTAATAACCATGTATTAGCAAATATAAGCAACGGTCTTGATGATCGAGCCAGTATTGGCGATCCAATTATTCAACCGGGAATTTATGATGGGGGAAACATAGAAAATAACACGCTTGCTCATCTTTGGAAATTCATACCGATACATCATGAGATAGAATCATCACGCTGTAAGATTGCTAAAGCTTTTGAAGTACTTTTTAATAAATGCATTCATTATTTGTATCCTCATTACCAAATACGAGTAGTAAGAGAAACGGAAAAACTTAATTTAGTAGATTGTGCAGTAGCTGTGCCGAAAAATACAAGTGATATTAGTTCCGAGATTTTAGAATTTGGCTTGGTATCTGGTGTAAAAGAAGCAACCTTAGGGTTGCCTATAAAAAAGAGCGGACGTACTACTGGAGTAACTTATAGCACAATAATTGCAACAAAGGTAACCTTTAAAGTCAGTATGAGTGATCAAGGCTATGCCATATTTACCGATCAGGTGTTAGCCGGTCCTATGGGTATGCCTGGTGACAGCGGATCATTGATTCTGACCGAAGATAATTATGCTGTGGGACTGTTATTTGCAGGCTCAGAACAAGCGACGATATTCAATAAGATTGAACATGTTCTTGAAAAACTGGAAATTACTTTCTAAATGGCACTAGTTTCATAATATTACTGCTTTTACTACAATGATATTGCATATTTCTACAATTTTCTCTATTAATCTATATTACTATAGTAATAATTAAAGTGTATTCTTCAAAAATTGTAGGTACGGGTGTAACTATATGTCAAAATCAATCATTTTTAAATTTTATCTTCTAATAACCATTACCATAACAATCCTAACCTTATTTGGTGGCTATCGAATTATACATTTGGAAAAAGCAGTTTTAAGACATCAGTTGGAAGATGTCCTGGAAGATGCCGCTACATTTTTGGAAAGAAGTTTTGACAATAATACATTTGCAATAGATGCTTCGCCTGATAAAGTAGTTAGTAAAAATGAACAAGTAATGATTCTAAATTCTAAATATCAACCCTTTGTAGATACGGTGCAAGCAATCTATCCCCATCTTACGATGGGGATTTTCGCACGCGATCTACAGAGAAATATAGCTATCTCGGGAGGGGATGCTGATAAGTTGCAACAAATAGACTTTGATTCCCAGTTTTTTGAAATATACGAAACGGCAGAAATAAAACGCATAGAAACAAAATTACCGTTTATATTCGAAAATAATCGTGTTGTTGTTATTCAATATCCAATAATGACTCAGGGAAGAGTGAATGGAATTGTTTGGACAAGTACTAAATTAGAGGATCTTGAACTTGCCATTAACCACTTGGTTATTAAACTATCTACAATTTTTTTCCTTGTATGGATTATTGTCACTCTGTTAGTTAGATGGGTATTTCAGAGTTTGACAAACGCAATAAATATTTTAATTTCTGAGATCAAAAAAGATAACAGGAAACTGGAAAATAGCGGTCACCCAGATGAGCTTATTCCTCTGATAAATACTATTGAAGAGCAAAATGAAAAACTTGAAAAGGCATATCAGGAACGTGAAAAAATATTTCATAATTTGGAGAAAGTTAACCGTTTCAATATTGTTGGTGAAATGGCAGCCAGTGTAGCTCATGAGATTCGCAATCCAATGACATCTGTTCTGGGATTTTTACAGTTGGCGAAAATAAAAAGTGATACTAAAGTCTCGGGATATATAGATATTGCCCTTGAAGAACTAACACATGCAAATGAGATAATCGGCGAATTTTTGTCATTGGCGAAAAATCGATATGTAGAAAAGTCTCCTCAAAATCTTAACAATTTGCTTGGTCGAATCGAGTCTATTATTTACTCGGATTGTATAAAGAAAGACATTTGTTTGGAAATCAAAACCAACGAACAATTACCGCTAATATTTGTTTCCCGTAAGGAAATTCATCAGTTAATCCTTAATTTAGTTCGAAATGCCTTAGAGGCTATGGAGAAAAACGGAATTCTTACTATCGAAACAGATTATGACTATGATTATGTTATGTTAAAAGTTAAAGATATAGGGAATGGAATTCCTGTTGAATTAATAGAACAAATCTTTGAACCCTTCTATACAACTAAAGATACAGGAACAGGATTAGGCCTTTTAATTTGTCAAAGTATTGTTGATCATCATCAAGGACGGATTACCGTTGATTCAGAAATCGGAAAAGGGACATTATTTACTATATTTTTCCCCATATATCAGCAAAAATAAAGAGACGATCTGGGAAAGTGGGCTATATTACTATAATTTATGTTATAAGAATGCAATAAAATTAATAATTGAAACTAAGCCGTACTACAAGCCCTATAAGCAACTTAATATTATCCTAAGGGTTTCTATCAAGGAACAAAATAAACAAGTCTTAAAACGCCTCTAATAAAGTCGGTTTTTACCATAATTATAAAAAATGGCTTAGAAGTACATAGAAGGTATTAAATTAATCAGTTTTTATCATTATAGATTTCATAGCCTTTTAAATTTTAATAGCACGTCGTATAACAGCTATTCTATAAAAAAAAAGCAACAGAAAAAATAGCGAGTTAATTACAGTTACAGTTTAAAGACAGCCTATGGATTTTTAGAATGACCCTCTTCTTATTGTTTACCGGAATGAGCTAATGTTAGTGACTTATTCCAAATTATGGAGTAGGTCGTATTTTTTTTGGAAAAGGTTGCATAATGAAAGTTTTGATTATATAATGTAATAAAAACTTGTATTTGGGGTGAGTGAATTGAAGAATTCGGGTCTCAAGTTACTAATTAACGACAGCTTTGAAATTAATTCTGTCGATTGTAGACAGGATGAAGAAAAAAAGTATGATCACGAAAAGGTGCTGCTGCATTATATTCAATCACGAACTCTAAGAAATCATACTCAAAACACAATATATAATGCTTTACGAGTTCTTAATGGTTTTGCTACTGCAGTACGCAAGTTTTGGTGGGAAATTCGGATTCCAGATGTTAATGAGTACCACCAAGCTTTAATTGATAGAGGCCTTGCAATTTCAACAATAAGAGGTTACATAAATATTATTAATAATTTCTACGAGTTTTTACTAAATCATCCTGAAATTCCTCAAACAGTACTAGAAATGAATGCTGGGAAATCGGTTGAGAGAATTGATTGGAAATACGGAGTAAAGCTGATACAGCCTGTAGATTCCTGGTTTAAGCCAACTCATGTCAGTGATGACCTACCAACAGACCGCGTTATTCCGACGATAGAAGAGCTACGCACGTTTTTTAGTTTTATTCGTAAGTACGCAGAAGAATCAACTAAACCATTAGTTTACCAACGTGATTATGCTCTCTTTCGATTGATATATGGAACAGGGATTCGAATGAACGAATGCCGTATGCTTGATGTTGGTGATCTTATTTTTAACTATGGAACGATCCATGTCCGTTTTGGGAAAGGTACTAAAGGGTCAGGAAGACGAGAGCGGTATGTACCAATGGTTCTGCACGGCTTACCGCAAGTCTTAGAAATATATTTAAAACATTGCAGATCACAGTTTCCTTGTGCGAATCAAGACCCTGCACTATTTTTATCTGAACGAGGAGAACGGATGAGTTTGGCGAGTATAAAACAGAGATTACTAGCACTACAGAACCTGGCAAGGAACAACGATATTTCTATCCGACAGTTCTCGTGTCACGATTTACGAAGAGCATTTGCAACACACTTATATGAACGTGATCCGAGAAAAATTGAACCAATCAGGCATATGCTCGGACATAGCATGTTAGCGACAACTCAAAGATACCTTCGGCCAAGTTCAAAGTTTATGGAAGAACAACTTCAGAGCTTGACGAGTGGCCATCTAATTCGATTACTTGAGGTGAAACCAGATGCTTAAATGGAAATTGAAACAAGTAATGGTGGATAAGGGTTTATGGACTGGCCAAGAATTACTGGAACTACTAGAACAAAGGGCCGGTATAATATTATCACACCCTGCCATTATGCAACTTATTAAAGAAGAACCTAAAGCCGTTCGATGGCAAACACTTGATGCTTTGTGTACGGCACTTGAATGCAGTCCTTGGGAGTTGATTGAGTATACTCCAACAACGGTGAAGCAAGGAGCGAAAAATAAAGCAGTCGGCGAAAGCGAAGGGGCGATAAGACCGTATGCTAGAAAGCCAAAAGGACAAGCAAAACAAAAACAAACCCTCTATCCAGAAGAAGCGTTCTAAGTTAGCACTTGGAGAAATTCGATTGTGTGTTGCCTGCAATATAAGACAGGCTCGTGAAGGGAGAAAACTTTGCCGAACGTGTGAAACTGATAAATACATGATTGAAAAGTATTACCAGTTTAGAACCACCTTCGATAATGATAAAAGCCGGTTGGGAGTCCTGATCAAGGATTTTATTTCTTATCTGGATAATAGTTATGGTGATCAAAAACGTGAGATTGCATATCGAATTCGGTATACTGTAGAGGCTTTTGAAACAGAGGCAATAACATTAAAAGATAAATGGTCTATCAACGATATTATCCAGATTGAGAAATATCGGGCAACGTTATCAGTTCAGAAGCGTACTGCTTTATACCATTTTGTTGAATTCCTAAAAGATAAGTATGCCTTAAACAACGCATCAGAGGAACTTCGTATTAAGGCTGTAATTGATGATATACCTGATGAATTTAAGATTATAGTAGAAAGTTACCTTGAGTTCTTACGCACATATCGCAAATATAAGTATTACACAAGGTTTCAGTTAGCCTATTCGTTAAAGTACTTATTCAATTTTCTAAAGAAAACATTCCACATAATCGATACCAGGCAGGTAAGTTCTGACCATATTAAGGCTTACTTAAACTATTTACTTTCTATGAATAGCCAAAAAAATGCTTATACACGATTACAGGAAGCATCTAACTTTTTTAAGTGGGCCCGGAAAGATAAATTAGCATTTTCAAATCCTTGTAGTGGGATAAAACTCAGTTATGGCAACGAATTAACACAGCCGTTGGATGAACAGAAGCAAGCAAATCTCTTAAAGAGATGGCTGGATGATGAAGGTGACCCAAGAGAGGCATTAGTCGGTATACTCTCTTTAATTTATGCTTGTTCAAGAGAAGAACTTCGTTATTTACCATATAACTGTATTGTAGGTGACAAAATCATCATCCCAGGCCGTCCAATTAATATTAAACTTACCCCCATTATTGAAAACATATTTAAGCGGTACCTTTCATGGCGAGAAACAAAATGCAAAGGAGCTCATAACGACTACTTAATAATATCTCGAATATCATATAAACGAAATCAACCTGTTGGCCCTGAAGTTATAGGTTACTTATTAAAAGAAATAGGAATAAACGTTCGTAAACTTAGAAGTACAAGATTCCATGATATCGCCCGTTCTGGTCACCTGAAACTACTGGAAGGATTAGGATTAAGTTTTATGGGAACGCAACCTTATATTCAAGCAGCAGCACCAGTTTTGCTCATGAACATTGATATATTAGAGCCGGAAAAAAGCAGATAATTACATAATTATCTGCTTTTTTGTATAAATATGGCAGGGGATATAATGTATTTAGAGAATTTTATTAATATATATGTAGAACAGGAGGAGTTACTTATGAAATTATTAATTTTACACTTGAGTGATGCACATTTTAAAAACATAAATACGATTACACGTGAGCGGCGAGAAAAGATAATTAGTTCCTTAAGTGTAATTAAAAAAGTTGACGAATGCTTAATTCTCTTTTCAGGCGACATAGCTTATCAGGGTATACCTAATGAATATAAACATGCAGGTCATTTTTTAGGGACTCTAGTTGATGGAATAAAGGATAAATTTAATTTATCTAAATACATTAAAGTCTTTGTAACGCCTGGAAATCATGACCTGGTTTATGGTGCAAATCCACGGACCAGTGATACAATAGAGCAATATTATAAAGACAAAAAACAGGATGAGATTCTATTATCTGAAGAACCCAAATTATTCGAAGATTTTTATCAATTTGCTTGTCGCAATCATTGCTTTAAAAATAATAAAATCTTAGACCAACATTTTATTCAATATAACGATTTGAAAATCAAAGTAAATTTAATAAATTCTGCATGTTTTTCAACACTAGACAATGACAAAGGCAATCATCATCTACCTATAAGTTTAATTGAAAGACTTTATATAAACGATTATGACATAAGTAACAATGTTAATATTGCTATAACTGTCATGCACCATAATCCAGAATGGTTCAATGAAGATATTAAACCGCGTTTTATACAAGCTTTATTTGATGGTACATCACTGTTGTTCTTAGGACATGAACATAACCCTCAAAACAAAAAGACAATACTTAATGATGCTGCTCTTTTAAATATACTTGGGGGTGGAGTCTTAGGCGATAACCAGAATCCTGATAGTAGTAGCTTTAATGTTGTTACTATTAATACAGCTAATGAGGAGGTTGAAATTTATCAATTTAATTGGAGTCCTAGATCTCAAATTTATAAACATAAAAAAGTAAGTGATAGTAAACTTATTCATAAAAAAGCTAAAGGATATAAATTATTTCCTACAGATAGTTTTTATAACTTATTAGGCCAAGATGGAAAACACAAAATTTCTAAGTCATTCTTAGACTATTTTGTGTTTCCTAGATTGAGCTTAAAGAGCATTGATAAATTTATTGATAATAAAGAGATTTGTGACCAAGAAACATTCTTAAAAGAGTTGTTGGAAAAAAGGAAAATCATTATTGAGGGCAGTGATAATACAGGTAAAACAACATTGTTAAAATATTTATACATTAATTTATTAAAAACTAAAATTCCAATGTTATTCTCTTCTGAAGATATAAAAGATAAATCTGTGAATCGTTTGATCAAAGAAACCTTTCGTGTTCAATATGGCGAAGATGAGAGTGATTTTATTAAGTTCCAACAAATAGATTCTTCGCTCAAAGTGGCTTTAGTAGATGATATAACTAAAATTAAGGAAAATACTATAGTAAAATTCCTGAGTATTCTTAATGAAGAATTTGATTATATTGTAATTTCTACAAAAAGTGAAATAAATTTAAATTTGTTGCATATTGCTAAAACCTATTTTGAAGAAAATGAATTTACAACTTATCAATTGCGGCATTTTTATTCTGATAAAAGAAGAGAATTAATAAAAAATGTAACATGCCTTTTAAAAGATGATACCAATTCACAAATTGATTTGTTTGTGAAAAAAACAAATGATTTTATAAAAAATCAATTCCAACTATTTAGGATTGATCCGGATTTTATTATTCAATATATTAGATATTATATTGAAAATAATATAGGTAATACTAAAAATAATAATATTTTTAATATTATTTTTGAGAATAATATTGTAAATGCAATAATGGAATGTAATCCTCAAGAATCAGTTGACATAATTTTTGTGCTATTAGAAGAATTAGCTTATTTTATTCATTTTCATAAAAAATATCCTATTAAAAGGATGGAGTTTGAGCTAATTGTAAAACAATATAATGATGAATATGGCCAAAATGTTAAAATAAAGAATTTATATGATGTGGTTACTAATGCCAAAATACTAAAAGATGTTGGCGATAGCTGGGATATAAAATTTTGTAATAATAATTACTTAGCATTTTTCGTTGCTAGAAGATTAAATAGAAAATATAATGAAGAACATAATCCGGAAGATTTGTTATATATATTAAATAATATTTGTTTTGGAATTAATGGAGATATCATTTTATTTCTAACTTATATAACTCAAAATACACAAATTTTAAATTCTATTTACAGTGCAGCAGAATCACATATGGGATCTTGGGATGAGTTCAATTTTGTTAATAATAATATTAATTTTATTACTAGATTTAAAGACAAGTTAAAAATTAATCCTCCAGATAAATCAGCCCCAAAAAACATAATAAAGTCTGAGACAGAATCTGAGAAAAAAGTGCACAGTAAAGAGATTATTGAAACTGTTGATATTTATGATTACAATGAAGAGGAAGTGACTTTAAAAGTTAATCAGATACTAAAAGCAATCAAATATACTGAAATGATTGCAAAATCTCTACCAAATTTTTCGCATATCTTAAAGCGTGAAGTTAAGGATGAAATAGTAAAGAACATATATAGCTATCCTAATAAAATTATATATAGTTGGCTGCATGAAATAGACAATGATTTTGATCTTATAATTGACGATTTGGAACTATATATAAATAGTAAAATAGATAACTCAAAAAAAATCACAAAGGATAAAGTCGGTATAATTTTAACAAAATTAGCGATTGTTTCAATACTTAATATATATGATCTGATCGCTAATATTTCTACTGACAAAAAAACAATTAGTATTCTCAATGGTTATGAAACTAAAGGAAATATAAATTATTTAATACAAAACATCATGATGGAAGAGAATATAGCAAATATCGATTCGGTAATTGAAAAAGCAGACTATCTGTATAAAACTACCAAAGATCCAATAATAAAGCACTTTATACAACAGATTATACGAAAGTGTTTAATATACAATGATAATATTGAACCTAGTAAAGAACGGTACTTACGATCAAAATACTTTGATAATACGCAGCAACAATCCTTACTCCTTGCGAAGTCATTTCAACGCATAAAATAAATGAGCAAGTAACATGTTGGTCCTACCCCAACTGGCCATTTTTATTTTTAAAGATAACGGCCTAACTTTAAAAATAATTTAATGCATGTCATATCGCCACGCTGATGTTACTTGCCTAATATATTATATGTTCTAAATTTTGGAAAATATACATAAATGCACATACGACCAAAGCAAATAGACAGTACAAATTTGTTTTGGTCGTATATTTAAATAATAAGATCAAAGAGATATGATTGATATAAAGAACAATAGTTTCTACTATAGATTAGCTAATGTAAATCCTAATACAACTACTACTTACATTTTACATTATCGGGTTTACTTCACATAATAGATATTATCGGACATAAAATAATGGGCAAATTTGTAAGAGGGACTACTAAAAAAGCTTACCGGTATAATAAATCCGGTAAGCTTTTTTATATAGCCATAAAAATAATATTATATTATTCTTTTGCGTGGGCTCATAACTATTATTTAATTCTCAGTCTGCAAAGCAACCACGCTGCCCATACAATATTTTTCACGCAGACGGGGTTTTTCAATTTTGCCGGTTGGATTACGCGGCACCATATCAAAAATAATTTTACGTGGTCGTTTGTAACGTGGTAATGCCGAACAAAATTCGATAACATCTTTTTCGGTGCATGGTGATTCAGGCTTTAGTTCGACGATGGCGGCGGCAATTTCGCCCAAACGCTGGTCAGGAAGGCCGATTACGGCCACATCCTTGATGTCATCATGGCGATGCAGGAAATCTTCGATTTGTACTGGGTAAAGATTTTCGCCGCCAGAGATAATAACATCTTTTTTCCGGTCAACTAAATAAATAAAGCCATCTTCATCCATGCGAGCCATATCGCCGGTTAAGAGCCAGCCGTTTTTTAGTACGGCGGCTGTGGATTCCGGGTCCTTATAGTAACAGTTCATTACCCCAGGGCCTTTTACAATAAGTTCCCCCACATTGCCTTTGGGAACCAGATGGCCCTCTTCATCAATAATCATGGCTTCCCAGCCATAACCAGACTTACCGATGGCCCCTACCTTATGAATATTTTCCATACCCAGATGAACACAGCCTGGGCCGATAGATTCACTTAAGCCATAATTTGTGTCATATAGATGGTGGGGAAAGTGTTTTTTCCAACGTTGAATTAGACTAGGCGGAACAGGTTGAGCGCCAATATGCATGAGACGCCACTGATCAAGATTATAGTCCTTCAGCTTTATTTCGCCGCTTTCAATGGCATCAAGAATATCTTGCACCCAAGGCACGAGCAGCCAGACAATGGTTGCTTGTTCTTCAGAAACAGCCTTTAGAATCCACTCAGGTTTCACGCCACGGAGCAAAACAGCTTTGCTGCCTGACAAAAAGCTGCCAAACCAGTGCATTTTGGCGCCGGTATGATATAGTGGCGGAATACAGAGGAAATTATCATTACGGGTCTGCTGGTGATGGCTTTGTTCGGTGTAACAAGCTGATAGCAGACTGCGGTGTGAGTGCAAAATGGCTTTAGGAAAACCGGTAGTTCCCGACGAAAAATAAATGGCGGCATCATCTTGCTCAGTGAAAGTAATCTTCGGTTCTGTAATTGAACACTCAGCAGTAAGCTGTTCATAGCTTTGCGCATAAGCCGGACAGTTTTCACCAACAAACAAGTACATGCTAATAAACGGCAGTTTATCGCTGATTGGTTCCATACGGTCGACAAACTCAGGGCCGAAAACTAGTGCAGTTGCATCGGCCAATTCCAAACAGTATTTTATTTCATCCGAAGCATAGCGGAAATTCATCGGTACTGCTACAGCACCGGTTTTAAGAATACCAAAATAAATTGGCAGCCATTCCAGGCAATTCATTAATAAAATGGCAACTTTATCGCCTTTTTTTATTCCTTTACTTAACAGCAGATTTGCAACTTTATTGGCTTTGTCGTCAAATTCCTGCCAGGTCATCTCGCGGCGAAAACTTGCCGCTGGATTAGTTTCAATCAGCTCGAATTCACGCCAGGAAACGACATGTTTATCCTGCAGCTCTGGATTTATCTCGATCAGACTGATCTCGTCCCCGAACTGACAGGCATTACGGGAAAGTATTTCTGTTATTACCACTTGCTTGTTCCTCCCTATTCTACCATTCTACTTTACTACCAGAGAAAACATCTTAACTACCTACCATGCTTACAAACTACACAAATCTACAAATTAAAAAATCCCATCACTGTATTTCTACAGGGACGGGATTACTAATCCGTGGTACCACCCTGCTTGCTCTAAGCAAGCCACTCATATCAGGTACAGGAGCCAATCTCCGATACCTTTGCCTGTTTAACGGTAGCATTCCGGCGCGGCCTACTCAACTCTTTTCAACCTGCTGCTCAGGAGTGTATTTCTGAGAGTCTGCTTACCGGTTTGCACCAACCACCGGCTCTCTGAAAAGCCCGACAAACGTACTTCTCTCCATCATTGCATTTAACTATTTACTTACTCGTAATTATAGCACAAATATTCCTTGTGTCAATAATCAGATATAATTGAATCCCCCGCAAGTCAAGAACTTGCGGGGGATTCCGGCACTGCCTACTGACTTGGTACGGTAGTAAGCTTTTCCTTGCGGACAACTTACCGCTTCCCGAGAGCCTTCAGCCACTCGTACGACCAAGTTGTGCGCTGTTAGTGCCGCCTTGTAAACTATCTCCCGTCAGCGCCATAACCCCTCCGGTTATTTTTGGTACGGGTTTGATAGTTTTGGCAGAGGAACTATCCGAATATCCTCAACCGAGTTGCTGATACCTTCTTAGGTATCTTCCGAACAGCTCCTCTTCTTGTCTTAACTATATCATGATATAAGTTAAGATACAAAACATTTTCAGAAAATTATGTAATATTTTGTCTTTTATATAAGAAATAAAAATCATAGATGTATTACCAGACAAAAAAACAGGTTCTTTACTCTCTTAAGAGATATAAAGAACCTGTTATCTATCAGTGAGCAACTAATCGACGTTTAATTTCTTAATTGCTTCTTCCATATCTGCGACCGTAATATCGTCAACCATAACATCAAGCCCAATTTCCTTGGCTAATGTCATCCAAGCTTTTGCGTCTCTGCATTCCGTAACTTTCTTGGCAAAATCTTCATCGGTTTTCATTTTTTCAATAAATGCCCTCGGAGCTTCGACGCTCATAAAGCTCCCGCCTTCCTAGCTTTTATTGTTAATTTTATTATAGCATATAAACCTAGCAAGACCATCCAAAAAGAATAGGCTTCACGCTTTATTACCTATAGATAGGTTAGCACCCATACTGCAATGATGGTTTAAAGTGTATAAGCGCTACTACAGGATTGCATACTAGAGTAAGAAAGGGGTTGAAACTATGGATAAAATTGCACTACTTTTAGTTATTATTGGTGCACTCAATTGGTTGTTAGTTGGCATATTCCAAATAGATTTGGTTGCCGCAATTTTTGGTGGTCAACAGTCATTGCTAAGTAGGGCTGTATATTCATTGGTCGGAATAGCTGGTCTTTGGAGTATCAAGTTTTTGTTTAGCGAGCGAACTTCTTCCAATTTTGTAGCACAACCTGCTCTAAAGCACATGCCAAATAACGATGACGATGACTGAAGCAAACAGAAATTAAGGCTAGCAGATGCTAGCCTTAATTTCTGTTTGCTCCTGGTAGACTAAGAAAAGCGCCATTATGGGCGCTTTTAAAAATATATAAGTAATTTAAACCGCAGTTGCAGCTTTCCTTGTCGCATATGAGACATAGTCTTTTAAGGAATTAATCAATTCAATACAGTCTTCATCGTTTAATTGTTCAAAAGGTATATCTCCTATTACATGACTTATCCAGGCGTCAATTTCTCTGGTTGCGTAACCTAAGTATACCATTTGATTCCGTAATGAATAAATTTCATCAACCATATAATCACCCTATAAAATTATTTTTATCTTAATTCGTCATTGTTTAACAGACATCCTTAAGATAAAAGAACTATTTTTCTTAGGAAAAAAGTCCTGATTTTAGACAAACAAAAAGAGCATAAAGCTCTCATTTTATGGCAGCATTATATTCTTGCACTTTATTCCGGTACATTTGAATTACTCGTATCGCTTCGGGTGAATTTGCACCTTTTTTACTTATAATTTCATGCATTTGTTCTTGTAACAGCTCTACTTCTTTCCACAACTCTTTTGGATCATGCATAGCTTACACCATCTTTCTAATTGCTATACTTATTATAACACAAAACATTTGTTCGATGTAATAGTTATTTTTATATTTGTTTTGAAGATTTTTGTCCTTTTCACATTATTTCTAGTAATACTCCTGCAAACCACGCCTTATTAATCAAACCATTGATACATTATATATACATCCACAAATCCTTTTTCCTTATGATTACAAGCATTATATAATGTACCAACAATTTTAAAGCCACACTTCTTCCATAGTTCAACAGCAACTCGATTAGTTGATACAACGTAATTAAATTGCATTCCCTTAAATTCCAAATTTTTTGCTTCGTTAAGGGAATGTTCACACAAGGCTCTGCCTATTCCTTCTCCACGACAATTTGAGTTAATAATATATCCCGCATTGCAAATATGAGCTCCCAAGCCTGGTTGATTAGGTTTTATAAAATATGTACCTACAATCTGTCCATTTTTTAAAGCTACATATGTTGCTAACGGGATATCCATCCAAATACGAAAACCTTCTTCTTTAGAGGTATCAGGTGAGAAAGAATAAGTATCTCCCTTAGAAAAAACTTCATGTATAATAGGCCAAATTGCTTCAAAGTCCTGATTTGCTGCACGCCTTATCTCAATCAATTATTTAAACCTCCTTAAGGGCTTATTTTGCTTCATACAATTTATACAATTCGTTAAATGGAATAAAATTCCTCTAAATGGCATTTAGTTTTTAGCGTTCTAATCAATTTTCTCGTCTCACAGATTGAGCATAAAAAAGAGCCCGAAGGCTCAATTAGGGCATTTTCTGCGGGAACGAGAAGGTTTCTTGAGTTGCGGGATCGAGCAAAGCTCGATGATGGTTTTAAATATTGCCAAAATAGATGCAACTATCGTTAGTACATCTTTAAAAGTAATAACCCCCACAATACTACCCCCTTTATAAAATAATGCATAGGGTGACCATGAAGGAAACAACACTTTACCTAACTTCAGTTTACCTCTATTTACAATTAATGTAAATCAATTCTTGTCTTCTTATTCTTACAACTACCGACAAAATAGCAGCCGAAACTCAGTATTTTAAATCACCTCCTTACCATATAATCCGTATAATAGAGTACTCGAACAATAAGGTGGTGATAATTTGATTATCGAGTTTAGTGAAAAGAAGTTTAAAGCTGAAGTTATAAATATGGTCCGCCCGTTAGGACTAAGTAAAGGTCAAATTGAACAAGTAGTAGCTCAAGCCCTACTTGCGGTCAGGAGATCAAGTAAACCAGTAAAAATGTAATTCAGGCTGTCCTTATGGTTTATTAATATTCTTCCAATAAAGGTTCAGTATCATATGTCTTAAATACCTACATTGGAGGATAAAACAAAATGCACGTCTTGGATAATATCGGTGAACATATAACACAGGTTGCTCAAAAAATAGATAGCTCAAACATATCCTGTAGAGCTAAAATAAGGATATTTGATGAATTAGAGAAATTAGCTATAAAATATAATGAGATAAGACAAGCACAAGCTGATTGTGATGAGTAACATCTTCTCTTCTGTGCCGCCTGCTGACCGTCTACTTGCTTGATTTGGCAAGCATAGCTGCCCTTTATGTAGTTTCGCGGCTGGTGTGTTAGTTTTCAAAACTCTCATCCTGCATAAATAATAATAAGCTGCATACCCTACTATCAAAATTTGTTTTTTGGAGGCATTTATGGATAAAGCTACCGAGAAAGCTAATGAGTCAGTTGGGTATAGCTCGAATAACCCTGAGCCACCATCCCTTAAAGAAGATTCAGAACAACTAGAAGAAACTACACTACGTTCGGCTGTCGAATATGATCTTAAAGAAAAAATTACACCATCATAGCGGGAACTAATCCCGCTTTTTCTTTTGCCTACTCTCACCCGCATAAATAATCTCTACCAGCGTTTCAATTGGATTGGGCATAAAAAAAGAGCCCGAAGGCTCAATTAGGGCATTTTCTGCGGGAAAGAGAACGTTTTTTTGCTTTGCGGGTTCGAGCAAAGCTCGATGATGGTTTTAAATATAGTTAAAGTAGATGCAACCATAGTTAGTACATCTTTAAGAGTAACTCATGAAGGAGACAACACTCAACCTAACTTCAGTTAAAATTAGATAAGGTTTATTTGGGAGAAGTTTTGTAGATACTCGCACGCTGTACTTCTGTTTCGAGCCGGATTACCTCAGCAACATACGTAAAATCCGGTCGCTCTCCTTCCAAGCGTTGTAGGCTATACAGGTATTGCCTACTCAAATCGTACATCAACAGGTATTCTTGCCCTGTTTCCGTAATTAACAGTTTAAACTGGATTGGATTAACCTCTGCACATTCAAACTTTTTTCCTGGTGTATACACCGTTACCATAATGGAAATCCCCTCCTGTTTGTTGTGTGTTGTGTTTACACAACGGTATCGATAAAAAAATTCTTCTACCGTCTTCCCCAGCTCTTTAGCAATTCGCATCATAACTTGACCGCCTGGCGTGGCATTGTTTCTTTCAATTTCCGACAGATAAGGTCTGCAAATATCTACCTTTTTAGCTAGTTTTGCCTGGATTACTTTAGACCGTAAAGCCTTTCGGTACTCTGCGACTTTGTTTTGTATAACATCCCTCCTTTCCAGATAAACTAGTCTGTTGTTTTTGCATTACACTGTAAATGTTAAACAACATTTAGCTGCTTGTCAAGAATAAACAACAGATTTGTCTAGAAAACATTTTATTTGAATTTCGCATAACCCATTTATTTTTTGTAGTGTATAGTTTACAATGTATACGGAGGTGTAAGTTATGATTAACAACCTATTAGGCGAGTACGTAAGAAAAAAACGCGGAGATAAATCCCTGCGCGAATTTGCTAAGATATGTAAATTAAGCCATACGCATTTAGATAGTATCGAAAAAGGATATGACCCCAGGACGGGTAAACCAGTTTCCCATACTATAGAAGCTCTGAAAAAGATAGCTACCGGATCTGGCGAATCCTTTGGTGACTTTTTAATAGCTGCGGGGTTTATTGATAACGGCTTTATCCAGCATAACGGGGATATTAATTATGTTTTGCAAAATTCCCCCAAAATTGTAGCTGAAAACGCTACAAACTATGGTATTCCTATGGATAATTATAATACGTATACCCTCCCTATATATGGCAAAGTTACTGCCGGTCCAGGGGGTTTTGCTTTAAATGAGTTCTTAGGCACTGAACAATGGATTACTACAAAAAACGGCGATGGTGAAAATTACTTCATGCTGCGAATTAAAGGTGACAGTATGTACCCTCGCTTCTTTCCCGGTGATTTCGTGATAGTAAAACCTCAAAATGACGTAGATAGCGGTGACCCAGCTATAGTTATAATTGATGGCGAAGAAGGCACATTAATGCGGGTTAAAAAAGTAGCTAATGGTATGATTTTTTGCTCAGACAACAGCTTGTATCCTGACAGGGAATTCTTTGACGAAAAAGCCGCTTCTGTAAAAATAATCGGTAAAGTTGTAGATCTTAAACCCGGGAGGTTATAAAAATTGTATCGGCTGAAACGTTCACGCGATTCCTAAAAAAAATAACCCCCAGCTATACTAAGCCAGGGGCTGTTAGATTACGCTGTTAAACTGCAAGCGGCTATGATATAATTTATTCAACAAGGAAAAGGAGAAATTAGAATGGACGAGTTGCTTAAACGGATCTTAAGTGAAATACAGGATCTGAAAAAGAACATGGCCACTAAACAAGATTTAACTGGGATTAATGAAACCATGACCAAGGAAATTGAGACAGTAAATGAAACCATGACCAAGGCATTTAAGACACTAAATGATAAAATAGATTCACTTGCAGCTGAAAGCCAGAAGGACGTTATTGCTATGATCGGCCTTATAGATAAGAAACTAGATAAAAAATTAGATCAGATCGAAACCAAAATTGACATTTTAGATCATCGAGTGGCAGCGCAAGACGGTGAAATTAAACTCTTAAAGCTGGCCAAGTAAATACAAAATCACAGGGGCAAGGCCGACATGGCCTTGCCCCTGATTTTATCGTTTGTGTTTTTAGGTTACCGAATCTGTGATTTGATTATTTACTGCTGTAGGATAAGCACCTCCAGATACGTTGTCTAAATCACGGTCTTGTAAATTTTTATTTTCCGGAGTTGATTCTTCCTGGGCAAGGCCTTGGTCTATTTTTTCCTTAGTAGATTTGGTACTCACAAGATCCCCTCCACTTATTAAATCTATTGTATTGATTATACCATTTTTCATCCATGTCATCAAAGAACACGCATTATCTTATCCTTTATTGCACATAACACAGGTCCAATATTGCTATGGATTACCCAGGTTGCAGAAGTGTCCAGCGGTGTTGGTTCCTGGTTGATAATTAATAATTTTGCACCGTTGGCTAGAGCAAACTGTGGCAAATAATTGGCTGGTGACACGGCTAAGGATGATCCAAGAACCACATAAAAATCAGCTGCTTTACTATGTTTTACGGCAGAATCCCAGGCCTTTTCGGGTAAGCTTTCACCAAACAAAACTACCTCAGGACGTAATTGGCCACCACATTGTGAGCAGAGACATTCCTCGCCATAATGATAGTTCACTTGCTTATACCAAATTGAGTTTTGCGGCAGCAGCTTGTTGCTATCATATACTGCAGAGCATCTTTGGCAGCGAACAGTTCGTAATGATCCATGTAGTTCGATAACATTTTCGGTATTTGCACGTTGATGCAGACCATCCACATTTTGTGTTATTACAACCAGCTTCCCTTTTTGCTGTAAGGTTGTAAGCGCATGATGGCCTTGATTCGGAATTACATCCGATAACTTCTTTATGCGCAACTGATAGAAAAAATAGAATTCATCAGGCTGCTCTTTTAGTGCGTCCAGTGTTGCCAAACTTTCAGGATTCGTTTTCCAAAGACCCTGAATAGATCTAAAATCAGGCAGCCCTGACTCAGTACTCATACCGGCTCCGGTAAATACAACAACATTTTGAGCTTGTGCCCAAGCGTTAGCAATTTCGGCTATTTTCTCTTGTTCAATATCCATTTGCTCATCTGCCCTCCAGCCGTTATTTGATTAATTGATAAAATCACAGATACCAAGTGATAGCTTTTTCAGTTAGTATTCTCACGGTATTTCGTTATTTCATGAGTCGAGGATGCTGATTCTGGACAAGGCTTGAAAAATGCTCGAATACTGTGGTTCTTCTTCGAGCCGGCTTACCTCATCAATAAAGGTGAAATCCGGCCGGTCTCCTTCCAAGCGCTGTAGGCTATACAGATATTGCCTACTCAAACAGTACATCAACAGGTACTCTTGCCCTGTTTCAGTAATTAGCAGTTTAAATTGGATTGGATTAACTTCTGCACATTCAAGCTTTTTACCTGGTGTATACACCGTTACCATAATGGAATTACCCTCCCTTTTTTACTACGGAGGCTTTCTATGCCCTCCTGTAATCACCCAGCAATGGGAATTTTACAGGAGGAAATTAAAAAGGATCACAAATGCAGGATTATTCATCCTACACATGCGATCCAATCGAAACTTGCAGCAGTATCAAGCTACAGAGAGTACGGAAACCCTGTAGCTTGATATGAATCAAGTTAATATGGCATGCAGTCGCACAGCTTGCAGTCTTTTCGCGACAATCAATATACCGGAATTGCCAAAACTTGTAATCAAGCCGGCAAGCGGGTATAATAAGATTGTCGTCGTAAACAGCTTGCTGTTACGTGTAGGTGCTGATCCACCTGCTCGTGCCTATAGGTGGTGACACACCTATGGGACACGGCGACTCTAACTTTTTAATTTCCATCCTTTTCTAATAATAGTATGTTTTGGTATAAATTGCAAGTGGGTTTAAGAAAAATAGACAGCCGTGAGGCTGTCTATTTTAGATCCGGCGTACATAATGCTTATTAGGTACGCCTTTGTCGGCGCAAAGATATTCAGATAATTTTAGCTATCAACTGAATAAGATTAAAATATTTTCCGCCCTCAGCTTCCATCATTTTGATGTCACCAGCGACAACAGGGTGATAAGCGGTCAGCCACTCTTGCCACGCCTGTTTGCAACAGGCCATTTCACGACTGTCCACTAGTTCAATACCCTCTGCCCTCTTCCACAAATCTTTCCACCAAGCAAGAGAGTGCAAGGTTCTTGCCATCTCGCTATTCCAAAACGGCTGCATTTCAGCGGGAACATTTTTCTCAAATTCGTAGTTTAAGCCGGGAATAGCCACAGCAATATAGCCGCCCTTTTTCACAAAAGGAATGAGCGACGGGAGCATTGCCGCCGTATCACCGAAATAATGGTAAGCATCCACGGTGAACAATAAGTCAAAATATCCATTGGCGAAAGGCAGCCCTTTGGTTGCGTCTACGAAAATTGGAACGGCCTTATCAGCAATCCCGATAGCTTGGAAACGCTCATAGTTTTCAGTTGGCGAAATCCAAAGGTCGGCGGCGAAAACGCACGCACCAAATTTTTTCGCTAATAAAAAAGTGGAAAGGCCACACCCGCAACCAAGGTCAAGTATTCGCATATACTCATTGATGTGTAGGTGTGACGTTAATTCCTCCGCCACTCGCATGGCGTTTGGCCCCATCATAGTGGCTTTCAAGAACTCAGCATTTTTAGCATTAGAAATAAACTGGTTTGTAAATGTAAACATGTTATCTTCCTTTCTAATTTTGCCTTATAGAAAGAAAATAAAAAAAGCGCAGTATGCTACTGCGCTACAAATTACACCCTTATAAAATGGATGCTCATTCAATCTGTAAGGCAGTTTTTGACAACACAAATAAGAGCAAAACAATTGCTCATTTTATGCGCTTAACCTAAATCCTTACAGAATTACCGACATCAATACACTCCCTTTTTCCTTAACTTACTATATATATATCATGGCAATATCAGTATGTCAAGGTAATAAATGGCTTATCGTTCAAAAATAAAAAATGAACTATGGGGTTCTAGGTGAACTAATAATACGAATGCTTTCAGAGATATTTGCTACATATAGCAATACTACACGAAAGTATCTATGTTTAATAACGAATTTATTAAATATTACAGCTACCAAGGCTAAGAGACTGCTGCCAATTAGCACCGGCGCTAAAAGAATATCTAAAGATAATCCCCATTCTGACATTATTAGTATGGGATTTGCTGCTGCAGGCGGGTGTAAGATCCGAAGTAACTGCATGGCAGCAATCGCAACGCCAACTCCTAACGCATAAGCCCACCACTGTTGACCAAAACAATAAGAACATATAATTCCGACTATACTCGATATAACATGCCCGCCAATAATATTTCGTGGCTGAGCAAAAGCACTATCTGGAATGACAAATGCAATAAAACAAGTTGCCCCTAACGGGGGCATAATGAAATTAACACCAGTTATAGTAGATATATAGGCGACTGTCCCAATCCCGAGCATTGCTCCTATTGATGAAGTAAAGATTCGTTTTATGTTGAGCCGCCGATGGTACCACTTCTGATGATTAGATATCTTACTATTCGCGGCTGACATTTCTCTACCTCATTTTCTATTCATTTGTATTGAAATTACCTTTTATTGATTTTGTGTTGCCTTAATAAACTATGTACGTCTACCATGTTTGCTTCCCCCCTCACGTTTTTCTATCCAAGTATAACACTATAAATAGTTTTATTACCGTGCGGAAGGTCACAGGGGCTCTCAAGCATGGCTTCTTCTTTGAACTCTAATAAGACGCAGCAATAATACAGCCGCACTAACAGCCAATCCGGCAATAAATCCAATCCAGTAACCAAACGGACCAAAATCTTGATGATATGACAAAAGATAACCAACTGGTAAACCAATAATCCAATAGGCCAATAAAGCCATAATAAAAACTACTTTAACATCTTTATATCCTCTCAGCACCCCTTGTATGGGTGCCGCTACAGCATCAAAGAGTTGAAAAAATACCGCATATAACAAGAACTGCTGTGTTAACTGAAGTACTTCATAATCATTTGTATATAAGCCGGCTACTTCTTGATTAAATAATACTAAGCCTAACGCAAAAAAGATTGCGGCGAATACAGCAAAACCAATACCCAGATAAGTATACATACGAGCATCCCGGAATCTTTTTGCCCCTATTTCAAAACCAACAACAATAGTCAACGCCATACTGATACTTAGCGGTAACATATATACTAATCCGGCAAAATTGATGGCAGCCTGATGAGCGGCAATGGTAACTGTACCAAATCGCGCCATTAATATAGCCACAACACCAAAAATACTTGTTTCGCAGAAAATTGAAAAGCCAATAGGTATGCCTATGGACAACAGTTCCTTCCATGCCGGTAGCGAAATAGGATGGAATTTTTTAAATATGGAGAAAGAGCTAAACTGTCGCATACGCAAGACAATCACGCCACTAATACAGAGAATAATCCAATAGGTAATGGCAGACGCGTAGCCGGATCCCACACCTCCTAAACGCGGAAAACCCCAATTACCGAAAACCAGCAAATAATTAAGTACCACATTAATCGGCAAAGATCCCAGCGTGATTAGCATGGTAATGCGCGTAAAGCCAAGTGTATCAATAAAACAACGTAGCACTGTGCTAAGAAACAGCGGAACAATTCCCCAAGCAATAGCCGCTAAAAAACGGTAAGCAATATCAAACACAGCTGGTTCAAGATTCATAAAGGCAAGAATCGGCTCAACTAAAAATACACCGGCAACTAATACAACACCTGCAAGTGCAATAGCTAGATAGATTCCTTGGGTTACAACGAACGGTATCTCTTTATGACGTCCCGCGCCGTTATGCTGGGCAATTATTGGCACAAGTGCCATCAGTATTCCGTTAATTCCTGTAAACACCGGCATCCAAAGATTCGCTCCGATGGCCACACCCGCCAGATCATTCTGACTAGCATGACCTGACATTATGGTATCAAAGAAACTTAAGGAGCATAAGGATATCTGCGTAATAAATAACGGTAATAAAATAATAACTAACTGCCTAATTTTCCCTTGCAGTGTACGTGTTCGCTTCACTATCGGCCACCTCAATATACATATAAACACATTCCATTTTATAGTCTAAGTCGTAATTGATAATTATACGCGAAAAAACCTCAAATAACAATCTCACAGCTGCAGTATCGTTTGAAATACAATCGAATAAACCTCAACTTGGCAGGCAACATGAAAAACACCCAGCTTAATAGCTGGGTTGGAGAAATGCTCACGGATATTAGGATGAGATATTTGATTAAAGGCGTGATATGGTGACGGAGTTGTCATCAACCTACGTCTATTCCGCCCAATTATTAAAAGACTTACGAAGGTTGTCGTAGACAGTATGAAGTAGTGCCACTTTATGAATTATTTACATAGTATATAGCAAAGTTCTTATCAATTTATAAAGGAGCTGATTAAGATGTCAGCCTACAACCCTTGGGGTAATCCTTATTGTAATCACCCCTGCTTGGGATGTCGGTATTTTAAACCCACTCCGGTTATGAAAGGTTGTGCAAAAGTAGGTTCCTATAATGGTGTTGTTAATGGTAATGCGGTAAATGTTCGTTCTGGTCCAGGTACGAATTATCCAGTGCTTTTTCAAGTAAATAAGGGGGTGCGTGTCAAAGTCATGATGAGCCAAGATGATTGGCTGTACATTATGACCTATCCAAGCAATGGTGAGCCAGGATATCGCTATGGCTGGATTTATGCTCAATATGTTACTCCCCTTATATAATTAAAATTAAGCTAGCCAAAAGCAAAATTTTGCTGCTGCCCCGTTACCGTCCAACAATAGCCAAAGTTAATATTTTACTTTTGTCATGACACAAAAGCAAACAGTCTAGGCCTGAAGCCTCCATACGCTGAAAAGCCGGGCGATATTCCTAAAATTTGCAAACTCGCTACATGAACGCTCAAACAGTACGAATTTCTAAAGCGGAATACCACCCGGCTTTTCTCCTACGGAACGCTTTTTCCGATGACTAACCCGCTATAGAGCGGCTTAGTCCCTAGATAATTACGACTAGAATTCAGTTGGCACAAAACGCCATCTGAATTAAGTCTCCATTTATCCGGCAATGGCCAAGGGTTACGGGAGTTATGAGGGTTGCCGTGGATAGTACGAAGGTCACTTAGTTAATTCCAGCCGGTGCCTCTTTATTTTCACTTATAATATCATCCATAGTGGTCGCCAATTCGTTTTGTTTGGTGTTAAGAAATTCCACGAAATCAATTTTTTATCTTCAGGCAATTTTTCAAAATCCTGTAATATCTTTTCTGCTAAGGTCATGATGCCATCTCCTATATGGTTATTCTCCTAGTATAGGGTTTTGGAAAAGACGGAAGCACTTTTTGCGATAAAGTGCGAAGTATCCGGAATTTCCGGATACTTGCCTCTGTAGGGACGTGGTTATTGACATCTTTCCGCAATCACCTCTCAACAATCTCACATTCTTGAAACCCATTAACCTCTAAAAACTCCTTTAATTCCCCCTGATTATTAAAAGACTTATTCATGGTATACGGCCTGTTACCGCCAATGTAACCAATGGTTTTCTTTGTGGGGTTATAGAAATAGGCATGATAGCAGATTTGCCAAAGAGATTTATTCGTTATAGTGGATTTGCCTGCGAAATATCTAGCTTTTCTACATTCAATTAATTCTCCTAAGTCTGTATTCTCCACTATTATCCTCCAATAAATCCAATTTTGACGCTACTCTTTAACACTAGTTAGGTTGAGTTAACCGTTTACAAATCATTCTGTCAGTCATTATTTTCGACATTTACTGCGGTTCATTTTCTCAATTTCCTTACACAATTCGGTAAAAACTGAATTAACTCCTGCAACAATAAACCGCCAACACAACATTGACGGTTTGCTATTACACTTTGTTATATACAATTTCCATAGGAAGACCTTGGCAGTCTTGAGGTTCTTCCGGTATTGTCGCCAAACCTTTTTGCATACCAGTGCAGCCAATAACAGACAACACCATAGCATCGACAAAATCATTTATCACTTGCTTGGGATATTGAGAGAACTTTTCTCTTGAGGTGACAGTTTGTTCATAATGAGCTGGGTCATTTGAAGGAATTTTTTCTCGACAGCAGTCATACTTTTTTCAGCAATATCGGGCTGAGAACAAAGCTTTGTAATATCACCCCTGATATTTCGGTGATGTAAATGCTCAAATTCGTAATATAACAAGTCAGTATCAATAAAAAAACACCCGGCACCATAGGCCGGGCATATGAGGGTAATGTGTATTTTGAGGAGATGTTTTTATTGTAAATTGCAAATTTTAGAATTACCTTAAAAAATAAGAAAAACTCGGATCTAGTTAAGCAACTAATCCTAACATTTTTTTAGTAATCCACTTGTAAAATACTTCGCCACATCTAATGCAAATACATGTATTCCATCCGTGCACCGCTTTATATCCAGCAGTGTGGACACGCCCTCCGCATTCATGTTTAAATACCATACTTGCCTCCCTCAACAAATCAATACAAATAATTGTATGTTATTTGTATTACAAAAGAATTTGTTAAAAGTCAATAAACATTTTACAGCGATTTTGCAAATAAAAAACCGCACCCCGGAGGATGCGGCAGATAAATTTAGGTTTACTTGATAAAGTCTTGAAATACATACACATTGCCTGCACTGTCGAGAGCAACGCCAATACCTACAGTAGTATAATTTGAATTTAAGATATTGGCGCGATGGCCTGAGCTATTCATCAA
>JAGGAB010000039.1 GCA_017889705.1 Bacillota bacterium | reverse complement strand
CATAATCTTCATAAAAATTCCAACTAAGAACTATCTTCCCGCAAAACTGAGAATATAGCTCTCGTTCTTCGTTTATAGTCAACCTTGCATCCTTGCTGGTATAATCATAAATAATCTCACCCGATATGCCATTCGGACAGTTAGCGCTAGCGGAACGAGGCCGGGACGTAATAAGGGTGTCAGCAACTATTAGCTCACTTTTTTTCGGGTCACTAAAATAACCGTCAAATTCATAGCACTCACAGTCTATATCATAGGACTTGAGTTCTTGTATTATATACTCAGCTCCTCTTTGTGCATCAGGCGTGCCTGTCAGGCGATGCCACTTAGCAAACTGGGCCAGCAACTTTTCCATATCGTCAGTTTGCACGCTATTGATAAGTTGTTTATAAGTTTCCTCTTCCATATCGCTTCCTCCTACTCTTAATAGGTCTTTTGGTCAGGTTTCTTATTGATAACCGATAGCATGAGCTATGACCACGAATATTCCGCCGATGCCTATCCAGATGAAAAACAGTGGCCATACCCACTTTATCCATCGTTCAAAGGGAATTCTAGCTGCGGCCAAAGCTCCCATTGTAGCCGCCGAAGTGGGCAGAATAACGTGGGTCATACCATCAGCGCATTGGAACATCAATACTGCCGTCTGTCTGGTAATGTGCAAAAGATCGGCTACCGGAGCCATGATCGGCATAGTTGCCATAGCCATTCCCGATGCAGATACAATAATTAAACTAATAATTACATTAACCACGTACATGCCGATCGGCTGAAGAATCCCTGGCAGAAACGCGATACTTGACGAAAGATAAAATATAATAGAATCCACAATCTTTCCATCTTCAAAAACCACAATGATGGTACGCGCAAAACCAACCACCAGTGCACCAAAAATAATCCCCTTAGCGCCTTCAATAAAGATCCGGGCGACTTGATTGGGCGTAAAACCGGCTACAAAACCACTCAAAACTCCCATCGTCAGAAAGAGTGCCGCCATTTCGTCTATCCACCACTTCTTAGCCGTCACACCATATAACAAGCCGGCCAAGCCACTGACGACAATTGCCAACACTGCATAGTGATGCGGTTTGAGATTTGGTAGAACCGCAGCCTTCTCATCCACCTCATTTATTTCCGTTAAATCGCTCAAAATACTTTTCGCTGGATCGGCCTTTACTTTATATGCATAGCGCAAAATATAAATACTGGTTGTAATAAGCAGCACTACCAGCATAGCAGCACGCAGCCACATTCCGGAAAATAGTGGAACCTGGGCGATAGCCTGAGCAATTCCCACGCCAAAGGGATTCATCAAGCCTGCAGTAAAACCAGCGTGCGCTCCCAGCAATACCATCGCTGTACCAGTTAAAACATCAAATCCTAGAGAACGCGCCATTAGGATACCGATAGGTATAAATACTAATACCTCATTTGACATACCCATGGTAAAACCACCAACTGAGAATGCGCTTAGAAAAATGGGAACTACCCAGCCTTCACGGCCGCGCAAAGCCCTAGCCATACGTCCTGTAAAGGCAGCAATCATCTCTGTTTTTGTAATAATTTCAAATGCGCCACCGATAATAATCACAAAATATACGACATCAGCCGCTTTCATAAGTCCTTTGAACAACTTTAAAGGCACCTCATACAGCGGTAGAGGATTACTTGCAACTAAATGGAAAGTACCTGGCACAATCACCATTCGTCCTGCTGCATCTTTGACGCGGTTAAATTCACCGGCAGGAATAATATAGGTCAGAAAGCCGGCAACAAGGACGAGAAATACTAGTAATACGAAGGTATGCGGCATTGAAAAATACTTTTTATTATCTATGAACGGGATCCTCATTATTTTCCTCCTTTTTTTTGTTGAATGTTCACCATGCAAGGATTTACCCGATTTTAGCATCAGCAAAAATAAAATGTTTGATAGCTAGAATCGCTGGAATCTATTGTCGTTGGTGAGTTGGGATCATGTGTAATTTTATATTGGTACAGATATCGTCTATTTAGTATAATATTGGGCTGTTTCTGTTCCAACTTATTTATTTGAGTATTGAGATTTTCTTTTCATTTGATGCCCCCTGAAATTTAATTCTTTTCTATGTTAACAGGACTGTTTGCCCTGACAATTGAAAGCATTTCTCTCCTTAAAAAAAAACAAAAAGCTAATGGCAACTTATTTATTTGCCATTAGCTTCATCGCTAAATAAGGTAAAATCTATTTGATTAGTATCATCCACAATTTGCAATACGTCATAAAAGAAAAAATCACTTAGTTGACAGATTTATTAGTTAAGCGTATTATCCTAAGTACTGTGTTACATGTGGATTATAACAAACAACTCCCTATATTACTAATATTGATTACTTTTCTAATCCATAAGAAAAACTTATATTACAATATTATGAGCCTACTTAAAATTTCTTCATTGCTAAATAAGGTAAACTCTATCTGGTTGGTATCATCCACAATCTGCAATACGTCATAAAAGAAAAAATCACTTAGTTGACAGAGGAAAATCGATTAAGCAGCAAGAAACTTAAGATAAATCCATCAAAGATATAAATGATTTCATAAAAAAGACTTATGAAATTAGTGAGGAGCTTGTACTTGTTATGGATATTAAGCAACTTCAATATTTTCTTGCCATTGCGGAAGAAGGTCAAATAACGAAAGCTGCTAAACATTTGCATGTAGCCCAACCCGCCCTAAGCCAACAACTGCGGCTGCTTGAAGACGAGCTAGGTATTCAGCTAATGGAGCGAGGCTCTAGAAAAATCCGTTTAACAGAAGAGGGAATTGCACTCCGCAATCGCGCCCGGCAACTTGTGGAGTTAATGGATACTACCATTCAAGAGCTGAGAGAAATTAACCACGGATTAAAAGGCACTGTATCAATTGGCACGGTCCCATCCGCCGGCACAAAACTATTGCCGGAACGAATTCAACACTTTCACGGACAATTTCCGGAAATCAACTTTCAAATCTTGGAGGGCGAAACCTTCGAACTTCTGGATATGTTAAACCAAGGTATAATTGATATTGGGATTGTAAGAGCTTGTTTTAATATTGAGCCCTATAAATCAATAAGTTTACCGAGTGATCCTATGATAGCAGCCATGCATAAAGATTGGAACATAGGCAAACATCCCAATCATATCAATATGTTAGAGCTTGCTGAAAAACCACTGTTACTACATAGCGGCGCTACTCCCCGTATTATTGAGTACTGTCGTCAATACGGCTTTGAACCACGCATTCTTTGTAAGGCAACTGACGTCAGATCAGTATTAGCACTGGCTGACAAAGGAATTGGCATTGCTATAATTCCAAAATCTTCCACAGCATTTATTCCTAGCCACAACCTTCATTACAAGACAATTGCCGACCGTTCCCTAGACCTCGCAACGGTAGTCGTTTGGCTGCGAGACCATCGCCTCCCCGCAGCAGCAAAGAATTTTCTTGAAACATTTATTAGTTAAGCGTATTATCCTAAGTACTGTCACATATGGATTATAATAAACAACTCCCCATATTACTAATATTGATTACTTTTTTAACCCATAAGAAAAACTTATATTACAACATTATGAGCCTACTTAAAAGTACTTTGTACTTTTAAGTAGGCTCATAATGTTAAAAATATATTAATTATGACCTAGGGTTTAAAATGCCGTGCTTTTTTAACCGGTATTGCAATGTTTGGCGCCTAATTTCCAGGTGTTGTGCGGCTCTTGATACATTTCCACAGCAAAGTTTCATCGCTTCAATAATAGCCTGTTTCTCAGCAAGCTGAGACTCTTGTTTAAAGATGTTTTGGTCTCCAGGCTCGGTTTTCTTTTGTTCAATAAATGTTTGGAAAGCGCCAAAGCTTAATAACTTGAGCTGATCGACCGATAAAAGGCCGCTGTCGGCAAAATTAAGCAGCCCTTCAATTACATGTTCGAGTTCCCGTACATTTCCCGGCCAACTGTACTCTTCAAAAATAGCCTGGACTTGCGGCTTCATGCCAATTACCTTTTTGTGAAACCGCAAATTATACTTATTTATGAAGTACTGACACAGCAACAACAGATCATCTTTTCGTTCTCTTAGTGGTGGAACTTCAACGCATATCACATTTAAGCGGTAAAATAAATCTTCACGCAGGCGTCCCTTCTTTACTAATTCTAAGGGGTTCTCGTTAGTAGTAGCTATGAACCGTATGTCGATGGGAATGTCTTCATTCCCCCCCAACCTTCGCACTGCTCCTTCTTGCAATACCCGCAGAATTTTGGCCTGCAAAGCCAAGCCCATGCTATTAATTTCATCTAATAAAACCGTTCCGCCATCTGCCTGTTCAAATAATCCAGCTTTATCGGCGGCACCGGTAAAACTTCCTTTATTAGCACCAAACAGGATACTTTCAAGAAGAGTTTCCGGCAAAGCAGCACAGTTTTGGGCAATGAAGGGCTTATGGCAACGCGGACTTTCGCTGTGCAGGCTTTGGGCAAATAGTTCTTTACCTGTACCGGTTTCGCCATAGATCAAGACACTAGATGTAGTATGGGAAACCTTCCTCAATAGCTGAATGATTTCGCTAATTTTTTCATTGCAGCCGATGATATCAGAAAAAGAAAAAGCAGCTTTACCGCGTCGAGTTGTTTTGCTTAACGTTTTTTGCAATTCTGTTACCTTTTCCGTTAAATTAACAACTTGAGACACATCACGTGAAACTTCCAAAGCGCCTATGATTTGACTGCCATCATACAGCGGAATAGTTGTATTGACGCTTTTTATTTGCCTGCCGCGATAATTAACATAGCCCTGAACCCGTTCGTAGATGGTCTCACCGGTATTCATCACTTTCCAAAGGGTACTTTCCGCTAATGTAATTGAAGGAAAAACCTTCGGCAGAATTTTACCAATAACATCCTTCTTCTCAAGCCCCTCCAGACGGGAAAGAGTCTTGTTATAGAATACAATCCGGCATTCACGATCAACAATCACAATCCCTTCATCAAGAGCATCAAGCATACATTCGACAATTGGGTTTGCCATTAGTTGTAATAAGGTATTATCACTCATGTTTTTCACCTCATTAGCACACGCCTCTGTTTTCCGGTTATGACGGCTTTGAACCAGTTACTAGCTATTCAAAGTCATAGGTCATGTGCAAAAATATGCAAAAATATGCAAAATACCGTCTTTTTGCCAATTGCACCTATTATTTTATAGTATTTTATTGACTAAAAGCAAGGATAAGTATATATTTTCCTCTTAAATGCATTTTGCTTTTTTTTGCACATATATAAAGTTTAACAGATTGTTAATAATTAGCCACGTATAAAAAAACCGTACAAATCCAGAAATGGAAGGCATTTATTTATCATTTCTCTTAGTTGGCATGATTTTTGCATAGACACTGTATATGGTTCGAAATTTACACTATGACTTGAATACCAATTTGCTTGCTGCGTCAGCAAATTTACAGGTCTTACGAATTAAGGAGCATCAAGATATATGGAGAAATGTTATGTCAGAAACTCAACTGCTGAATTAAAAAAAGTCCTCTTATGTCCACCGGAGAATATCGCCATTGAACCAATAGACTATATTTCCAAAAGGTGGGTTTCAAATGGAGCAATCGCTAACCGCGCCGCCTGTTTGCGAGAACATGAAGATTTAGTTCAAGCCTATCGCGCTAACGGCGTTGAGGTAGTCCTAGCTATGCCTGACTGCCGCCTTTCAAATCAAGTATATGCCAGAGATTTTGGCGCCTGCCTGAAAGAAGGGTATATTTTAGGCCGTTTCCGTGAGCCGGTACGACAAGGTGAGACAATGCAGTACGCTAAAGAAATGGATGATCTAGGAATCTCTTGTGTTGCGCACTGTACTGAGGGCTATTTTGAAGGCGGAGATTTCTGGTTTATTGACGACTACACCCTTGCCGTCGGACTTGTACAAAGGACAGACTCCATCGGTTTTTTACAAATTGAAAATCAGCTCAAACCCCTTGGTTACCAGATGATTCCCGTACCTTGTCCGCCCAATAATCTTCATCTTGACATGTGCTTTAACGTGGCGGCCGAAAAGGTTGCAGTACTGTGCAAGGAAGCCTTGCCAGATTATTTTATTCGCTTTTTAGATCAGAAAGGCTTCACCTACATCGAAGTTAACCAAGAGGAAGTATTTTTGCACCACTGCAATATCCAAGCGCTAGGTAACGGTCGTGTTTTATCCTTCAGTAACAACAAAACAGTAAATAAGAAACTTGCCGCTTTGGGTCTTGAAGTCATCGCCATTGACCTATATGAAATTTTAAAAAGCGGAGGCGGCCCGCATTGTATGACCTTTCCCCTTGAACGCAGATAAAACTGTTAAACAACAATCTTAGGAGGTATACACTTGATTGGAACGAAAATAAGAGAACTTACTCTAAACTTAACAAAAACCTGCAGCGTTGTAGGCACCACCGGCGAAAGAGTTATGGCCGAAGAAATCTACTCCTTCTTTGCTGGTATGGATTATTTTAAAACCCATCCAGAACAATTGGAAAAAGTAGCAGTGCCTAATGATCCTGTAGGCCGGTTCAGCGTTTTAGCATGGGTAAAAGGAGAAAAAAACTGCGATGTATCTGTACAGCAAAAGGCTGTTTTATGTCTTGGACACATTGACACCGCCGGCATCGAGGATTACGGCGATCTTAAGTCCTACGCAACAAATTCGGAAATAATCAAGCAGAAATTAAAAGCTATCCAATTTAGCGAAGATACTGCACGGGAAATCGAGTCGGAGGATTGGCTATTTGGACGTGGCATTTTTGATATGAAGGCTGGCGTGGCCGCGCAAATGATCATGATGGAAGAGTTTTCAAAACGCCTGCAGAGTTTTTCTGGAGTCTTGGTTTTCATCGGCGTCCCTGATGAAGAAGGCAATTCGGCCGGAATGCTGTCAGTTGTGCCCCGGCTAGAAAAACTAGCCGCGACAAAATGCTGGGATTTTCAGGCGGCAGTAAACACAGATTACATGACAACCCGTTATCCAGGTGATGAGAATAAATATATATATATCGGGACGGTAGGCAAGCTTCTGCCTTGCTTTTACATCTATGGTGAGGAAACTCACGTAGGTGAAGCCTTTAACGGGCTGGATGCCAACCTGCTAGCGTCCGAACTGCTGCGCCAGATCGATTTTAATACTGAGTTTTGCGATATTGCCGACAGCGAAGTGGCGCAGCCGCCGGTCAGCCTTCAGCAACGAGATTTGAAAAAGGAGTATTCTGTTCAAACAGTCAATGCCGTCAGCATATTTTTTAATCATGCCACCCATAACAGCCAACCGGCTGAGGTTTTAATGAAATATATGGAAAAAGCTGCTCTGTCCTTTCAAACAGTTATTGATTTGCTTAACGAACAATATAAACGTTTTTGCCTTTTAAGTCAGATTCCGCTGCAAAAGCTTCCCTGGCAAGTGTGTGTAATGACCTTTGATGAACTGTATACAGCGGTAAAAGATGAAGTCGGCAGTATGATTGATCAGCGAATTGAAAAAATAGCCGCAGAAAAGAAAAGCTCCGGTGCTGATGACCGAGAAATTTCACTGGCAATCGTCCAGGAAGTTCATAGTCATTACTCAAACCAAAATTCAAAAATTGTGGTATATTTCGCGCCACCTTATTATCCGCATATGTTTGTTGATGGCTCGACTGCTAAGGAACAAAAACTGCTGGCAATTGTAGAACAAACAATAAAAGAGACTCAGGAGAAGTTTTCCTACACACTCGTAACAAAAAAATTCTATCCGTTTATTTCAGATCTAAGTTACTGCAATATATCCCATAATGATGCAACAATTGCGGCATTAACCAAAAATATGCCAGCTTGGATGCGCAGTTATAGTCTCCCGGTTACTTCGATCCAAAACATAAGCATGCCGGTAGTCAATATAGGCCCCTTTGGCAAAGACGCCCACAAACTTTCTGAGCGTCTTTGCACTAATTATTCATTTGACGCAATGCCTTTTATTCTGGAAAAGACGCTAACAGGCTTGTTAAAATAAAAATACGGGATGGTGAAAAAAACAATGTTAAATTCCACAGAAATTATGCAAGTAACCGATCAGTTGGGTGCGCCAAATTATCATCCGCTGCCCATTGTAATTACCAAAGCCCAAGGCGTTTGGGTTGAAGACCCTGAAGGAAATCGATATATGGATATGCTCAGTTCCTATTCAGCCCTGAATCAAGGTCACCGGCATCCGAAGATTATACAGGCGCTCAAAGATCAAGCAGATAGGGTCACTTTGACTTCAAGAGCTTTCTACAACGATCAGCTATGCCGCTTATTTTCTAAACTGCAGCAGGTATCAAAAAAAGCCATGTTTTTGCCTATGAATACTGGGGCTGAAGCGGTAGAAACCGCTATTAAAGCTGTACGCCGGTGGGGCTACCGTGTAAAAGGCATACCTGCAAATCAAGCAGAAATTATTGTTTGTACGGGCAACTTTCACGGACGCACCTTGACCATTACATCGTTCTCATCGGAACAGGAAAATAAAGATGGCTTTGGGCCATTTACCCCGGGTTTTATATTAGTTCCTTACGGTGATCTTGAGGCGCTCGAAAAGGCTATTACCCCGAATACTGCAGCCTTTTTAGCAGAGCCGATACAAGGCGAAGCCGGTATAATAATTCCGCCAGACGGCTTCTTGCAAAAGGCCTATCAAATCTGCAAAAATAATAAAGTGCTGTTTGTTGCTGATGAAATTCAAACCGGGTTCGGCCGGACAGGCCAATGGTTCGCCTGCGACTGGGAGAATGTAATACCGGATATGTATATTTTCGGAAAAGCCTTAGGCGGTGGTGTCCTCCCCATTTCAGCCATTGCTGCCGATCAAGAGATACTCAGTCTGTTTAATCCTGGATCTCACGGATCAACCTTTGGCGGCAATCCCCTCGCCTGCGCAGTTGCCGTAGCCGCTATTGAGGTGTTAGAGGAAGAGAAATTGATAGACAACTCTCTAGAAACAGGCAATTATTTTTTGGAAAAACTCCGGCAAATCGACAGCCCCGTCATTCGGGAAATCCGAGGAAAGGGTCTGTTTATCGGCGTGGAGCTGACGTCGCCGGCCCGCCCTTATTGCGAGCAATTAAAAAAGAGCGGACTTTTATGTAAAGAAACCCATGAAAAGACCATCCGGTTTGCACCGCCCCTTACCATCACTCGCCAAGAAGTCGATTGGGCATTGGAGCGCCTTATTGCCTGTTTTACTAAATAACTTAACATTTCAGGTTAAGCGTTAAAGCGGTTCTGCAAGCAAGCACCCATGCTTAGATCATCAGAAAAAAGGGCTGTCTCTCATAGGTTTTTTCGAACCTATGAGAGACAGCCCCATTCTATTTTAATCAAAGCATCTTGCGTAGTTCCATAAAACTTTAAAATACCCCCATTGGCATGAAATAAAAGTTAAATGGTTAGTAGTACCAACCTCCTATTTCCAAACCCACTTTTTATAATTCACTAAGTTTTGAAAGATGGATATTTTCTCTTCCATACTGGCCAATGGATTCATGATTGAAATATACGCATCAATGGCCTGAGGAGATAGTACCAATGGCTTTAACGCAAGGGAATCCTGGGAGACTTGATCTGGAGCCAAGGTTTCATTACTTAACAAGTACGTCCAGTAATTATTTCGAGCAAACGCCAATTTAGAGTACAAATCAATACAATATCGATCAGTGGTTGTTGTATTTGCTACATTCAGAAACGCAGCGGGTTGAACGGAAGATTTTGCGTGAACGATAAGGGAACGAGCTAGATGTGCTACAACCAATGAAAGATGATTCCAGGGATTCTCTGAATTGGCGGTTAGTAAGTCACCGAGGCTTTTCTGAACCTGCCTATGCTTTAAATAACAAGCAGCCAACTCACTAAAGCCTTTTTTGATTTCCTCCAATTTATGGTGGCAAATTTCAAAAGCCACCAAGTCTAAGTTTAGAGCGTTGACCAGATCAAAAATTAGATGCTTTACGTCACCTTCCGGGTATTTTTGTACCCTTTGAATCACCCGATGGTAGGGCAATCCGTAAATGGGGCCATTCAGTATGTAGGTCAAGACGTAACGAATGGATGGAGATTGATATTGCCCCAGTTCATAAATGGCCTCTATAAAATTAAAATAACAGGTGTCCATTACCAGTAAATCGATAAAGTGCCCACCTTCTTGGCAGGCTAGGTGAATGGCCTGGCTCATTTCAGGCAGCCCCATCAGATAAGGTATCTCTTGACTGTAATCCGTCATAGAGCCAGCAAACTGGCAGCCATGCCCACCAAGTACCAGCATAGTTTGCTGAGCAGCGTAGTGTTGCCTGCCCCATTTGATAAAATCATAGAGACTCAGGGGATCCGCCATATTTTGATTCCCCAAGTCCGCAAGTAAGATCGATTGATCTTTCATTAAAAAGTAACGTCTTACACCAACCCAATTTTCATTGGTGCCAGGTAATGGAATAAAGGGTCTTATGATTCCGACAAGGCTTTTTTCCGCTCTTCCGATCTGAATAATAACATTGGTATCATCATTAGAGCCGATACTTTGAGCCTCTAAAAAGGTTCGCCACATTTCCGGCTCCAGGTCATTGTTACCGTTGGCGTAGATTAAAATCGTCCACTTTTTTTGTATGTTCCCTTGCATCTCTCTCACCTGCCATGCCACCAAATTTGCTTATGAATATTTTTTCCTGCAAAGCTTTGAACTTTGAAGGAAGCCTCTGTCTTAGTGAATTTCCTTCCTGTGACAACTATCTACCACAAGGGGATCCCGCGCTGGGGTATGATTGCCGACACAGGAATGAAGCACGTAAATTGATCGGTGCCGCTTAATACTCCAATGCCAGCGTCTACATTTGTGATCACTCCACCTCGTATTGGGGCGGCCAAGATCGTAAAAGTCGCAGTCAGCACTCTTGTTGACAAAGCGGGGATCGTCAATCCAGTCCAGATAATCAATACGTTGGTATCTGAGTATGGTCCGATTGGCGGCCCAATTAAGGAATTCACTGGATTCGTTGTTAAACTGCTGATCTGCACATTCGCAGGTATGTTAATAGCATCCACTACTGTAACGCCGGTGGCATTGGTAGAAGCACTGTTAATAACCGCAAGAGTAATGGTTACGGTTTCTCCGACAGTGAAACTGGTGTTTGGAGGAGTGGGAACGGGACATACCTTGATAAGGTTCAGCAAAACCCCAGTTGACACAGGGATGGTGCACGTGAATAGATTGGTGCCGCTTAAGACTTCAATTCCGGCATCCACATTTGTGATCACATTTCCTTGTGGTGGGGCGGCCAAGATCGTAAAGGTCACAGTCAACACTTGCGATGAGAAAGCAGGTATGGTCAATCCGGTCCAGGTAATCAGTATGTCGGTATTCGAGTATGGCCCCGTAGGCGGGCTAATTAAGGCTGCCAATGGATTTGTTGTTAAACTGCTGATCTGCACATTCAAAGGTATGCGAATCTGATCCACGACCGTAACGCCAATGGCATCGGTAGAGTCACTGTTGATAACCGTAAGATTAATGGTTACCGTGTCTCCGACAGTAAAGCTGGTGTTTGGAAAAATGGGAGCGGGGCATACCTTGGTAAGGCTCAGGAAAACTCCAGTTGACACAGGGATAGTGCACGCGAATAGATTGGTGCCGCTTAAGACTTCGATGCCTGCATCCAAATTTGTGATCACATTACCTAGCGATGGGGCGGCCAAGATCGTAAAAGTCACAGTCAACACTCTTGTTGAAAGAGCGGGTATGGTCAATCCGGTCCAGGTAATCAGTATATCGGTATTCGAGTATGGTCCCGTAGGCGGGCTGATTAAGGTTGCCAATGGATTTGTTGTTAAACTGCTGATCTGTACATTTGCAGGTATGTGAATCTGGTCTACGACCGTAACGCCGGTGGCATCGGTAGAGTCGGTGTTGGCAACAAAAAGATTAATGGTTACCGTGTCGCCGACAGTAAAGTGGGTGTTCGGAAGAATGGGAGTGGGGCATACCTTGGTAAGGCTCAGGAAAACCCCAGTTGACACAGGGATGGTGCAAGTGAATAGATTGGTGCCGCTTAGTCCTCCAATGCCTGCATCCACATTTGTGATCAAGTTACCTAGTGATGGGGCGGCCAAGATTGTAAAGGTCACAGTTAACACTTGCGATGAGAAAGCGGGTATGGTCAATCCGGTCCAGGTAATTAGTATGTCGGTATTCGAGTATGGCCCCGTAGGCGGGCTGATTAAGGTTGCCAATGGATTCGTTGTTAAACTGCTGATCTGCACATTTGCAGGTATGCGAATCTGATCCACGACCGTAACGCCGGTGGCAGCAGCAGCGTCACTGTTGGTAACTGTAAGAGTAATAGTTACCGTGTCTCCGACAGTAAAGCTGGTATTTGGAGGAGTAGGGGTGGGGCATACCTTGGTAAGACTCAGGAAAACCCCGGTTGACACAGGAATGGTGCACGTAAATAGAGTGGTGCCGCTTAATACTCCGATGCCGGCGTCCAAATTTGTGATCACGCCACCTAGCGTTGGGGCCGCCAAGATCGTAAAGGTCACAGTCAGCACTTGTGATGAAAAAGCGGGTATGGTCAATCCGGTCCAGGTAATCAGTATGTTGGTATTCGAGTATGGTCCTGTAGGCGGGGCAATTAAGGTTGCCAATGGATTCGTTGTTAAACTGCTGATCTGTACATTTGCAGGTATGTTAATCTGATCCAGGACCGTAACGTCGGTGGCAGCAGTAGAGCCGCTGTTGGTAACTGTAAGAGTGATGGTTACCGTATCCCCGACAGTAAAGCTGGTGTTTGGAGGAGTGGGAATGGGACATACCTTGGTAAGGCTCAGGGAAACTGCACATGTTGATATTGTGATGGTGTTAGTGTCCAATGTAACAGCACCAACGCTAGCCAGCAATCGACCATCCACCGTTACGGCGGTCGTCGCTGTGATCGATGCCAAAGCCAGGATATTTCCCCTGAAGGTAGATCCTGTTCCCAGCGTCGCAGAACTGCCGACTTGCCAAAATATGTTGCAAGACTGGGCGCCATTGATGAGATTCACGCTGCTGCCCGATGCTGTGGTGAGTGTAGAACCCATCTGGAAGATGAAGACAGCATTAGGATCGCCCTGGGCATCGAGCGTGAGAATACCTGTTATCCCAAGTGAGGACGTAGATTTGTAGACTCCGGGGACAAGGGTTAACCCGCCAAGATCCCCGGCCACGACGATCGCAGGTATTCGTCCGGCAGCATCGTTATATGCGGTGGTCAAGTCAGTTTTTGCCTGCTGAGTGACAGCGTCCCCCCCATGGTTCGTACCGATCAATGTGACAGAGCCAAAGCCAGTTTCTGATGTAATTGGGAACGTACCCACATCGCCGATAATCGTGGTTGGACCAGTGTTGGTAATCCCAGCTCCGGCCAGAACTGCAAAACTGTTGGCCGTCCCAAGGTTTACTGATGGTTGAGGCATAGGAAAAAGCACCCCCTTTTTAATCGTTACATTATCATATGCAAGTGGCATATAATTGTTACTGAAATATAATGACGAAACTGTACTCAGAAGATTTGTTTTAGAAGTGCACGCAGACCAATGTCCTTGATACCTCAACAGGAAGAATCAAGGACATTGTTATTAAAACAGTATTTATGCTGAATAGACTTCTTTTTTCTTTTTCTTCCAGCTTAATTTAGCCACAATCCATTCTACAACCACAAATAATACCGGGATGAGGAAGATGCCAAAAGCCGTAGCAATCGTCATACCACCAACAACCGCAGTTCCCATCGCCTTTCTCGCGCCGGCACCTGCACCGCTTGCCATCGCCAGCGGCAGGCACCCGATAATAAAGGCAAAAGACGTCATCAGGATCGGACGGAGACGCAATGCCGCAGCTTCTATAGCAGCTTTAACCGGGTCCATCCCCTTATCTACCCTGACTTTAGCAAATTCAACGATCAAAATCGCATTCTTAGCGGCTAAACCGATTAGCATAATCACTCCTATCTGCATATAGACGCTGTTTTGCAAATTCATAGCATATTGAGACAATACTGCCCCGAAAATGCCGGTTGGCACAGAAAGCATGACAGCATACGGAACGCTCCAGCTCTCATACAGCGCTGCCAGACATAAAAAGACAAATACCAAGGCTAATGCCAAAATCTGCATAGTTGTGCTGCCTGCCTTCTTTTCTTCCCGGCTTTGCCCTGACCATTCCACGTTAAAACCGGAAGGCAGCTTTTCTTTAGCCAGTTTCTCCATGACAGCAAGGGCTTGCCCGGAACTATAATTTTCTCCTACAGAGCCATTGATCTGAATGCTGCGGGCAGCATTGAAGCGGGAAATAATGGACGGTCCTGTAGTTAGCTTCGGTTTTATCAAGGTATCTAACGGAATCATAGAGCCATTCGAGGATCGGACATAAATAAAGCGCGTCATGTCAGCTTCATTGCGGAACATTGTATCGGCCTGCATAACCACTTTATAGGTACGGTTAAATTGGTTGAAATCATTCACCTGGGTACCGCCAAAATTGACCTGCAGCGCCGTAAATACATCGTTTAACGCAATTCCCAAATTTTTTATCTTTTCCCGGTCAACTTCAAATTCATAACCAGGAGAATCACTTTTATATGTAGAGTATACTGCACTCACTTCCGGGAGCTGATTAGCTGCAAGCACAAATTCTTTCGTAATCGCATCCAATTCTTCTTTGCTGTGACCGGTCATATCTTGCAATACCATAGTAAAACCGCCGACCATCCCCAGACCTGGTAAAGAAGGCATGTTAAAGGCCATAATTGAAGCTTCCGGAAACAGGTCCGCTTTGCTCTGAACCTGGCCGATGATGGAATCAATCTGGGTTCCAGGGTCTTTTCGGCTACTCCACGGTTCGAGCCCAACAAACAGGACTGCCGTGTTGGCTTTAGCAGCATTTGACAAAATATCAAAACCCGCAATCGCAATAACCTGCTCAACACCTGCTTGTTCTCTGATTTCTTTAGCCACCTGATCAGTTATGATCTGCGTCCTATTCATACTCGCACCTTCCGGCAGATTGACAGCTACCGCAAAAAAACCCTGATCTTCATCTGGTACAAACGTCGTCGGGACAATTTTATATAGGTACACCGTCCCCACTAAAATGATCAACAAGAAGATACAACAATATTTCGCTTTGGAGATTAATGATTTCACCGTTTCACTATACGCACTGGTAGTTCGGTCAAACCAGTCATTAAATTTATTAAAAAATCTGCCCAGAGCACTGCCTTTGGCCTGTTCTTCGTGGGGTTTTAACAACATGGCACACAGTGCCGGAGTCAGCGACAAAGCGACTAGAGCAGATAAAGCCATCGAAACAGCAATCGTCAAGGCGAACTGGCGATAGAGAACACCCACCATACCGCCGATGAAAGCAACCGGAACAAATACGGCCGCCAATACAAAAGCAATGGCAATAACCGGTCCGGACACTTCGTCCATTGCTCGTTTCGTGGCCTCCACCGTTGTCAGTCTATTATAGCGGATGTGATGCTCCACTGCTTCAATAACGACAATGGCATCGTCGACAACCAATCCAATCGCCAATACCATAGCGAACAGCGTCAAGGTGTTAATCGAAAATCCAAGAAGTACGAAGGCACCAAACGTACCAATTAATGATACGGGAACGGCCAGCATCGGAATCAGCGTTGCCCGCCAGCTTTGCAAAAAAAGAAATACTATGATCATAACGAGGGTCATCGCTTCAAAGAAGGTTTTAACCACCTCGTGCATAGATTCGGCGATAAAATTCGTATTATCAAAGACAGGTCTATATTTCATATCCGGCGGAAAATTTTCTGTTGCTGCTGCCACAGCTTTTTTTACTCCTGCAATGGTATTCATTGCATTAGCATCACTGGTAAGCTGAATACCCACCGCTACCGCATTGGCCCCATCCTGTTTTGAGGAATAATTCAATTCTTTTCCGGCATTCTCGACTCGCGCAATATCTTTCAGATAAACAAAAGAGCCATTCGGCTGAGCCTTCACGATAATATTCTCAAAATCAGCGATACTTGCTAAACGCCCCTGCACTTTCGCGGTATATTGAAACTCCTGCTTTTTGGGTACAGGCATGGCGCCGATTGTACCGGCTGGTGCCTGGACATTCTGTTCCTTGATGGCCTCAATCACGTCGGCGACTGTTAACCCCAGTTCCGCCATACGATCCGGATTAATCCAGATACGCCGGGAAAAATCCGCTCCCAGGATCATCACATCGCCGACACCATTGACCCGCTTAATAGCATCTTTTAAGTAGACATTGAAATAATTAGTTAAAAATACACTGTCAAATGTGCCCTTGGGCGAATAGAAGCTCAGCATCATAGCCATGTCAGAAGATGCTTTTCTGGTGGTAATGCCAGCCGCGGTTACTTCTGCCGGCAAATTGGCATTGGCCTGGGCGACACTGTTCTGTACCTTAACGGCAGCGATGTCTCCATCGACTCCCAGATCAAAGACAACTTCCAGACTATAGGCACCCGAATCATCCGAATTTGAGCTCATATAGTTCATGCCCTGGACACCGTTAACCTGCTCCTCCAGCACCTGGGCTACCGTCTGATTAACAACTTCAGCGTTTGCGCCAATGTAGGATGCCGACACCGATACTGTGGGCGGCTGGATTTGCGGATACTGGGCGATTGGGAGATTCAGCCCGGCAATCACTCCCGCTACCACAATCATAATGGAAAGAACAATTGCAAAAATTGGACGCTCAATAAAAAATCTTGCCACGATTATGCACACCTCCTAGGAGTTAATAGATAGCTCCAACTCTTCTGGAGCGACGACGGTCACATCAAGCGCCATTCCTTCCTGAACCTTTGTCAGTCCTTCTACAACAACTGTATCATTCACAGTCAACCCTTCTTTTACAAGATAATAACTGCCCACCTTTTCCCCCAGAATCACCGATCGGGGCTCTGCTGTATTGTCTGCATTGACAACCGTAACGAGGGATTTATCCAATACCTGCTGCACAGCCCGCTGGGGAACCAGCACCGCATTTTTTACAGGTATGCCAGGGATTTTAACTCTAGCAAACATGCCTGGGATTAACATCCCATCAGGATTGGCAAAAGAGGCTTTTAACGTCAGCGTTCCACTATTGTTAGCCAAGCTACGATCCGCCTGCGTGACTTTCCCCTTTATTGGATACACTGTACCATTGCTTAATGTAATCATGACATCTTCGCCCCAGCCGCTGTTGGCAATATTGTTTTGCGAAACCTGCCGCAAGCTAAGATATTCATTTTCGCTCATATTAAATTGCACAAATACCGAATCCAGACCACCCATCGTGACTAATGTGGTACTCCCTGCCTGCACATAGGTTCCCACGCTGACATCATTTACATCGATACGTCCGTCTACTGGCGAAACAACCAAGGTACTGTTTACATCATCCTGAGCTTTTTTTACCAGTGCACGGTAAGAAGCCACTACAGCTTCATTCTGCCGTTCGGCCGCTTTCTGAGTAGTCAGACGCTGCTCCGAAATAGCTGCCGCATTCAGCAGATTTTGATATCGCTCCGTATCAATCCGTGAGTTTTCCCAATTAGCCTCGGCTTCTACCAGTTGTGCTTGAGCCGAAAGCAATGTACTTTCATATTGAATACTGTCGATGCGAAACAAGGGTTGCCCCTTTTTGACCACATCACCGCCAGAAACCATTTTTTCCACAATATTGCCTGACACACGCGCCTGAATTTTTACTTCATTTTTTCCCTGTACCTGTCCTGCATATTCATTGGCTCTCGTTACATCCTGCTGAATAACCTTTATTGCTTTAATCGGCACTGCTTTTTCCTGCACCATCGTCTCCGTACCACCACATCCTGTAATGATCAAACCAATCATTATGGCACCCAATCCTACACAGTAACTCTTCCTAAATTTTGCTGAAAGCACAATTTTCCACCCTCCCTATTTGTTAACGATATTGCAACATTGCTTTGCTGCGCCACCAAGTTATATCGGCCCATCAGCCTTATTTACTTCTAAAATTGACCAATTTAGAGCTATGCGTTATGATAAACTATACAGTAGCTGTATAGTCAAGAGGAGGATTTTACATCATGCATGATTTTTTACAAAAAAAATTTACTACCGGCCAATTTGCTGCTCTGTACGACGTCAACAAGCGCACCTTGATGTATTATGACAGCATTGATTTATTCAAGCCGGCTATCGTGAAAAAAAACGGGTACCGCTATTATACGTATGGGCAAAGCGGTGTTTTTGACGCGATTCAACTGCTGCGCAAACTCCGTGTCCCATTGGAAGAGATCAAAAAACATTTGGTACACTGCACTCCGCAAAAAACACAAACGTTGCTGTATAATCAAAGTCAAATGCTGGAGCAAGAAATTGCCGAGCTTATATGGCTGCAAAGAGTTGTACAGAATAAGATCAGCAACATGGAAGCAAACCTAGAAATGGATTGTTCTAAAATCGAAATTATTGAATCAAAAGCACAAGCAATCGTAGTCAGCGAATCGACTGCCGAAATGTCCATGGAAGAAACAATGAAAGTTATGCTGAAATTTATGCGTGACTGCTATCATACTCAAAATTATTGTGGATACCCCCTTGGCTACATGATGGATACTGACAAAGTACTACAAGGAGATTTCTGCCAATTGACCAATTGCTTTTACCGTATTGATGAGAAAAACAGTAAAGCCATAAATTGGACTTATAAGCCTGCCGGCCGTTACCTTGTGAGCTATTACAGAGGATCTTGGGCGGAGATGGATCCAACCCTTCAACAACTTGCGGACTATGCAAATCATCACGGACTTACATTCATTGGACACGCCTATCTGGAAAGTATCCTGGATGATACTACGGCAGCCGTTGAAGATCCCTACTATTGCGAAGCTAAAATTTCAATTTTACTGAAATAATTCAATATTCACCAAAAACGTCCTGAAACGACGTCACTACGAATGGCACGAAAATCATCTTAAAAACCCTCTTTACTATACCGTCCAGACGGTTTATAATAAATTCAGAAACAATACGGAGGCAAAACCATGCGTAACAAGCCCCTCAATGACACTATCGATACAAAGCAGAAAATACTGCAGGCAGCCGCTCAAATAATTAATGAAAAGGGCATATTGTCATTAACGTTAGAGGCCGTTGCCAAAAGAGCAGGTATAAGCAAAGGCGGATTGCTTTATCACTTTTCCAGCAAGGATGCCTTAATGGAAGGCATGAATAATTTTTTACTGCAAGGCTACATTAACAAAGTGGAATGTTTGACCAACCAAGACTCCCACCTAAAAGGAAAATGGACTAGAGCTTATGTGACGGAAACCTTCAGACAACTAGACCAGGAAGCCTCTATGAACGCTGCATTTCTCTCTGCTGCAGCAACGAATCCCATGCTCTTTAACTCCATGATTGATCGATTGCAAAAACTGCATAATAACATTGAAGATGACAATATTAATCCAGTTGCTGCTACTGTTATAAGGCTTGCTGCAGATGGTTTATACTACAATCATTTATATGGAATAAACGTAACCAAAGATATGCGAGAAAAAGTCTTGGCTTTTTTAATTTCTTTAACGTTGGAGGATACAAAATGAATGGATATGCGTTATTAGCGGCAGCTATCGTTTGTGAAATTTTCGCAACCTCAATGCTGAAAGCTTCTGCAGGCTTCTCAAGGCTCATACCTAGTATTTTATTTGTCGTAGTCATGGGAGCTTCATTCTATGCACTGTCACAAGCATTGACCCAAATCCCACTAAGCATAGCTTATGCCATTTGGTCAGGGCTAGGAACAGCATTGACAGCACTAGTAGCCTTGTTTGTTTGGAAGGAATCACTTAATATTTACACTATTGCTGGTATAGTATTAATCATTATTGGCGTAGTATTGCTTAATTTAAAAGGTGTTGGACATTAGCTGCACGCTCACCTTAAATAATATCTAATAAAAAAAAGCTACCTCACTAATTAAGAGTAAGGCAACCTTTGTGGGTAGCTATATTATGCCGACGAATTGGATTTTAGCATGTAGTGCTGCAATCGTCTTCAAAGCCGCAGAACAACAAAAGAATAATAATTATGACAATGATAAACCAACAGCCGCCACTACCGCCGCCAAATCCCATATTGATTCCTCCTTCCCAACATAATTGGTTTACATTATATTTTATGTTTTTTGAGGATTTTTGGTTACAGGATTGAATATTCAAATAAATAAAAGAAAAAGAGCCGTCTAACTAATTTAAAATGTACCCTATAAAGTAGACTTTTTAATGTCTACTTTATAGGGTACATTTTAAATTGAGACAAGACCGTGTTTTCGTGTGGATAAAGCTGTTAGTAACACATATTTTTGTGGATAACTTTACCATATATGTAATATATATACCATTTATTAGAGCCCGCCACTATTGCAAAATTAGTGGCGTGAGTTGAGTGCTACCTTGCGATTATATTTTAATTATGTTCCTATTGGAATTAAATTCCTTCTATAAAGTGAATAGCAGTCTATCGCCCATTCCGGGCTGCAGACTGCTATTTCTTACTATTTTAAAATTCGCTGTTTGATCCAAACGGCGAATCTTTTACAGAATTGGCAAATTCATTGAATGGATCAAAGTAAAATTATGCGCCTTCTTTACTGTTTAGCTGCAAAATCGGAAAACATGAACGTCTCAGAATTGCACCCTAAGTAAACCATAAGGCAATGGGATACTGCAGTAGCAGAAGCAGTTTAGCCTCCATCAAGCGATACTCCTCATGCCGGGCGGATCTCCCTGATTCAAAACTATCTGTTAATGTATTGGGTTAACGTCCAAATCATTCAGTAGCTCAATATAGCCTTTTGTTCCGTTCACTCGAATTCTCTGCCCGTCCTGAATGAGAGAGGTAGCCTGCTCAACACCTACAACGGCCGGAATACCATATTCGCGGGCAACGATCGCACCATGGGTCATCAGTCCCCCAACTTCGGTAACTACGCCGCTTGCCGATACAAAAAACGGAGTCCAGCCAGGATCAGTAAAGGTAGCTACCAGGATATCTCCCTTGTCCAGCTTCGCTTGCTCCGGTTTTAGAATAACCCGGGCACGTCCTTCCACCACTCCAGCCGATACAGGTATTCCGGGCAAAGATCCCGGCGGTGCATCCTTCTGGCCATAGCTGCCATAGATGATTTCGCCTTCACTGGTCATCACTCTGGGCGGCGTAAGTTTCTCATATTCCAGGTAGTTTTCCTTACGATCAGCAATCAATTGCTGATCGACATGAGCTGTCCTGATCACCTGTTCCAGTTCAGTAAGGTACAAATAATATACATCTTCGGCTTGTTTTAGCACGCCTTGATGAACAAGTTTCTCCGCTTCTTCCATAATCGCTTTTTTATATTCGTCAAAATGGGAGACAATGAAATATTTGGGATACTCTCTAAAACCAGCAAGCCCCCGATAGGTTTTAATGAGCTTGGCCATAAATTTGGCTTTTACGGTTCCGCCTTTTATTTTTTTTAAGCGAGTTGACAGGGTTTGGGCTGCTGCCTCCGCCCGTTTCTCGCCTTCGGCAAACTTACGACGATGTTCACCCGGCTGTACGCTTTGAATATGGCTTAAAATTGCCGGAATAAGCTGAGTGGGTTTTTCCCGCCAGCGGGGCCGTGTAATATCAATTTCTCCAGTACACCGCATACCGTATTGCTGGAGAAATTCTTCAAAAATTAGTTTAACACGATGGCCGCCCTCAACTGTTCCCAGCCCCGTCAGCAACGTATCGTCGTCAGCCTGATGCAAATAAAAGATAACAGCGGGATACTGCCGGATGATATCGGCAAGATCGCCAAGCGCCAGGCCCATTTCACTGGTATTATTTCTCGGCGGTGATTTCCCCAAATCCTCGGTTTCTTTGCTGTCCCCCAGCCATCGTTTACTTAGGCGGTCAATTAATTCGAAGGAAAGCATACCGGCCATAAACGGTCCCATCATTTTGCCATCCATAACCCAGGTAAGCATTTCTGTTTTATCCTTGTCAATAAACCTGATTCTGTCGCCGCCAGAAAGCTGCCGCAGTGTTCGCTTTGCTTCAGCAATTTTCTCTTCAGCCCAACCATAGACATGATAAGCCTGGCTTGGATCGTTGGCCGTCATATTTTGAATCGTTCTCATCACCGGCCCGGCTACCTTTTTCAGTTGGGAAAAGCCCATTCTGCGCTGTCCTTCCGCTTGAAGCAAGTCGACGAGATCACGGCGGTTTTTGATCTCGTCGATGGCGCTGCCCATCAAAGCATCCATTCTCTTCAGACCTGTTTGTTTGTTTTCAGGGCTGCAAGAACTGGTAATATCACCAAATAAACGTCCCCCGGCCATAACCAGAATGTGATCAAAGGGTTCCGAAAACTGGAATAGCGATAGTCCCAGCGGCTTCATAGGATCGGTCATCATTTGCTGATGCCCAAAGGAGGAGAATACATGAAACCGCTTATCGGCAAGTTCAGGTACCGGATAGAGCGTAGTAATCGGCCTGCTTTGCACAACATAAAAAATGCTGTCAGCCAAACACCATTCAATGTCCTGAGGAGACGCAAAATGCTGTTCGATATGTTTACCAAGGGCCGCCAATGTGAGCACTTGTTCATCAGTAAGCGCCTGACACTTGGGCATTTCATCAGGCAGCGTCCTTTCCCTTGTTCCCCCCTCCGGTGCGGCGTATACGGCGATTTTTTTATCGCCAATCTGTTTTGTCAGAATTTTATTGTCTTTCACCTTGTAGAGGTCGGCGGTAACCATGCCGCTGACCAATGCTTCGCCCAAGCCAAAACTCGCATCAATGGAGACAACCTTGCGATTGCCATTTATCGGGTCTGCAGTAAACATGATCCCCGATACTTCCGGAAAAACCATCTGCTGTACCACCACGGCCAGTAAAACTTTTTTATGATCAAATCCATTTCGAGAGCGATACACGATGGCACGGTCGCTGAACAAAGAAGCCCAGCATTTCCGGACATGATCGACAATGGCATCAATCCCTTGAATATTCAGGTAGGTATCCTGCTGCCCGGCAAATGATGCGCCGGGCAGGTCTTCTGCTGTCGCACTGGAGCGAACGGCATAAGCATAATCTCTCCCTGCTTCCTGCCATGCCTGACCGATCTGCCGTCGAATTTCTTCCGGCACCGGCAAACTTTCCATATGCTGGCGGATGCGCTGTCCTAACAGTTGGACTGCGTCAGAGTCTTCACTACTTAAACCGTTGAGTTGATCCAAGAAACCAGCCAACGCAGGGCTTGCCGTGACAAAATATTGATAGGCTTCTGTGGTGATGCAAAAGCCCGGCGGTACTTTCACATTACTAATTTTAGAAATTTCTCCTAAATTTGCTCCTTTTCCGCCCACCAGCGGCAAATCCTGTTTGCTGATTTCAGTAAAAGAAAGTGTATAAGTGAGCATACTTTACCTCCCTAGTTTTCATGCAAAAGTATATAATCAATGCACTGTTTAGTATTCGTCCATAACTACAAATGTATTCGCATACTGAATAATTTGGGATATGAAGTTAGAAACTAAGCTATGGCAATATATTTCCCCTTTGCTCTAATTGTAATAGAGATAAAATGTCTTTTCTGTACAAAGACCATCAAAGATGGAGGGAGCTTGATTTAGTGCGATTACTTTGGGACTGTTTAAAACCGTATAAACTGCCTGTTTTTGCGCTTTTATTGTTTTTGATTATCCAGTCAGCCTGTGAAATTCTGTTGCCTACCCTGGTAGCGGACTTAATTAATCAGGGCATTCAAAGGGCTAATACTGATTTTATTCAAAAAATAGGAATGAATATGCTGCTGGCCGCCATCGCAGCCATGGTTTGCTCTTTGGCCTCGGGTTTGATTTCAGCCCGTATCTCTACTAGAATTAGTGCAGATTTACGGCAGCAAATCTTTTTTAAAGTACAGGAATTTTCCTCCAATGAAATGGACCACTTCGGAGTTTCTTCACTGATCACCCGTACCACGAATGACATAACACGGGTACAAACCTTTTTACTTTATTTGCTGAAGATGGGTATACTTACTCCGTTAATGATGCTCAGCGGCATCATCATGGCTGTTTTTACCAGCGGGAAGCTGTCCCTTGTACTCATTATTACTCTGCCGGTCATGTCTTTGGTTATCGCCTGGATTCTGGCCAGCATGCTGGGCTACTATCGAAGTATGCAGGCACAATTTGATTTACTCAATTTGGTATTGCGCGAGAATCTTACCGGAATACGCGTCATTCGGGCCTTTAAACAGACCTGCCATGAAATGGAGCGCTTCGAAGGAGTCAATTATGAATACACCCGATTGTCCATTCATACCCAGCGTCTGATCGGCATCTTAATGCCAGCGGTTACAATTCTGATGAATATAACCACCATTGCGGTCATGTTTTTCGGCAGCAAACTTGTCATGAACGCGATGATGGATGTTGGCAGCCTAGTTGCTTATGTGCAGTATATCACCCAGATTCTTTTGTCGGTGATGATGACGTCAATGCTTTTTATGATGTATCCACGGCTGATTACTTCACTCACCCGGATTGTCACCGTATTGGAAACCAGTTCCAGCATTGTTGACGGCTCCCGGCCTGAAGCCAGAATTCATACCGGTATTGTGGAATTTAACCATGTATCTTTTACTTTTCCCCAGGCGGAGGAGGCTGTTTTAAAGGATGTATCCTTTACTGCTTATCCCAATCAAATGACGGCCATTATCGGCAGTACCGGCAGCGGAAAGTCCACCATTGCCAAACTGCTGCTGCGTTTTTATGACGTCACATCCGGTCATATCCTGATCGATGGAGTAGATATCAGGGACTATACGCTCCATAATCTGCGTGAGAAAATCGGTTATGTTCCGCAAAAGGCAGTGTTATTTTCCAACACCATTGCCGGGAATCTCCGCTTCGGTAAAAAAAATGCCAGCAGGGAAGAACTGCTCAAGGCTGCCGGTATTGCCCAGGCAACCGAGTTTATCCAGGCTAAAGAGGCAGGGCTTGATACTCCCATTGCCCAGGGCGGAGCCAATGTGTCGGGCGGTCAGAAACAGCGTTTGGCCATTGCACGGGCTGTTATTAAAAAGCCGGCGGTCTATTTGCTGGACGATAGTTTTTCCGCACTGGATTATAAGACCGATAGGGCGGTTCGCCAAGCGTTAAAGGCTGAAACAGAAGATGCAGCCCTGATTGTCATTGCCCAGCGCATCAGCACCATTATTCAGGCGGATCGCATTGTGGTTCTCAACGAAGGGCAAGTCGCCGATTCCGGCAGCCATGAAGAGCTAATGGAACGCTGCGGCATTTATCAGGAAATTTTCAGATCGCAGTTTCAGCAGGAGGGGGTACTATGAGCAATAAGCCAAGTTCTTTTTCAAAGCCCCCAGCAATCATCGGAGACACTGAAAAGCCGCGAAACTTCGGCAATACAGGCAGGCGTCTGTTGCTCTATTTTAAACAATTAAAAGGAAAATTACTTGTCGCTATTTCAATGACGGTGTTAAGCACGGCATTTACTGTTTTAGCACCGGAAATTTTAGGACGAGTGACGACACAACTTTATCGGGGCGTGATTACAGGAATTTTACTCTGGGATGAGCTGATAACAACGCTGCTGCTATTAACCGTTATCTATTTGATTTCCCAGGTGTTTGCATTTGGACAGAATTTCCTGATGGCCGAGATCACATCCCGTATCATTTATCTGATCAGAAGGGACCTCAATATAAAACTCAATCGGCTGCCACTGCGGTTTTTAGACAGCAAAACCCATGGTGAATTATTGAGCCGGGTTACCAATGATGTTGAAACCGTCAGTTCTACCTTGCAGCATAGCTTTACCCAGATTATTTCTTCTCTAACCACCCTAGTGGGGATCTCTGTGATGATGGTGCTCATTAATATCTGGATATCCCTGGTAGCTTTTGCTGTTATACCCCTCGCACTTTTTACCTCATCAATCATCATAAAAGCATCCCAAAAATACTTTATCAATCAGCAAGCTTTTATTGGCGCGATGAACGGGCATGTGGAAGAAATGTATACGGGCTATAGCGTTGTGAGAAGCTTCAATTACGAAGAAGAAGCCAAGGCTCGCTTTAGCGACTTAAATAAAAAAATCCTGAATAATTCGTGGCGCGCCGAATTTTTATCAGGGATACTATTGCCTTTGGCCGCATTTTTAGGCAATCTCGGGTATGTAGGAGTTGCTGTTCTGGGCTGTTTTTTTGCCATTCGCGGTCAAATTGAAGTTGGGCAAATTCAGGCTTTTCTGCAATATGTCAAACAGTTTAACAATCCTATCGGCATTATTTCTAATGCGGCAGGAACTTTGCAAGCTGCGCTGGCTGCTGCGGAAAGAATTTTTGAAATTCTCGATGAAGCAGAGGAAAGCGCCGAGCATCCCAATCCGATAAAATTGGAAAGCGTCCAAGGCAATGTTTCCATCCGGCATGTAAACTTTTCATATCTGCCCGGTCAGCCTGTTATCCGTGATTTTAATTTAGAGGTCAAAAGCGGTCAAACGGTCGCCATCGTCGGTCCCACCGGATCGGGCAAAACAACGCTGATCAATTTGTTTATGCGTTTTTATGATGTGGATGACGGCAGTATAAAAGTTGACGGTATTGATATCAGGGATATGAAACGGGATGATTTACACGGCATATTTGGCATGGTGCTGCAAGATACTTGGCTGTTTAACGGAACAATTGAAGAAAATATCGCCTATGGACGGCAGGGAGCTACTCGGCAGCAGGTTGTTGACGCCGCCAAAACCGCTTATGTCCATCAATTTATCAAAACATTGCCGAATAGCTACGATATGCGGATTAGTGAGGATGCCGGCAATATTTCTCAAGGTCAAAAGCAACTGCTCACCATTGCTCGGGCCATTATCGCCGATCCGCCAATTCTAATCCTAGATGAAGCCACAAGCTCAGTGGACACCCGCACAGAGGTTCTCATTCAAAACGCGATGAATCGAATGATGCAGGGAAGGACAAGCTTTGTCATTGCCCACCGGCTATCTACTATTCGTAACGCCGATATCATCCTGGTATTAAATCACGGGGATATCGTGGAAAAGGGAAGCCATACAGAGTTGATGGCAAACGAAGGTTTTTACCATAGTCTTTACAACAGCCAGTTTGCGGCTGAGGAGGTCCGAGAAAACCACTAATATCATTCTATTGTTTTCGCACAGTTTGACGTCCCCTGTGTCACCAGTGTCAGTAACTCTTTGAAAATTAGTGATCATTCTTATGATTCCATAGACTGTTTCCCCTTAGAAACATACAGACCTAAAAATATTATAATGGCACCAATAAACTGTAGCCACCCAAAGCTCTCTCCGAGAAATAGGTAACTGATTGCAACAGCAAAGACTGGTGGTAAGTTATTATATAATGATGCCTTGGTGCTGCCTAATATCCCTGTGCCCCAAATCCACAGACAATTACCCAAGCATAGAGGAAAAAGGCCAGAATATAATATGCTGGCCCAACCTGGCCAGGGTACAGATTGCCAATCAGCTGCCAATACGGCGGGAAGTGATATAAATAGGAAGAGTCCAGTAGAATTCAGAAGTATATATGCGGTTATCTGATATGCTGAATAAGCATGTATCAGTAGACGAGAAAAGACGGTATAGTAGCCGTAGCTCATTTGAGCGGCGAGTAACATCAGTGCCCCAGTAATATGTCTTTCGCTCAGACTGATTTCTTTACCAGTACCAGCCACCATAATAACTATCCCCCCAATCGAGACCAGTATACCAACCATCGCCGCCGTACTAATACGTTCAAGTCGGTGAAAGTGGTTAATAATGGCTACACTGACTGGCAAGCAGCCAAGAATGAGCGATGCGTTGCCTGCTGTTGTAATCTGCACACCTACAGTAAAAAAAAGTTGAAAGAAGAAAAAACCCAGACTAGAAACGAGTAATACTTTCCAATCTTCTCGCCGCAGCGGTTGCCAACTCCCTATGTGCCTTAGCACTCCCCAGCCAACTACCAACGCAACCAGCATACGAATTGCATTATAAGGCATAGGATCTACATACAGAAGACCAATTTTCATTGCCGGCGGATTTAGTCCCCACAAAAAAGCAACAAAAGCTAAAATTAAATGAACTTGCATTCCTGCCACCCCCGATTTCTTTCGTTTGCAATATAGCACTATAATATTAACCTAATTATCTTGCGTTACTCTCCTTGTGGCTCTCCCCACCCAAGTTTCGGAGGAACGATTCGCACGATATGGCTTTTCCTATCGAGTCAAACGGCGATTTTTTATCCGTTATTATATCCTATAAGCAATACCTTTTAGTTAATACTATCAATTAATAATTAATTGGTTAAAATTTAGATTTGGAAGTAATTTAAAGCACAGGCTTATCACAATGAAAAGATTGTTGAAGTTATACCGGTGCGAATGCGGCACTGGGCGAATTCGACTATTTAATACGAAATTGATTTTGAAAAAAGACGCAAGGGAATATCAAAAATCCTTTGCGTCTTTTTTCAAATGAAGAGCCCCCTATCGTAAAATGCTACGATTAGGGGGCTTGGTCTGTTATTTAATTGCTAATATTTGATATCTCTTTCCAGGATGACACCAGTCTCCGGATTAATCTCCATTTCGCCACGAATCGAACCATTTGCAAATTTAACTTCATATTTCCGATATCCATCATCCGAATCCAGTTTTACCTGACCAATTTGTGAGCCGGGAAACTCACTCAGTACGATTGCTGCAACATCACTCTCATTCAGCTTTACGGTTAAGCTCCCCCAATCACCTCTTAGTTTAGTTTTTACTTCTGCTACCATTGCAGTATTTTTATTTATATCGATTTGATATTTGCTATTGGTTTCGTGAACCAGAAATTCAACTTCATATTCATCGATCTCATCTTTTGTTGATAGATAAACCGCTTCTTCTGGCACCCATTGCCTTGCAATTTCACGCGCTCCAGCTTCATCCAACGCTGCAATCGCTGTCGCTGAAACAAACACTGTGGCTGCTATCACTAAGAGCCCCCGCATTATCTTTTCCCACATTTTCCATCATCCTCTCTTGTTTGATTAGCAGTAAATCTGCTGTTTGTCATTATCTTAGCAGACGGAGATTAAACCAAGATTAAAACCGAAGTTTCCATAATTCTTCCAGAAAAAATATGATATAATGCAAACAAAGAACTAAAAAGGGAGGAGCAGACCGATGCGGGTATTAATTGTGGAAGATGAGAAAGATTTGCGAATATTGCTAAAAAAGCGATTAACGCAATCTGGCTATGGCGTAGATACTGCGGGAGATGGACTGGAGGCCAGCTATTATTTGGAAGCAACAACATATGATGTTGTAATTCTGGATTGGATGCTGCCCAAACTGGACGGAATTTCCCTGCTAAAAAAGCTTCGCCGGCAAAAAGAAAGTCCGCCAGTTCTTTTATTGACCGCTAAAGACAGCATTGAGAACCGGGTTGAAGGACTGGATGCCGGTGCCGACGATTACCTGATAAAACCGTTTGCTTTTGAAGAATTGCTGGCAAGGCTGCGTGTACTAGTACGCCGGCAGACAGATATTCAATGTGATACTATCTCGGTTGCTGATCTAATTGTAAATTTCAGTACCCGCAAAGTAATCAGAGGTGGAAAACAAATCATTTTATCCGGCAGGGAGTTCGCCATTCTGGAGTACATGCTTCACAACAAAGGTATCATTCTATCCCGAGATAAAATCGAGCAACACATCTGGAGCTACGATTTCGAAGGTGCTTCCAATGTGGTCAATGTATATATTCGTTATTTGCGTCAAAAGATTGATGACGGCTTTGAGCAGAAGTTAATTCATACCGTACGCGGATCGGGTTATGTTCTGCAGGAGAACTTATGAAACCACTGTCAATTAAAACTAAAATCACTGTTTGGTATACGGGGCTGATTGTTTTAATTCTCTGCATTATCTTAGGCATTCTCGCATTTAGCACCGATAGAATTCTGGTTTTTGAATTGCAGCGTGAGCTAGAGGATGAAGTCTATGATATCGTTGAAGACATTCAGTATGTAAATGGAACCTTCGACTTCCATAAATTAAAATATTTTGATGACGGTATCAGCATCTCTATTTATAACAGGGAGCAAATTCTAATTAAAGGATTATTACCGTCTGGATTTTCTTCATCTGTGCCATTGCACAACAACCAGATCCAAACCATTCAATCAGGTGAAGTCCATTGGCTGGTCTATGACCTTTACGTCAGCACTAACTGGCCGGAAGCATTATGGATCCGGGGAGTCATCTCCCTTAATGCAAGTTATGAGACACGCACTTATATTTTATTAATTTGCGTAATTCTATTTCCGTTTCTAGCCCTATTAGCTGCTTTTGGCGGCTGGCTGATTACCCAAAAAGCGTTTCAGCCAGTCAGCCTGATCAGAAAAACGGCAGCAGATATTGAGAATAGCGGCGACCTGTCCAAGCGCATCCAACTAAGTGGCAGCAAAGACGAAATTGATGACCTAGCACAAACCTTTGACCATATGCTGGATCAGTTAGAGCTCTCTTTTCAAAAAGAACGTCAGTTTACCTCTGATGCTTCCCACGAACTCAGAACACCACTTTCTGTTATCCTGGCCCACACGGAATATGGCCTGACCCAGAGAGACAACCCCGCCGAAACAGCGGACGCCCTGCAGGTGATTCAACAGCAAGCAAAAAAAATGATGGCTTTAGTATCTTCTTTACTGTTACTCGCCCGTACAGACCATCAATCGGCACAGCTTGATTTTGAGACCGTCAACCTGAGTGAAATAACCAATATGGTCATCGATGAACTCATGATAACTGCTCAATCAAAGAATATCACCATCCATACCGCAATTGACGACAACCTTATAATTGTTGCCGACCAAACCTCGATCATGCGTCTATTATTAAATTTATTACAAAATGCCATACGTTACGGACGGCAAAATGGCTGGATTAAAGTTGAGCTCCACCAGCTCAAAGAAGACGTGCTTGGCAGCATTGAAGATAATGGCATTGGCATTGCCTCTGATGACCTGCCTCAAATTTGGAACAGGTTCTATCAGGTTGATCCCTCCCGAAAAAGCGTGGAAGATACCAGTGCAGGGCTCGGTCTTTCTATCGTTAAATGGATTATCGAAAGTCATGGCGGCCAAATTTCTGTGGAAAGCCTTCCGGGGCAGGGTACACTATTTCGCTTCTCACTGCCTAACCGGCCCAGACATTACACAAACAGCAATAATCAAGATCATACGAATCCAATTTGAAATTATACAGTTTTATTCATCCTTCATAGTGAATATCGTGCCATGGATGAGATGAATATCAGCTTTCATCTCATCCATGGCAGCCATAGGGAGACGATTGCATAGAGCGCGATGGATCCCGGAGTGAAACATATCGCCATTTTAGAACATGTCGCGATTCTCCTCAATCTGATTGTAGTGGTACATAATATAGTGACAGGAAAAGGACAGAAATCTCAAAAAGATTCTGCCCTGGTTTATAAATATTTTAGAACTCTTCGTATGTTCTCGGGTCTTGATTATTAGTACGCCCTGACTCACTGGTGAGACCGGAAATGCTGTCCATTTCTTCTTCTGTCATTTGAAAATCAAAAATATCTAAATTATCACGCTGATGCTTTTGTGAAGATGCTTTTGGAATCGGAATCGCCCCAGACTGTATATGCCAACGCAAAATCACTTGAGAGATAGATTTTTGATGCGTTTTGGCAATGTCAGCAAGTATTTTATTTTCCAATATACTGTTACCCCGCCCTAAAGGACTCCAAGACTCTGTTGCGATGCCATGCTCCGTGTGCCAACGGCGCTGTTCTTCCTGATTAAAGTAAGGGTAAAGCTCAATTTGATTGATGCTCGGCTCCAATTCTAAAGCTCCTCTATAAAGAAATAGCAGACTACGCTCATCCAGGCCGCAGTCTGCTATTTCTTTATATTTAAAATTCGCTGTTTGACCCGATACACCTCAATTATGGTAGTTTTCTCCGTATTATCTCTAACGGCGAATTATTTTAAGAATATACACATTGCATAGGATCTCAGCACGGTGAGCCGTGACCTTGTAATGCTTGATGTAATGGGAGTCCCGTGATAAGTTGCCGTGCCTTGCCTTTGATTATCACCGATATTATCGCTTTTTGGGGTTAGCATTTTCATCAAAGATCACAACCTGAAGACCACTTTATCTTCCAATGGTGCTCCAGAAGAATAAATTTTACGTTCCCATTCGATAGTGTTCCTCACTTTTATTTCTTTATGGTTTTATTTTACTATGGCTCCTTATTCCTGTATTGTAAAAAGCAGAACAAAGCCACTGCTAATAAATATTAATTCAAACATGCTTACTAATCTATTGCATAAATATGATTGGTTAAATTAACCGTTATTAATAACAAAATTCATTACAAGATATTGACATGGAAAGAAAATGCAGATATTATTAGTACTATAAAAACCAAACGAGTACTACAAGTATAAATTAAAGCGAATTACCATCCCATCTACCTGGAGGTCATAAATATGTACCGTAACGTGTTATTACTCATTATTGCATCTTTCTATCTCCTAGCCTGCTCAGCAGGCCCAGCCGCTGCTGCAAAACCTGTCATCACGGCCGACACCACCTATTACGATACAGATACCGGTCTCTATCTATTAAAAGGCAACGTACGCATTGAAGTCAGCAGCCGCGTGATAACGGCCGGTCAGGCCAAAGTCAGTCTCAGTTCGTTGGAGGTCTGGGGATCAGACGGCATCACCCTTGCCCAGGATAACATTTATCTTACCGCCGGCAGCGTTTATGTCTACGGTACCCGGAACAAAGCGATACTTGGCGGCGGCGTGACATTATCGCAGCCCCATATCACCATCACCGCCGATACAGCAGATTTCAACTGGCGCACCAAAATTGGAACATTTACCGGCAATGTGCAGGTCACTCAAGGCAGTGACACATGGTCCGCGGCTTCTGTAACCTACAATATTAAAACCTGTACGCTGGAGTAGTTCTATCCATCTTCTGTTGACACTGATTGTGCTTAGCGGTCTATATATAGTAACGCCAGCCATAGTCCTTTATATCATCCGGAGGTGAAAGCGATCGAAGTGCCCGGTAAAAACAAAGGAGGTGTCGGTAATATGGAATGGATTGATGGGCTATCCTTGTTGTGGTTCGCAATAGGCGTAGTATTGATAGCAACCGTAGTTTGCTTTTTTTTCAAATTTTATTGCATCTTATTGCATCTCGATTGACAATGAAGATGTCCCTGAGCGGCATCGTCATAAATCAATAAAAAAACAGCCACCAGGCTGACTAATGGAAAAAGGGAAACAAGAAGATTGTCTTTGGAAAGCTAAGAAAGTGAGGTGACCCAAATGAAACCAGTTCTCTTCATTGCGACAGAAAGCTTTCCCTTTATCAAGACAGGTGGTATAGGTGACGTTGTAAATCGACCTTAGGAAGTCCAATTATAATTTAGTTAGGAAAATGAGGGAGGGCAAAATTATGAATAGCTTAGCAAAGAAAGTTATTATATATTCAATGGTAGGTGTCATGCAAATAGGGTTTGGAGCATCTGTAATCGAAGCATCACCAAGAGATAATGATCAACGTTATGAAGAACGGGAGTGGCGGGAACTGGAGCAGGAGTATGGTGATCGAGTGCGTAAAGAAATTGAACGCTACAAACAGGAAATGCGGCGGGGTCAGCACGAAAGCGGAAGCAAATGGGAAAATCAGCAAGAGCGCGAAAGGCAACGTCATTATCGCAAATTGCGTGATATTTGGGAATGGCGTCAACGTGAGCATCAGCGTGAATATGATGAACGAATTCGTAAAGAAAATGAACGCCATGAATGGGAAGTGCGGCGGCGTCAGCATGAAAGCAGAAGAGAATGGTATGAGCGGCAAGAGCGCGAAAAAAAGCGTCATGACCGCGAATTACGTGATATTCGGGAACGAGGAGAACGGGAGCATCAGCGCGAGCGTGCGCATGATGATCGACTGCGTAAAGAAAATGAGCGCCACGAACAGGAAATGCGGCGAGGTCAGCATGAAAGTGAAAGAGAATGGCAAGATCGTCAAGAGCGCGAAAGTGAACGTCATGACCGCGAAATACGTGATATTGCGGCGTTCCTGATTGGAATTGCAATTGGCTCATCAAGTAATTAAAATAATTAGTTCGGAAGATGATTATTCGCTCACCTTTTATACAGAATATATTAATGAAGGAGATATAATAACTCGACACTGACAGGTGACTTGAAGAAGGAAGTAAATTTAGGGCATTTTTTAATAGTAATTTAACTCAAAGAACCGTCACCTGATTGTTTCACTCGAACCTTTAACATCAAGTCATTCCCCCATTTATCATGGTATAGCTTATTTCGTGTCTTTGGTGGGAAAAACTTGTTGATTGCGACTTTTTCAGTGGTTCCAAACCGTCCTGCGCTTTTAGTCTTAACGGCGCTTCAATTCTTCGTAGATTATCTCAAAACCCTTGTTAATAGCAGCTTTATTGGTACGCGCAATGCTCAGTCGGATTCCTTTTTCACGCCAAGAGTTATCGATGTAAAAAGAGTAATTACTTCCGCCAGCAATGCGAATATGACGTTTTTTTAGATTTTCAATAAACTGATTCTCATTCATATAATCTGGCAGCTTCAAATAAGAATAATAGCCCGTTTTGCCACCGATACATTTTATATTATAGGTAGCCAAGTTACGAAAATTGTTATCTAGACATTTCAATCTCTCGGAGAGCTCTTTTTTTATTGATTGGACATGTTTTTTTAGTATATTACTGCGAATATAAATTTCTAACGTGGCTTGTGATATCAAAGAAGCTGAAAAATAGGAATAATAATAGGAGAAACGTGTATGTTCTGTAAAGATATTTAAAAGATCCGTGGGGATGACTACAATTCCGACTCGAATCCAGGGGAGTATTTTAGAAAAATTTTTTAAGTAGATGTGATGACGATGGTCACCATACGCATAGATGGGATCATATTTGGGATCGAAAGAGATATCTCCGAAATAGTCATCCTCCACAATATATACATCATATCGAGCGGCTAGTTCGGCAATGGCCTTTCGTTGTGTTTTTGGATAGGTTGTACCTAATGGATTGTGGTTACGAGGAACAGTATAAAAAAATTTGATGGGTTCTTTTTTGAAAAGTTCCTCCAATCGATTTAGATC
>JAGGAB010000038.1 GCA_017889705.1 Bacillota bacterium | reverse complement strand
TATTCAGCTGAACTAGAAGGTTAGGGATTAGTCTAGCATCTTTATTTTTGATCTTTTAAAAGCGGGAGATTTCACACAGTCTGCTGTCCACGTGTCCCAAAAACGAACCAATAGTACGGCGACAGAGCTGCCGCCATTAACTGCAGGTTAATCCAGAACAACTTGTCCGGCAATTCGGTGCTGATGCCGGCCATAACCAGGAACACAAGCCAAGCAGCTTTACTGAGTTGTACATAAACCTGCTGTTTTGCGCCGGGAGTTTTATGAAATTGCCAAGTGTAGGTCGCCAATACAAGTAACGCACCTATCGTACACAGATAAAACCATACATGAGCAACAGGAGAATGCACAGTAATTAACATAATAAGGTTAATTACTTTTCTCGGCAACGCCGTGTTGAGTAACTAGCAGCTAAGCCTCAATTTATTTACTTATTTCTATATTTATTTTTCGACAGAGCAATGCACAATCCTTTTATTTCCTTTTTACTTGTTGCGACTTTGTTTGCGACAATCAAAGCCCCTTAACCGTTCTCTTGCATCTTTGACCGTTCTTCCGGCAGGACATAGTTATTGTCGCAGAGAAGCACCTAATGCCTGCCTCTTTTCAAGAAATCATTATGGGTAGGAACTAAAAAATCAGGAGTATCGTCGATGAAAAACCGGTTTAGTATTGGAGAAATGTCCAAACTGCACAATATACCGATTAAAACGCTGCGGTATTATGATGAAATTGGGTTGTTTAAGCCTATTGAGGTTGCGGCTAGCAGCAATTACCGGTTTTACTCGCTTGAGCAGTTTGAACAGCTCAACACCATTAACTATCTTAAGCTCCTCGGGCTACCGCTTAAAGAAATAAAAAACCACTTAGAAGTACGCGATATTGCCGGCTTTCTGGATTTATTAAAAAAGCAGCAAACCATTACGGCTGCCACGATCAACAAGTTAGAAGCCGTCAATGCTCAATTTTGCAAACGTATTGAAGAAATCGAAAGCTCTGCCGCTCGTCAGACCGGTCAACCCTGTTTACAACATTTCCCGGAACGGGCGGTGCTAAGTTTACATGAACCTCTTTATTCTGAGTCCGAGTGGGACATTGCCTTAAGCAAACTTGTCCAAGGCACTAACAGCAAACCGGCCTTGTTTATTGGCAAGGTAGGGTTAACGGTTTCGCAGACTAACCTCAGCCGCCATAAGTTTGACGAATATAACTCGATATTTATTATCTGGGAAGATATGAGTGAGACACCACCTCAGCTCAAACATCTGGCAGCCGGTTTGTATGCCTGCATCAGCTATCATGGTAATCATAGTATTTCTGCCAACTACTATGATCAGTTACTGGCGTTTATCGCCAAAAACAACTGCCAAATTACCGGCGATTCCATTGAACGCACTATCATTAATCAATATATAACGCATGACCAAAATAAGCATTTGACTGAAATACAAATTCCCGTAAAGAAAACACGGCTTATGCCGAGCTTTTAGCGATGGCAAAAGCCGATGTTGCCCTTATCCTGTCCTTAAGAAAGTTACACTTTCTGTTAGGGTTAAACGCCTAATACAAAAAACATTGACTCTCCAGTTACTGGATGCTTTACAATGAGCATCATTAGCTTTAATTTGCAGAGTATTTCTGGAGGAGTCAGCATGCAAAAAGTCTTACACATTCTTATTGGTTGTTTATTCTGCAGCATTGGAATTTTAATGCTCCGTCATGCACATTTGGTAACAGGCGGTGCACCCGGCCTAGCCTTAGGTTTGTCTTACCTGTTTGGAGTCCCATTTGCGCCGGTATTTTTGGCAGTCAATTTTCCTTTTTACATTCTCTCGATTTTTCGAATGGGCTGGAATTTTACTATGTCAACTGTATTGGCAGCCATTATACTTTCCTTAATGACTATGGTTGATCAATTGCTGCCTGATATACTATTGCCGGCCTGGGCCGGAGCGCTGTTTGGCGGTGCATTTGCCGGCTTTGGTCTGGCTTACCTGTTTTGGAATGGCTCATCGTTAGGCGGTGTTAATATTTTGACGTTATATTTGCAGCGCCAGTTTGGCTGGGATCCAGGAAAAACCAGTTGCATCATGGACACTGCCATTGTCTTAACCGGCGTATATTCTGTGGGACTTGTCAAAGGAGTTTTTTCGGTATTGTCGGTTGTACTGATTTCTATTATTATTAGTTACTATAAAGGTCGCATTGCCAATACTATCATGACGGCTGTCCCGGCTTCGGAATTAGCCGATTAAGCATTTGCGCTTCTTCAATTGTTAGGAGGTATTAGTGTGGAAAAAGTTAAACAGTTTTTTTCTGCTCACGATCAGTTCGCCAAGCATGCCGGTCTGGAATTATTGGAAGCCAAACAAGGCTATGCCAAAGTAAAAATGTCCATCCGGCCTTATCACTTAAACGGGGTCAAAACCGTGCATGGCGGTGCCATTTTTACTCTGGCTGATTTCGCCTTTGCAGTAGCCTCCAATTCGCACGGCCGTGTTGCCATGGGAATTAACGGCAATATCTCTTATATGAAAGCCGCAACTGCCGGAACCTTGTATGCTGAAGCACGGGAAACCTCGTGCAATCATAAATTAGGCCACTACGAAGTGAATATTTACGATGACCATGAGGAATTGATTGCGGTATTCCAGGGAATGGTCTACCGTAAAGAAGCCGAGATAGCTTTTTAGAGTTGGTCAAACAATAGACAACCTACGGTCAAATCCAAAAAATCCTGTGCACTTTCTGGAATTGGCAGGATTTTTTTCAATTCCAAAGAAATAATAAATAGTTTTTCAAAAATATACCATCATAAGAAAATAAGATAATGAGGTGGTTACAAAGATGAGTGGGTATGCTGATCAAATCGAATACAAAATTTTTGGCACAGAAATGCAATTTACAGAAATAGAACTTGATCCCGGCGAAAGCATTATTGCTGAAGCTGGAGCCATGATGTACAAAGACAGTACCATTGATATGGATACCATCTTTGGCGATGGCTCGGCCAAAAGCAATCAAGGCGGTTTCCTGGGTAAACTAATGGGTGCCGGCAAACGTCTGATCACCGGCGAAAGCCTGTTTATGACAGTATTCACCAATAACGGCAGCGCCAAAGCCAAGATCGCTTTCGGCGCACCTTATCCGGGAAATATCATTCCTATTCACTTGCCCGATGTGGGCGGCACACTGATTTGTCAAAAAGACAGCTTTTTATGCGCTGCCAAAGGCGTATCTGTTGGTATACACCTGCAACGCAAGATTTTGACTGGTTTGTTTGGTGGCGAGGGCTTTATTATGCAAAAGCTTGAAGGTGACGGCTGGGCCTTTATGCATGCCGGCGGCACTATTGTTGAACGGCAGCTCCAGCCTGGCGAGGTGCTGCATGTAGATACAGGCTGCGTAGTAGCCTATGAACCCAGTGTAGAGTTTGAAATCCAACAGGCCGGCAATGTCAAAACCGCTTTGTTTGGCGGCGAAGGTCTGTTCTTTGCGGTACTGCGCGGTCCCGGCAAGATCTGGCTGCAATCGTTACCCTTCTCGCGTTTGGCCGGCCGGATGCTGGCTGCCGCCCCCAGACAGGGCGGCTCCAAGGAGGAAGGCAGCGTAATTGGCAAAACTGTGCTGGGCGGCACCTTGCTTGGCGGCCTGGGCAGTTTGCTGGACGGCGATGACGATAACTAAAGCCAAATCAAAAGCTCCTGTTATTACCCGTCAGGGTAACAACAGGAGCTTTCTACTTTTTTTATTTAAATGGATTCCAGGGATTCAATCACCGGCGCTTCAAAAGCGACCGGTTTTTCTATCACTTCGGTTGGCAGACCCATTTTGTCCAACAAAGCGATGAACGGCTTGGGATCAAGCTCTTCGACGTTCACCATATGCTTAACGTCCCAGTCGCCTTTGGCAACTAAAATGGCAGCCGCGACCGGCGGCACACCGGCGGTATAGCTGATGGCCTGCGCCTCCACTTCCTGGTAACATTCTGCATGATCGCATACATTGTAAATGAAGATTTCACGGGGTTTATTATCTTTGGTTCCTTTGATAAAGTTACCAATACAAGTTTTACCGACATAGTTGGGTGCTAAGGAGGAAGGATCAGGCAAGAGTGCCTTCAATACTTTAAGAGGTGCGATTTCCATACCGTCTGCTATTTTAATCGGTTTTTCGGACGTCAACCCGAGGTTGGTCAAAACCGAAAACACATTAAGATAATGGTCGCCAAAACCCATCCAAAAACGAATGGAATTAGCATCTATATTTTTCGAAAGTGAGTGCAGTTCATCATGGCCTGTCAGGTATACCGGACAGCTTCCCACCACCGGGAAATCATAATCAACTCTTATGGAATGTACTTTTTGCAACACCCACTTGCGTTCAATCCAAGTCCACACTTTTCTAAATTCGCGAAAATTAATTTCAGGGTCAAAGTTAGTGGCAAAATATTTGCCATGGCTGCCGGCATTTACATCGAGAATGTCGATGGTATCAATTTTATCAAAATAGTCCTGTTGCGCCAGCGCACACCAAGCATTAACAACCCCAGGATCAAAACCGATTCCCAAGATTGCAGTAATGCCCTTTTCCTCACAGCGTTCTTTACGTTTCCATTCGTAATTGCCATACCAGGGCGGATTTTCACAAACCTTAGCCGGATCTTCATGAATAGCGGTATCCATGTACACTGCGCCAGTTTCAATACAAGCTTCCAAAACCGACATGTTGACATAAGCCTGACCGACATTAATAACGATTTCGGATTTGGTATCTTTGATTAAGGCAGCCAAGGCCGGAACATCCAGGGCATCCACAGTACGCGAATACAGTTTTTTCGTTGCATCCTTCAGGTGGTTCTTGCGTAATACACTCTCAATAATTTCATCACATTTTTGCTGGGTACGTGAAGCAATGCAGATATCACCCAAAATATCATTGTTCATTGCACATTTATGGGCAACTACATGACCCACGCCACCAGCACCTACAATTAGAACGTTTTTTCTCATTTCCTTCTCCTCTACCCGTGAATTGGTATATTAAGATAGATTTTTTACAAAATCTTCATACCCGAATTTACGAACAACCTCAAGTTGCCCATCAAGCCTGCGTACCACAATAGCCGGCATCTGCAGGCCGTTGAACCAGTTCTTTTTTACCATAGTATAACCGGCAGCATCGGCAAACCGGACTTCACTGCCAATTTCAAGTTTGCTTGGAAACTTGAAGGTGCCAAACACATCGCCTGCCAGGCAGGAACGTCCGGCTACGGTGTAGGTATGCACACTTGCCGAATCTGTGTCAACTTTCGCCGCCAGCCGGTATATTAATAAATCCAGCATATGGGCTTCCACCGAAGCATCAACAATGGCAATATCAACTTCATTGTGCACAATATCAACCACACTGGTAACCAATTCAGCACAGCCGGTAATGGCGCTTTCCCCCGGTTCCAGATAAATCTGGACATCATAGGTTCGGGCAAAGTCCGCAAGCTTTTTACTGAACTTTTCTACAGGATAACCCTCTTTGGTAAAATATATGCCACCACCCAGGCTTATCCACTGTAATTGTTTCAGCATATCCCCATAGTTGTCACCAAGGTTGTCAAGCTGCTTGGCAAAACCGTCAAAATCATCATTTTCACAGTTATAGTGAAACAGAAAACCGCTAACCCGCGGCAGCTGTTTTGCCAGTTCAGTTTTATTCACAACCCCCAGCCGCGAATGCTTGCGCGCCGGATCCGCCAAGTCAAAATGGGAATAACTCATTCCCGGATTAACCCTAAGTCCAAGTTTAGCAGATTTGACCTGCTCATAATGTCTGTCAAGCTGGGAGATCGAATTAAAAATGATTTTGTCAGCAAACTGCGAAACAGCCGCAACATCTTCATCTGAATACCCTACACAATAGGCATGGGTTTCCTTGCCAAACTTATCATATCCCAGGCGGGCTTCAAACAACGAACTTGATGTCGTGCCATCCATATATTGTTTCATCAGTTCAAAAACACTCCAGGTGGAAAAGCACTTGAGTGCTAGCACCGATTTAGCCCCGGAAAGTTCTCGCACCTGCTTAATAATTTCTAAATTCCGCAGCAGCTTCTGCTCGTCGATCAGGTAATAAGGGGTAGAAATTGTCATTTCATAAAGCTCCTGTTTCCAAAATTATTGTGACTGGTTTGCCTGGCGGCAGCCTTCTTTGGCTTCACGCCAACAAATTCTTCTGTGAGGAACCGCAAATAAGCCGCCTTGACCCTGCCAATCCGGCTACGGATTTACAACGACCAAAGCAGCAGCATGAGTACGCTCTTGTTACTGCAAAATGCAAAGAAAAAAGACTTTATTTTTTCTATATCATTAATAATAGCAAAAATCCAGCGATTTGTCGAATATTCTTTGAAAAAACCTGTTTTTCAATGAAAAAACTCCCTCCCGCGCAAAATATCACTGACTCTCATATCAATTAGTTAACAATCCGATAACATTTCCATAACATATTGTACTATAAAGAAAACACGGCTTGCGCCGAGCTTTCAGCGAATGCACAAGTCGATGTCGCCCTTATCCTGCTTTTAAGACTTTCTGTCAGGGAAATAAATTGACCGCAACCCATTCCGGGCCACGGTCAATTTCTCTGTCAATTACTGTTTGCAGTATTTTATTTTGGCAACATATGCTTAGATCAGGCTTGCCGCATAGGCTTTGCTGTGAATTGAATGGATAGTATCCGGAAACTGCTTAGATTTTGAAGGCACTGACTGACATTTGCATTTCGGTTGCCAGTTTAGCCATACCCTGGCTGGAAGAAGCAATCTCCTCCATAGAAGCCGATTGTTCTTCGGTTGCTGCCGAAACGGTCTGGGCTTGAGCAGCCGCATCTTTGGAGGTTTCTTCAATGTTTTTGATAGCTTCCACAATACGCTGGCTGCCAACCGCAACTTCTTGGGTCGCTGCCGAAATTTCTTTTACCTGCTCAGCCATGGTGTGGATTTGTTGGGCAATAGCATCAAAAGCTTGTCCTGCGCCATTTACTACTTCGATTCCTACTTTAATGTTTTCGGTGCTGGAGTTCATAACGGCAACTGCGTTGTCAATGCTATTGGTATTGTCAGTAACCAGTGTAGTAATTTCGGTAGCGGCGGTTGCAGATTGTTCGGCCAATTTTCTTACTTCTTCGGCAACTACGGCAAAACCACGGCCGGCCTCACCGGCCCGGGCTGCTTCAATCGCAGCATTGAGTGCCAAGAGATTGGTTTGACCGGCAATTCCGCTGATAACGCTAACGATTTGCCCGATTTTCTTGGAACTGTCGGCTAATTTTTCTACAGTTACCTGCAATTCAGCCGAACCTTTACCTACATTATCCATCTGCTGAACGGCTTTATTTACGGCTTGCTGACCGCCTTTAACCGCCTGGGTTGTGTCCATTGCCATGCTTGCAACTTCATTAGAGGTAGCGGCTGTCTGCTGAATAGCTGCCGAAATTTGTTCAACCACCGACATGGTTTGCTCAACTGCATGAATTTGCTGGGCTGTCCCCTGGGCAACTTCAGTAATCGAGATAGCTACCTGATTGGCCGCCTGCGCCGACTGTTCAGCGCTGGCAGTAAGTTCTTCACTGGAGGCTGCAACTTGTTCGGATTGCGACAACATTTTGGAGGTAAGCTCACGCAGGTTGCGTCTCATTTCCTGGAAACCGGCTTGGAGTTGACCAATTTCATCCTCAGAGGTAATTTGATTTCCCTTGTCGCGCAGATCGCCCTGCGCTAACAATTGGCATTCATCCCGCAGCAGCGAGATGGGTTTGGCAAACAACTTGGCGATGAAGACAATAGCACCACCGGCAAGCAGTAAGCATATTATCGAGATAATCAACATGGCCTGTGCCAAACTACCAAGTACCTTGGTGGCCTCAGCTTCCGGTGCTTCCACCATCATAACCCAGCGGTTATTAGATAGGTCAATCGGCGTAGATACGGCAACGCTCTGCACACCGTCAAGACCTTTATATACATGGCGCGTCTGTTTTCCTTCTTGCGCTGCTGTTTTAAACAGGTTAATCAGATTATCATCAAGTTCAGTGACCTTAGCACCAAGCTCAGGATTTACTTTCTTCTCATTGAGATTGAGTTTATTCACATATTCGGGATGTTTGGGATGAGCGACAACATTACCAGAATCATCTGACAGGTGTCCATAACCGGTATCTAAGAATTTTATGGTGCTGACCATTTTATCGATTCTTTCTAATGAAAAGGTTCCTACAAGCACCCCTGTCAGACGTCCGTTATCGGCTACCGGCACAGCCAGTACCACCGACAATTTTCCTGTTGATTTGGAAATCAGCGGATCAGAAACAACGGATTTTTTAGTAGCAATAACTTTCTTGAAGTAATCGCGGTCCCCATATGCAGCGGTTCCTCCAGCGTTATTAACGCCTGCCCCGTCCGGGCTGACAAAAACAATAGCATCAAATTTTGCTATGCGTTGATGCGCTTCAGCCAAAGCGGTAACAATCTGGGCTTTATCAGCACCTGAGCGCACACGCTGGATGCTGGCTAAATCCTCCAGTTGGGTCATCATAACTTCAATATCGCCCTGAATGCGATTGGCGTAATCCATTCCTACTGCCCGGGCTGTTTCCTCAACACTTTTACTCAGATATTGTGCGGACAGGTAATAACCTGCTCCGGCCAGCGCACTTGATACAATCAGTATGAGCGGTAATAAGAACACTAATAACCGGGTTTGGATACTCTTAATTTTCATTTCTTTTTTGCTCCTCTCGTTTTAATTTACTATATTTTTTCTACTGGCAGCACTAATGCCGGAAAACTCTTTTTGCAGCGCCGCCGACAATTGCTGGGCACTTACCGGCTTATGCAGCAAAGTGTAAAACCCATACTGCGCCAGTTCTTGTTTTGTGTCTTCAGTAGCAGAACCGGATATGACAACAATCTTTAGTTCAGGGACCAAATATTGCAATAGCCCTGCCAAACGTATGCCGTTTAGTGTAGGCATTTGAATATCTGTCACTAATGCATCATATTTATCTATATAACCCAAACCAATACAGTCCCGCATGGCCTCTATCGGATCAGTATAGGTATCGCAAGTATGTCCCAGCATTTCTAAGGCTATTTGCATGCCCCGGAGAGATCCGTCATCATCGTCTACAACTAAGATGTGCATCATTTATCCCACCTCACTTGCAGTTCTTTGCCCCTACTTATCTTTTGCCCTTCGGCTCTCCTCAGCGTCATTGTTATTATCATTGCGCCTCACCTCTCCTATCACGCCTTTGCCTTACAATAAATGCAAATAACGTGCCAACATTAGGATTTTCCGCAAAAAATATTTTTTCTTTGCTTTATCCCTTGTATTAAGAGGTTAGAGAGGGTTCGATATTTTTTACCGTATGGCTTTTTCCCGCCTTTTGCGAAAATTTCCTTACCCACAATCTTCATACTATGCATTTTTTGTCATGCTGTTTTTTACAGCTATGCAGTTTTTTGCAAAATAAAGCAAAAAAAAAATAGTACCCTTAACTTATTTCTTCGTGGCCGACTGTTTACTTTTAATTTAGATAATAATTTTAGTAATACCCGGGTATTACTCCACTGACCGGGCAGGATTTTGCATACACACGCAGAATTAATATAATGAATCGTTAAGCAACACCGTCCGGCAGGCTCAACAAATACGAATTACGGGAGGGGTTACGATGTTTGCACTTAACTTTATCTCAGAACACAATGAACAATTACTGTTGTCACGCAAGAAAACCGCTACGATCCGTCCAGGAGATCTGCGGGAATTTTATCCTGAAAATTCCATTGTCTGGGTTACCTTCGGCAAAAGATACGGCACAAAAAAAAGACTGTACAAAGCCGTTATTGATAGGGTGTTGATAAAAAGATACGCCGATCTGACTTCCGCTGAGCTTTCTCACCAAAATCCGGAAATTACGACTGTGGATGAGCTTATTCAGACCTTTGAAGAAATCTATGAAAAACAAATTCATATTGATGATATGGTTACGGTAATCCACTTCTCGGAAATAGTGGATCAATAATATTATCGTCAACTAACAAAAAGGCTTAACTCCTTATTAAAAGAGTTAAGCCTTTTTTTGTACTTTCGGCTCTTATCTGATGACTAATCTTGTTTTTATCTGTGGAAGCCAAAACTGCGCACCAGTTCCTCTGGGCTCCTTGTCGTCATGGCTGCTGACATAATACAACACCCTTTAGCCCCGGCTGCCATTATATCTGGCACTTTGCCTGCGGTAATACCGCCAATGGCAAAAACCGGTACAGCAGCCACCCGGCAGACTTGACGGAGAAAAGCCAGCCCCCGGGACGGAACTCCCGGCTTGCAGTCAGTATCAAAAATATGCCCCGCAACTAAATAAGCAGCTCCTAGTTCTTGCGCTTCCTCGGCTTCGGTCACCGAATGAACAGAGGCGCCGATAACCGGAGACAATGCGGTCTTCTGATAGCTTCGTAAAGCCGTCATCGACATTTGCACATGGGTAAGCCTAAGCTTTTCGGCAATAGAAATATTTTGATGAGCTATGAGCAACACACCATGGCGGTCACAGATTGCTTTGACCGCACTTGCCAGTAGCTCGTAAGCAACTGCATCCAGATCTTTTTCTCTGAGCAGCACCGCATAGGGCCTAGCCTGTACCAGTTGCTCCATATGTTTCAAAAAATCCCCGGAACAAAGCAGACGTTTTGTCACACAAATCAGCATAACTTATACCCGGACATAGTCGGTATACACCGGCTGCAGGTTTTGAGCGATGAGCATGTCATGCACCTCGGCCACACTGCGTCCATCGGCAATCTCAAACTGTTCATCGCCCTTATCCTGCGATTTATGTCCGCCAACCCCGACACTGACACCGGCCGAAATCTTAGTAGCTGCCATACCAATAACATTGTCACGAAAACCAGCCCGTTCCCTGGTTGATATGGTAAGTCCCGCAAACGGCATAAACAACCGATAGGCCAACATAACCTGCAGCAGCTCTTTTTCATGGACATCCCGGGGATTGTTCTTTTCATTGTTGATAAAAGGACGCAGCCGCGGTGTTGAAAACGAAATCTCGGCATGGGGATATTTCTGCTGAAGGAAATACGCGTGCAGCCCCACAGCAAACGCATCCTTGCGAAAATCGTCCAGTCCCAGCAGTGCGCCAAAAGCTACACCTCGCATGCCCCCCCTCAGCGCCCGCTCCTGGGCATAAAAGCGATAAGGGAAAATCCGTTTAGGCCCGCGCAAATGCACCTGTTCATACTTATCACTATTGTAGGTTTCCTGGTACACACAGACAAAATCGCAGCCGCACTGCCGTAAGTAGGCATATTCGTCGGTATTTAAGGGATAAATCTCAATACCGACAGTCGAAAAGTATTTTGCCGCCAACTTCACGGCTTCGCCAATATATTCAACACCAGACTGGCCCCGGGACTCGCCGGTGAGCAGCAAAATTTCCTTAAGCCCGGTGGCCGCAATAGCCTCTAACTCTTCTGCAATTTCCGCCAATGTCAGCTTGCCGCGATGGATGCGGTTCTGACAGTTAAAACCACAGTACACACAATGGTTTTCGCAGTAATTGGCAATATACAGCGGAGTAAACAGTTGTACCGCATTGCCGAAATGCCGCCTAGTCTCCTGCCTGGCCTTGACCGCCATTTGCTCCAGATAACGAGCAGCCGCCGGCGATAAGAGAGCGGCGTAGTCTGTTACCGACAACCGGTCTTTCTGCAATGCCTGTTCTACCTCTGCTCCGGTAATCTGCTGATACTCATAGTTTTCCATAGCAGATTGCACTTTTTCCAGCAAATCTGAATCAATGACTTCCATACCTTCACGATAGGTCATATGATCGCCCTTAATTATCATACTATCAATCCTCCAAAAATCCGGTCAAAGGACTTGACGCTTCAGCTTGCTTAGCAAGCACCCGCCCCAAACCGGCCAGATAGGCTGTCCGTCCGGCTTCGACCGCCTGTTTGAATGCTCTTGCCATTTGGGCGACATTGCCTGAGGTAGCAATCGCCGTATTACACATAATGGCATCTACCCCCATCTCCATAGCTTCACAAGCTTGCGACGGCCTGCCAATGCCGGCATCAACAATAATCGGCAGGTCAATTTCCTCCACCAGAATGCCGATAAACTCTTTGGTACAAAGCCCTTTATTGCTGCCAATGGGTGCCCCCAGCGGCATGATAGACGCTGCACCGGCAGCTGTTAGCGCCCTGGCGGCGTTAAGATCAGGATACATATAGGGCATAACAATAAAGCCTTCTTGGGCCAACACCTCGGTGGCCTTGATAGTTTCGTAATTATCAGGCAGCAGATATTTGGAATCATGAATAACTTCCAGTTTGATAAAATCTCCGCAGCCTATTTCCCGCGCCAACCGGGCAATCCGCACAGCCTCATCAGCATTTCTGGCCCCCGAAGTATTGGGAAGCAGCGTAATCCCTTGCGGAATATATTCTAAAATATCTTCCTGGCCGCCAACATTGGCGCGCCTCAGTGCCAGCGTCACCATCTCAACTTCCCCGTGTTCAATCACAGCTTGAGTCATCTCCAGCGAAAACTTGCCTGAGCCCAAAATCAGCCGGGACTGAAATTCATAGCCCCCAATCACAAGCTTGTCAGTCATTATAAACATCCTCTCTTATATTTCTTCTCTTCCCACTAACAGCCGCAAAATCATATTGGCCTGATGACCAGCACAAATCTGCACACGGGGAGCCATCAGTCCGGTGCCGATACCGGCCCCGGTTTCCAAATCACCACACATATACAGCCGCTTTAGCGGGTGAGTTGTTTTTACCAGATTTGAACTGGCATACCCGGCCATACCAGACGAGGCCACAATAGTAACTCCAGGCAGTTTTTGTAAAGCCGTATTTACCAGCATGGCCTTGGCATCAGGTTTGTCAAACGCCTCACACAAAATTGGATAATCGCTAAACAGTTCCACCACATTATCGGCTGTTACCCTCACTGTACGGGTTTCGATCTGAATAAACGGATTGATTTCTGTTAGTTGCTCCTGTAAGGCCTGGGTTTTGGGCATCCCCAAGTGGCGAATATAATAACTTTGCCTGTTGAGATTACTTGGTTCAACAATATCAAAGTCCACCAGCAGCAAGTGTCCCACACCAATCCGCGCCAACATAACAGCAATATTAGATCCCAGTCCGCCCAACCCGGCAATTGCCACCCGGCCCTGCTGAAGCTTTTTATGTACTGCTGGCGTATGTCGGGCAGCCATCATGCTTGCCAGCTCCTCCCGTTCAGGCATAACTCCCTTGCGGATGATGGTCAGCGTATCTTCTGCTGTCAAAGGATAATCCTTATCAATCTGAAAACCGTTTAAAATAACAATATCGCTGGCAGCCCCCAGCCAGTCTCTGACTTCAAAAGCCGTCCGGCCGGCCACCTCGCGTTTATTGCCGTTAATTTCAACCTGCATGTCAGCCTCCTCCTACAAACCTGACAATTTCTATAGTATCTTGATCTTCCAGGCAGATGCTTTCATACTCTGCCTTTGGTACAATCACCCCGTTACGCTCGACGGCAATTGTCCTGCAGTCATACTGCGCTGCTGTCAGAAATACCAATAAAGTTTGACCCTGTTTTAACGCAACCTGCTGTCCATTAACTTTCATTTTTGTGCCTCCTCTCCTATAAATAGAAATAAAAAAGCACAAAATGAGACTGACACCCTTTCGGTGGTGTCCCCCATTTTGTGCATAATTCCATTTTCTGTAGTATACCACATTTTTCACCGCAGAACAAGTTAACTTTTCAGATTGGTTAACTGTTTAAACGGCAGCCGCTTTGGCAACCTTTACTGCACAGACCTTATACTCATAGGTTTTTGTAACTTTATCACCACAACCACTGGTGATTTCGTTAGTTGGGCATTCTTGGTAATGGAAAGACATCCAAATCCCACCAGGTAATACATCATTGGTTACCCAAGCTTTAGCCTGTACTGTACCTCTGCGGGATGTGACTGTAATCAACTCTTTATCAGCAATATTTAGACGTTTAGCGTCATCAGGATGAATCATAGCGCGTTCTTCAGGACGGTATTCTGTCAGCTGTTTGGAATAACCAGCCGTAGTTATACAATAATGATAGAGAATACGTCCAGTAGTAAGTAGGAACGGATATTCGTCATCTGGCAATTCAGCAGGCGACTGATGTTCGATGGCTTTAAACACGCCTAATCCACAGGTAAATTTGCCGTCGACATGGAGATATTGGGTGCCGGGATGCTCTTTAGTTGGTACTGGCCATTGCAAGCCGTTTTCATCAATACGCTCAAAGGATAGACCAGCAAACATCGGACTTAATGAAGCCATTTCATCCATAATTTCGCTGGGGTGACTGTAGGACATAGTATATCCCATTTTATTTGACAAGTCCCGAATAATTTGCCAGTCAGGGCGGCTGTTGCCAATAGGCTCAATTGCTTGGCGAACTCGCTGCACACGGCGTTCACAATTGGTAAAAGTGCCGTCTTTTTCAGCAAAAGAAGCGGCTGGCAATATGACATCAGCCAATTTACCAGTCTCAGTCATAAAAATGTTTTGCACTACCAAAAACTCCAAATGCTCAAAGCCTTTACGCACATGGTGGGCATCACCGTCAGAACGTATGGGGTCTTCGCCCATAACATACATGGCTTTCAGTTTACCTGCAATGGAGGCATCAATCATGTCTGGCAGCATATAACCGACTTTATCTGATAAGTTTACGCCCCATGCCTTTTCAAATTTTCCCTGTACCTGTGGGTCATTTACCTTTTGATAACCGGAATAAACATTCGGTAAGGCGCCCATATCGCAAGATCCCTGTACATTATTCTGTCCACGCATCGGGTTTACACCTGAATAAAGTTTGCCTACGTTGCCAGTCAACATGGCTAAGTTCGCCAAACTCATAACATTATCAGTGCCACAAGTATGTTCAGTAATACCAAGTGTATAGAATATGGAAGCACGTTCGGCAGTGGCATACATTTTAGCTGCCTCAAACAACAAATGTTTCGGTACACCGGTTATTTTCTCCACATAGTCAGGGGTATATTTTTCCACTACCTCAGCCACTTGATCAAAACCAGTGGTATTTTGATTGATAAATTCCTGATCATGCCAGCCATTTTTAAGGATAATATGCATCATACCATTAATAAGTGCAATATCTGTGCCTGGCGTTAGCTGCAACCACACATGAGCTTTAGCTGCCAGTTCGATCCGGCGCGGGTCGGCAACAATCAATTTTGCGCCATTACGCAGAGCTTGACGCATTTTAGCGCCAATCGCAGGATGAGCTTCGGTGGGATTGCCGCCAATCAAAAATATCATCTTGCTTTCCGGTAATTCATTAATAGAGTTAGTCATTGCTCCAGAACCAAATGAAGTTGCCAAACCGGCTACAGTAGGAGCGTGGCAGATACGGGCGCAATGATCAACATTGTTTGTACCAATAGCGGCACGAATAAATTTTTGCATGATATAGTTTTCTTCGTTTACACACCGGGCTGAACTGACAGCAGCCAGCGCATCACTGCCATACGTATTTTTTATTTCAGTAAATTTAGTAACAATTAAATCAAGTGCCTCATCCCAGGAAGCTTCCACAAATTCGCCATTTTTCTTGATTAACGGCGTTGTCAACCGCTCAGGGCTATGAACGTAATCGGTACCAAAACGACCTTTTACACAGGTAATCCGGCCGTTGACCACACTGGTCAGGTTGGAAGTCACGCCAATTAATTTACCGTCTTTAACATTTAAATCATAGTTGCAACCAACACCACAGAAAGGACAGGTTGTCTTAACCTTTTTGTCCGGCCGTCCTACGCCATTCATTGCTTTTTCAGTTAAGGCACCTACCGGGCAAGCAGACACGCAAGTACCGCAAAATACACAACTGGGAGAGTCAACCATATCTGCATCAAAAGCGGGCGTTACTTTGGTGTCGAAGCCACGTTCAGTCCAATCTAGAGTATTACAACACTGTATTTCCTTACAAACACGCACGCAGCGTCCACACAGAATACACTTATTGTTGTCCCTAATTATGAAAGGATTGCTATCATCAATGACAAATTGGCGGCGCTCTCCTTCATATTTAATTTCTCTAATACCCAGTGTATTTGCCAATGTTTGCAATTCACAATCTAGATTACGCTGACACGAAAGACATTCTTGTGGGTGATTTGCCAACATCAGTTCGACGACACTTTTTCTCGCTTCACGAATAACAGCAGAATTAGTGCGCACAATCATTCCTACTGACACAGGATAAGTACAGGCCGTAACTAATCCCCGTGCGCCTTCCACTTCAACGACACAGACTCGACATGACCCTTCCGGCGTTAAATCAGCAAGATGACATAAAGTTGGAATGTTAATACCAGCACTACGGGCAGCCTCTAGCACCGAACTCCCTTTGCGCACTTGCACGGGAAGACCGTTGATCGTCAAATTAATCATTTCCATTACGTTTTGCACTCCTTCCAAATCTAACCACACAGGCGTATTGCAATAACTTCGATCGTTATATTAAATTAGAATAATTTATCTATATCGAAAAGCATAGTACGATTTTGCACAACAGCATCAGCTTATGTGGCTTCACTTTCCGTTGTCTCGGATTTCTTATTACATTACCGATAAAACTCCTTTCTTGTGTTATTTTACTTTATTGTGAAAAGAGCTGCGAAAAAACTTTGCCTGCTGACACAGTCGAGGTTATATAGATATAAACAAATTATTATAGTTTAATATATATTTTATATATCATTACAGTGGAAATCTATTGGAAAATTCTGAATGGCAATAATTGTATGCCGAATCGACTTGTACTTCACTTAACTGCACCTGTCTAGAATACTCCTTGTTTTACCTCTTACTTATGGGCAAAACAAAGCTCCTGCCATATTCACAATTGGCAGGAGCTTTGTTTATCCACTTGTCAAAATGGTAACCTCTGACTCCGGTTTCACCTGTAGAATGCCGCCTTGCACAAGAAGCTGACGTTCGCCCTCTTCTGTCAGGATTCTAACTTCCCGCTCTGCCAGCAAGGCAAGCATTGGAGCGTGACCAGGCAGAACACCCAACTCGCCGTTAATTGCCCGGACAATAAGCATGGCGGCTTGGCCCTCATAGACTTTGCCTGTGGGCTTAACAATCTCAATATGCAGCATCTTGCTCACTGCTTGTTCCCCCTCATAGCCTCAGCCTTTTCGACCACCTCATCAATTGTGCCCACCATATAGAACGCACTTTCCGGCAAATCATCATATTTGCCGCTGATGATTTCTTTGAAGCCTCTAACGGTTTCCTTAAGCGGCACATATTTTCCGGCTGTGCCGGTAAACGCTTCGGCCACAAAGAACGGTTGGCTAAGAAAACGCTGGACTTTTCTGGCTCTAGCGACAACGACTTTATCCTCTTCCGATAATTCCTCCATGCCCAAGATGGCGATAATATCCTGCAGTTCCTTGTAGCGCTGTAAAATTTCCTGAACAGCGCGGGCAGTCAGATAATGCTCCTCGCCGATAATAAAAGGATCAAGTATCCGCGAGGTAGAATCCAGCGGATCAACTGCCGGATAGATACCGAGCTCGGCAATCTGACGGGACAGCACGGTGGTGGCGTCAAGATGGGCAAAGGTAGCTGCCGGTGCAGGGTCGGTAAGATCGTCGGCAGGCACATAAACAGCCTGCACCGAAGTGACTGAGCCTTTCTTGGTCGAGGTAATGCGCTCCTGGAGCGTACCGACATCAGTGCCAAGGGTAGGTTGATAGCCAACTGCCGACGGCATGCGGCCTAAGAGTGCCGAAACCTCGGAACCAGCCTGGATGAACCGGAAAATATTATCAATAAATAATAACACATCCTGTCCGGCTACATCGCGGAAATATTCGGCCATGGTGAGCCCGGTCAATCCCACCCGCATTCTGGCTCCAGGCGGTTCGTTCATCTGTCCGTACACCAGTGCAGTCTTACCAATTACCCCTGATTCTTTCATTTCCCGCCACAGTTCATTGCCTTCACGGGTACGTTCACCCACACCCGCAAAAACCGAATAACCGCCATGCTCTGTCGCAATATTACGGATAAGCTCCATAATCAAAACTGTTTTGCCAACTCCCGCGCCACCGAATAAGCCGATCTTGCCGCCGCGGGCGTAAGGTGCTATCAAATCAACTACTTTAATACCGGTCTCCAGTATCTCAGTAGCGGTTTCCTGTTCAACAAAAGCCGGTGCCGGACGGTGAATAGGCCAATATTCACTGGCAGTTACCGGCGTGTCATCATTATCAACCGTCTCTCCCAGCACATTAAAGATCCGGCCCAGTGTGCCCTCTCCGACAGGCACGGTAATAGGCGAGCCGATATCTATAGCCACCATGCCCCGCACCAATCCATCTGTTGACGACATAGCTACACAGCGGACAACATTGTCACCCAGATGCTGCATGACCTCCACTGTCAAATTAATAGTATGCTGGGCTGCCTTGCCTGTAATCTTCACCGCATTATTTACTGCCGGCAGCTGCTCCTGCGGAAACTCAATATCGACAACAGGCCCAATAACTTGTTTTACCTGCCCGTTAGCCATAGTATTCCTCCTCTCACCGCAGTGCCTCCGCACCACCTACAATTTCCGATATTTCTCTGGTGATGTTGGCCTGACGCACTTTATTATAATCAAGTTCCAATTGACTGATTAAGTCTTGGGCGTTGTCGGTAGCCAGGCTCATAGCCTGTAGCCGGGAAGCTACTTCGCTTGCCGCCGCATGAATAAGCGCACGGTAAACGGCAGCCTCCAAATATTTAACTGCGGCTTCTGCCAACACTTCAGTCATGGACGGTTCGTAGATTTGCTGGGCGGGCAGCAGTATTGGAGCTGCTTCACAAACAAGCGGCAGCAACTGTTCCACCGTTATCTTCTGGACTGACGAAGAGCAAAACTCGGTATAAATCAAATCTACTTTATCATACCGGCCGCTTGTATAAAGCTCGCTAACCGCAGCACCAATCTCGGCGGCATAGCGATACTCAGGTTTTTCGGAAATACCGATATAGGCCTTGTCAATAACAGCCTTGCGGCGTTCGAAATAATCCCGCACCTTCCGGCCCACAACAACTAACCCGGCCTGGCCTGCCTGATTAAGCTGGCGCTGGACGGCCTTAACCAGATTACTGCCATAAGAGCCAGCCAGGCCCTTGTCGGCACCAATCACCAAATATCCGGTCCGCACAATTTCCCGCTCAGTAAATAAAGGATGTTGAAACTCGTCGCCGCTTTTTAGCACAGCCTCGATTACTCTCTTTACGCCCTGGAAATACAGTTGATTATCTTTGACCCGCTCCTGCGCTTTGCGCAAACGTACGGCAGCAACCATTTTCATGGCCCGGGTTATTTTTTGAATATTTCTGACCCCTTTAATCCGGCGACGTAAATCTAGTGCATTTGGCATACTATCACCTCGCCGCAAAGAAGTCTTTAAACTCTTTGATAGCCTTTTTCAACAGTTCTTCGGTTTTCTGTTCAATGCATTTCTGCTCGCGGATTGCGCCACAGATATCGGGAAATGCACGGATATATTGTAAAAATTCCTGTTCAAACCTGCTCACAGCGCTAATTACAATATCATCAAGATAGCCGTTGACCCCAAGATAGATGCCGATAACCTGTTCCTCAACAGGCACAGGCTTGTATTGCGGCTGCTTTAATAGTTCGGTCATTCGTTTGCCGCGTTCCAGCAAATCTTTGGTGGCTTTATCGAGATCTGAACCGAACTGGGCAAATGCCGCCAGTTCCCGGTACTGGGCCAGATCCAGTCTGAGCCGCCCAGCCACCTGTTTAGTGGCTTTGACCTGGGCCGAGCCGCCAACCCGTGATACTGACAAGCCTACATTAATGGCCGGACGGGTGCCGGCATAAAACAATTCGCTTTCCAGGATAATCTGCCCGTCTGTAATCGAAATAACATTTGTCGGGATATAGGCTGCAACATCCCCTGCCAGGGTTTCAATGACCGGCAAAGCCGTAAGTGAACCGCCGCCCAGCTCGGGCGCCAGCTTGGCCGAGCGCTCCAGCAAGCGTGAATGCAGATAAAATACATCGCCCGGATAGGCTTCCCGACCTGGCGGCCGCCTGAGCAGCAGCGACATGGCCCGGTAGGCTGCCGCGTGCTTGGATAAATCGTCATAAACACACAACACATGCTGCCCCTGATACATAAAATGCTCACCCATGGCTACCCCGGTATAAGGTGCCAGATATTGCAGCGGCGCACTGTCAGAAGCGGTTGCCACAACGACAATGGTATGCTCCATGGCGCCATGCTCTTCCAGCGTTTTTACCACCCGGGCCACTGTTGAGGCTTTCTGCCCAACAGCTACATAGATGCAGATGACATCTCCATCCTTTTGGTTGAGGATGGTATCAATGGCAATAGCCGTTTTGCCTGTGCCGCGGTCACCGATAATAAGTTCCCGCTGGCCGCGCCCAATCGGCACCATACAGTCAATGGCCTTAATACCGGTCTGCAGCGGTTCTTTAACAGGCTGTCTGTCGGCAATACCGGGAGCCCGCCATTCAACTGGCCGCGAGGTGGTCGTCCTGATAGGCCCCTTGCCGTCAAGCGGACGCCCCAAAGCATTAACAACTCTGCCAATCAGCGCTTCACCGACAGGTACCTCCATAATCCGGTCTGTCCGCCGAACCATGCAGCCTTCCTGCACCTTGACTTCATCACCCAATAGCACAGCTCCGACATTATCTTCTTCCAGGTTTAGAGCCATGCCATAAATCCCGTCGCCAAATTCTAACAGTTCTCCAGACATAACCTTGTCCAAACCATGCAACCGTGCGATACCGTCACCAACCTCAATAACAGTACCCACTTCATCCACATTGCTCTGAATTTGATAATGCTCTATTTGTTCCTGAATAATTGCCGATATCTCTTCTGGTCGTATTTTCACAGTGAGTTGTCACCTCACTTCCTACAAAGATTTGCTCAGCATATGGCTTTTTAACTCTGCCAATTTGCCTGCTACACTGTTATCAATCCACTTATCACCGATTTGCAATATTAGTCCTCCTAAGATTCGTTGATCCACGCCTACCTTTAGTTCAATATTCTTCTGTGTCACCACGGCAAGCTGCTCAGTCAACTGCCTGCTGTCCTGCTCGGAAAGCGGCCTGGCTGCTATAACCTTGACTTCCAGTATATTGCCTGCCTGTTTCACCAATCCCCGGTAGGCCTGAATCACCGCAATAAGAGTGTCTATTCGCCGCTTATCGATCATATACGCCAAGAAGTTTTGCACCAAGCTAGACATATTGCCGCAGAGCCGCTCTATTGTCGCTTTCTTCACAGCCATAGATATACTGGGATTTTCAAAAAACGACTGCGCTTTTTGTTCGGCAAAAATCTGTTCCACCTGTGTCAGCTCAGCTTCCACCTCATTTAGAACTTGGCTGTTTGCAGCCAGTTTAAATAATGCCTGGGCATACCGCCCCACCAGCCGTAAATTCATGTTAATTCACCATACTTTTCCCTGGTAAAATTTTTAATGAATTTTTTTACCAGGCGAGTATTGGTTTCTGCATCCAGATTTTTTTCGATGATTTTTTCGGCTGCGGCGACTGCCATAACGACAACTTCCGCCCGTAGTTTGTTCAAGGCTTGCTGATAGCTGCGTTCCAGTTCTTCCTGCGCTTCCCGCACAAGCCGTTCGTTTTCTTCAAGCGCCTTTTGCATGATGCTGTCTTTAGACTTTTCTCCCAGCGCAATGGCTTCCTCGATGATCGATCTGGCCTGAATGCGAGCAGCAAGTATCTCGTCCTGGCTCTCCTGTTTCAGCGTCTCAGCCAGCACACGCTGCTGGACGGCTTCCTCCAGACTTTTTTCAATGCCGGAGCGCCGCGCCTCTAGTGCCGACAGGATCGGCTTATAAGCCAGTTTGGTTAAAATGGCAAGCAGAATAAGAAAATTAATAACTTGGGCCACCAAAGTAGCATTTATATCGACCAACCCCATCTCCCCCTTCCCTGGGACAAGGGGACAGGTTCCTTGTCCCACTTGCAGCATTCATGTCAATCAAAACAATCTCCCCTTTCCCTTATGGGAACAGGCGTCCGCGAGCAGCCAGCCTTCAGACGCCTTTTTGCTGTTTTCTTATTTAACAAAAGGATTGCTAAATACCAACACAATGGCGATAACAGCAGCAATAATCGGAATGGACTCAATCAAGCCTACTGAAATAAGCATGGTTACCATGATAGAATTCTTAGCCTCAGGCTGCCGGGCAATACTTTCAATAGCTTTGGTCGTTACCTGCCCGTCACCGGTTGCCGCCCCAAAAGCAGCCAAACCCACAACCACGGCGGCAGCAATTACCGACGCAGCAATAATAATGGCCTGTTCCATTGTCACCCCTCCTTTTCTTCAATATGGTGCTGTTCCAAGGAATTACTCAGATAGGACATAGAAAGCATGGTAAATATCATTGCCTGGATAAGACCGACAAACACGCTGAAGGTCAGCCATAGTGTCGGCACAAAATAAGGTACCAGAACTCCCAGAATTATAATAAGAATCTCACCTGCTACAATGTTGCCAAATAACCGGAAAGACAGGGTCACCGGCTTAGCAATTTCTTCAATAATATTGATAGGTAAAAAGAAGATATTAGGTTCAAGAAAGTGTTTAAAATGTGACAATGCGCCTTTAGCCCTAACGCCATACCCGTGAACTGTTACAACAATTAATAGTGCCAGCCCCAAAGTGGTATTAATGTCATTTGTCGGCGAAGTAAATCCCGGGACTAACCCTAACCAGTTGGCAATCAGCAAGAATAGAAACAGCGTAATCAAAAGCGGCGCAACCTTGCGGCCATTAGGCCCAATGGTGGTTTCGATCTGAGTCAATAACCCCTCAAGCACAAGCTCCACCATGCTTTGCCAGCCACCCGGGATGAGTTTCCAATTCATGCGAACCAATAACAATCCTAAGACAAGAATCGCCATGCTTAACCAGGTCATATACAGTGTGTCAAGATTAAAAGCCAGCCCGGAAACAATCAGCACGTTATGCTCACCGATCCCGGCACCGCCATGTCCCATGCATCTCCCTCCCTTCTTGTCCTACATTTTTTTGGCATCCACAATTTGTTGAATAACAAGTAGCAGACCATTAAGGAATAATAAGGCCGGCATAACAAAGAAGCCTGCGACAAAAGCCAGCATATTGACTTTAAGCACGTGGGTAATAAAAATGAGTATAACTACCATGGCCGCCAGCCGGACGATCCAGCCTCCCCGGATGTGCTCTACCGCCTGCTTAACAGAAAAAACCTGGACATTCTCAACCTGTCGAAACAGATACAAAAAATAGAGTGAGCCTGTCACCAGTCCAATCAGCAGTCCGGCAGTCGCTTTCGCATTACCATACATGTAGGTAAGTGTGCAGAGTATGGTGCCCACCAGCGCAATTTGTGCCAACATGTTTCTAACCTTAAACTGGTAGTTTTTCATACATGTGGCCTTAGCCATCCCACCTTTGCCTTTTTTATTAGCCCTGCGCAGCGCCGCTATTGTCTGGTACATATATATGACACCTTGTCTCTGTGTATGACGTGTTTTTTATTTACTTTTTGCAGTAAAGAAAACACGGTCCTTTTAACTTGAGTTAGCGGAATGCAAAGAGAGAGAAGGGGGGTACGGGAGTTACACAGGGGGCTGAATTTTATGCTTGATACCCCTGTTTTATAAAGCTTCCACGAGTCTCAAAACTCATAATTTCTGGCACATAAAAACCACAGGGCTCATGCTATATGAACCCTGTGGCTTCAAACTTGTCAAACAGGTCTATTATATTCTCAGGCTGCAATCATTACTTTAACTGTGCGGCAATATCATGCCGGCCGATCTCTTGGAGTTTTTCCCGCGCCTCTTCCAAGGTTTTGCCAAGCAGTACCTTCTTCATGTCCTTGGTGGTTATCAGGACATATTCGCCGTTAAAATCGGAAATCTGTTCACTCATGTCACCACTTACCCAAATTGTTGGAGCCGCTGCCATAACCTTACCTCCTTTACTTGTTGCTGATTACTTTCGCGCAGTGACAAATAATTCCTGCTTACTAATACTTTGTCAGCAAGCAAACTTACACTGTTACAGTGAAATTTATATCTACATGTAAATAGGTGTGCAAAATATATTGACAAACATCCACTCACTGTCTATAATCAGGGTAATGAAATAAACTAAATGGTAATGACGGAAAAAAGTAATTCAGTACTTTTCATGCAGAGAGCTAGTGGTTGGTGCAAACTAGTTGGAAATGCCGGATGAAGTTCCTTCCCGAACCGCAGGCTGAACTACAGTAGGCCGTGCCGTATGTCTACGTTACAGACGCAGAGTGATCTTAGGATTAAACAGGGTGGTACCGCGGCTTTTCGCCCCTTACGGTACACCCTTTTTTATTTTCCCTAAGGTCAAATTGGGTGGTACCACGGTAACTATCGTCCCTTATCAGAGGGGCGATTTTTTATTTTATCTTCTATGGCCGGCATAGCAAGAGAAACATTTCCCAATACGTTTACATTTTAGGAGGTCATCATGCATATTCCTTTTCTTATTGTCTGTTTGTATATTGTCTTACTATTTGTCATCAGTTATTACGCCAAACGCCGCTCTGCCGGCACTGCCACCAACTATGTGCTGGCCGGCAGGCAACTTACCACACCGCTCATTACCGTATCGATTGTCGGCCTTGCCGTTGGCGGGGCATCAACCATCGGTGTAGCTGAACAAGCCTACAAGGTCGGCCTTTCAGCCGGCTGGTACACAACGGCTTGGGGACTTGGCGCTATTGCCATGGGACTATTGGTCGCTAAAAAGTATCGCGAACTCAACATCACGACAATTCCAGAAATGCTTGGTCGTTATTATGATAAAAAAGGCATGATTGCCGGGATCACCTGTCAGATCATTATTCAACTTGTTGTCATGTCTCTTCAGTATATTGCCGGCGGCAGCATTCTCTGCGCCCTTCTGCCTGAAGTATTCACCTTAACAACAGGCATGCTGACAAGCGCAGTTGTGTTTATCGGCATTACCTCCATTGGTGGCATGTGGTCTGCCAGTTTGTCCAATCTCTTAAATGTCAGCCTGAAATATATCGGCATCATCCTGGCCACCATTGTCGGCGTAAGTGCTGCCGGCGGCCTGCAGAATATCAAGCTGCAACTGCCTGCCAATGTCCCATATCTGGACTTCTTTGACGGTGTCGGCGTCTTAGGTATTATCACCTGGATTGTGGTGCTGGTAACGGTTAACCTCTCACTGCAAAGTATTATTCAGATATCGCTTGGAGCCAAAGATGTGCGTACAGCTCAGCGCGGTTTTATCATCGGCGGACTTATGATGCTGCCTATCGGCTTTGTCAGCGCCCTTATGGGCGTTATGGCCAAAGCCATGTTCCCTAATGTTACCCCAGCCTTGGCACTGCCTATGACTATTATGTCCTTAGACCCGGTGCTGGCCGGCATCACGCTTGCCGCGCTGTGGGCTGCCGATGTATCAACTGCCTGCAACCTGCTGCTCAGTTCAGCCACCCTGTTTTCCCAGGACATTTATAAGAAGTTCTATAACCCTAACGTAAGTGAGAAAAACTTCATCCGGGTGACTAAAGGCGCTGTGGTTTGCCTGGGCCTCTTAACCCTTATCCTGGCCATGACTATCAGCGGCATTATCTCTACCCTCATGATTGGTCTCAGCCTGACAGCAGCCTTCAGTGTTATCGTGCTGTTCACGCTGTTTGCACCGCAATACTGCCGACGGAATTCTGCATTCTATACAATCATGACAGGTGTTATCGTTCTGGTCTTATGGCAAACCACCCCGGCTGTTCGCATTGTCCCCCATGTTATTTATCTCGAATGGCTGGCCTGCCTTGGTACCTTTATGCTGACCTATGTTCTTGATCGGGAGCCGATAGCCAGTAGTGAGTGCGCGTAATTCACGCTAAATTATTTTCCGATTCTAACCCGCGGCGATTTAGCCGCGGGTTTATTATTTTATGCTAATAATCAACTTGCATCTTTTTCCAAAACAAAGTATTATATTCGTATAATCGTTTACGCGATTATACGAATATAATACTTTGAAACAGGGTGTACTAATGGAGAAACTGATTGATATATTAAAAGCATTAACTGACGAAACGCGGCTGCGTATTTTAAACCTTCTGTATGAACAAGAGCTTTGTGTCTGTGATATTATGAGCGCCTTGCAAATATCGCAGGCCAAAGCCTCCCGGCATCTGATCTATCTCAAAAACGCAGGTCTTGCCAAAGACCGGAAAGCTGCGCAATGGTCGCATTATTCCCTGATTAAAGCTGAACAATGGAAATTCCTTGACAGCCTGGTGTATGACAATCTGCGCAAGCAGGAGGCTTACCAGCAGGATCTGGCAAACCTCGCCCAATGGCTGGCGCAAAAAGGTAACGCGTGTGAGTAAATAACTATAAGGGGGCTTTTATCATGAAACAGGTAGAAATTTTTGACCCGGCAATGTGTTGTTCAACAGGAGTATGCGGTCCATCCATTGATCCGGAGCTGCTCAGAGTCGCAACCGTTATCAGCAATCTCAAAGAAAAAGGCATTATCATCAAGCGCCACGGCTTAGCCGGCGAGCCGCAGGATTTTGTGGCCAATAAAGTAATTAACGATCTCCTGCAAAAAGAAGGCGCCGAAATTCTGCCGGTAACTCTGGTAGATGGCGTAGTTGCCAAAACCAAAGTATATCCAACTAACGAGGAACTTTCCGAATGGCTAGGCGTAGAAGTCCAGACCAAGAAAGCAGGCGGTTGTGGTTGCAGTTGCTCTGAAGGGTGTTGTTAAGCAGGTGGCCACTTACGAAACCTTTGCTTTAGACAAAATCAACCTAACCAAATACCTGTTTTTTACCGGCAAAGGCGGCGTTGGCAAAACCTCTACCGCTTGCGCAGTTGCTGTGGCCTTAGCAGACAGCGGCAAAAAAATCCTTTTAATTAGCACCGATCCTGCCTCCAATTTGCAGGATGTGTTTGACACCGAGCTTGACGGCAAAGGAGTCCCCATTGAAGGGGTGCCTGGGTTAGTGGTAGCCAATCTCAATCCGGAGGAAGCAGCCCGCGAATACCGGGAATCGGTGATTGCACCTTACAAGGGAAAGCTGCCGGAAAGTGTTATCACCCATATGGAAGAACAGCTTTCGGGTTCCTGCACAGTGGAAATCGCTGCTTTTGACCAATTTTCAAGTTTTATTACCGATAAAACAACCGAAGCCAAATATGACCATATTATTTTTGATACCGCGCCAACAGGCCATACACTGCGCATGCTGCAGCTCCCGTCGGCCTGGAGTAATTTCATCAGCGAAAATACGCATGGTGCTTCTTGCTTAGGCCAGCTTGCCGGACTTGAGGATAAAAAGGGCATGTATAAGGATGCTGTTGCCAACCTTGCTGACAAAAGCAAGACTACGCTTATTTTGGTTTCCCGGCCGGAAGAAACTCCGCTCTTGGAAGCTGAGCGTTCCAGTCTTGAACTCAGTCAATTAGATATCAATAACCAACTGCTGATTATTAACGGCGTGCTTGGTGCGGCCTCTGATGAATTGTCGCAAACCATTGTGTCTAAACAGCAGCAGGCGCTGCAGCACATGCCGCAAGGGTTAAGCAAGTTTCCCACCTTCACTGTGCCGCTGCGTTCCTATAATATATTAGGATTGGAAAAAATCAGAGCCTTTTTCCATAGCGATAATTTGGCCCAAACCGGCACAACTGCCCAAACACTGGATCTCAAACAGCTTGATGTCTTAATTAACGATTTGTATGTAACAAAGAAAAAGGTTATCTTCACTATGGGCAAAGGTGGCGTCGGCAAAACCACCATTGCAGCGACCATTGCCCTGGCCCTGGCCAAAAAGGGTGTCAAGGTGCGCCTGACTTCAACCGATCCGGCCGATCATCTTAAGTATGTGCTGGAAGGTACGGAAAATATTGCGCTCAGCAAAATTGACGAGAAACAGGAACTACTCAATTATCAAAACGAAGTATTGAGCAAAGCCCGCGAAACCATGAATGCCGAAGACCTGGCCTATATTGAAGAAGATTTGCGTTCGCCCTGCACCCAGGAAATCGCTGTTTTCCGCGCTTTTGCCGAAATTGTCGATAAAGCGGAAAACGAAGTTGTGGTGGTTGACACTGCCCCAACAGGCCATACCTTGCTGCTCTTAGATTCCACCCAGAGCTATCATCACGAAGTCGAGCGTACTAAAGGCGAAACCCCGCTCTCGGTACAGCGTTTACTGCCGCGTCTGCGGGATGAACAGCAAACCGAGGTAGTTATTGTTACGTTGCCGGAAGCCACCCCAGTATTTGAAGCCATGCGGTTGCGGGAAGATTTAAGCAGAGCAGGTATCAACAACAAATGGTGGGTGGTTACCCAGTGTTTGTCGCTGACCATTACCAACAACCCCATGCTAGTGGCACGCGCCCAAGCCGAACAACAATGGCTGGGAAAGGTCAAAGAAATCAGCAAGGGTAACTTTGTCGCTGTTCCTTGGCTGCAGGATGTGTCAATACAAAAATTAAGCGAAACGTCTGTTAGCAAGTAGCTATATACCAAAAAGTACTGATCTCAGCTTATGAGATCAGTACTTTTTTCTTTGCATTTAGATAATATAATCATACACCGGTTTGGTGCAGCGAACGGCTTTTCCTGCCCGGGTGTCTATAATCTCGCCATTATCGAGGGCTAGTTTGCCATTGATAATAACATAGTCAATCCCCTCAGGCTTAGCGTCAGGTATGCCAAAATCGGCTTTATCGATAATTTTCTTAATATCAAATACAACAATGTCGGCGTCCATACCTTCTCGCAGGCGGCCTTTTTCATGAAGCCCCAGTGTATCTGCCGGCAGCAGTGTGGCTTTACGAACGGCTTCCATGATGGTTAATTCATAGCGTTCACCAACCATTTGACGAAAATAACGCGGAAAGCTTCCGGCAATTTGCGGGTGTCCCTCACCAGGCGCATAAGCACCGGTATCGGTAGACGGCATAGCATAGGGATGCTGAAGAGCCATATAAATTTCTTCTTCCACCCCGGTAAATACAACAACTGCTGTCTGGGGAGCCTGATCGCGAAGTTCCTGGTAGATCTCGGGATTAAGACGTTTGCCATTATACTTACCGGTAATAACCAATATATCTTCCAACTTCCAGGAGTTCAGTTCCAGCGACTCTTCACTAAAAAGCACTGCGCCAATATGGGTCGCCCATTGGGTATACATCCCGCTGTCAAAACGGATGTCCATCCCGTCTGCTCTGGCCTTATCAATAACCGCCAGGGCTTCCTCCATCATGCCGTTACCGTACTGATACACCAGATGAGAGACCTGGATTCTTGCCCCGGTTCTCCTGGCGATATCAATCGCCTCGACCAGCGAATACATATCAATTGCAGTACGCATTCTCGTGTCCACCGATACGATCCGGCCATACCGGGCAGCCAGCCTGCTCAATACATTTACTTCCTCATCAGAGCTGCCAGGCGCATATGCCAATCCCAGGGATAAACCACAAGCTCCTGACTCAAAAGCTCTTTCCACTAAAGCTTCCATCTGCACCAATTGCTCCGGCGTCGCCGGTTGCTGTGGATCTACTGCGCCTACAGCCTGCCGCAGACTCATGGAATGCCCCACCATCTCGGCTTGGTTAACAATAAAGCCCTCTTTTTCCTGGGCAGCAAAAAATGCTTCAATATCAAGCGGGCTTAACCCGCAATTGCCGCCAACCGTAGTAGTGATACCCTGCCGCAGTGACAAACCGCCGCAATAATCATTCCAGTCCACATGACCATGTATGTCGATAAATCCCGGACAAACAATCTTCCCGTCTGCCGCCAACTCCTTGTAGCCATGAATCTCTTGCTGCGTCACAGCCGCAATTTTCCCGCCGACAATTCCCACATTGCCCTTTTTCCGGGTCAAGGCCTCCGGATCAATCAAAATGCCATCTTTTATAACAATATCAAACATTACTGCTCTCCAAAACCGGATTGAACAAGGGCAACAATGGCTGCCAGCGCCTGGGCTTCCCCTTCGCCATCCGCCTTAACCACGATGGTATCGTTCTGTTTAATCCCGGCGCTCATGATAGCCAAAATACTTTTGGCATTAAAGGTTTTACCCTCCTTGACCAGCGTTACCTCACAGGGATACTCACCGGCGGTTTTCACAAGTAAAGCAGCCGGCCGGGCATGTAAGCCCACTTTATTTATAATGGTTATACTCTGTTCCAGCATAAAATCCTCCTTATATAGCAAACCTGCTAACGCGGCATCTTGGTCGAAGGCGCAATGGCCGCAAATTCTGTTAGCCCAGTGATATCTTGCCCATAATTACCGGTTGGCGTGCGCCAGTGACTGTTGGCAGGTTATTGGTGTGACCATTGATAACTTCATTGGCCAAGATGGCAAAAGCCACGGCTTCTTTGGCGTCGCCATCAAAGCCTATATCTTCCTGTACATAAACCGGGATATTGCTTAGTTCGCGCCGCAGCATCTTTAGCAAAGTCTGGTTACGGCTGCCGCCGCCGCTGAGGATAACCTCATCCACCTGCTGCCTGGGAAAAATAAATTGCCGGTAGGCATTTGCGATACTGCTGGCAGTAAAATAGGTCAGAGTTGCCAGCATGTCAGCTGTACTCACCCCTTGTTCCCGGTAATTGCCGATAATCTTGCTTGTGTATTGATCGCCAAACATTTCCCGTCCGGTGGTTTTGGGCGGTTGCTGGGTAAGATAGGGATGGGAATTAAGCTCAGCCAGCATATCTTGATGAAGGCTGCCCTGACCAGCGATTTTTCCATCCTGGTCAAACGACAACTGACCGTTACTGAGCAGATGTATGGCAAAATCAAGCATCATATTGCCTGGACCGGTATCAAAGGCTATTACCGTCTCCGATCCTCCCCCGGCAGGCAGCACAGTAACATTGGCAATGCCGCCGATGTTTTGCAGCAATCGGGTTTTCTGCGGATGGCGGTAAAGCAGGTATTCAGTATAAGGCACCAGGGGCGCTCCCTGCCCGCCTGCAGCCACATCCCGGACACGAAAATCGGCTACCGTAATAACCCCGGTACGCTCGGCAATCACAGCAGCTTCACCAATCTGAAGCGTACTATCCCCTGGCTGATGCCAGATGGTTTGACCATGGGAACCGATAAGATCAAGTTCTGACAGGGCAATGTTGCTTTCCCTGCATAGCTCACTAACAGCGTCGGCAAACAATTCGCCCAGCTTGAAATTAAGGAAACATATACTGGCCACGTCAGAACTTTCGACCTGGCAGGCTGCCCTGATAATCTCTTTCACAGCAGGTTGATAATCAACCGTCTTAAATGCCACTTGCCGTATCTGAGAGCACAGCCCACTATCGGTGATTTGGACTAGCACCACATCAATACCGTCAAGCGATGTCCCGGACATGATTCCGGCTACCAACCGCTCTTTTTTTTCGTAAATCTGCCATAACCGGTTCATATATTACGCCTGCAGACCGTCAAAGCCCATCAGCCGCACATTATTAGCTTCCAAAAACTCACGCATGACCGCAGAAGTCAAGACTGACAGTTCCTGTGTCCGCCAGACATTATAAGAGCTTATATCATAAAGCAATTGTTCAGGTTCAGCCGGATGGCACATAATCTCCAATGTCCCATATCGCTGGTTCTTAATAATTTCCTGGAGCTTTTCTAAGGTCGCACCCTGCTCATAGAAGTCAAGAGAAATGGCATCCGTTGTAATAGCACAAGCAGATCTAATGGCCTGGCACACAACCATATTACCCTGGCGCAGCGGTACGCCCACCTCCCGCGCCAGATCGATGGCTATGTCTAGTACCTCCGGATAGGTATGAACATGATGGTGACTGTCCAAGTGAGTCAGCCCAAGTCCGGTTGCCTGAAACTTTTCTACTTGGGCAGTTAGTTCGCGTTTTATCTCAGATGGCTTCATATAAGTTACTGCTTCAGCCGCCTTACGGCGAAAGCGCCCGTTTTCATCTACCAGGCTGGGCACTTCTCTTGACGGCAACAGCGGCTGCCCCCAGGTTAGGTTAAGATGTAGGCCAACCCTGTTTATGTTATGCAGCTTAACCAGTTCTACCGCATGCTGGGTATAGTCGGTGTTAATAAGCAGTGTGGTATCAGTAACAATCCCATCTGTAAGTGCTTTAATAATCCCCTGGTTGCAGCCTGGTGTCAGACCAAGGTCATCGGCATTTATGATTAAATTAAGCATAGCTTATCCTCGCTTTCTCCTAACAATCCTTAAACTGCGGTAAATAGTCCGCATTTAAAGACAATAAATCAGCCAACAGTTGTTTGGCTACTCCGACAGAAGGAACCAGCGGGTTATTTGCCAGTGCTTGCAGCGCCTTATTCCGGTCGCCATGCACCCCGGCTTCGACGGCCAGTATTTCGTAGGCCTTCACCTGCTGAATCAAGCCGGCAATCTCAGGCGGCAACACGCCTAATGTCAGAGGAGTTGCGCCGTTTTTACCGATAATGCAGTTGGTTTCAATAACACAGTTGGCTAGCAAGCCACTGATGGCTCCCTGGTTTAAGGTGTTTACGGTATGAATTTCCCGTTTATCATTATAAATGGCGCTGATTAGCGATACCGCCGCATCCGAATAGTAAGCGCCGCCCCGTTTTTCGAGTTCAGCCGGTTTTTCATTTAGATCCGGGTTTTGGTAGAGTTTAAATAAATTTTCTTCCACAGCCTGCACGATTTCGGCTCTTGTCCCCGCCCCGCCTTTGGCGGCGGCAGCCTGTTCCTCAGCCAACAGGGAATCCGTCATATAGTAATAGCGGTGATACGGGCATGGCACCATACCCAAGGAGTGCAGAAAGTCACCATCCCATTTTAGATCAGGGATGTTTTTCATGGTAAGTGCCGCCCCATCCTGCATCTTTTCCAGAACAGCTGCGGTTACATCGACGCCTTTATGATATACCTTGCGTCCCCACACCAGGTGATTAAGTCCGGCAAAATCGATAAAGATGTCGTCGGCTTTGGCGTCCAGCATTTTGGCAATTGTCATCCTGAGATGAATGGGGACATTGCATAAGCCAAGGCATTTTACCTTAGTGTATTTATAGATAGCTTCGGTTATGAGGCCTGCCGGATTAGTAAAATTAATTAGCCAGGCATCAGGACAAAGTTCGCTAATATCACGGCAGATATCGAGGATAACCGGAATGGTGCGTAGCGCCTTGGCAAAGCCGCCAGGGCCGGTAGTTTCCTGACCTAATACGTTATATTTCAGGGGAAAACGCTCATCCCGAGCCCGGGCGGCCAATCCGCCAACCCGAAACTGGGTAACAACAAAGTCAGCGCCCGTTAATGCTGCTCTTCTGTCCATTGTCGCACTAATAACAGTGCTCAGACCGGCCTCAACCACCATCCGCCGCGCCAGTCCGGCCACAATATCCAGCTTGTGCTGGCCTTCGGGAATATCGACAAGCTGGATTTCGTCAACAGGCAGTTCTGTTGCCCGCTTGATAAACCCGTCAATCAGTTCGGGCGTATAGCTGCTGCCACCACCGATAACGGCAATCTTTAAGCCTGACATGTTACAGCCTCCAGCTTGGTCGAAAGCTGTTTAATGGTTTTGTGCATTTCGATCATATTCTCAATGAGATTTTTCTCAGATAAAGCGGTCATCAAATGGTCTTGAGCATGCACGGTCAGCAGTGAAATTTCAACTTTATTGCCCTGAGCTTCCTGCTGAATCATATCGGCCTGCACGCGATGGGCGGCTCCCACTTCTTCTTCGGCCTGCCGCAAATGCTCGGTAGCCTTGTCAAACTCTCCCGCCTGGGCGGCCCTGAGAGCTTCATAGGCTTCAGCCCTGGCATTGCCGGCATGAAGAATAATGGCAAAAATCACTTCTTCGTTCATTTGGTTTCCTCCTCGAGCTCTCCGGCCGCGCCTTCCCGAATAAGTTTGCGCTCATAGGCCTTAAAGAACGGATAATACAGTACGGCGGTAATGACAATATTAACAAACACCAGTACAATAGCCCGCCAGTCACCGCCGGTGGAAAGGTACGCTCCAATAGGTGCCGGCAGTGTCCAGGGCACTAATATATAGGGCTTGTTCACTAGGCCAACATCCATAACAAAATACGTAAGAATCGCAATAACCACCGGACTAAGAACAAACGGTAAAAACAACAGCGGATTGAGCATAACCGGCACACCGAAAATGACCGGTTCATTGATATTGCAAATGCTTGGCAGCACAGTGGCCTTACTCATGCTGCGAAGATATGGCGCTTTAGAAAAAAACATTACAAGCACCAAACCGATGGTCGCGCCTGAACCGCCAATCCATACAAACCACTGAAAAAAAGGCTCTGGCCCAATATTAGGTATAGGCTGTCCGGCAGCCGCCGCCGCAATATTTTGGTCAAGCAGCACCAGCCATATCGGCCTGGCCACACTGCCTACCACCGAATCCCCGTGAATACCGGTTGCCCATAGCAGGCAGATAATCACAACAGGTACCAAGACCCCGGCCAGCGTGTTGCCGGCCAGCACTAGTGGCTGGAATAGCTGCAGCACAAAATGATGGATATCAAAACCGAGAAAAACCCGTACCAGCCAGATCACCGGAATAATAACAGCAGCTGGTATCAAAGCTTCAAACGATTTGGCAACCGAATCTGGCACTCCCTCAGGCATCTTGATGGTCAACTTGCGGCTTTTGGCAAACCGCAGCACTTCAACGGCAAAAATAGCCATGATGATGGCGACAAACATACTGCCTCCCCCGAGATTTTCCATGAGCAGAGCTATACCCTTATCCGGGTAAACAACAGGGATGCTTGTTAATAAAAAGGCAGCCATTGCCAGAATGCCGCCTGACACTCCATCAAGCTTATAGGATTTGGCAAGATGATAGCCAATACTGTGACTGGCATACAGTGCCATCAGTCCCATAGTCATACGGAACGGAATGAGAATTTGGCCTATATAGGGTTTAGCAGCCGCCGCCAGTGACGGTATGGGTGGAAAGGCCAAAATCAGAAAAAAGCTGCCGACAATAATCAGCGGAATGGTAGAAATAATGCCGTCACGCACTGCGCGAAGATGACGTTGTTCTGACAGCTTGGTCATAAACGGGATCAGGTATTTATCCCAATATTTTCTTGACTTCAGCTAAAATAACCGCCCCGCCCATCGGGTTATAGCCCTGTGGCGGAATGATGATCAGTGGAACCTTATGTTCGTCTGCCGCCTCCCGAAAAAAATCAGCGCGATGCCGCACTTGGGGAGCAACCAGCACCAAATCCCAGCCGTTTTTTACTTCTTCGGTATATTCACCACTGCCAACTGATTTAACGCTTATATCCTGTCCGGTCTTGGCAGCTTCCTTTTCGATGGCTTTGACAACAATGGCGCTGGACATACCGCCAGAACATACTAATAACAGCTTCATTTTGTTATCCCCTTTTCCTCAATTTCGATTGCCTTATCAATAAAGCCACCGGCTGCCGCCAAAAAACGTTCAGCCTGCGTGGCATCACAATTTCGCTTAATCATAACAATAGCGGTTTTGGGATTCATCCCGGCCTCGGTCAGTACTTCACCGGCCTGCTCCCGGCTCACGCCAGCTGCCTGTGCAACAATACGCTTGGCCCGTTCCACCAGCTTGGCATTGTTGGGCTTAACATCCACCATCAGGTTGCCATATACTTTGCCCAGCTTAATCATGGTGGCTGTTGTCAGCATGTTGAGCACCAGTTTCTGGGCTGTACCGGCCTTCATCCGGGTCGAACCGGTAATAACCTCAGGCCCGACCAGCGGAGTAATAGCAAGCTGTGCCGACTTGCCAATCAGCGAATCCGGCGTACAGCTAATGGCAATCGTAAATGCACCAATTTCGTTTGCATATTCTAAACCGCCAATCACATAAGGTGTCCGGCCGCTGGCTGCCAAGCCGACAACTACATCGTCAGCACATAGCTTGATTGCCTGCAACTGGCTGACTGCACCGTTTTTATCATCCTCGGCTCCCTCGACTGCATTCACCAATGCAGTTTGCCCACCGGCTATAAGGCCAATTACCAGACCAGATTCGACACCAAAGGTCGGCGGACACTCGGCAGCATCCAGCACTCCCAGTCGGCCACTGGTGCCGGCGCCAATGTAAATCAGGCGTCCACCAGCTTGCAGCGCGACTGTTATTTGATCAACAGCTACAGTAATCCTAGGAATTTCGGCTTCAACCGCAGCCGTCACTTTTTGATCCTCAGCATTGATGGTGCTAAGAAGTTGAATTGTTGACAGCCTATCAATATGTATTGTCTGCGGATTGACCGCTTCGGTAAGCAAGTTCTCGATATTTACAGCCAAAACTATCTCTCCTAACCAAGTTCCTTCCTATTGTCCTCTAACCAGGTAAGCCCCAGCCGTATTGCGCCTGCCACCGGCTGATCCTGCCCAATAATAAGCTCGGCTTTTTCACCAAGGGCTGCTGCCAAGTGGTTGCGGACAAGCGGCACATTACTCACAATTCCGCCGTATACGCATACTTGCACCGTTTTTTCTTCACTAAACCCACGACTGATTACCGCTTTTACCAAACCGGCCAATTCTTCGCCTGACTGCTGCAAGATTTCACAGGCCACCTGGTCATGCTGAGCGGCAGCATCTGTTACCACTTGGGCAAGTGCCGCAATATCGGTTTTTGTCGTTGTGCGGTTATTAATATACCCAATAAGCTCTTCCCAGCTTGTTAACTTTAGATATTCCATTATCTTATCCAATAATACGGTGGCTTTATCACGGCCTTCAACAGCCTTAATACCCCGCACTAACGCCTGACGCCCAATGTCATAGCCGCTGCCTTCATCACTGGCAAGCTGCCCCCAGCCGCCGGCCCGGATAACATTGCCCTGTTCAGTAATGCCATAGGCTATAGAGCCTGTCCCGGCAATGAGCACAATGCCCTCGGCCTTTTTGAGGCCTGCAGCCAGAGCAATCTTGGCATCACTGTTTATCAGGTAATGACAGGGAAGCTTCAGCTCAGCCAAAGCACTGCCAATAATCTTCCGGTCATTTTCCCGATCGGCCCCGGCCAGTCCTAAACTTACCACCATCAAATCCTCTTTGGGCCAGCCACAGCTAATGGCAAGTTCATCAATAATTCCGGCAATCACAGTCGTAAACTCAGCCACTCCGGTAACATGATAATTACCAGGCCCTTTTTCCACTTGGTCTAGTACCTTGCCTTTGATATCAGCAGCCCAGCCCATTGTCTTGGTTCCGCCGCCGTCTATTCCAATAATCCATTTCATAGTATCACCTGATATTACTTTTCTACATCAGCAGTATTTGACGCCGACTGCGTTCTTTCCTGTTAGGATATCGGGGAAAGTCGTTATCCTATTAAATTTTTCCGAACAGAGAATAGAATTCATCATTTACATATAGTCCTCGCTTTGTTATGATTAGTGAATAATTCCATCTACCTTACATAAAGGGGTCATAAACATGGGTTCCATTCTTCGAAAACTGCAGGCCTCAGGCCTCTTCCATCTTATGATTGTTTATATTGTCTGGAGCAGTACCTATTTAGCTATCCGTATTGCGGTAAGTGAAACCGGCGGGTTCCCTCCATTTTTTATGGGAGCAAGCCGGTTAGTAGTTGCAGGCATTATACTATTAATGATTGGGAAACTAGGCAAAAACCGCATTAAACCGACTCCAAACGAAATCCGCATTCTTACTTTGTCGGGCCTTGCCCTCTGGGTCGGCGGAAACGGACTTGTCATGTTAGCTGAACAAAGCGCCGCTTCCGGGTTTGCCGCCCTGATGGTCTCTGCCTCTCCGATTTGGGCTGCCGCGATGGAATGGGCAATAACCCGTAAACCACCGTCTGTTATGTTACTGGTTTCTTTACTTCTCGGTTTTTTGGGGGTGGGGGTTCTCATGACGCCATCCTTATTGTCTAATAGTTCGACCTCGATTCTGGCAGGAATAACACTTATTTTGGGTTCAGTCTGCTGGTCAGCCGGATCGGTTTACCAGGCGCGCCATCCGGTTGCGCTTTCAGCATCAGTTATGTCTGCCTACCAGCACCTGTTTGCCAGCTTTGGTTTTTTACTACTTGCTCTTATAACAGGTGAGCCATATCCTGCCCCGTCATCAGGCGCCTGGATTGCCTGGGGGTATTTGATTGTATTTGGCTCCATATTGGCCTTTACTTCTTACCTATTAACATTACGCCTATTACCCCTGGATATTGCCATGACCTATGCTTATGTTAATCCGGTTTTGGCACTTGTTCTTGGCTGGTGGCTCCTGGATGAAACTATAACAAGTTGGACAGTAGCCGGAGCAGTTATGGTTGTTATCGGCGTAGTTGGAGTTTTTAAGCACAAGTTTCAAGTAGCTGCAAATGTCGCCGAAGACACTCGTTAATGCTCATATGTAAAAGTCTGAAGCCCTTTGAATAAGGCTTCAGACTTTTTTTACTAGGTTGCTCAATTTCCTATCCACATAATTTTATTCTCTTTGACTTTGGGCACACCAAAATAATTACCGCAACAAACCTAAGTTTCCTGACAACTTATTCACTTTCTTTGCCGGGCCGAATAAACATATGCCCAAATACTCTAAATCGTTAGAGGCCTGATTGCCAAGCAGCCTTATATAATCGTCATAATCCAGACATTTTTGTGCGACCTCACTAAAATCGACTACGGTAATTCCCGAATCCTGGTCGCCCAGCAGCTGATTACGTATTGTTTTTATTTGTTCTTTTTCCCCGCTTAAGATTGGAATTGTTTTATTGGTAATACCCAAATGCACCTGGCCGTCAGCATCCTCTATATCCGGCCCGACAATCTCCGGAAATAAGTGTCCCAGGCTGATTCCCAGCACAGCAGTCGTATTAGCAATTAACCCCAATGGGAGTTCCTTATTAACAATCATCACAGTTTTAAACATATTATCCTCCTATACAGCTACCATTTATTTTTTATCATAGCAAGCCTGCCCCGGCGCTGTATTGTAAAAAATTGACGACACTGAAAATGGTGTCGTCAATTTTCTTCTCTTTTCTTTACCACAAGGTTATCTGCTGCTTTAATACTGAGCACACCCCCGCTGATCACTACTGTACCACCAATGATTTGAATAGTATTAATTGACTCTTTTAAAATAATCATAGAAAATAATATGCCAAAAACCGGGACAAGGTTCATAAGAACTACTGCGGAACTTGATGATATTTGCCTAAGGCCAAAGGCATACAGATAGAAGGCAAGCAGAGAACACAATGCTCCCAGATAGATAACCGCAATTAATGCATCCAGGCTAAGAGGGCCCCAACCGTCAGCTTCAAGAAAAGCAATCGGCAAAAAACCTATAGTACCAGCAACTATTTGATAAAAAGTAATTGTGGACATTGAATATTTTGACGCAACAGAATGGGTTATAAAATTATAAAGAGCCCAGACAATACCGGCGAGAATGAGCAGTAGATTTCCGAATACTCTCTCTGAGCCTTCACCAAATGAATTGACAGAAACAATCATGTATACCCCGAAAATTGCCAGCACCACACCCATAAATGATTGTACCGGATACTTTGTCTGGAAAAGCATTGCTTCCAGCAGCATGGTTATCGCCGGATAAGAAGCTACAATAAGTGCCGCGTCTACTGCTGTACTATATTTCACCCCGATATTCTCCAAAGAAAAATAAAGGGTGATTCCTAATAATCCACTCACAGTAAGTTTCATTACATCTTTCGGCGTCGGTTTATCAATATTTGTCTTTATGAACATAAAAGGCCCTAGCAACATGGTTGCCAACCCAAACCTGACTAACCCCAACCCAAGAGGCGGAAATGTTGTTAGTGCTATTTTAGTAGCCACAAAGGACACGCTCCAGATTAAAATTGCTGCAGTTGTGGACACGATGTGTATACGGCTGTTTTCAAGTATTTTTTTATTTATTATATTCATCTCTAATACCAACATTTTATCAATATAGCAATACTAGAACACCGTAATAATAACGTCTCTCCACAGGCAATTCATTGCGGCCCCCTTACTATACTTCTGCCACAATCACCCAAAGTGTTCTTTAATATAAAAGCCGGGAGTAACGCCGACCACCCGTTTAAAGCGATTGGCAAAATGACTTTGATCACTAAATCCAGTTTCGATGGCAACTTCTTTTAAAGGCACTCCCTGCTTTAGCAGGCGTTTGGCATTACTCACTCTAAGACTATCTTGATACGAATGAGGCGGTATACCAACTTCATTGCAAAATACTCGCAAAAAATAATAACGGCTCAAGCCAACATATTTCGCAAGTTCACTAAGGGTTATTTTCTGCGACCAATTTGACTGGATAAATTGACGTGCTTTTTGAACAGCATCCCGCTCCTGGCAAACGGAAATCGCGGAATATCTAAAATTTGCAGTCTGGGCAACAATACTGGTTAGCGCCTGAATGAAAATCGTTTCGGTTTCTAAGGGATTTTTATCTGCCACCAGTGAGAAATACAGGTTTCTGATAAATTTCATCAGCAGTTGATTGTCAATTCTAACATTAGTAAAATAGGGATTATCTTGATGACGACCTGTCAACTCACATACAGCTTCCTGCATGTGTGCAATAGTAGGATAAATGGCCCGGTATTCAAAACCGTCTTTATTTGCTGGTTCGCCAGTGTGAGCGTCACCCGGATTCAACATAATTAATCCACCAGGCGGCGTAATATATTTTGAGCCCCGATGTGCAAAGGATTGCATCCCCTTTTCAATCATACAAATTACATAGTAGTCATGTATATGGGCTGGAAATGCGTGTTTTATGCAGCAAGCATGAAAAAGTTCAATGTTAACATTAGCATTCCAATGGAGCTTGCTCCATTCCTGGTCAAACATTCTTATTCCCCCAATGTAATCTGCAACATTAGAACAACAACTTTATTCTTATTATAAATAAGTCTTCCGGATTAAGTCTTGAAAAAAATTGCTTATGCCAAACATATTTTCATGAGACTAAAAAATGATCTGGAGTCCATTTCAGGCAACCTCCAGATCATCTCTTGTTTTTCAGCACTAGCAAAGCCTGCGTGGTTTCATCGATAAAACTGTCAAATATCCTTCCGCAGATCTCAGAAATATGTCGTTCCAACCAAATCCTGGTTAATACTTGGCATTACTGCCTGTCAGCACCCAATATTATAAACCCGGTTCGCATTGTCAAAAAATACTTTGTCATGATGCTTTTCCGGAATAAGATGCGCAACAAACTCGATATAGTTGGCCAAATTAGCCAGCGGCCAATCTGTTCCATACAACAAGCGGTCATAATCACCCAAATACTCCAGCCAAACTTTTAAAAAATTAATATAGCCCTGCTTTTCTTCAAAAAAATCCGCCATGCTGTTAATCCTCCCTTCTAATAAACCTGAAAGATCGGCAGCTACGTTTTTATTTTTCACAAGAACCGCGACAGCATCCACAATCCAGGGATTACCGAGATGGCACATGACAAACTGAACCTGCGGATAGCGTACTGCAGTCTCATCTATGGTCATTGGATGGCTATATTTCAATAAAGCAGCACTGGTGGCAGTAAGGCCGGTATGAACGGCCACCGGCTTTTTATATTGTATTGCCAACTGATAATACGGGTCAAATACCGGATCACTAACATAAAAGTGATGGTAGCCTGGGTACAGCTTAATGCCCACACAATTCTTTCGCTGTAAATGTTTTTCTACCAGATAAGCTTGCTGTGCCCTTTCATCTTCTTTAAAGCAAGTGGTGTCCAAACCGATGCAATAGCTGAGATAGTCAGGATACTGATGTTCACTCAACTGTAAACTCCGGTTACTCATAACCACGCCATGCACCATGCTATGTAAGGTATATTGAGTTCTCAGGTGTTCATCAGTATTTTCATGGCCTGCCAGTTCTGCAATCTGATCAAAATGAGGTTCCTGGCAAAAGTGGATGTGGGCATCAATAATCTTCATCATGTACCGGCCTTCCTCTCTCGTAACTTCAGTGTGTCGACAAGTTCTTATCCTTTGATCATATATCGAGATTTTTGATTAAAATAGGTCATATCCGCGTAGCCAGCATAAATTTTCCCAGAATGTTTGACACCTTCCGGAATATAATAGTTATCACCTTTTTTGAAGCTTTGCTTTATTCCGTCAATCACCAAATCAATTTGACCTGCCAAAACCACGCCCCATTGGGCAGCATGAGCATGTTCAGGTAAATCAACATCTTCTCTGAATTCCATAAAAATAATTTGATGATTTTCACCTTGCGATAAATAGGCTTTTATTCCTGCAAGCGGGATATCCGCCTCAGGCAAATTAAGTATGGGTTCTGGAAAAACAGACATTATAATATTCCTCCTCTACTTCTATTTGCACCAGCCTTGTGTTTCTAACGTTTAGGCTATACTAAGCAAAAACCATCTTAATATATTCCCAGTATTACTTTATCTTTTAAAAATAATATTACCATTTATTTCCCAAAAGGTAAAATAGTTAAATGGCGACTTAATTCGGGCGGCATTCTAACTCCGCTTGAATTGCTGAGCTCTCTAAATAAATAAAAAATCTCTGGAGTTTCCATAACAAACTCCAGAGATTTTTATTTAGCCAAACGAGGTTTGTTCTTTCATTACTTACGGGAATTTCACTGTGCAATCTGCTAGAGCATTTGTTTTGCAGATATCACGGTCACTTCCAAAACCGCACGAGCCCAGGGAAACTTTACTTTCATACGATCAAAATCATCACCGGATTTGATAAACCGGGTGCTGCCTTTTACGATAAAACCTGTGCCGATTCCCTTGTAGCCTTCGACATCTCTACTGGCAATCGAAAGAATGGCCTCATTGCGGGCAGCAAGATTTTTCTCGGTTTTAACAAATCCGGCAGCCGGAATTAACAGTTTATCTTCAGGAGTTACCTCAATATAACTATTCCAGGTATTAACCAGATGGGGGCCGTCACTGCCGCCAGTTACAATAGAAACTGCGCCATCAACTGGATGCGAGAGAATTGTCAATAATTTTTCGTTAAGCATATAATACGTCCTTTCCTTATATAAGAGTAATTTGATTATCAGGTAGGTCTAGTATAGAATATAATTGACCCCTATGTTAGAGACAGCTTCAGAAAATAAATAAGGGGCAGTTTGATAATGGTTAGGTGAAAATGATGTTTATATTAAACACCACAGATCGTCATCCATTACACGTTAAACTCTATAATCAGATTAAAGAACAAATTTCAGCTGGTAAACTGCTCCCGCACAGCAAGCTGCCCTCTGTCAGGCACTTATCGCAAGAGCTGGCAATAAGCCGCAATACGGTAGAGTATGCCTACGGACAATTATGCACTGAGGGTTATATATATAGTAAGCCACAGAGCGGCTACTATGTTTCGCTGCTAGAGCAGGAATTTACTCCCCATACTTTCCAAAATACAGCATCTCCTTTGGAACAGACCTTCGAAAAACCATATTTGTTTGATTTTCATCCGGCAGTACTTGCTCCAGATAGTTTTCCCATAAAAATCTGGCGCAAGCTGCTATTAGATTGTCTGCAAAAAAATCTGGAAAAATTATCTTCCTACAGCAATTCGCAAGGAGAAATTAAATTACGTAGCGAGATTCAAAAGTACTTGGAACGCTTTCGCGGTGTAGCTTGCACGACAGAGCAAATTGTCATCTGTTCAGGACTCCAAGATAGTATGTCCATTATCGCTCAATTATTGCGAGCCAAGCATTCGACATTAGCCGTTGAGGATCCCGGTCACTGGATTCCTAAATCTGTTTTTCAAAATAATTCTTATTCGATCAGGTGCATTCCCGTAAACGCAACCGGCATAAACCTAGACTATTTACAAAACAGCAATAGCACTATTGTATATGTTACCCCGTCCCATCAGTTCCCATTAGGTTATACTATGCCTGTCGAAAATCGGTTAAAGCTACTTCATTGGGCCGAAAACGTGGAGGGCGTAATTATTGAAGACGATTATGACAGCGAACTTAGATATCACGGCAAACCAATTCCTGCGCTACAGGGTTTGCACCCTAAAGGCAATATCATTTATGTAGGCACTTTTTCCAAGGTTCTTTCGCCAATACTGCGGGTAAGTTATATGGTCTTACCTTATCACCTGCTTACTGCATATCAGCAGCAATTTGGCAACTATGCCGCTGCCGCTTCGTTATTAGAGCAACTGACACTTTACGAATTTATGAAGCAAGGCTATTGGGAACGTCATTTGCGGAAAATGCGCACAGTATACAGAAAAAAACATGATGCGCTCCTCAATGCTATTGAACGTCACTTCGGCAACTGTGTTACCATTCTAGGACAAGGCGCAGGGCTCCATCTCGTTATAGAGCTAATTGGCAATTCGGGTAATGAAAAAGATCTTATCTGTCGTGCTGAAGAAAAAAACATACGAATACACCCGTTAACAGACACTTATCACAGCGACAACCATCAGTCGGCAAAAATAATGCTTGGTTTTGGAAAGATGACTCCTGAGCAATTGGACAAAGGCATTAGGCAATTGGCTGAGGCCTGGCACTTGTGCCAATAGCACTCTAAAAGACGCCCCATTCACAGCAGGCGTCTTTTGCTTTGTGATGGTATGCAGGAATCAGACCTTCCCTCATAGAAAAGTAGATATATTTTTCAGAATTTAACATTAGACAAAAGTATTACTAAAAGACAAACTGGAGATGATTTAGTGGAGGACCACTTTCTATCAATTGAACAAAAGGTTTCTGCCGGGGAGCGCCTGACACGTGAGGATGGCTTATTTTTATTAAACAGCAACGAATTGCTGCGGATTGGCACACTGGCCCGCCTGGTAAAGCAGCGCAAAACCGGCAACAAAGTATACTTCAATGTCAACAGGCATATCAATCTCACCAATATCTGTCTCTCTCGCTGCAAATTATGCGCTTTCGGCTGTGACGCCGACGCAAGTCAAGCCTATGTGATGGAACCAGAAACAGCCTTATCAATTGCCCGTCAAGCAGTCATCGATTCACCTGAAATGACAGAACTGCATATTGTCAGTGCCTTGCACCCTGATAAGCCTTTTACCTATTACGCTGATATTATTAAACAAATTCATCTGGAATTCCCGCAGCTGCATCTAAAAGCTTTTACCGCTGTGGAAATTGCTCATTTTGCCAAAATTGCCAATTTGTCGATCCGGGAAGTATTGACCGTGCTTAAGGATGCAGGCTTGGGCTCGATGCCAGGTGGCGGTGCCGAGATACTAAATGATAGAGTGCGGCAGATTTTATGCCCGGACAAGGCCAGTGCCGCCGAATGGCTGGAAGTTGCTCGTACAGCGCATCAGCTTGGTATCAGGAGTAACGCAACCATGCTATATGGCCATGTAGAAACTCACGAAGAACGCATTGATCATCTGCTGACACTTCGCACACTGCAGGATGAAACAGGCGGCTTCCAAGCTTTTATTCCTTTTCCGTTTCATCCGGATAATACTGGGCTTAGCGATATCAAACGGACAACAGCCTGGGAAGATCTAAAGATGCTGGCAGTCAGCCGTTTAATGCTGGATAACTTTGATCATGTAAAAGCCTTCTGGATAATGCTAACCATCCCTATCGCCCAAATTTCCCTTGGCTTTGGAATTGACGATCTGGACGGAACAGTAGTCGAAGAAAAAATACTCCACGCAGCCGGAGCCAAAACCGCAACAGGCATTAGCAAACAGGATATTATTGCGTATATCCGCGAAACAGGCAACATTCCGGTTGAACGGGATACATTATACCACGAAGTCAAGGTGTATGACGGGAGCGACCTATGATGAGACCCCGAGTAGGACATATCCAGTTTATTAATTGTTTACCCCTTTATTACGGCTTGGTAAAAAACGGTGTGCTTTGGGATGTCGAATTAATGAAAGATACCGCCCGTGAATTAAGCCGGCATTTGCTTGAAAGTAAACTTGATATTTCACCCATTCCCTCTATCGAATACTCGCGGCATTGGCGCGAACTTACCTTGCTGCCGGATTTGTCGGTAAGCTGTGACGGCGCAGTAACAAGTATTTTCTTAGTCAGCAAACTACCGATTAACGAGCTGCATAACCGGAAAATAGCATTAACAAATACTTCCCGCACCTCACAGGTACTGTTGAAGATTATTCTTGAAGATAAATATCATATTCACCCTAGCTATTTCGAGTGTCCGCCCAATTTAGGCTCCATGCTGCGGGAAGCCGATGCAGCATTATTAATTGGCGACTCAGCCCTGCACATTCATTATCAAGTTCCCAACGGGTTATATGCGTATGATTTAGGCAGTGAATGGAAGTCACTAACCGGTTGCAAAATGGTATTTGCCGTTTGGGCCGCCCGTCAGTCTTTTGCACTGGAAAATCCTGAACTTGTACGCGATGTGCAGCGCTCTTTCGTTCATTCGATGACCTATAGCATGTCACATGTAGAACAAGTGGCTAAAGATGCCGCCCGCTGGGAGTCTTTTGACGCGGATTTTCTGCAAGCCTATTTCACCACACTGCAATTTTCCTTTGATACCGAGCATCAGCAAGGGCTAAAAGAATATTACCGGCGCGCACAGGCGTTAGGTCATATCGCTGAGATGCCTGAACTGACGTTTCTGGAGGTTTAAGTATAATGAGCCAATGGCAGGAAATTATCGATCAGACACTTCATGGCATCCGCTTGCAAGATGATGCGGCCTTTGAGCTGTTAACCCAGGGAGATTTGCCTGCTTTGGGACAGGCTGCCGATGTAATCCGTACAAAAAAACATCCCGGGTCTCATGCTACTTTTATTGTGGACCGGAATATCAACTATACCAACGTATGTAAAAGCCAATGTAAATTCTGCGCTTTCTATCGGGCAGAGGATGCTGCCGATGCTTATGTGCTGGATAGGGAAACACTCTACCAAAAAATCCAGGAAACTATAGCTGCCGGCGGTACTCAGATTATGCTGCAAGGCGGTTTACATCCGCAACTAACTATTGGCTATTTTGAAAAGCTGCTATGTAGTATTAAGGCGCGCTTTCCCATCACCATCCATTCCTTTTCACCGGCGGAAATCGTTCATATGGCCGAACTAGACGGTATTACCGTCAATGAAACACTGCAGCGTCTCCAGGCTGCCGGTCTGGACTCCCTGCCAGGCGGCGGAGCCGAAATATTAGATGACAGCGTTCGCCGACGGGTTAGTCCCTTAAAAATTACGACAAAACAGTGGCTGGATGTTATGGAAACAGCCCAACGCCTGGGAATGGGCACAACGGCCACGATGGTAATCGGACTGCAGGAAACATACAGGCAACGTATTAATCATTTCCAGGCTATTCGGGAATTGCAGGATCGCACTGGCGGATTCCGCGCCTTCATCATGTGGACATTTCAGCCTGGCAATACAGAATTAGGGGGCGAAAAGACCAGTGCCTGGGATTATTTGCGAACGTTGGCAGTAGCCAGATTGTATTTCGATAATATTGCGCACTTACAAGGCTCCTGGGTAACGCAAGGGCAGTCTATCGGCCAATTGACGCTGGCCTTTGGCGCTGATGATCTAGGTAGTATTATGTTGGAAGAAAACGTAGTCCGGGCAGCCGGTACTGCCTATCAGATGTCAATTGATAAAATGACTGATCTCATCCGCGCTACCGGCAAGATCCCGGCACAGCGGGATACCCGGTATGAAATTTTGAAAACCTTTTAATAAAGAAAACACGGCTTACGCCGAGCTTTAGCGAAAGCGCAAGCCGATGTTGACCTTATCCTGCTTTTAAGAAAGTTATACTTTCTGTTAGGGCAAGGAATGTGAGGAGATACCATGAATTCTATTCTGCAGGCAGATGTTGCCATTATCGGTGGCTCAGGCACCTTGTCACTGGACTTTCCCGCCACCTTATCTCGCCCTGATGTCGAAGTTCTCCAGCGGGAAATGGTATTTGATACCCCCTATGGACAAACACCGCCTTTTCTTTTATTTCGTCTGGGTGATAAAAAGGTACTAACCTGCCGGATGCACGGATGGCGCAGCGGGGTTTCCCGTGCTGATGCCTCACGACAAATATTTTGGCTGTTTCGTGAAGCAGGCGTCAAAAAAATCCTGGCCGAAGGCGGCGTAGGCTCTGTTAACCATTTGCTTGATACCCGTGATGTGATTGTTGCCTCAGACTATATTGATCAATCCATGCGCAAAGATGTCGGGCTGGAAGGTCATTACCTATTAATCATGCGCCAGGCCCTTTGCCCGCACCTGCGTCAACAGTTAATCACTGCCGCTGAGGCCAGGCCGATAAACCGGGTATTCCGCCGGGGCGTATATGCCGTAACTGATGGCCGACATTTTGAAAGCCCTGCCGAAGTAGCCATGCTCAAAGGCCATGCTGATATTATTGGTCAAAGTATTTGCCCTGAGGTCTATCTGGCCCGGGAAATTGGCGCCTGTTATGCAGGCTTATACACTGTTGTTAATTATGGGGAAGGCGTCGTAAAGGATTGGGAACACAGTGAGCTAAGTCAAATCTTCTATGAAGATGCCGACAAAATTGCTCACATTTTATTGGACACAATCAGCCGGCTGGACGCTAAACAAGACTGTGGCTGCGCCGACTTACGAAAACCGACTTTATTGAAAAAAGTATATGGACCTTCAGCCTAGGTAAAACGCTAAAAGAAACTCTGTTGATAGCGTTTTTAATCTTTGCCTAAAATACAAACCCGAAAGTCCTGCTAAAGACTTTCGGGTTGTTTGTTATTCTGTATGCGTTCTTTAAATGAACTAGACATTTTTATAGAAACTAACACTTAAAACACTACTACCTGCTCAACTTTATTGTATACCGTTTAGAACTTTTACCAATTCATCTACACTTGTATCACCAGCGCAGGGTTGTACAATGGATAAATCGCCAAGTCGTACTACGCCGTCATCATTGCTGGCTGTCGACAGAGTACCTTTACCATGATAAGCCACCGCAAGATTACCGGCAATCAGATAGCTGCGTTCAAGACTGCTCATGTTAGCAGCAGCTACTGGCTTCATAAATGGTTTGTTATTAATTTTAATTTCTCCAGTAGCCGAATTGACACTCACTTTATTATTGCTGTACTCAGTTATTTTTTTGGAATAGTTGTCTCTTCTCTCTTTTTCACCTGGATGGGTGGAAGGATTTAAAAGATCGTCAAAAAGACCTTTACCGCCGCCTTTTCCCATATGGTCTATTACACGCTGCCATAATGCAGCCGGAGCTCCCGGATTGTAACCAGCTTCTGTTAAATATGTAAAGGCAATATTATCTGCTTCCCATTCATTAGGTTTGGTTACACCAGTAGCTTTGACATTGGTAGCAACTACATCCACAGCTAACCGGCTGCCGCTATTCATTTGTGAGCCAACTACTTTTTGTACAAATTCTACTGTTAGCTTTTTCTTGGCACCATTAATAGGATGTTTCTTTTGTCCATGAACCAATTCATGGGCGACAACGGCAGCAACCTTATCTTCGTCATTATCAACAAAAGAAAAAACGCCAGCATTAACAGAAACATTGTGCCCTAGGCTGCAATATGCATTAAATGCGGTTTGTGGGTTGATAAAATAATTGTAGGGCTTATTCATTACTGATGGTTCTGACTTAGCAATTGAACTTGTCAGCCTAGTCATAATTCGATCAAGCTCTTCATTTAGATAGGAATCTTCAATGACACCATCCGAACTTTTCAGTTGTTCAAAAAGTTCATTTCTCCCCTCATTTTCATAGTATTCAAGGGATTTTACTACTTTTTCTTGCTGGGCAGCGGTACTGACTACTGCATTGCCGATTTTGCCAAGACTAAAGGCTTCGGCCGTTGTTGGCTGGAATACGCCTATACCCACTGAAAAGCCAAGAGCCAATACTCCTGCTCCAATTACTGACTTACGAAAAAAAGTTCTTTGCTTCATATAAACCACCTCAGTTTTTTGTTCTGCAGCTTCCAATAGACAGGTCACGTATCGGGCATCTTACCTACCGGCAATAGCAATAATTAGCCCTCTGCTGTTTTTTCTTGCACCGATCTACTTCAGAGAGTTCATTTTTTCAACAATAATCTCGAATTAGGTTTCAATTTCGGCAGTCCGAAAGCCATGTCCAAAATTAGGATGCCACATATCCATTTTTATACATCGTACTATCTTTGTTTCGTCTTTATAGGACAAATGTCCTTTTTTTCACAATATGTGGTTTGCCTACTCCTATAGCTTGATCAATGTTTACCACGGAATTTCAGACGAGTAAAAAAGCACTTCGAAGTGCTTCTTACTCATGTTTTTTAATTATCTATCACTCTTTCGCTCCATAATAAACGCTATTATATACGCTTCAGCTAAAGCTATCAGTGCCCAAAATATCATCAAATGTTCTTTAAAGAATAAACAAAATTTAAGTAAATACTACCAAAAGAATAAAAAGAGCCCATGATTAGAAATAATATATTTAGACTGAAATCTAAGGGGCTACATTATGAATAATCAAGTACTTTTGTGGTCGATATTGATTTTACCTTGGTTGACTTTATTCTTTATGCCAAAAGAAAATATCAAAAGGTGGATGCCTGTCGCTTTATTCTCTGCGATTACTAGTGTATTAGCTGTAGAATTAGGAGTAAATCTGGGGTGGTTCATTTATGGAGAAGCTGCTTATCCACTAAGAACACCTTCCTATATTATTTTTGGATTAAATATCATCACTACGATGTGGTTGTTCAATTATTTATATGGTGGATTTTGGCGGTATATCATAATAGATACAGTGTTAAACTTTGGATTCATATATTTGTTTCATGTATATTTCCTTGGCAGTAGAGGGCTTTTTCACGAGGTCGGTCTTACTCCTTTACAAAATGCGTTAATTGTTACTTTCGTTGGTGTTTTAGCATATGGCTATCAAATGTGGCAAGAAGAAATCTTCGCACGTTCCGAAATCAAATCAGCTAGCTATTCTTCGAAGTTACAACCGGCAGCAGCCAAATCATTACCTGAAGATCAAGACCATGGAATAAGAGAATAGACTCTGGATTATCACGTCTCTTGCCTAATCCACGATAATAAAATAACCTGAAGTCTCATAATGAACTTCAGGTCATTTAAAAATGCTATGCCTATTTTTATTATTGTTCAGATAATCCACCAATCTGTTTGTCTTCTTGCAAAATGTGCGAAATCAACCATTCTGTAACAAAGTTCAATATATCTTTTAAATATAAATTCTGTTCGTTATCAATTTGGTTTAAATCGACGGCATCTATTTTTTCAATAAAATCATGGTGAAGTGCTTTGTGGGACAGAAGCTTGCGATATTTGTGTTCTATCATATAGGCTTCTTCAGCAGCAAAATGTTCAATCGTATACTCACGTAATTCGTTTAGTACAGCTACAATATGGTCATACTTATCAACCAACAACTCATTTGCCAGCAATTCACTGATGCGGTTAGCGATATCAAATAAATGTTTATGTTGTTCATCAATGTCAGGAATGCCAACGCCATAATCATCTTTCCATAATACCAAGATTCTTAACACCTCTTTGCATAAAGTGAGACTTAGCTTCAGGTGGGGTTTTAGCCCCCGCTGTAGTTTAGTCGAACTTATCCAGCGACTTAGTCATCGAATAAATTACTAGTAGAAAAATTCGACAAAAAACAGGCATATCCTGCAAAACCGTATTTATTCTTTAGGTAATTAAATCTTTGTGAATGATGTATCCTAAAATGCCTCGAAGTTTGCTATAGCAAACTCCGAGGCATTTTCATTATTTCACATTCTGATGTGCTGCACCATTTGTTTTGCTTCTTCCGCTATCGCCTGTTCACCACGTTTTATAGCTTCTCTAACCATCGAGCCGACTTCACCTGTAGTAACATCACTCCAATGGGATATTACTGAATAACGCTTTTGAGTGGCCACATTTTTAGATTCTAAGATTATATCCATTTATTTTTATTTTGTAGTGCCCTACAATTATCCTATTGTAGGCATATATTTTTAGTTATATACTACTAATTGTAAGAATTGATTCGAAAATTTACAAAATAAAGATTCTACATATAGCTTACAATTAAAGCATATTGGGAGGCAATATATGGATTCGAAAAATATTCTTTTTCAAACAATTGATTGGGATTCAGTTCCAAAAGTAGAGTATAAAGGAGAAGAAGGCTTTGCTACGTGGCAAACACTGCAATTCGAAGGTCTGAGAGTTAGAATTGTAAATTATTCAAAAGGCTATATCGCCGATCATTGGTGTAAAAAAGGTCACATCGTGCATTGCTTAGAGGGCGAGTTTATTAGTGAAATGGAATCTGGTGAGAAATATCATTTACGTGCTGGAATGTCATATATTGTGTCTGATGAAGTTAGTTCACACCGCTCTATAACAAAAGATGGTGTAAAATTAATGATTATTGATGGTGACTTCTTGAAGTATCATCCTTCAATAAAATAAATTCATATATATCCTATAAATATCTTAATGTCCGCCAATACTAACTTGCATCAAGTTCATGCATAGTTGACTAACACAAAACATGCCCGGAACATTACTGTTCCGAGCATACTCTTATTCAGCATTCTGATGAACTGCACCATTCACCTTAGCCTCTTCTGCCATCGCCTGTTCACCGCGCCTAATCGCTTCTCTGACCATCGAACCAACTTCACCGGTGGTTACATCCGACCAGTCATGGTCTTCGACCTTTTCACCAAAACCAAGGTCATGTGCTAATTTATATTTGGATTCTTCTGACATAACTTTGCCCATACTCAGCCACCTCCAATAAAAAATTTCAGGAAGCCTAAGCATAGTATCCATCATAACAGCAAATATTATTCATTTTTAGATTAGGACAGGTTATCTGTCCCAATTTCCTTTGAAAAAATCATCGTGGGACAAGAAACCTGTCCCCTGTAAGATATTGTACAGAAGGGTTATCCATTTGGGGATAGAAAAACTCCGAACAATCAGTTTCTAGGTATAATGAGGAAGAAGGATATGAATGGCCCTG
>JAGGAB010000037.1 GCA_017889705.1 Bacillota bacterium | reverse complement strand
TGAGTGGGTGCGTTTGCATCAAATGAGTACTGACGATAACTTGACATATCAGGGAAGAGTCAGTTAAACATAGTTAATCATTGCCTAAGAATGTCAGAGGGACAGGTTCATTGACACGGAAGAGAAGTGAAATGATTAGAAGATGGGTTGTGTCGAAGGACCTGTCCCCTTGACATTCTCAGTGAGCAATGATGATTATCCATTTTGTTGGGTGTTTGAGGACGAACGTTTTCAATTGAAAAACGGAAGTGACGAAACGTATTTAAGGTTTATCTGTGAAATATTTCATCCCGCAGTAAGGGATGAAAAAGGACATTGGAAAGAGTTTCTCGCTGAGGTTGACAAACTGCTGAAAAACGATGGATACGAAATTTATCCAGCAGGGAAAATTTCCAACCGCGATGTCTACGATTGGAGAATATTTACTTTAGTAGAAAACAAAATGTTTATCCCTTATTCTCAACGAAATCAAAGGGCAATTAAAGAGAAAAGAATATTATTTTCTATCAAACAGAACGCAAGAAATCAAATTTATCAACTTCTCGAAAAATACAATAATGTTTATCGAGAGACAAATGAAACTGGCTGGAATTATGATGTTACGACAAGTGAAGAGGTTTTTAATGAAATTCGACAGTTTTATCCGCCAAAGTGCTATAACAAGCAAGGGAAGTATATGGACACTAATAATCTACAAGACTTTGTATATCATAGTTCACCCTTCTGTGTAATTGATGCAATAGAGTTTTTTGAGAAATATAACCAGGATACTGATTTTGAAGCGCAAGTTAATGCAATATTGAAACTGAATGATATTGCATTAAAGATGCAATATGGTAAAGTTGAAAGCACGTCAATAGCCAAATAAAAGATAGTTCATTAGTGCCGATTCAAGAGAAAGGTCTCAAAGAATTACTTCAAGAAGCCGCTAACTATTACGATGAGGGTAATCTTAAAATTGCCGTTGAAAAGCTTTGGGATGCTTTTGAAAGGCTAAAGACATATTATTCTCCTACTTTAGATAAGAAGAAATCTGTAAGTAAGATCATTACTAGTATGAGTAACCAAAAAATTCCCTATGAAGTACTTTTTGAAAAAGAATTTTTGGAAATTACAGCAATTGGCAATGATTTTAGAATTCGACACCACGAAACAACAAAAATAGATATTGAGGATAGTAGACATTATGATTATTTTTACAAGCGATGTCTATCGTTAATTTCGGTCTCAATTCAATATTTGGATGGTGGCGGAACAACTTAAAGGCCGACGGCAGAGGACCTTTTTTAGACAATGAATTGCCCAAAAAGAATGAATCTAGTGCTAAACTTTGGAAATGGATATTTAGAAATTTTGAGGAGTAGTGTCATGGAGATGGAATGCTGACACAATTATTTCTCAATGAAAATTCTATATATAAATTAGACTTTTAAACAAACAATTACATTAATATAATAAAAACCAATCAGCATTCTCGATACTGCTGGTTGGTTTTTCTTTCTCTTGACTTACCACAACATTCCAACTAAAATAAAAACAACACCTAACAAATAACAACTATTGATTATATAGCGTATGTAAACCCATCACCAAGCAAATCCTAAACAGTAGCAAATAAATGAGGTGATGCTAATGTCTACTAAGCACGTTAACCACCTAGCTAATGAAAAAAGTCCATATTTATTGCAGCACGCCCATAACCCGATAGATTGGTATCCGTGGGGCGAAGATGCTTTTGCAAAGGCAAAGGCAGAAGACAAGCCGATATTTTTTAGTTGTGGCTATAGTACGTGCCATTGGTGCCATGTTATGGAGCGGGAATCGTTTGAGGATGAAGAGGTTGCGGCGCTTTTGAATAACTATTTTGTGGCGATTAAGGTTGACCGTGAGGAACGGCCTGATGTTGATCATATTTATATGACGGTATGCCAGGCAGTGACCGGTCAGGGTGGCTGGCCGCTGACTATTGTGATGACACCGGATAAGAAGCCGTTTTTTGCGGGTACATATTTGCCTAAGCATGCGATGTGGGGGCGGCCTGGGCTGCTGGAAGTGTTGTCCATGCTGAAGGAGCAATGGGATCAGAACCGGGAGAAGATTGAGGAGATTGGCGAAAAGCTATCGCAATCGTTACAGCAATCGGTTGTTAAGCCTAAAGCGGGGGAGTTGTCTGCAGCTACGCTGGAGCAGGCATTTACTCAACTGTTAAATGATTTTGACCCTACTTATGGCGGGTTTGGGCCGGCACCTAAGTTTCCTACGCCGCATAATTTACTATTTTTGATGCGCTACTGGCGGCGGACCGGGGATAAGAAAGCCATTGCCATGGTGATTAAGACGCTGGATGCTATGAGCCGGGGCGGGATTTACGACCATCTTGGGTTTGGCTTTGCCCGTTATTCAACAGATAATAAGTGGTTGGCACCGCATTTTGAAAAAATGCTGTATGATAATGCACTCTTGTGTTATGCCTATGTGGAAGCATATCAGTGCACCGGTGATCCGGATTTTGCCCGTATTGCCGAAGAAATAATTACTTATGTGCTGCGTGATATGACGAATGAAGGCGGGGCCTTTTATTCCGCAGAGGATGCCGATTCAGAAGGTGTGGAAGGTAAGTTCTATGTGTGGTCACGGCAGGAGATTCTTAATCTATTGGGGCCGGAACTTGGTGAACTGGTTGCCGATGTCTATGATGTGACCCATGTTGGCAATTTTGAAGGCGGCGCCAATATTTTGAACTTAATTAATCAGGATCTTTATGATTATGCGGCTAAAAACAACCTGGATATTACCGAACTCGAAGCCAAGATGGCAAAAGCCAGGGAAAGGTTATACCAGGTGCGTGAACAGCGGATTCACCCCTTTAAAGACGATAAAATTCTGACAGCCTGGAATGGGTTGATGATTGCCGCAATGGCCAAGGCTGCCAGAGTGCTGCAGCGTGATGATTATGCGCGGGCAGCAGAACGGGCGGTAGAATTTGTTTTGGCTAAGCTTACGGCGGCCGATGGCAAACGGCTGTTGGCGCGTTACCGGGATGGCGATGCGGCCTATAAAGGCTATGTGGATGATTATGCGTTCTTAATATGGGGTTTGCTTGAGGTTTATGAAACAACGTTTAACCCTAAGTATTTGCGGCAGGCACTACATATCAGCAAGGATTTGAAAGAATTATTCTGGGATGATGAACATGGTGGATTTTACTTTACCGGTAGTGATGGTGAAGAGCTTTTGCTTCGTCCCAAGGAAATCTATGATGGTGCCATGCCTTCGGGTAATTCGGTAGCTGCATTGGCTTTATTAAAGCTGGCACGCCTAACCGACAATAACGAATATCAGGCTATGGCAGAAGCTATGTTTACTTGTTTTGGTGCTGCTGTTGCGCATTATCCCAGAGCCTACACGCATTTTTTGCTGGCGCTTGATTATTACCTGACGGCTCCCCGGCATATTGTTATTGCCGGAGCTAAGGTAGATGCCGCCGTTCAGTCTATGTTGGCTCTGGCAACCCGGAGTTTTATGCCGGAAACAACGGTTATCTATAATGATCCGGATTATCAAGAAGATCTTAGGGAATTGTTGCCGACAATGGCAGAACAGGCTGCGGTGGGAGGACGGGCAACCGGCTATATCTGCGAAAATTTTGCCTGTCAGCGTCCGGTGCAAACGCTGGAGGAATTCAAACAGTCTCTGGGGAATTTAGGAATTGAAGGTTTCGCAGTTACGCAAAGCAACAATAAACAATGATAAAGGAGTAGATAGTAATGATTAGTGGAAAATTGCAGAAGGCTATCAATAGCCAAATTCAGGCTGAAATGTATTCGGCAAATTTGTATTTGGCCATGTCAGGGTACTGTATGTCCAAGGGTTTAAAAGGCTTTGCCAACTGGCTAAGGGTGCAATATCAAGAAGAAACTATGCATGCGCTGAAGTTTGTCGATTACATTCTTGCGCGCGGTGGTGAGCTTGCACTTAAAGCCATTGAAGAGCCGCCAACCAGCTTTGGCAGTCCTGTCGAAGTATTTGAAAAGATTTTGGCGCATGAGGAGCATGTGACACGCTTAATTAATCAGCTTCATGAAGTGGCTGTTGGAGAAAAAGATGTTGCTGCCCAGATATTTTTGCAATGGTTTGTAACCGAACAGGTTGAGGAAGAGGCTTCAGCCAGCGAGGTGCTTGAGCAACTTAAATTGGTTGGCGAAAAAGAAGCCGGGTTATTTTATCTTGATAAAGAATTGGCTAGCAGGGTTTACCAGCCGCCGGCAGCTAATGCCTAAAAAAATACAGTAATCGACTAAAATGGAAAAAAATCACGGTAACGCAGGCTGTAATTTGAAAATCCTGTCATATATATGACAGGATTTTAATTATGTTTCAAGAAAGCCCTTAATTACCTTCGAAAAAATGCGATATATATAATAGTGGTACTTTGCCTTAGACGCTATAGGGAGGGCTTTCATTTGGAAAAATCTACAGTTATTGGCTTGGTAATGGGTATTTTAGCCGTTGGTGTCGGTATGGTGCTGAAGGGCGCCAGCATTACGGTTCTTATAAACCCAGCAGCATTTTTAATTATTATTGTTGGTACGGCAGCGGCGTTGTTTAACGCATTTCCGATGGATCAAATCAAGAACTTTCCAGTATTGTGCAAGAAGTTAGTTCAACAGCCAAACCATATTGCCAAAGATGATTTGCTGCGTTTATTTGTTGAATTGTCACAGGTGGCGCGGCGTGAAGGTATATTGGCGCTGGAAAGTCGCCTGGAAGAAATCAATGACCCGTTTTTGAAAAATGGTATGAGCATGGTTATTGACGGCATGGATGTTGATTTTGTTCGAGATGTGCTTGATGCGGATATTGAAGCCATGGAAGAACGTCATCGTTCGGGAGCACTTATTTTTTCACAGGCCGGCATGTATGCGCCTACGCTCGGTGTATTGGGCGCAGTAGTTGGCTTGATAGCAGCTTTAGGTAATTTGAATGATATTGAAGTACTTGGTCACTCGATTGCCGCAGCGTTTGTTGCTACACTCTTGGGTATTTTTACCGGTTATGTGCTGTGGCATCCGTTTTCTAACAAACTTAAACTGATATCTCTGGAAGAAGTAGAGATCAAACGCATGATGGTAGAAGGGATATTATCCCTGCAAGCCGGTGATTCGCCAATGGCCATCGAATCCAAACTACTGGTATTTATTCCGCAGAAGGTTCGGGAATTATTAAAGCCGAAACCGGAGGATAAATAATGAGGAAGAAGAGAAAAGAACATCATGAGGAACATGCCGATGAAACTTGGTTGGTTCCTTATTCTGATATTTTAACTCTGCTCTTGGCATTGTTTATTGTGTTGTTTGCTTCTGCCCAGGTTGATACGAAGAAATTTGAACAGTTGAGGGCTTCGTTTAATATTGCGTTTAGCGGTAGCCCGGCTTTGCTGGATAGTCCTAAACCGCCTCAGCCGGAAAATGGCAGCCAGGCTCCGCCGGTTCCGTATTTGCCGGTTGTTATGGATAATGTAGGGGCAACCCAAGAGAAAAAGGCGTATAATCAGGAAACTGCGCAGTTGGTTGATACTAAGAAGAAACTAGATAAGTATATTGCAGACAACGGACTCGGCAATGACTTAGTAACTTTGCTAACTGATGATGGCTTGATGATTCGTATTAAGGATACGGCATTATTTCCCTCAGGCAGCGCTACTCTCAGACCGGAATCGCGCCGGTTTGGCGAGCAGATATCCAAACTGTTGTCACCGCTTACCCAAAAGGTTACCGTTTCGGGACATACTGATATTATGCCAATAAATTCGGCCGAATTTCCTTCTAACTGGGAGCTTAGTTCCCGGCGTGGAGTAAATTTCATGAGATTTTTGCTAGCCCAGGATACCGGACTTAAACCAGAACGTTTTAGTGCTACCGGTTATGGAGAATACCGGCCGGTTGCCAATAACAATACAGAAGAAGGCCGCGCGGCTAACCGCCGGGTTGAAGTGTTGATCCAGCGTAACTACCGGCCATAATTAGTAGCCGAAGATGTTTCCAAGATTTTTGTATTTTGAATGCTATTGCAATAAGTGAATAATTGGTTTATGCTAAAATGAGGCAATTTGTGTAGCCTCATTTTTTGTTTAATCGACAAGTTGTCGGTATTTCGCTTGCCTATATACAAAAACAACATTATAATGACTTATGCTTGCCTTTGGATATAATATAGGTGTTGGCTATGATGAACTGCTAGATAAGGAGACCCAATACAATGGTTTTAAAGATGTTTGCTAAGTTTTCGGTAATTGGTTTGTCTGGCGTGGGCGTTAACATGGCAGTATATGTTCCGCTGATTGCTATGGGCATAAGTTATATGACTGCGGCTGTGGTGTCATTTGTAGCTGCTGTTACCAACAATTTTATCTGGAATTTGTTATGGACCTTTAAAGGCAGGGCGGCTGATAAAAGTTTCAGGCGCAAGTACATTTCCTTTGTTGCTTGCAGTATCGTTAATTTTGTTGCTAATCTTGCGGTTTTAAAGGCCTTGGTTGAACAGTTTGGCGTAAATGCCATGCTGGCGCAGCTTATTGCCATTGGTGTTACCGGAGTTCTTAATTTTGCGCTTAACTATGCAATTACTTTTAATGACAGGCGCAAAAATCGCGAGGAGGCAGCAACTACTCATGAAACTTGTAATTATTCCAACTTATAATGAAAAAGACAATATTGGTGAACTATTAGGGCTGATTTATAGTTATGTTCCCGATATCCATGTTTTGGTGGTTGACGATGGATCACCGGACGGTACGGGCGAGCTGATTGAAAATCTAATGGCCGGCGAATATCAGGGCCGGTTATTTCTCATAAAACGTGCAGGGAAATTGGGCTTAGGTACCGCCTATATCGCCGGTTTTAAATGGGCTTTACAGCGGGAGTACGAATATATTTTTGAAATGGATGCCGATTTTTCGCATAATCCAAAGTATTTGCCGAAATTTTTGGAAGCTATTACCGGCTGTGATGTGGTATTAGGCAGCCGCTATGTCTCTGGCGGAGGGGTAACCAACTGGAGTCTCATTCGCCGGATTATCAGCCTGGGAGGGAGTTTGTACTCGCGGATTATTCTCAGTCTGCCTTTTCATGATCTTACCGGCGGCTTCAAGTGTTTTCGCCGTAAGGTGTTGGAAACAATTGACCTTGACGATGTTAAGTCAAACGGGTATTCTTTTCAGATAGAGATGACATATCGGGCCTTTTTACTGGGCTTTGCTATAAAGGAAGTTCCTATTGTATTTGAAGAACGGGCAGAAGGTCAGTCGAAGATGTCTTCGTCGATTTTTCGGGAAGCAGTTTGGATGGTACTTAAGCTTAGGACGGCTAAAACAGGCATGAAAGCTGCCAAGGTTAAACCCATTAAGCCGTAAAGGAGATTTTTATGCCGATTATTCTCTCGCCGTATAATGCGGTGTGGTTGATTATTATCGCCGGTTCTCTTCTGCGCCTGACTTTGGGTGCAAGTATTGGGCTGGGTGTTGATGAGACCTATGTAACTGCTGTTGCCAGGCAATTCAGCTTAAGTTATTTTGATCATCCGCCGCTGCATCTATGGATAATTTGGTTGACAACACATATAACCGGTAGTGAAAGTACCGCTGTATTACGATTGCCGTTTATTGTACTGTTTGCAGGGACGACCTGGCTGATGTACCGCCTTACGGCCAGACTCTTTGGTGACTGGGCTGGTGTATGGGCAGCGCTGCTGCTTAATGTTTCGGCCGTGTTTGGTTTGAGCGGCGGAGGCTGGATATTGCCGGACGGTCCGCTGATGTTTTGTATGATGGTTGTGGTTTATTTGCTCAGCCATATGTTTTTTCCGCAGGAGCGCGGCCAGTCACTTGCTGTATGGTTAGCAGCCGGTGTCTTTTTAGGACTGGGGCTACTCAGCAAATATCATGCAGCCTTGTTGGTGCTTGGTTTGTTTATTTATTTAATTACCAGCAAAGATCGCCGCTGGGTCTTGGCAACACCGGGACCCTATCTGGCTGTATTTGTTGCTTTTATCGTTTTTTCACCAGTATTGATTTGGAACGCCCAGCACAACTGGGTTTCTTTCGTGTTTCAGGGCAGCCGCGGCGCGGTCAGCGGGTTTTATCCCGGAAAAATGCTTACTAATATTGCCGGGCAGGCTGTTTGGGTTTTGCCGTGGATTTGGTTGCCACTTATCTGGCAGTTTACCAAGGGGCTTGGACGTGGCCCGGCCAGATCAAGGTTTAATGGCCTGCAGGACAAACGCTGGTTTTTATGTTGTTTGGCTGCTGGCCCAATTGTATTATTTACAATTGCCACTTTGTGGGGCGCGCAGGGATTATACCACTGGCAGGCTCCCGGATATTTACTGGTGTTCCCGCTTTTGGGTCAGGCGGTTACCGGCTGGATACAGTTTGCCCGCCGGTCAGTTCGCAGATGGCTGACTTTTTCGGCTGCTGCTTTTCTGCTTATTGTTGTTATTTTGGGGAGTCATACGGCTACCGGTTGGATCAAAACAGCAGAGCCGGGGTGGTTTGCCAAAGAAGACCCGTCCTGGGAAGCACTTAACTGGTCTAATCTGCCGGGAACTGTGGCAGAAAAAGGTCTTTTGGATAAAACCTATAACGTTGATTTTTTGGTTGCCAGACATTGGATTGACGCAGGTAAGGTGGATTATGCGTTTGGCGGTAAGCTGCCGCTTATGTGTCTGGATGACGAAGCTCATCATTTTGCGTTTATGCATAATCCCGCCGCTTTTCGCGGGCAGAACGCCCTGATTATTGGGCAGCGGAATATGGCTGATATCGAAAAAGAAATGGCGCCGTATTTTGACACGATTGAATTCAAGGGAAACCTTCCTATCTATCGTAGGGGGCAGGCCGAATTTGATGTAGCAGTATATTATGCAAAAAACTTCAAAGGATATTACCCGATGAAGTATGGCTTTAACAGCAAACCAATTAGCGGAGGTAGTTAATGAAAGAGAATGGGATGGTTTCTGGCCGCCGTAACTTTTGGCTGCAAAACATGAAATTTGCGGTTGTTATTGGAATGGTCATGATTCTTATTGCCCTCCTAGTTCCTCAAAGCAACATGAATGAAATCCTCATAGCAGCCAACTTGTTCAGTGGTATTGGAAATGATGTGTTTCTGATTGTCAGTAACGGAATTTTGTTTTGGGTGGCTTATAAGAAAAAATGTAAGAGCCTTTTTACTATGGTGCTTAAAGTAGATGCTGCCGTATGGGTAGTTGTTCATGCGCTCAAGGAAATTGATTTTGGTGAATTGTCTTTGCGGCCCACCGGCCTGCCGGATGGTTTTCCCAGCGGTCATACTACACATGCATTTACCATGGCTTTTTTATTAACTGTGTTTTATCCGCGCCTGGCATGGCTATGGTATGGCTGCGCAGTAGCTATTTCTTGGTCAAGAATAGAAACTAGTGCACACACAGGGGTACAGGTAACAGCAGGAGTTATTCTTGGTATAGGTTTAGCTTGGTTTTCGGTAGATAATTGGCTGAAGAAGCGAGATTCATTTATTCTACCAGAGAGGACAAAATCGTGAGAATACTAGATAGATATATTATTACTGAACTGATGTATCCTTTTATATTTGGTGTGTGCGCATTTTCAAGTATGTTTATCGGCGGCGGCACAATGTATCGGATCGCCCAGTATATAACGAAATTTGGTGCGTCAGGTGTTGTTGTTGCCAAACTGTTTTTTTACAGTTTGCCAGGTGTTGTCGTGTTGACATTTCCGATGTCGATGTTACTGGCAACCCTATTATGCTTTGGGCGGTTATCATCTTCGTCAGAACTTATTGCCATGCGGGCAGCAGGTGTGAGCTTGTATCGACTGATAGCGCCGGTATTAATTACAGCGTTCTTTATCAGCGCGTTTGCGGTTATTTTTAATGAAACAGTGGTCCCGGCAGCAAACGAAGCCTACAATAATACTATTCAGACTGAAATTAAAGGGAATACCCGGCCCAAAAGCCAGGAACACCTGGTAATATTAGAAAAAAACAAGGATGGTATCGGGCGTTTGACCTATGCCCGCCGCTATGACGAAGCCACTGCGCTTATGGAGCAGGTGACTGTCGAGGAATTCGAAAATAATCGTCCGACGCGTATTGAAACAGCAGATACGGCTGTTCGCTACGAGGAAGGCATGTCGCTAGAAAACGGTGCTATCCAGGATATTATTTCGCTTGATAGTATTAGAACCATGTATTTTAACCAACAATATCTTCCGGCTGAAAGTAAAGGTGCTTCAACATCAGAACAAAAACGCAGTGATGAGATGTCAATCCGCGAACTTAAGCAGGCGGCTGCTAAACTGAAAGATGGGCAGCGCCAAAAGAATGTTTATTTAGTAGAATTGCATAAGCGGGCTGCTATTCCATCGGCATGTTTGTTTTTTGCGCTTGTTGGTGCACCGTTGGCGCTCAGTTCGCCGCGATCAAGCTCGGCAAATGGTTTGGGCTTTAGTATCGTAATTATTTTCCTGTATTATATTGTTATGACTATTGGTAGTTCACTGGGGCAAAATGGTGTATTGCCACCGATGCTGGGGGCATGGCTGCCTAATATCGCAGCCTTTATACCAGGCGTGTATTTGTTGCGCCGCGCGTCCAGGTAATTGGGGCTGAAAGCAGGCATAATAAGGAAGTAGTTTAGACGAGGGGGATTGCATGTGATGTAGTCCGCCTTTTTCTATATAGTTGTGATATATATATGTTGTTGCCATAATTTAGTGGTGAATATTTGAGTAACATATATGTTTTTTGAGAATTTGCGTATATAATTATAATTGTAAAATTGTGGCAGGTGATATTGTGGTTATTGGGATTGGTATTGATATTATTGAGATAAAGCGAATTAAGGCGGCTACCGCCAATGAGGCCTTTATAAAACGGGTGTTTACGGCTGCAGAAGCGGCGTATTGCTGCGGGCGCGGTGTTCAGCAAGCGGCGTCGTTTGCGGCGCGGTTTGCGGCTAAGGAAGCGGTGGCTAAGGCGCTTGGCAGCGGTTTTGCCGGCGGCAATATCCGGGATATTGAGGTAGTCCTCGGTAGTTCCGGGAAGCCGGAAATTGTTTTGCATGGCAGTTTTAATGCATTGGCGGACAACCTCGGTGTTACAGCCATACACATATCGCTGACTCATGCTCAGGAGTATGCAGCCGCGCAGGCAGTGTTAGAGGGAGGCAGTAAGTAATGCGAGCAGCAACAGCAGCCCAAATGCGGGAGATTGACCATATTGCCATTAACGACTACGGTATTCCAGGGACGGTGTTGATGGAGAATGCCGGCGTAGCTGTCGTGCGGCATTTGGAGTCAATGTTTGAGATGTTAGCAGACCGCAAGATCTGTATTTTTGCCGGAAAAGGCAATAATGGCGGCGACGGTTATGTTATTGCGAGGCATCTTGCTAATCAGGGTGTAAAAGTAAAGGTGTTTTTATTAGGAGAGAAATCGGCGGTAAGTGGTGAGGCCCGTATAAATCTGGACATAATTGACAAAATGAATATAGATACTATTGAAATTACCGGTGAACGCGACTGGGACAAAGTAAAGATAGCGGCTACTTTTGCCGATTGTTTGGTTGATGCGCTCTTGGGGACTGGCTTTCGCGGCGAAGTTGCCGGTAATATGGCGCGGGTAATTGATTGCATTAATGCCGCCGGCAAACTTGTTGTTGCCGTAGATATTCCTTCTGGTGTGGATGCTGACACCGGGCAGATTTGTGGTAAAGCCGTACAGGCTTCGCACACCGTAACCTTTGGTCTGCCAAAACCGGGTTTGTTCTTATATCCCGGAGCTCACTACACCGGCGAACTGACAGTTGCTGATATTGGTATTCCCACCGCTGTTGTGGCAGGACGCCATATTAAGCAGAATATCCTCATGATTAGCGCTGTGCGCGCCATCTTGCCTGTGCGTAGTCCGGACAGTCACAAAGGCATGAATGGGCGGCTGGCCGTGGTGGCCGGTTCTCAAGGGTTAAGCGGAGCCGCGGCGATGACGGCAGAGGCCGGACTTAGAAGCGGAGCAGGGCTGATTACCCTAGCTGCTCCGGCAGGTATTCAAAAGATATTGGCTGTGAAGCTTACCGAGGTAATGACAAAAGCGCTGGGTGAAACCGAAACAGGCGGCATAAGCCTGGAAGCGGTAGAAGATATTGTTAAACTGGCTGCGGGGAGCGATGTGTTGGCAATTGGACCAGGGCTTGGGCGTCATGAAGAAACCGCTTTGGCGGTGAGAGAAGTGATTGCGACGGTAGAGTGTCCCTTGGTTATTGATGCCGATGCGTTATATGCTTTGGTCGGCTATACACATATTTTGGCTGATTGTGCGGCCTTGCCTGTGATTACGCCGCATCCTGGAGAAATGGGACTATTGACAGGGTTAAGCGCGCAGGAGGTAAATGCTGATCGTGTACAGGTAGCCAGGAAGGCAGCAGGAGAATGGGGCTGTATTGTCGTATTAAAAGGAGCACATACAATAGTTGCATTTCCTGATGGTGAAGTATATATTAATACAACAGGAAATGCTGGTATGGCTACCGGTGGTACCGGGGACGCGTTAACCGGGATTATTGCTGCATTGCTAGCCCAAGGCATGTCCAGTCATGATGCGGCCGTTGCCGGAGTATATCTACATGGTTTGGCCGGTGATATAGCTGCTCAGGCCGGTATGGTCGGGATGTCGGCAACCGATTTGATTAAAGCAGTGCCGGCTGCTTTGTATGGAATCAATAATTATTAAAGTATATAAAAAAAGTTGACACTAGTATAGCAACGCTTATATAATAATATCATCTTTTAGTATGCTCCATATCTGGCGGGGGTGATGGTGTGGCCGAGTTACGGCGAATCATGATAAGTATTCCTAACGCATTGTTACAAGAAATAGATGGCATAATAGCTATGGATAAACTGAGCAGAAGCCAGTTTGTCAGAGATGCCATGCGTCTTTATATAGAAGAACGCAAACGCAAAGCTGTGCGCGATATGATGAAAAAAGGTTATCAGGAAATGGCAGTCATTAATCTGACATTAGCTGAAGAAGGCTTATTGGAAGATGTTGACACGTTTGAGTTAATGCCTGGACTACTGGCGGAGCGTGAATAGGATGATTGTCAAACGCGGGGATATTTATTATGCTAATCTGAGTCCGGTAGTGGGCTCAGAACAGGGTGGCCACAGACCGGTATTGGTTATTCAGAACGATGTTGGTAATAAATATAGTCCAACAGTTATTGTTGCAGCTATTACTTCACAGATTTCCAAAGCCAAGCTGCCTACTCACGTTGAGCTTAATGCCAAACAATACAATCTTGAAAAAGATTCTGTTGTGCTATTAGAACAACTGCGCACTATTGATAAACGACGTCTGCGGGAAAAAGTTACTCATTTAAGTGAAGAAATCATGAATAAAGTAGACGAAGCAATTCGGATTAGTATTGGTTTGGTTCAGCTGTAAGAACGAGGGATAGGCGGGCAACTGCCTATTTTTAGTTTTCAAGCATTTCATAATGGGGGAGAGACAAAATGAACAGTATTCGCAAATGGTCATGGCTGGTTATTGTCGTGACTGTTTTTTCGATGGTTTTAATGGCAGGATGTAAAGGCGGAATAGCCGGCAGCAACAATCTGACGGCGGCTAATGCGCCGCTTACGGTTAAGGTACTGGATGTCGGCCAAGGGGATGCTATCCTTATTCGTGCCAAAGACCAGGTCGTACTTGTTGACACCGGTGATGTACCGGCAAAGGATGAGCTTGTTAAAATGTTGAAAAGTCAAGGTATTACGACAATCGACAAGCTGATTATTACCCATCCGCACGCTGATCATATCGGCGGAGCAACTGCCGTGCTGCAAGCGTTTACCGTAAAACAGATCTATGACAGTGGACAAAAAACCACATCAAACCTATATAAGCAATACTTAACGCAAATCCAGAAAAAGAGTATTCCCTTTACCGTAGTTAGTGCCGGGATGACAATTGATCTGGGAAGTGACATGGTGCTTACCATCTTGGCACCTGATAAGTCTCCCATCACTGGCAGTGAAGCAGATTTGAATAATAACTCGATAGTAGCCAAACTGGTATACCAAAACTTTTCGATGCTGCTGACTGGTGACGCGGAAAGTGAATCAGAAGCGAGAATGCTTAAAAAAGATGCATCTACCCTGAAAAGTGTTGTGTTAAAGAGTGGACATCATGGCAGTCGCACTTCTTCGTCTGTACCATTTTTGCAGGCGGTAAGTCCGGAAGCGGCGATTATTTCGCTTGGTGCCAATAATGAGTATCATCATCCACATCCATCCACATTAAAAAAATACCAGGATAAGAAAATCGCAATATATCGTACCGATAAGGATGGGACAGTGACAGTATCCAGTGATGGGAAAAACTATACCATTACCAAGGAGCGATAATTATGAAGCTTAAAGCAGTATTAGACCGGTTTGAAGACAGCAAGGCAGTGCTCTTAGCCGGTGAAGAGGAAATCAGTGTAAATTGGCCTAAGGAACTGTTGCCTGAGGCTAAAGCCGGCGATGTTCTGGCAATCGAGATTAGCGTTGATCTTGAAGCAACCAGAGAGGCGCAAGCTGAAGTAGATGAGCTTTTTGCACAAATTATGGAGCAGAACCAAGGTAATAATAACCAATAATCTGTAATTTGTGTATATATTTTCAGGTTTTTGAAGATTTATGACACCAGTCCTGCAGGAATTTTGACAATAAACTCGAAAATAATAAAGACACTTCGCGGTTTGGAGGTGCCTTTATTGCGAAAAGTAGTGTTATTATTGTTGATTACCCTGTTTGCTGCTTCGTGGACAAGTGTATATGCTGCTGCTAAACCTTATGGGCAGACAGCTAATTCTGCTATAGGCAGCAGTTTAGAACTTAGTAAAGTTCGCTGGGCTAATCATACCGAAGCTGTTACCGGCGCTGCTAAAATGCGCCTAGTTATGGATGTATCCGGCCCTGTCAAGGCCAGTGGCGTTGTTATTAATACCCCTACGCCTCGGTTGGTTGTGACTGTTAAAGGGACAACCCCGGGTAAAGACGTTGCTGATCTTGAATTTGACGGAAAAGTTATTGAGAAAGTCAGCTTTGATGTTAGCGGGCAAGATACTAAAGTAACTTTTGATTTACCGTTAACGGTGGAAGACGGCGATTACAGTGTGTTTACTCTTCCGAGTGATCCCAAAGCCAATAAACCTTTTCGGGTGGTTGTGGATATCAACAAGCCTATGCCGCGCCCGGACTTCTCCTTTACGGCAGGACTGAAGAATAAGGTAATTGCCATTGATCCTGGCCATGGCGGCAGTGATCCCGGCGCAATTGGTCCGAGCCGGTATCAGGAGAAAACGGCAAATTTGGCAGTGGCTTTAGAAGTAAAAGAATTGTTGGAAAAGGCAGGGGCCAGAGTTATCATGACTCGTCAGGATGACCGCGATGTATTTGGCCCAAATGCAACTGATGTCGAAGAATTGAAATCTCGTTCTTCACTGGCTAACAGCCGAAAGGCTGATGTATTTGTCAGTATTCATTGCGATTCATTTTCCAATCCTGCCGCAGGTGGTACTACCACCTATTATTATCAAAAAAGCCTGTATGATTCGATGCTGGCTTCGGCAATACAAACCAATTTGATTGACGCCGGCCAATTACAGGACAGACGAACCAAAACAGCCAACTTCTATGTTATTAAGAGAACACTGATGCCGGCAGTACTTGTGGAGCTGGCCTTTATATCTAACCCCAAAGAAGAGAAACTTTTAAGCTCACCCGAATTTCAAGATGATATGGCGCAAGGAATAGTACGGGGACTGGAGCGGTTCTTTGACCAGGCTTCCAAGCTAAACTAAAGAGGTGGGTATGATGAAAACTATTAGATTACTCATAATGGCTATGCTGATGGTTACGGCGTTTGCAATTGCCGGATGTGATGGTGCTGCTCCTGCCAGTCAGACGGGAACGGCGACTCCTGGCAATAACAAGGGTGTTGAACAGTCGCAGCCAAATGGTACTGCGGCTAATACAGAGAAGACAATGCAGCTTGTGGTTTACCATGCTACAAAAGACGCCATGTATCTTGTGCCGGTAACACACAAAGTACCTGTTGACAGCCATCCGGCCAAGACAGCAATGGAGCTCTTATTAGCAGGCAGCAAAAACCCGGACCTGGTTGGTATTATGCCAGAGGGGACGCAGTTAAAAAACCTGACAATTAAAGACCATATTGCTTATGCGGATTTTAATGATAAATTAATTAAACGCAATGGCGGCGGTTCGGCCACTGAAATTTTGCTGGTGTCAGCGATTGTTAACACACTGACCGAGTTTCCTGATATTCATCAGGTGCAGATTTTAGTTAATGGCAAGAAAATTGAGACCATCTCCGGGCATATGGACACCAGTGAACCACTTAGCCGTTCCGAAAAAATTATAAAAAAATAACAAAAAGCAGCAGTTCTTGGTAATCAGAGACTGCTGCTTTTTTGCTGTTCTTTATTTAGTTTTTTTGTTCTGGCAACAACTTATGTTTTCGCAGTTTTTTTAGTATAGCCGTATGGGACAGGCCCAGAGCGGCGCCCAATTGCCGGGAGCTGGTATATTTTTTTACTGCGCGACTAAGTACGTCATGCTCGACCTCAGTGATAATTTCATCCAGAGTCCGGTTATAGATGGGATTAGCAACTGGCGGCAGTGTATAATCCTGGTCGAATATAATATGCTCACCGTAAATGGTAGTACCGGCAACGATATTGGCAGCCCGCTCAATGACATTTTCTAATTCGCGGATATTTCCGGGCCAAGGATAATTAATCAGCTTATTAAGGGCGTTTTGGTCAATTGCGGTAATGTCTTTGTGAAGGCGGGCAGAACAACGCTCAATAAAGGTTTGGGCTAAGAGTGGAATATCATCCCGGCGCTCGCGCAAAGGGGGGATAAACAGCGGTATTACATTAAGGCGGTAATATAAGTCCTCGCGAAAACTTCCGGAGGCAACCATCTTTTCAAGATTACGGTTGGTGGCAGCCAGGATGCGAATATTAACAGGGATTTCCCGGGTGCTGCCAATACGCCTTACTTTTCCTTCCTGTAATACTCGCAAGAGTTTGGCTTGAAGGTGAGAAGGAATTTCGCCAATTTCATCCAAAAAGATAGTGCCGCCGCTGGCAAACTCAAACAAACCATGTTTGCCGCCTTTGACGGCGCCGGTAAAAGCGCCGTCCTCATAACCGAATAACTCACTTTCGAGGAGGGCGTCAGGAATAGCCGCGCAATTTAAGGGGACAAATATTTTGTTATGCCGTATTGACGCCGCATGCAAGGCGCGGGCAATGAGTTCTTTGCCTGTGCCTGTTTCACCCCGGATAAGTACGGTTGATTCGCCGCAAGCAATGGATTTAGCCAGAGCTATGACTTTATGCATAGCTAGGCTTGTAAACAGGATTTCGTCAAAGGTCATTTGCCGCTGGCCTGTAACGGTGTATACAAGCTCTCTGACGGCGCTGATGTCCTTAATAACGGTTACTGCACCAATAATACGGCTGTTCCTGTCTCTGATTGGCCGTCCGCTGGATAAATAGTGGCTTTTGGTTTTTTCCAGGACTATTTCACGGTTGTTATAAGGTATTCCCCGAGTTAACGTAGTTATTAACGGACTGTCGGCAGGGAAAATATCATCAAATTTGTGTCCCAGGACATCGCTGGCCGGTAAGCGGATAATTTTTTCGGCCGCAAAGTTATACTGGGTAATCCGCCGCTCAAGGTCAATACTGACAATACCGTCACTTACCGAGGTAAGTACGGCATTAAGTTGTTCGGCATGTTCCTGATGAGGCATAAGATTTATTTCAGTCACATTGGTAATTTGCGGGATGGAAAAGAGTTCGTCATACAGGCTTTGCTTAGTGGCGAGAGAAAGTGCCTGAAACTCCATGTATATTGTGTTGAGTTCGACTTCCATGGAGATGATGTTGATTTTTCTGGCGGCAAGTATCCGGGAAATATCCAGGACCAGCCCCACTCTGTCGATATTAGAGATCTTTAGTCGCAGGTTATCCATACAAAGTCCTCCTGGGATTTTCAAACTATGGTGGAATAAATTTGATAATGATAAGGATAAATCCTCTATGAGTACAACTTTTTTTCGTGTTTAGGTATACTATTCTTGCAGGAAATACTTACATAAAAGAGAATTTATTAGAAACATTATGCAGCCATAGAGGTGGTGTTTCCATGAATGAACTTGAAAATCTAGGAGAATTCGGTCTAATTGATTTAATTAAAGAAGATACAATCAGTGACCAAGGCAGTGTGGTTCTTGGTATTGGTGATGATGCTGCCGTGTTGCTGCCAACACCCCGACAATTGCTGCTGATTACAACAGATATGTTAGTTGAATCCGTGCATTTTGATTTAGCTACTACAACAGCCTGGCAGCTTGGGTATAAGGCAATTGCGGTTAATTTAAGCGATATTGCCGCTATGGGCGGCGTGCCGCGACATGCTGTAGTATCGTTGGCTTTACCGCCAACTACGCCGCCAGATTTTGTTGTGAATTTATATCAGGGCATGAAAGAGATTTGCCATGAATTTGGGGTTAATATTGTTGGCGGTGATACAGTCTCAAGTCCTAGTGGACTTGTAATTAATGTTGCCGTAACCGGCGAGGTAGAGCCGGTTAATTTAGTGAGACGCTCAGGCGCTCAGGCTGGCGATATTGTGGCCGTTACCGGTTGCCTCGGAAATTCCGGCGCAGGGCTTGATTTGCTGACAGCCGGTGAGTGGGAGGATTTTGACTTTGCCTGGCCGCTGGTTACCGCTCATTTGTCGCCGCGCCCACAGGTAAAAACAGGCCCGGTACTTGCCGCAGCCGGTGCCACCAGTATGGATGATATTAGCGATGGCTTGGCCAGTGAAGCGCACGAAATAGCCAAAGCCAGTGGTGTGGGAGTGCGGCTGTATGCCAAGCAGATTCCTCTTACCGATGAGCTGAAAGAAGCGACCGGAAAGTTAGGTAAGCAGGCACTTGATTATGCTTTGTATGGCGGCGAAGATTTTCAGCTTTTATTTACTATGGAACCAAGGAAGTTTGAAGAATTGTTGAAAGCCAAGCCGGAACTGCAAGTGGTTAAGATTGGTGAGATTGTAGATACAGGTGAAGGTGTGGTGCTTGTTGACGAAGATGGTGACAGCCAGGCTATTGAAGCCAAAGGCTATAACCACTTTCGAAAGGAACTGCCGCCTGCCAAAATAGAGAAAAAGACGGCATCATCAGAGGAAACCTATAATTTTGGACAAGCGTTGGCTGAGATGCTAAAGCCTGGAGATGTTATCTGTTTGTCCGGAAATCTTGGTGCCGGCAAAACCTTGTTAAGTCAGGGAATTGCAGCCGGCCTAAAGGTAGCCGATGTTGTAAGCAGTCCTACCTTTACCGTGTTAAATGTATATGATGGCCAGACTGAGGCCGGGCAGGATCTTGCAATATATCATTTTGATTTATATCGCCTCGAACATCCGTCTGAGCTCGCTGATATTGGCTTTGATCATTATGTGGAAGCCGGTGGTATCGCTATCATCGAGTGGCCTGAGAGATTCAGTGAGTTTTTGCCAAAAGAACATTTGTGGCTGACCTTAGAGTATGGTGAGCTGCCAGATGAACGTATTATTAATCTCAAGGCCGTAGGAAAACGATATCAAATGCTTTGTGAGGAGTTGAAACAGGTTGCCGATTCTTGCTGTTGATACAGCTACCCTTGTATCGAGTGTAGCCATTGCCACCTCAGACACGCTGGTGGCTGAACTTACGATTCAAACCAGAAAAACACATTCGGAAAGGCTGATGCCTCATATTGCCAGCCTGCTTGAAATGGCTGAAGTGGAGCAAGCTAATTTAAAGGCGGTTGCCGTAAGTATTGGGCCAGGTTCTTTTACCGGTCTCAGGATTGGTTTAGCAACAGCAAAAGCCTTAACATATGCCCTCAATATTCCGCTTATCGGCGTACCTACTCTGGCAGCGCTGGCGTTTTCCTGTCCGGTTCCAGGAGTAATTCTGGCACCTATGCTTGATGCCCAGAAGGGCAATGTGTATTTGGGCTTATATGAATGGCGCGAAAATAATGTTTTTGAAATAAAGCCGCCTCAGGTTATGTCCTTTGCGCAGGCTCAGGACGAGCTTGCCAAAATGGAAAAGCCATTTTTAATGTTAGGTGAAGCTGCTGTTATGCATAAAGCCGACATTGCTCAGCCTGTACCGCCGCATGTGGTTATGCCGCGTGCCGGGAGTGTAGCTGTTATGGCACAAATTATGTATGCTCAGGGCATACAACATGATATTGCTGCTTTGGAGCCACTCTACATCAGACGTTCAGAGGCAGAAGAATTATGGGAACGCCGGCAAGCCAAGGAGTGCCGCTAGTGTCTGAATTATGTATCAGGCCGATGCGGGTTGAGGACATTGAGGCTGTGCTGGTGGTAGAGAATCTGTCTTTTTCTACTCCGTGGTCTCGCAAGGCATTCGAAGAAGAAATAAATAGCAATGATCTGGCGCATTATTTAGTTGTTGAAGAAGCTGGGAAGCTGATAGGCTATGCCGGTTTTTGGAGTGTAGTAGACGAGGCACATGTCACCAATGTTGCCCTCTTGCCTGAGTGCCGGGGACGGGGTTTGGGGACACTGTTATTAGAGCATATGATTGCTGCTGCTAAAATACTGGGGGCAACCAGTATGACACTGGAAGTCCGCCCGTCAAACACGGCAGCCCGCAACCTGTATTCGCGCCGTGGCTTCGTCGAACGCGGCATTCGCCCGAACTACTACGCTGAACTAGGTGAAGATGCGCTGATTATGTGGCTGGACAATCTCTAAAAGCCCGAAACTGGCTAGAAATGTCCATATGCAAGGCACGACGAGGACGTACCCGTAGTCGTACTGGGAAGTACGTCGGAGGGAACGCCCACAGGAGTAACGCAGCAGATGGGCGTTTATCGCCAGTTTCGAAAAAAAAGAGAGCCGCGTGATTAATTCGCAGCCCTCAAAGGGTGATTGTGTATCTTAGCATATGCGGTAGCCGGCTAAAAGGTGATGTCGTGTCAGTTGCGTCTGAACCCAAAAGATTTTGACTTGAACTTATCCAGAGACTAAGTTGTTCTTGCCTTCGTAAAAAGGTGAGAAGGTTAGAGCAATTTAGTTTCTGGACAAAGCACTAGGGCGGCTGTGGCCGCCCTAGGCTATAAAGATCTATTGGAGAGTAGATTCATATTGCTCGATCATTTTACGAACCATGTGACCGCCTACACGACCACAGTCAGCAGAGGTCATAGTCGACCATCCTTGGCTGCGAACTCGCTCGGAAATACCTAATTCATTAGCAACTTCCATTTTCATTTGGTCAAGAGCGTTTTCAGCCCCAGGATTTACAGGTTTATTCGAGCGTGCCATATGCGTGCACCTCCTTTCCTGGACTGCATGTTATTGTCCTTGATTTTAATGTGGCTCGCTGGTGCAATTAAAATACATTGTTTGAGTATGTAATAATTAGCAGACATATGATGGAGGTCTGTCCTTATGAAGCAAAACATAATATTGGCTGTAGAAACAAGCTGCGACGAAACTTCAGCAGCTGTTGTCGTGAATGGCCGCAGAATTTTATCTAATATTATTTCGTCACAGGTACCGACACATCAGAAATTTGGTGGTGTGGTGCCGGAGATTGCCTCGCGCAAGCATATCGAAAATGTTATTCCGGTTATCGATCAGGCATTAAAGGAAGCGGGAACCACCATGGCTGAGGTTGATGCCATTGGGGTGACTTATGGGCCGGGATTAGTCGGTGCACTCTTAGTAGGAGTAGCCACTGCCAAGGCGCTGGCTTTTGCGCTTAACAAACCGTTAATTGGGGTTAACCATTTAGAAGGACATATTTTTGCCAACTTTTTAGCGCATGAAGAACTAAAGCCGCCGTTTGTGGCGCTGGTGGTGTCAGGTGGTCATACTTCGCTGATTCATCTCAAGGATTATAATGAACTGGAACTTTTGGGCCAGACTCGTGATGATGCGGCAGGGGAAGCCTTTGATAAAATTGCCAGGGTTATGAATTTCCCCTATCCTGGCGGCCCGCATATTGATAAAGCAGCCAAAGAGGGCAATCCTAATGCCATTGCGTTTCCGCGTGCTTTTGCGGGACAAGAAGGTGAAAATAAATTTGCGTTTAGCTTTAGTGGTTTAAAATCGGCGGTGTTAAATTACCTGAATACCGCAGCTCAGCATGGGGATGCGGTGTGCGTGCCTGACGTAGCCGCAAGTTTTCAGGCTGCCGTTGTTGGTGTGTTGGTGGAAAAAGCGATAGCCGCCGCCAATCATGTTGGCGTTAAACAACTTGTTATTGCCGGGGGAGTGGCAGCAAATTCTTATTTGCAAACCGAACTGGCAGCGGCCGCTGAGCAGAATGATATAGCGTTATTTTATCCGCCGCCAGTACTGTGTACCGATAATGCGGCAATGATTGCCTGCCGTGCACATTATCAGTATTTAGCTCAGGATTTTGCCGATCTCCATCTTAATGCGCTGCCGACACTTAAATTAGGGCGCGGGTAATGTGGAAAACAATAATACTACAATTGTGGATAATGTGAGTAATTTTGTGCAAAATGGATAAATGCGCAGCGATATACAACAATTGTGTTGTGGGTAAGTTTGTGGATAATGTGGATAACTTCGGGGATAACAACAAGATAGGTGTGGATAGACAGAAAAAGTTTTACCCAATGTCTAATCCGCTGTATATTCACCATTTGTAAGTGGTGAATATACAGTGTCGAAGTATGTCCACAAATTAAGGTACTGGTGATTTAACTTGTGACCAGATACCAAGGAATTTTTACAGATATAGTTGAATACATAAAGATTAGTACCTTGGTTAATTCTGAATGGGGGAAATTTATGGGCGTAGTTGCTGATATATGCTGCAAAATAACTGCCTTGACCGCGCAGCAAACACAAGTAATCGAGAATGCGGCGAGCGTTCTTGGATTGGCAGCTGATCTTGCCCACGCCCAGGTTACCCTGTATGCTCAGGCACGCAGTGACAACTTTCTGGCCATTGTTGCCCAAGCCAAACCTAATACCTGTTATATTGATTTCAAAACCAATATTCTTGGCAGTACCGTACAAGTTGTGGAAGAACCGCTAATATGGCGAACGCTTTCTTATGGGACTGCTATAGCAGGACAGCGCGAGTGGGAGCTTGGCATGGATGCATTGGAAATGCGGGTGTATCCGATAAAGGATGCGACAGGCAATATAATTGCAGCGGCAAGTTTTGAAACCAGTAATCAGGAAGCAATTGCTGAGGGTCATGGTATGCTGGTGGAAACCGCCTCCATGCTCTTAACTATGGCGACCTTTGATGAAACAATGGGACGAAAATTTTATCGGCCGTTAGGTACTCGTGATGGTATTATTATTATTGACGAACGCGGGTATGTTACTTTTGCCAATTCAGCAGCCGATGCTATTTACAAAGTTCTCGGTATCAATCAGATTGTCGGACGCCGGGCATCTGACCGCCAGGTCAATATGAGACTGGCGCAAAAGGCATTATCCACAGGTCAGCCACTTGAAAAGGAAGCTACTGTCGGTAATGTGATTTTGGTACAACGGGCGATTCCTATTTTTGTCGGTAATTTAGTAGTACGCACTGTATTTATTATTGCCGATGTAACTGAGCTTCGAAAAAAAGAAAAAGAATTACTGGTAAAATCAGCTGTAATTCAAGAGATACATCATCGGGTTAAAAATAATCTGCAAACCATTGCCAGTTTGCTGCGACTACAGGCCAGGCGTACCAAGACTCCGGAAGTTAAGGCTGCCTTAAGAGAAAGCGTTAACCGGATTTTGAGCATATCGGTTGTTCACGAGTTTTTGTCCCAACAGGACAGAGGCATTATCGATGTGGCTGAAGTTACAAAAAACATACTGGACATGGTAATCCAAAATATGCTTGAACCCAATTTTAATATTGAAACCGTATTTAACGGGCAGACGGTTATCTTACCGTCTGAGCAGGCAAGTAGTTTGGCACTAGTGATTAATGAGCTTATTCAAAATTCGATTGAACATGGTTTTGTTGGTCGTAAGGAAGGCCTTATTGGCGTTGATATTACGACAACCCAAGAGAACTACCAAATAGATATTTATGATGACGGTATTGGTTTACCTGAGAATTTTAGCCTTGATAATACCAATAGTCTGGGATTACAGATAGTCAGGACACTGATTGAAAATGACCTTGGAGGAAAATTTCGCCTTTTTTCCCGTTCCGGTACTCATGCCTTTATTACGATTCCCCGCCTTACGGAAGGTGTGAAAGAGGTCAAGGAGGATTAACATGGAAGCTTTGCGGATAGTAGTTGCAGATAATGAATCAATTATACGAATGGATTTAAAAGAAATACTAGAAGAAGCCGGACATACTGTAGTAGGAGAAGCGCAAGACGGCGTAAAAGCGGTAGAAATGGCCCGCAAATGCCAACCTGACCTTGTTATCATGGATATCAAAATGCCTGAAATGGATGGAATTACGGCCGCTAAAATCATCTCCAATGAAAAGTTGGCACCGGTTCTATTATTGACTGCTTTTAGCCAAAAAGAAATTGTTGAAAAGGCTAAGGATTCAGGTGTGCTTGCTTATCTGGTCAAACCAGTCAAAGAAGCTAACTTGTTTCCAGCAATGGAAATTGCCTTATCGCGGTTTAAGGAATTTGCAGACCTAGAAAAAGAACTGGAAGAAGTTAAAAATTCACTGGAAACCAGAAAAATACTTGACCGTGCCAAAGGGATTTTGATGGATGCCTATAGTTTAACCGAGACAGAGGCTTACCGCCGTATTCAGCAGTATAGTATGAGTAAACGAAAATCAATTAGGGATGTAGCGGCGGCTATTGTAGAGTCAGCTACACGCAAGCGATAACCCATTATGTTGGGGAGCGGGCAGAGGCGAGAAGTCTCTGCCCCTTATATTTCCAATAAAAATTTTAAAAAATATATAGATTTTTACGCAAATGCTCTTGCTTTTTCATGCAGAATTTTATATTATAAATTATGGAATTAGCACTCGTCTTGAGTGAGTGCTAACAACAACCGATAAACTATATAACACACTATAAAGGGAGGTCTTTACATGATTAAGCCATTAGGCGACAGAGTAGTGATTGAAGCTTTGGCAAAGGAGGAAGTTACTAAAAGCGGTATCGTTCTTCCTGACACAGTTAAGGAGAAGCCTCAAGAAGGTAAAGTTGTAGCTGTTGGAACAGGCAAGACTCTGGAAAACGGCCAAAAAGTTGCTGTTGAGGTTAAAGTTGGCGACAGTGTTATTTTCTCCAAATATGCTGGCACCGAAGTTAAGGTCGAGGGCAAAGATTACCTCGTTATCAGCGAGAGAGACATCCTGGCTATAATTTAATAACACCCAATTTTACTATAAAGTGAAAGGTAGGTAATACATAAATGGCTAAACAAATTTTATTTGACGAAGAAGCACGCCGGGCACTCGAGAGAGGCGTAAACGCACTGGCTAATGCTGTTAAAGTTACTTTAGGACCTAAAGGTCGCAATGTAGTACTTGATAAAAAATTCGGCGCTCCGGCAATCACTAATGATGGTGTAACCATTGCCCGTGACATTGATCTGGAAGATCCGTTTGAAAATATGGGTGCACAGCTTGTAAAAGAAGTTGCCACCAAAACCAATGACGTTGCCGGTGACGGTACCACTACCGCTACTTTGCTGGCACAAGCTATGATTCGCGAAGGTATGAAAAACGTAGCTGCTGGTGCTAACCCCATGATTCTGAAAAAAGGCATTCAGCAAGCAGTTAATGTACTTGTTGGCGAAATCAAAAGCAACTCCAAAAAAGTTGAAACCAAAGACGCAATCGCACAAGTTGCTTCCATTTCCGCTGCTGATGAAGAAATCGGGACCCTGATTGCAGAAGCTATGGAAAAAGTGGGCAAAGACGGTGTTATCACTGTTGAAGAGTCCAAAACCATGGGTACTGACCTTGATGTTGTAGAAGGCATGCAATTTGACCGCGGTTATATCTCCCCTTACATGGTTACTGATCCGGACAAGATGGAAGCCGTACTGAACGATCCATACATCCTGATTACTGACCGTAAGATTGGCGCTATTGCCGACCTCTTACCAGTACTGGAAAAAGTAGTTCAACAAGGCAAAGAGCTCTTAATTGTTGCTGAAGATGTAGAAGGCGAAGCCCTTGCTACTCTGGTTGTTAATAAACTTCGCGGCACCTTCCGCGCTGTTGCTGTAAAAGCTCCTGGCTTTGGCGACCGCAGAAAAGCTATGTTGGAAGACATCGCTATCCTTACCGGTGGCGCTGTTATTACCGAAGAACTCGGACGCAAACTTGACAGCGTAACTATGGAAGATCTTGGTCGTGCCCGTCAAGTACGCGTATCCAAAGAAGAAACTACTGTTGTTGACGGCAGCGGTTCTGCTGACGAAATCAAAAAGCGTGTTGCTCAAATCCGTACTCATATCGAAGAGACCACTTCTGATTTCGACAAAGAAAAACTGCAAGAACGCTTGGCCAAACTGGCTGGCGGCGTAGCTGTTATTCAAGTGGGTGCTGCTACTGAAGTAGAACTCAAAGAAAAGAAACTGCGCATTGAAGATGCTCTGAATGCTACCCGTGCTGCAGTTGAAGAAGGCATTGTTGCTGGTGGCGGTACTACTTTTATCGACATTCAGCCTAGCTTAGACAGCCTGAAACTTACCGGCGATGAAAAAACCGGTGTTGAAATTGTTAGACGCGCCATTGAAGAACCGGTACGTCAAATTGCTAACAATGCCGGCTTAGAAGGTTCGGTTGTTGTTGAGAACGTTAAGAAAGCCGGCAAGGGCAAAGGCTTTAACGCTCTTACTGAAGAATATATCGATATGATTGCTGCTGGTATTGTTGACCCGGCTAAAGTTACTCGCTCCGCATTGCAAAATGCTGCAAGTATCGCGGCTATGGTTCTTACCACGGAAACTCTTGTTGCTGATAAGCCTGAAAAAGACGCTGGTGCTGCTGCTGGTATGGGCGGCATGGGTGGAATGGGCGGTATGGGTGGCATGGGCATGATGTAATTTGCCGATAATCCCTATAACAAGGGATTGATTTCCGGCAAGTTGCAAATGCTGCTACACTCTAGTGCAAGAATAAATAGTTTAACAAATAAGGTCGTTTATAAGCGAAAAGCTTATAGACGGCCTTTTTGCTTTAATAAAAATTTGCAATTCCATTTGTTAACGCTTTTCTGCTTATAGTTGTGACAAGAAATCGCTCGCCAAAATATAGTAATAGTGAAGATGATAAATAGGAGTGTGAATACATTTTGAGCGATTCAGAAGTGGTTGATTCAATCATCGACAAGCTGACCGGCAACTGGTGGAAAAAATATATACCTTATGTACTTGTATTTTCTTTAGGGCTGGGTTTAGGTGCCTGGGCAATGCATTCCTGGTATATATCGGATTTGCGGGCAGCACTGGCTAGTGTCAAAGAAAAGTTAAACAATACCGAACAATTGCTGTACACAGAAAGGCAGAAACCTCCTGTGATTAAAACTGAGACTAAAACAGTTACGCAAATGGCTTATGTGCCTAAAGAAACGATTATTTACCGGGATAGTACCGGTCAGACGACTGCTGTTCAGGAGAAGACCGATGTTGAGTTAACTGTTCCGGCGCCGGCGCTTTATATGAAGTATAACAATCAGCTGTTTGAAATGCAGGGTATAACAGGGGAAAAAACAAAGTTTGAACAAGGAAAACTCACAGGTGAAATTAATTCCGCAGCTACTATTGATGTAACCGATTTAGTAAATAAAGAAGTTGCGTTGCAAAGAGAAAATGATACCAAAGTGCTTAATAAGAGATTGGCAGAGTTAACCGTACAAAAGCGCAGACCGCAGATTGATCTCTTCGGGGGAGCCGATACCGTTGGGATTGGAATTCGGGTCAACCGGATTGGCCTGGATTATATGAGGACAGAGGATCATAACAAAGTACTGTTGCGGTATACTGTGGTTAAGTAATCAGACTGGTCAAGCAATAGTTTCAAAGTTATTTGATTATATTGGCCTATAAGAACCTAAGCATAATCATCCTGCCTGATGCATACATACTATTGTACTGCGGAGGGAGGGGGATCTATGATTATTAGCTTGCATCGCCTATTTCATCACCGCAATATTTTCTATAGTATTGTTGGGTTGTTTGCGATATCGGCTATGTATGTGCAAGTTGCCACCGTAATTTCCGGTGGGCCGATAGCTATTGCCGGGACTCGTACTGACCAAAAAGTGGTGGCACTTACCTTTGATCATTCCTGGGGCAATAAATTTACGCCTTCAATTTTAGATACCTTGCAAAAAAACAGTATTCACTCGACCTTCTTTATCATGGGACCATGGTCAAAAAAGTATCCTGAGGTTGCGCAACGTATAGCCCAAGACGGACATGAGATCGCCAGCCATGGGTACCGGCATGAAAACTATGGCGATATGTCACCAGAATGGGTAAAAGAAGATATTACGAAAGCTCATGAGCAAATAAAGGAAGTAACCGGAGTAGAGCCGCACTTATTGCGGCCGCCTAACGGACATTATAGCCAAAAATCATTAAAAGCCACTGATGAACTGGGCTACAAAACAATTATTTGGAATGTGGATTCCCTCGACTGGAAAAACCCCGGGCGGGATGCCATTGTTGAAAGAGTTATGAAACGCCTGAAACCAGGGGCGATTATTCTCATGCATGCCTCAGATACGCCGGTACAGACTGCTGACGCGCTGCCAATTCTTATTGAGAAAATGAAAGCCGAAGGCTATAGTTTTGTTACGGTAGGAGAATTATTGGAAAAGTACAGTGAACAGGGAATACAGCGTCACTAGGCAAAGAGATTGCTGCGCCAGGGCAGCAATCTTATTTTTTTGCACTTAATTCATTTTGGCGGCAGGAATTTGACGATATATGGCGAAATTGATGAGATTGCATAAAGTCCCAGACTTATGCCGATAACTAATTTTGCTTAACTATCTGAGGTGGAGGTCTCTATATATGACGACAGAAAAGCAAGAAATGATTTTGGTTATGGATTTTGGCGGCCAGTATAGTCAGCTAATTGCCAGACGAATCCGTGAATGTGGTGTATACTGCGAAATTGTCCCTTTTAATACCAGTATCGAAAAAATTCGTCAACTGGCTCCGAAGGGGATTGTTTTTTCCGGTGGGCCATCCAGCGTTTACGGTGACGGTGCGCCTAAATGTGATCCTAAGGTATTTGAAATTAATCTGCCGATTATGGGTATCTGTTATGGTATGCAGTTGACAGCCCATACTCTTGGCGGCAAAGTTGCGCATGCTGATTCGCGGGAATATGGTAATACCAAACTTGTGGTTGATAAAAATGATGGGGTGTTTACTGGCGTTAGTGCCGAAACGCAGGTGTGGATGAGTCATGGCGATTATATTGCTGAACCGCCGACAGGTTTTACTGTCACCGCCCATACCAACAGTACGCCGGTAGCAGCTATGGAAAATAAAGAGCGTCAGATTTATGGCGTGCAATTTCATCCAGAGGTAGTACATACGCCTGAAGGTATGCAGATGCTGAAGAATTTCTTATTTGACACCTGTAACTGCAAAGGCAATTGGAATATGGGTTCTTTTGTTGACCAGGCTGTTGCCAAGATTCGGGCTCAGGTTGGCAATAAACGTGTACTGTGCGCACTGAGCGGCGGTGTAGATTCCTCGGTTGCGGCCGTATTGGTGCACCGGGCGATTGGCGATCAATTAACCTGTGTATTTGTTAATCATGGCTTCTTGCGTAAAGGCGAAGCTGAGCAGGTGGTAAAAACTTTCCGTGACGGCTTTAAAATGAATCTGGTATATGTAGATGCTGTTGATCGCTTCATGAAACGCTTGGAAGGCGTAACTGAGCCTGAACAAAAACGGAAAATTATCGGTGAAGAGTTTATTCGCGTATTTGAAGTAGAATCAGCCAAGCTTGGTGATATCGACTATTTGGTTCAAGGGACACTCTATCCGGATGTTATTGAAAGCGGAACAGCAACCGCTGCTGTTATCAAAAGCCATCACAATGTTGGTGGTTTGCCGGAAGATATGAAGTTTGAACTTATCGAGCCTCTCAGAGACTTGTTTAAAGATGAAGTTCGGGCGCTAGGTCTAGAAATCGACTTATCAGAAGAGATCGTGTATCGTCAGCCATTCCCAGGTCCGGGACTTGCTATTCGAATTATTGGCGAGATTACGGAAGAACGTTTGGAAATCCTGCGTGAAGCCGATTCCATTGTATATCAGGAAATCAAGGCAGCCGGCCTGTACCGTAAGATTTGGCAGTCGTTTGCCGTATTGCCTGCCATGAAAAGTGTTGGGGTTATGGGTGACGAACGGACATATGCCTACACGGTTGGCCTTAGAATCGTAGAAAGCGAAGACGGTATGACCGCCGACTGGGTACGGCTTCCTTACGAAGTGCTTGACGCCATTTCACGGCGCATTGTCAACGAGGTCAAAGGAGTTAACCGTATTGTGTATGATATTACCTCAAAACCACCATCTACTATTGAGTGGGAATAAAATAGAAAATCCTGCAAGCCTTGGTTATACAAGGTTTGCAGGATTTTTTGCGTAACAAGACAAGTCACGTATTTTTCGATAGCTGTGTTAGTTTCTAAATACTGATATCTATTAGTGTCCAATATGACACAAATATGTTTATAACATTATAGTTGTAACATATTTATAAAATATTGGATTAAAGCATTGTGGATAAAATGGCGCCGTGATAGTAGGCACAGAGCAGATACACTGCAGTAGTAAAGTTTTGGCGTATTTGTCATTTGCAGAAAATGCAGGGATTACCCAGTTTTTGGCGAATGGTTTAAAAAATGACAAGAGGAGATACGGATGTGGATTTACAAGACAAAATAATTGAACGCTTGCTAGATAAAAAAGCCGATTTGAGTTGCCCAATATGTAGAGCTAGTCAGGTGATAACCCGTCAAAATAGTTTTGTTGATATACCAATAAAAGATCAGCAAGACGGTGAAGTAACAAATATACGGTGCATGTATATGACCTGCAGTAAATGTGGATATATTTCTTTGTTTGATGCAAAAGTGGCATTATCATAATACGCAGTGGATATAACGATAACCGAATATGTAGCTGAGAATTCTGTATGGGAATAATCAAGTATACGAAAACTAGGGATAGCACTTATGTCCATAGTTTTTTTTTACTATAAGGAAGGAATAACAGAATTAACGTTGAATAATTAGCGAATAGAATATACTAATTGACACTTAAAGATATTCAGTATAGCATATATAAGTGAGTGGAGGTGGATAAACGGTATTTTATCTTTGAATGATATATATAATTAGATAATGTGATAGGCAAAATGAATAATAAGGCAACGGGAGGGAGAAATGGTTACACGTCCGCTAGGCAGCAAGCCAACAGTATATATTATATCTGATTCCATCGGCGAAACTGCAGAACTTGTAGTGAGAGCAGCCGCCAGTCAATTTGCGGGGGCCGAACTGAGTTTTAAACGCAAACCTCACCTAACTTCCGCCAACGAACTCGAGGCTATCCTAAACGAGGCTGCGCAAGTAGGCGCTGCTGTGGTGTATACCTTGGTTCGTCAGGATTTAAAAGAATGCCTGGAAACAAAAGCAGCTGAACTTGGCATAATCAGTGTTGACATTATGTATCCGGTCATTGCAGCGCTGCAAAACATTACTGGTTTATTGCCGCGCAATGAGCCTGGCCTTATTAGGAAAGTTGATAAAGAATATTTTGCTAAGGTAGAAGCCGTTGAGTTTGCTGTAAAATATGACGATGGCAAAGATCCGCGAGGACTTAGTAAGGCGGACTTAGTAATAGTCGGAATATCCCGAACATCGAAAACGCCGCTGTGTATGTATTTAGCCCATAAGGGTATTAAAGCCGCCAATGTACCTCTTGTTATGGAAGCATCGCTGCCAGATGAACTTTTCGCTTTACCAAAAAATAAAATAATAGGATTAACCATCAACCCCACAATTCTTCAAGAGATACGCAAACAGAGATTAAGGATAATGGGTTTGTCTACAGAGAGTGACTATGTGAATATGGAGAGAATATCGGCAGAATATGAGTATGCCTGGACGATGATGCGCAAGCTTGGATGTACTGTTATTGACGTAACTAATAAATCCGTGGAAGAAACGGCGGCCTATGTGCTGGATATCTATCGGAAAGGGGTAATGACAAATGGCTAAATTTGTTTACTTATTTAAAGAAGGTAAAGCTGATATGAAAGCGTTGCTGGGAGGTAAAGGCGCTAACCTAGCGGAAATGACGAACATTGGGTTACCTGTTCCTCCAGGAATGACAATTACCACTGAGGCTTGTACTGAATATTATCGGGCAGGCAAAAAACTACCTGATGGACTTATGGATGAGGTTAAACGTAATCTTGCTGTAGTTGAGCAGCAAGCAGATAAAAAGTTTGGTGATCTGAAAAACCCGTTATTGGTTTCAGTACGGTCTGGCGCTATGTTTTCGATGCCTGGTATGATGGATACCATTTTGAATTTGGGGCTTAATGAAGAGACTGTTCAATCTGTGGCAGAAAACACAAATAATCTCAGATTTGCTTATGATGCCTATCGTCGTTTTATCCAAATGTTCAGTGATGTTGTACTAGAAATCCCTAAATATGAATTTGAAGATATCCTGCACAGACAAAAAGATGTGCAAGGTGTGAAATATGACCAAGAACTAAGCACGGAATCGTTACGCGCAATTATTGACAAGTACAAAGAGCTGGTACAAAGCAAGAGTGGTAAACCTTTTCCGCAGAGTCCGATGGAACAATTATCTATGGCAATTGAGGCCGTATTCCACTCCTGGAATAATGACAGAGCCATTGTATATCGGAACTTAAATAAAATTGACCATGATTTAGGTACAGCCGTAAATGTTCAATCCATGGTATTTGGCAATATGGGCAATGATTCCGGTACAGGCGTGGCCTTTACCCGTAACCCTTCAACCGGAGAAAACCTGTTATATGGTGAGTTTTTGACCAATGCGCAAGGCGAAGATGTGGTTGCCGGTATCCGCACGCCGCGCCCGATAGCGCAGCTTCAGGATGAAATGCCGGAAGTTTTTGCTGAATTCTCCCGGATTGCCCGGTTACTTGAAAGCCATTATAAAAATATGCAAGATATAGAGTTCACCATCGAGCGTGGACGCTTATATATGCTGCAAACCCGGAATGGTAAACGAACTGCGCAGGCCAGTGTGCGGATTGCTTTTGAACTGGCACAGGAAGGCCTGATTACCAAACAGGAAGCACTGCTATTGGTTGAACCTGGCCAATTGGATCAACTGCTGCACCGCCAGATTGACAGCTCGGCTGAATTGGAGGTTGTGGCCAAAGGCTTGCCTGCATCACCGGGGGCGGCATCAGGAACGGTTGTCTTTGATGCTGATGAAGCCGAGATTATGGGCAAAGCTGGCAAAAAAGTATTGCTGGTACGTACAGAAACAACTCCTGATGACATTCACGGGATTGTTGCAGCACAAGGTATTTTGACCAGCAGAGGCGGCATGACCAGCCATGCAGCAGTAGTTGCTCGGGGAATGGGTAAGCCTTGCGTGTGTGGTTGTGAAGCCATTCGCATTGACTATGCTAACCAAGAATTTAGCGTTGGTGATAAAATCCTTAAAAAAGGTGAACTTGTTTCAATTGATGGATCTACCGGACGGGTTATTTTAGGTGCAGTTCCCATGAAAGATCCGGAGTTATCCAAAGAATACAACTCTCTGTTAGAGTGGGCAGATGAGTTTAAACGCTTGGGTATTAGAGCAAATGCAGACACTCCTGAGGATGCTAAAAAGGCCAGAGATTTCGGCGCTGTTGGCATTGGCCTTGTCAGAACAGAGCATATGTTTATGCAGCAGGACAGATTGCCTTATGTGCAACAAATGATTTTGGCGGAAACCCTGGAAGAGCGCCAAGAGGCATTGGCGCATCTGCTGCCGATGCAAGAAGGTGACTTCTATGGAATACTGCAGGCTATGGAGGGATTTCCGGTCACTATCCGACTGTTAGATCCACCCCTGCATGAGTTTCTGCCAAGTCTGGAAGAACTGCTTGTTGAAACAACCCAGCTAAAGACAACAGGTAAAGAGCCAGGCTTGCTGGAAGAAAAACTACAACTTCTTAAAAAGGTGCGGGCTTTGCATGAATTTAACCCCATGCTCGGACATCGTGGCTGCCGCCTAGGCATAACCTTCCCGGAAATTTATGAAATGCAAATGCAAGCTATCTTTAATGCGGCTGTCAAACTTACCCAAGAGGGTTATAAAGTGCTGCCGGAAGTAGAAATTCCGTTAACCATTGATGTAAATGAAATGAAGTTTTTCAGAGAACGGATTGAAAGAATTGCTGCAGCAACCATGAAAGCAGCTAATGTAAATTTCCATTACTCGATCGGTACTATGATCGAAATGCCGAGAGCCGCTCTGTTGGCTGACGAACTGGCCGAGTTCTGTGACTTCTTCAGTTTTGGAACCAATGACTTAACCCAGACTACACTTGGCTTTAGCCGTGATGATGCGGAAGGAAAATTCTTGCCGCATTACCTGGAACGTAAAATATTAAAAGAAAATCCCTTTATTGCTATTGATCAAAAAGGGGTTGGCAAGCTGATGCGCCTGGCTGTAGAAGGCGGCAGGTCAGTTCGTCCGAATCTGGAGATTGGTATTTGCGGCGAACATGGTGGTGAACCTAGCTCAGTCAAGTTCTGCCACGAGATAGGATTGAACTTTGTTAGCTGCTCGCCTTATCGCGTGCCATTAGCCAGACTTGCGGCTGCCCAGGCCGCTATAAGTGACGGTGAGGTTATCGGAACAAGGTAAAGTAAGCTAGTATTTAACCAACAACAGAACGTAAGCAGGAAGTGCGCCCTGTGGGTGGCTGGTACTAGTCTCCGGGGTGCACTTCTTTCCTTATATTAACAATGAATTAGTGTGTTGACATTTAATAAATGGATATGCTAATATAAATAAGTCGCCGCTAGACGCGACAAAATATTCCAAAGCGCATCGATAGTTGTTAGAAAATGTTATGTTGACACGATGAGATAAACGTGCTAATATATAAAAGCTGTCGCTGCGATGCGATTGGCAAGAAAAAAACACCGTTCCCGGACAAAGCGTACCATCCATGGTACGTCCGTGACACTAGTGCATCCGTGCACGTCGTTCCCTGAAAACTGAACAATGTAAGTAATGCATCATAAAAGCCAGATGTGCGGTGCTCAATGAGCACTTTAAATAATTTCTTTAAATTTTAAGAGCCA
>JAGGAB010000076.1 GCA_017889705.1 Bacillota bacterium | reverse complement strand
GAACGGGCACAAGGCATCACCATTGATATTGCCCGTTGTTTTTTTAAGACCCAAACCCGTAATTATATTATCTTAGATGCGCCAGGTCATGTGGAATTCCTGAAAAATATGGTTTCCGGGGCTTCCAGGGCAGAGGCTGCACTGCTTGTCATTGATGCAGCCGAAGGCATTCAAGAAAACTCTAAACGACATGCTTATCTGATATCTGTGCTGGGTATCAGGCAAATTGTCGTATTGATTAATAAAATGGATTTGGTCAATTACGATAGTAAGGTTTTTGAAAATATCAAAAAAGAATATCAGGAATTCCTAAAAGATATTCAGGTTGTGCCCCAGGCGTTTCTTCCAGTAAGCGCTTTTCAAGGGGATAATATTGCATTTCCTTCAGTCAACATGCCTTGGTATCAGGGGAGTACCGTGTTGCAGACCTTAGATCAACTGGAAGCCGAGGCAGCGCTGGAGAATATGCCTTTTCGTATGCCGGTACAAGATATCTATAAATTTACCGAGGAAAATGACGATAGAAGAATCATTGCCGGAACCATTGAAACCGGAACCCTTAAGCAGGGAGACAAAGTCATTTTCTACCCGTCAGGCAAAACCAGCACCATAAGAACCATTGAAGATTTAACCCAAAAAGACATAACAGAAATCCATGCAGGCTATGCCGCAGGAGTTACCCTGACAGAACAGCTGTTTATCAAACGGGGTGAACTGGCCGTTGTTGACGGACAGAAAAAGCCACATGTGGCAAGCCGTCTACAGGCCAATCTTTTTTGGTTAGGCAAACAGCCACTGATTGCTGACAAAGTCTATAAAATGAAGCTGGGGACAGCGCAAGTTGAGGCGAGACTAGAGAAAATTATCGATATCTTAGATACCGCCGATTTGCATAAGGTCAGCAAATCGCGGGTTGATTGCAAAGATGTAGCCACCTGTATTTTTAGCTTAAAACACCCGGTAGCATTTGATTTAAACGAGAACATGCCAATTACCGGCAGATTTGTATTAGTTGATCAATACGAAATAGCCGGTGGCGGTATTATTACTAAAGCACTCTCTGATGAACATACCTGGGTTAGAGAGCAAATATTAGAACGCGAGTACAAATGGGAAAAGAGTAAGATTTCCTACTTAGAGCGGGCTCGGAGATATAACCAGAAAGCAGTTTGTATCTTTATCAGTGGAAAAAATGAAATTGATAAAAAGGTTGTTGCCAAAGCGTTAGAACGAGAGCTGTTTGAAGAAGGAAAATATGTCTATTATATGGGCATGCGTAACTTGCTTTATGGAATGGATGCTGATATTAAACGGCGAGAAACAGGCCTGGATCGTAATGTTGAGCATTTGCGCAGGATGGCTGAAACAGCCAATATATTTCTTGATGCCGGCCTAATTCTAATAATGTCGGCATCGGAAGTCAGCCGTGATGAGTTTCATCTACTTTCCGAAATTATTGGTGAAGAAAAACTGCTGAAAGTGTTTATCGGTGATGAAACGGAACGCTTAGATGATATTGATGTGTTTTTGGAACAACAAGAAACCCTGCAGCAGTGTATCGGAACTATAAAACAAGTATTAAAACGGCGCAGGTTTATTTTTGATATATGAGGGTAACAGCATGCTGAGACTAGAAGCGGTCAACAAAGCGTATAACTCCAATGGCGATAGATTTTTTGCACTGCAGGATATCAATATTACCATACCCCAAGGGCAATTTATTTGCTTTTTGGGGCCGTCCGGTTGTGGAAAATCTACCCTTATCAATTTGATTGCAGGGTTAGAGAAGCCGACAAGTGGCCAGGTGATCTTTCGGGAAAAGCCGGTTACTGCGCCAGGCAGTGATCGCGTGGTAATGTTTCAGGAATCGGCGTTATTTCCCTGGTTAAATGTCATAGAAAATGTTGAATTTGGTTTAAAGATGAGCGGTATGGGCAAAAAAGAACGCCAGGAAAAAGCCATGTATTATTTAGAAATGATGAACTTATGTGAATTCTCCGAGGCGTGGATTCATGAACTTTCCGGCGGCATGCGTCAACGTGTGGCATTAGCCCGGGCGCTGACGCTGCCAGCTGAAATATTATTAATGGATGAGCCCTTTGCCGCATTAGATGTGCAAACCAAAAGAATGCTGCAGGACGAGCTACTCAGGATTTTTGAAGAAACCAAGAAGACGATAATATTTATTACACACAGTGTGGAAGAAGCCATTTATTTGGGCGAAAGAATTATTATTATGCAGCCGCGCCCCGGCAGGATAAAAAAAGATATGATAATTCAGCTGCCAAAACCACGGCAAAGAGAGACGCTGCAATTTGTTAATTTAGCATTTCGGATAAATGAAGAAATTGGGGCATAGGAAAGTAATTTTGTGCAACCATGCTGAAGCTGGCCAATGAGCATGATACAATGTGGATTAATTTGACACTGGGATAACGTTGACCAAATCATTATATGCCAACATAAACTGCTGTTCGGGAATTGTTTTATTGGTTGTATAGTCTTTGAAATACTGCCAGGATGCTTCTTCGTTTAATAAGACCCCATCAATGGTTTTTATCCGTGAAAAGCTATCGGTTTTAATATGTTTGGAGCCAAATGCGCGCAGCGATATAATCTTTGCAAATCGCGGGTTGGGACTCATATTAATCTTTACCGAATGATAATCATGCTTATTGTAATGCAAAGAAGCTAATGCTTTAGCCGATATTCTTATCATAAAGCCCAGCAACAATTGATTGGCAATTGGTTTTGCAAAACGGCACCATACATGATAACCACGGCCACTCTTGACACTGAGTGCTTCCATATCATATGTTCCGAGATGTTGTTGCAAATAGTCTACAACAAGCTCTATTTCCGGTATTATTTCGTTGTTATTCTTTTTATAGTTATTGTCTATGTTAAAGCATAGGGTATTGTTTGCAGTTTCGTCAAAATAAAGGCAGACATTATACTCCTGATTTATATGTCCTTGCAGCAGACATTTTCTTTGCTGATCAGAGATATCTAGTAATCTGTATTTATGAATAAAATGGTTCTCCATTTGTATATAATCCAATGTTGCATTTCCGGATGTGAGTTTATTGATAAAGTCAAAACCGTAATTTTTATTTTCTATTTTCATTATATCTTTGCGCATTGTCTGGTAAAATACATCAAGCATTTCTATTTTGGTAAACATTGCTCTAGCTCCTCAAATTTGCTGAATCCTTTTGCGATTGGGGATGTAACTGAACTGTGCTTGGACATGATTGGATAATATACCTGAATGCCATACTGCTCGCCATGAATAATGTTCAAAATATCGTCATCAATTAAATAAGGCACATTCCATAATTTGCAAAATACAATTTTATTTGCGGACATAACCAGGTAGTCGTAGGGAATGTGGTTGTCAGCCAGCCATTTTTTAGTACACTCTCCGACTAATCGTAAATTACGTTTGGTACAAATAATGATTTTCCAATCGTTAGCTTTTAACCAATTCATAAACTGAACACTACCCGGTTTAGCCTGAGCCAATAGGTAACACTGCGCATGGATACGATGACGAAAATCGGAAAATTTTGATGTCAAAAACTCACTTTCAGCCCAAGCATCCTGCTTTAGCAAAGTAAGATAATGCTCAAAATCCTGGCATGATAAACCATAGGAATCATTAAACGTAAAGTTCGATTTGGCCAACGTATCTGAGAAATTATTCAATACATTGTCAATATCAACTGCTATTACTTTCATATTGGTTCACCTATTTCTTTCAAGCTGAATGCTTTTGTTTACAAATTTCCAATATACATTATCGTAGATAAGTGCTAGAAATTTATTTAGTTATAATAATTTATTTACTCGATGACTTGATTCAGACGGCGTTAAAACGTCGCCTGAATCAAGTTCTTATTGGTATTAAATTGGAATTTTTCTATAAAACAGGCAAGTCCCGGATTACTGATCCGGGACTTGCCTGTTTTAAGCACGCATTGTCTAGTGCTCTCATTAAGGTTTGCTGCTAGTCAGAGTTTTTAACAGAAAAGGCACTGTTCTTAGCAACATACTCAGTTTTTGTCAGTGAATTTGAATTGTCTGTATCAAGAAGGCTGTAAAGGAATACAGCCGTAGTTTCGTTAACGTCGCTGGGACGTGCTGCTACAAATTCTTCTTCTGATAAGGAAGTGTTTCCATTTGTATCTATTTGATTAAATGTTAGTGAATAAGACTGTAGCGCCGTTTGGGCGGCGCTGGATAACTGGAATGTGTCGCCGTCAGCATTAGTGCTAATAACTTCCGTTTCAGAAGATGATGAGTATTTTGAAGAACTGCCGCCTGTTGCTGCATCAGGATTGGTAGTGGAAGTTTGATTATAGTATGGATTTGCAAATGTCCAGATGCTATTGCCTATGGACGATATGCTCATAGCAAGGTACTCCTTTGTATTAACAGTCTCGTAAATAGTTTTAGTTGGCAGCACCAACTGCGTCTTTGGGTTTGTGTAGATAATAACCAACGCCCCATACGGTTTTAAGATTGGTAATTTTAAGTTTTTTACGCAGGTAATGAATATACAGATTAACTGTAGTAAATTCAGCTTCGGAGAAATAACCCCATACTTTTTGGATGATTTGTTCTTTAGTAACTACATGTCCGTAGTTGCGAATCAACAGTTCGAGAAGCTGGGTCTCCTTTAATGTTAGTTGAATAACCTCATTGCCTTTTATTACCTGGCAACGCAGTGGGTTTAAAATAAGACCATCGGCAGTTAATACATTTTCGGATAATGTTTTGTTGCGACGACGAGTTAACGCTTTGAGCCTTGCTAATAACTCCACTGAAAAGAAAGGTTTAACAAGGTAGTCATCAGCACCTGCGTCCAGACCCTCGGCACGATCTTCCGGTGAATCCTTGGCAGTTAAAAAGATTACTGGGCTATCATGTCCCTGCGCCCGGAATTCTTTTAATAAACTTACGCCATCTTGATAAGGTAACATACGGTCAAGTACAAGAATGTCATAAACTCCGGTGCAAGCCATTTCCAGACCAGTTTGGCCATCAAGCGCGGTATCTACAACAAAGCCATTCTTTTTTAACAAATGAGATAATGAATCAACTAATTTAGTTTCATCTTCTACGAGCAGTAGCTTCATATATTTAACTACACCCTTTGTAACCACAGCCGTGTGAAATTTTACCCATCCCTGGTATTTAAGCTCTATTATTTCAGATAAATGTTGTAACCTTATTTAGTTTAAATATTAAAGTTAATAATTTACTTTAAATATCATGCCGGAGCAGCCAGCGGTACGGCCATCGGTTTGCACCTCCAGTTCTGTAGTTTTATAGAATGATTTATATATATTATCCTTAATGAATGTTGGAATTTTATTTAATATAAACAAATATTGGAAAAATATTTGTTTGAAAGATATATAATGACATAAAAAAAGACTACCGGTCTCTAACCAAAACAGGTTAGGATCTGGTAGTCTTGAATTTAGTTGGCAACCCTTGTTACATCTTTGCTTTTATGTAGATAATATCCGACTCCCCATACAGTCTTTAGATTAGGGAGTTTAAGTTTTTTACGAAGATAATGAATGTATAAGTTAACGGTATTAAACTCAGCATCGGAAAAATATCCCCATACTTTTTCGATGATCTGCTCTTTAGTTACAACCTGGCCATAGTTATGAATTAATAATTCTAAAAGTTGTGATTCCTTTAGTGTCAACTGAATAACTTCATTGTCTTTGGTTGCTTGGCAGCGTAATGGATTTAACATAAGATCGCCGGCGGTCAGCACATTTTCCGTTAACGTTTTGCTGCGGCGTCTGCTTAAGGCTTTGAGCCTTGCTAATAACTCCACTGAAAAGAAGGGTTTAATCAAATAATCATCAGCGCCTGCATCTAGCCCTAGCGCCCGATCTTCGGGAGAATCTTTGGCAGTTAGAAAAATAACCGGAGTGTCATAACCTTGCCTGCGAAATTCTTTTAGTAAAGATATGCCATCTTGGTAGGGGAGCATGCGATCAAGGACAAGAATGTCATAAATGCCTGTGCAAGCCATATCCAGCCCTGTTTGGCCATCAAGTGCGGTATCTACTACAAAGCCATTCTTCTTTAATAAATGGGATAGTGAGTCAACTAACTTAGTTTCGTCTTCAACGAGCAGTAGCTTCATGCAACTACATCCTTTATTGCCACAACCCTGTGAAAAATTTTCCATCCATGGTTTCTCAACACAATTATTACGGAAATTTATTTGAAATTTATTTAGTTTTAATAAATATTTAAAAAATATTTATTAAAACTAAACTTTAGACATCAAGGGAATTAAAATAGTGAAGGCAGTACCCACACCAGGAGTACTATCGGCAGTAATTGACCCGCCATGATTTTCTATAATCCATTTGGCAATCGACAGGCCCAGACCGGATCCGCCCTTGTTGCGGGATTCATCAACCTGGTAGAAGCGATCAAAAATTCTTTCCAAATGGTTGGCTTCGATTCCTTCGCCGGTATCGGCTACGGTCAGTTGGATTTTGCTATTTAGCTGTGACAAGGCAACTGTGATTTTACCGCCGGGAGCGGTGTGGCGGCTGGCATTATCCAGCAAGATGGCTAGGACTTGTTTTAGCTGGGCCACATCGCCATAGCCTTCAATACCGGGGGCAAGCTGCATGTCGAGAGTTAAATTCTTTTGTTTGGCAATTGCTTCAAAAGGAGCAATTGTTTCACTAAATATAATGTCGGCAGGGAACAGATTTCTTTTCGGCGTCTGTTGCTTAGAATCAGCTCTGGCTAAAAACAAGAGTGAATTAACCATGTTTTTCATACAAATGCTTTCTTCCTGGATATTATCCAGCCATTTGATCTGGCTGGCAACGGTTTCGTCAAGGCTTTCCCGGACAATGTCCAGATTTGTTTGGATAACAGTCAGCGGGGTGCGTAATTCATGTGAGGCATTAGACAGGAAATCATGTTGTTGTTGCCAGGCTTCTTTAATCGGAATCATGGCACGGTTGGCCATATAGAAGCTGGCGCCAAAGGAAAGGAGAGCGCAGACAAGGCCGACCGCTATCAGCGTTGTCAGTACCAACTGCAGCATATTGGCTTCCTGAGTTGCATCATGAAAGACGATGACTGTGCCGGGTTGGTCGATAAGTGAGCCTTTGCGGTAAAAATAAGTTGTATCATCAAAGAGGAAAGTACCCTGGTCGGCAGAGGCCTGTAGAGCTTTTTCAGTAATTGCGGATAAAGCATGGGTTTCAAGCGGTTGATTGGAAGACTGAAAAAAGATAGAACCGCCAGGTGTTGTCTTAATAAAAAAGAAAGTAGGGCCAGGTGGAGGTCCGGGGGGCATAAAGCCAGGTGCTTTAGCCTGAGGATTAGGTGGAGAACCTGGAAGCTTGGGAGGAAAATCGCCCTCTTTACGCGGTCCGTTCGCAAAACGCAGCGGAAGATCCTGGAGTATTCCTGATTGAACTTCTGTTACAATTCTTTGGGCAAAAGCTTCGGTATGGCGTGACATATCGTTTTTTGCAAAAAAGTAGGTGCCGCAAATGAGCAAAAAGAAAAGGGCTAACATAATGGCTACATTAATTAGCGTCATCTTAAGGCGCAGCTTTTGAAACATAATGTAAACTCCTTTGTTCACAGCCCTGTGAAATATATCCTTCCGTGGAAATATATCTATTTTCAAGGTATGGTTTTCTGATTCGAACTAAATAGTTTGTTAATATTTGTCGAATATAAAACCTCAGTCTATATTGTAAAGCACAAGTAAGCTATTGCCAAGTGTTGGTACAAATTTAATTTTAAATTAATAGGATGTTTGTCTTAGAACTAACATTATGGACTAATGTTCCGCATCGTGAAAATATTGTGTCGCAGTATTCAGTGAAGGGAGGATTTTGGTATACGAAAGCGTATAAATATATCGTGAAATAGCACTTGGTTTCATAATGTGGAACATTATAGATAACACGTAACCTTACTAGGAGGAGATTATATGGAAATCAGACATTCTGTTCATCCTGAGGATGTAAAACGATTAACTACGGAAGAATTAAGAGAGCGTTTTTTGATTCAAGGGCTGTTTCAGCCTGATGAAGTTAAACTGGTATACAGTCATGTTGACCGCATGATTGCCGGCAGTGCCTGTCCAATAAAACCGTTAACGCTTAGCGCAGGTAAGGAATTGGGCGTAAGTTATTTTCTTGAAAGAAGAGAGTTAGGGGTAATCAATATCGGCGGCGCCGGTGTGGTTAGTGTGGATGGTACTGTATACAAGCTTGACAGCACAGATGCGCTGTATGTCGGGATGGGCGCCAAGGAAATCATTTTTACCAGTGATGATGCTAAGAAGCCGGCAAAATTCTATCTTAACAGTGCACCGGCCCATACTACCTATCCCACTGTTAGAATTGAACGCAAGAGCATTACGCCGGCTCACCTGGGATCTATCCAGAATTCAAATGAAAGAAACATTTACAAATACATTGAGCCGAGTAGCGTTAAAAGCTGTCAGTTAGTAATGGGAATGACTGTGCTTGAACCAGGAAACATGTGGAATAGTATGCCATGCCATACCCATGAGCGCCGTATGGAAGTATATCTTTATTTTGATTTGCCAGAAGATGCGGCGATGTTCCATCTAATGGGCGAACCTACACAAACACGGCATCTTGTGCTCAAAAACGAAGAAGCGGTTATTTCCCCAAGCTGGTCGATTCATTCCGGTGTTGCCACAAGCTGTTATACCTTTATCTGGGGCATGGCCGGTGAAAATCAAATCTTTGACGATATGGATCATGTTGCCATGAAGGATTTGCGTTAATCAGAGTGTAGTCGCGTTTTACAGCACCTCATAGGCTGCAGCGTAGACTGATGAGATTTTTGAATGTGGGTAGTAGGAGGGAATGCAGTTGTCTGGATTGGAAGTACAGTCCTTGCAGCGGACATTTGATATATTGGAAGTGGTCGGCAACAGTGTTACGCCAGTGAGCTTAAAGTATATTACAGACGAAACAGGTTTGCCGAAATCTACAGTGTACCGGCTTCTCAGCAATCTGGAGAAACGGGATTATGTTCGCTGCGACAGCAATGGAACTTATCGGCTGGGAATCCAACTGCTGATGATGAGTCAGCGGGCAGAACAAAATTTTGATATTAAAAACCTGGCCAGAAAATATTTGCTGCAGCTCAATGCATTTACGAAAGAGACGGTGCATCTGGGAATTTTGGCCACAAACCGGGTATTGTATGTCGATACCGTTGAAAGCCCGCACGCGTTGCGGCTGGTGGCAAAGTTAGGTACAACGAATTCGGTTCATTGCACGGCATTAGGTAAGGCTCTCCTGGTCAAGCATGATGAGGCTCAGATCAGGGAGATTCTTACTTCAGATGGGATGGAACGGCGAACAGAACATACGCTGTGCACTGCTAACGATTATTTAGGTGAAATGGCTAAAGTACGTAGACTAGGGTATGCGCTGGATAACTGTGAGAGCGAACTTGATGGCCGGTGTATTGGAGCACCTATTTATGATAATTCCGGACAGGTTGTTGCCGCTATCAGTATCTCAGGTTTAGCATCCCGTTTTTCTAAAGAGCATATTGAAAAAGAAGTTGCTGGTGAATTGCTTAAAAGTACCAAAGAGATTTCGAAATCTCTCGGTTATTCAAGCTGAAGTCCAGGCTGCCGTTTCAGGAATGAAACGGCAGCTAAAAAGACGAAATCATCTAAAATTTTTAAATGTTCCAAAGGGGATTACTCCCAAAAAACACTAGGGGGATGTATATGAACACTAAGAAAATGCTAGTTGCAGCACTGTCGGTGGTTGTGGCCGGTTCAGTGCTGCTGGCGGGGTGCGGGCAGAAGGATTCCAAAGCCGGAGAGAAAAAAGAAGGCGCTACTTACAAATTCCGTTTGGCGGAAAGTAACCCGGCCGAGCATCCGGTAACACTAGGTGACAAGAAGTTCGCTGAGCTGGTAGCGCAACGTTCGAATGGCCGCATTACCATTGATGTTTTTCCAGGTGCCCAATTAGGTGAAGAAAAAGCCGTTATTGAACAAGTCCAGTTAGGGGCAATCGAATTTACGCGGGTAAGTGCATCACCGTTGGGTGAGTTTAATAAACAAATGAGTGTATTCTCTTTGCCCTATGTGTTTGACAGTGAACAACACATGTGGAAATTCCTCAAAGGTGAAACCGGCGAAAAAATGTTAAATGACTTACAACCGTCCAGAATGAAAGGTTTGGCTTACTATACCGGCGGTGCCCGCAGCTTCTATTCTGTTAAACCGCTCACCAGCATTGACAGCCTTAAAGGTTTGAAAATCAGGGTAATGCAAAACAAAATTAATATGGAAATGGTAGCTGCTTTAGGTGGCAGCGCAACTCCGATGCCTGCCGGTGAAATATTCAGTGCGCTCCAAACCGGTGTTATTGATGGCGCGGAAAACAACTATCCGACCTTTGTTGCCCAAAACCATTATCAAGCAGCTAAGCACTATATACTTGATGCCCACTTACGAGTTCCTGAAGTATTATTAATGAGTAAAGCTACCTGGGATAAATTGTCGCCTGAAGACCAAAAACTCATCAAACAAGCTGCTTGGGATTCTGTAGATTATCAAAGAGAAGTTTGGGCTAAGACTGAAAAAGAAGCCGAAGCCAAAATTAAAGAAGCCGGTGTAACTATCACCGAAGTAAAAGATCTCAAACCATGGCAAGCAGCTGTTAAACCGTTAATTGAAAAATACAGCGCTGATTTTAAAGAATCACTGGCCGCTATTGACGCCGCCCGTAAATAAATATCAACAAAAAACAAGAACGCTGGGATAAGCCCAGCGTTCTTGTTTTTACATTGCTTAGTATGTCCAAAACATTTTTTGAATTTCTTGTGGATCAGTGGTTTTGGTTAACGCCAGCATTAACAAGATGCGGGCTTTTTGCGGGTATTCGGCTTTGCCGATACTGCCGTTACCTGTGCCGGCATGGACAATACCTTTGGCACCTGCAGCCGTAATTGCCTCGATAATATCGCCGGTATTATTGGCATAATGGTAGACAATATCAACACGCGGCAAGATGTCTAGCTGGGAAATATTAAATTCGGTACTGGTAGTGTGTTGACGTAGCGGAGCCCGGTAAAAGACAGGCTGGTCGCCAGTGAAGAAGCCCAGCGGCCCAATTTCCGGAGCTTTGAAGGTATCTACCCGGTCGGTTATTGTTTTGGTAACATCGCGACCGGTATGAATGGTATCATTAAGCAGAACCAGTACACCTTTGCCAACAGCGTCTTTGCT
>JAGGAB010000009.1 GCA_017889705.1 Bacillota bacterium | reverse complement strand
AGTCGTAGGTATGCATGGCTTGAAGTAAGACTAACCACGCCTCCGATTCGGCATCGTGAACAGATCTTCTGTATATACCCGCGTACTTCTTAACTAACGGTTTAAATTTTTGGCAAATCAGCTCTTTATCTATAATTACTCCCCCCTAAAAATAGAAATCCCGCCCCCAACCGTTAGGCTGAGAGCGGGATTTTAATTAATACGAATACCTTAATCCTATTTTTGCTTTATCATGTTCGAAATCATAACCGGCAGCAACACCAACAAACTTGCCATCCTTACTTATTCGCCGGCTAACATCAGCAGTTATCTCATTGATCTTGAATCTACCCACGTCGTACCCGGGATAGATATTGTATCCGTGAATAACCTTCTTGTAAGCAAATACATTATACTGATTAAGATTAACCGGGGTATTTGCCGGCAACTTTTCAATCTCTTTCAAATTAACCTGCTTGTCCGGTTGCTTGGGATCGGTAACAATAGCAAAGTCGGCGCCAGATTTTTTCCTTTCAACTTCAATTGTCTTAGTAACCTCATAAGGTACAGTCTGAATTATCGTATTTGGCGGCTTATTTTTTAGCGCTGCAATTTGTGCGGCCGCTTCGTCAAGTTGTGACTGCAACATATTTATATGAGCGTTCTTCGCGGCTAATTCTACGCCTGCCGGTGTTTCGGCTTGCTGCTGTGATTCGCCTGTGACCGGCTGCGGTTGGTGGAAGTGCTGCCAAATAAAATAGCCAGCAGCCACCAATAAAATAACGCCAAGCGCAATAAGCGCCTGGCGCCATGAAACATTTTGTAATGTTATCATGCCGCTACCCCCAATCGCTCGGCGTATGCAATGGCGCACTGCCGAGATTGCTCCGGCGTAAAGTAATTCCCAGGACATTCTCCTGCGAAGTCAGGAAAAGCCACGCGTACTAACTCAACCTGAGCTCCGCTACACTGAATAGTGTGTTCTGAATTAAGCAATTGATCTACAAGCGCCGCAGCATGGTCTCCAAATATGTCATGCAATCCACTAACGATACAATCATCGACCCCGTACTGAGTGCCTACAAGATCAAATACTTTATTTACTACAGCCTGGCGTTGTTCCTCACTGATCGGTAAACTGCTTACCTGTTTGATTTGGCAATTATCAAAGGCACTGCCATCCACTATTCGCACCGCTGGGCGCACAGCTTCAACGATACGGTATTGACCTTCAATTTCAATACCGATGGCGGCATGGGCATAGTCTGAGTTAGTCGCTTCGCAGATTAGTTTTTCTAGAGCCGGATGCCGCCCGGTAGTTACATATATCAAATCCAGTGACAACATAAATCATTCCTCCCTATAAAGAATGTTTCCATCAAATTCTCGGCCATCAATCTCTAGGCTATCGGTAAACTGCCACATATACCCCTTAATATCGTCGGCATTACCCCATTGTGCATTCCAGACAGCACAACCAATGCTTCGCCAATCAATAAAATCTGTTAGCCAAGAATACGATGCGTAAACACCGCAATCTAAGCCTAGGTTATCAATAAACGCTTTGCACATAGCCGTAATTTCTTCAGGATCAAAAGCAAAATCATTGCGTTCTTTGTATCCGTCCGCGTCTTCCATATCGAAGAATATTGGTAGGTCTAAAGAAACACCTACACTTTCAATAGCTTCTCGGCAGTTAGCCGCTTCCTGAATTGCATCTTCTACACTCAAAGCGTATGAATAATGATAAGCCCCAACCTTCAGGCCAACAGCTTTTGCTCCAGTTGCGTATTCAGCAAACCTATTGTCTTTCGATTGTAGACCGTATGAACTCCGCACAATTACAAACTCAATACCAGCATTCTTGACAGCCTGCCAATCAATGTCACCGTTATGATAAGATACATCAATACCTCTCATTATTTCATCCCTCCTAATTTATTTCTGATAAATGCCAATAGAGGATCCAAGCTTTGAACCCCTGCATCTCTAAGATTTTCGATAATTGATATAGCTTCAGTTGCGGCCAAATAGTACCAAGACGCTTTCAAAAATACACCATTGCCTCCAGCCATAACATCAATATGCACTGCTGCAGCAACTAGAACCATATAAAGTATCAACTTTCCAGCAAACTTCGTTTTCATCATTTCGCTTGTTATATAGCGCTTCTTGAAAGCAGTTGGCATAGCCTTAATACACTGCCAAAGCCCAGCCCGTTCTTGACATACTCCCTCATCAACCAAGCAATTATATGATAAAGACATCCATTTTGTTGAAAGATCAATCAAGATTAGCACGATAAATGCGATTAAGGCAGTTCCTTGATTACCAAATGCAAATGCAAGTGCGCCGGCCGCGGTTGCTTTTACTGGAGCCACATCTACAATTGATATTGCGGCACCCTTTGCCGCTTTAAAAACATTGTCCCAAATTTCCAAATCCCCACCCCCATTTAATTACATACATTCTTAAAAGTTATAAAAATAAACGCCCCTGATTACAGGCATAAAAAAAGAGCCCATTGGCCCTTGCTTCTTTAAACACTCCCGGCAATCACCTTATGTCACCAGAAAAGCCCTTTTATGATATTGCACAGCAGTATATAACTTTTTTCCGCAGAAAATAGCCCTGCTTGAAATTGTTTCATCCGGATTGCCGCCAAGTAACGCATTATTCAACTGTTCCGATATATTTTTAAGTAGCCGGCCATGTAACCGCCTGCACCTCCTCGGCTGTTGCAGCGGCCTCGATTTGCTCACGCAGTCGCCTGGCCGTTTGGTGTAGACTATCGCTGTACTGTGCCAAGGCTACTGACATACCAACCGTCTGCGCTGCAATCATGGTAAGTACGGAATTATCTTGGCAAGTCCAATCCAAAGTGAATTCCATTCCAGCACTAATCGCTATCTGGGCAGCTTGCACAGCAATGGAGATGCGTGTCACAGATTTTTCGTCACTATCTAATACCTTTCCGAGATACGGAACACCCGCCTGTTCTCTCCGGTCACGTTCGGCTTTAATTTCATCCCACTTGGAGTCTTTTTGCTGTGCCAATGTAGGGCCAACTGGTGTGATTTTTTCCGGATTACCATCTGCACTCTTCTGATATTGTCGGGTGCAGTATTTATCAAACTCTTCCTTGGACACGCTTTCTACATCATCAGGAATAACTGGATTTATTTCGGCGATATAGCACTGCTGTACTGTACCATCCTGATTAAAAAGCACATAATACTTCACGTTAGTTCCCCCTTATCTTCCTTTTGCGAACCATTTAGCGTTTCCCGTTCCACTAGCGCAAGCGGCGGTAAATCCAGTAAGTGTTTGGCTAATACACTCTATCGCATCATTACTCCCGGAGATACTGGCAGTGACGTTAGCACCAACAAAATTAACGGCATTAGGAAATGGAATAGAGAATACCACCGCTATACCAGCAGCACTTACTGAAGTTGTACCCCATTGCTCAATATGGCCGTCTGGATATTTCATTCCGCCATTTGTATCGTTTCCCCATGATTCATAATCTGTATAATTGACTTTCCCAACCACCTCATTAGCCAAGGCGGTAATATCAATCAGTGCCTGGTTCGTTGGCGCATCAAAAGCTTTTACACAGTACAACATAGCAATTGATTTTGGGCGAGTTGACCCTGAAAATGCAGATAATGTTTGCGAACTAGCCAAGCTAGCTGCTACCCCGTAAGCTGTAACACCACTATAATTTGCGGCGTTAATAGCGTCCATGCCAAACAACTCAGCATTCCCACCTCCGCCATCAGCACCATAGCCTAATATTACTCTTCCGTCAGATGAACCGGTTGAGTCAAATCCAGTTATTGAGCCTTTTCGCCAAGTTCCTGGCAGCTTTGTACTATCACTGCCACAAACAAAGTCAACAATGCGTGGTAATCTGAATGTAGTTGCACCGTCACCGCTACTGTAAGCACCGATTGACGTCTGGACTGCTGCTTGCGCTTGCCATTCCGCTTCTGTTATTAGTGGTGCATTTGCTTGTACCCATGCCCAAAGCTGCGAATATGTTGTGCGACTTACTAAAGCACCAGTGTCTAAGGCAAGCCAACCAGCGGGAACTGCAGTTACAAGCCAAGGCATAATTGAACCTATTGGCATACCAGTCTTTTCAATCATTTCCCTAATATCTTCGTGAGCGCTTGTATTGGTATTGTGTTCATTAAAAGCTTCAGGATGGGCTGTTGTGCTTACTTTATGTTCATCAAATTCAGCTTTTGACACATATATAATGCTGCCGTCCCTAACAATTGAAACGCTACTTGCATTACCGACAATCAAATAAATATCAATGATTTGTTCATCAATCGGTGTAGTCTTGTCCGGAATGTAATCAGTCAGGTTGCCGGCATTGGTATAAGCATAAAGTTGCTCTGCGCCGGTTGCGCCTATCTTGGCGTAAATGCCAAGTTCTCTAGCAAAAAAGCCGGTTGCCAAACTACCATTAGAAATTGCAAAACGGAGCCTAACTTGACCACCGCCATCATTTGTATATGATTCTGGTGGAACTGTAAGCTTCGGACTTTTAATAGCCGTTAATACTTTGACATCTTCGCCGATTGTTAACGTTCCATCGCCTATTTTTAAGCTAGTAAAGATTAGTGCCGCACTCGATGCTTGTGATTCGGCAATCATGTTTAAACCAGCATTTGTTAGGGTTATACCCGGGAATTGTGCCATCTTATCAACTCCTTATTGTTATGTGTACCATTCGCTTCACGCTGCCGCCAAATGTATATTGGGCAGTTGTCGTATTCTCCACTATGAAGTTATTAATCGTTTTTACTGTGATGTGCTTATATTGTTGCATTGCACAACCGGCATATAGATTCATATTAGCCGTTTGGGTATTACTAACATTGATTGTAAGGTTCGCAGGGATGATTACACGTAGAAACGTTCGCATTTCCTTGGTCCGCGCAACGATACTCGCCACTACGTCTACCCATAAAGCATAATCATTGTAACTAATGGAAACCGCGGTTTTACCTTCCCCGTATGTTGCTGCCAGCATATTTTCGAGCTGCCGGTAGGTATAAGGCAATTGTGAATTAATTTTAGCCAAAATCCGCCGACGCCGTGTCCCTAAATCATCATTTTCCTTGGGGCGTAACTTCAACATGCTTTCCCAGCGCGCTGCGCCAGTTTCGTCAATATAATAAACGAACGTATTTAAAAACAGCTGCCACAATCGCTGCCAAACCAAGTTCAATTCCGGATTTACGACTTCGGCAATTGCCTTGAATTCCTGGGCCGGAACCATGACGGACGGATAGTAGCGTTCCACATGGACATCACGAATTAATTCATCCATTGGCTATCACACCCCGGACCGCCAATTCATCCACGCCTAAAATCAGGTTTTCCTCAACACTGTTTAACGTCGTGTGCTGGATATCAACTATACCCTCAATATTTAGGAGCCTGCTTTCGATTTGCGATATTCGTACTACCAATCCGGTATTGCTGTAATTATCAATTTCGGCAACTTGGGTGGACTGCCAGTTTTTGTTGAGTTCGTCAAAATAGGTGTCAATAATGGCTTCGACATCTGTTTTATAGTCATCATAGGTACCGGTAGAAAAGGTCAGATGCAAACCAATATTAATCTGCGAATCCATAACGCCCAGTACTGTGACGATATGACCAATTGGTGCAACTCCAAGACCTTTCCCTTGATTGGGTATAGGGTCCACAAGGGTTTGTACTTCGCTGATAAAATCTACAGAAGGTACTTTATATTCCGTGGTCATAAACGCAAGCCGGACGGTACCGCCCCCCTGCCATACCGGATACACTTTAACGCCGCCTACACCCTGAATTTTATTGACCTTCTCGCGGTAATCGGCAATATTGCCGCCATATGCCTGACTATTGAAACTGGCAAAATACCGAGATCGGAATACTTCCGTCGCTTCCTCATTTTCGCCGGGAACCGTGACCTCTGATAAGCTTGCGGTCTGAAGACCGGCTACATAGTCAATCGGAATGATTTGACCTTCCGGTTTATTCCCCACTATGCCAGCTGTCTCACAGAGCAAAAAATATACGCCGTCACTGATTTTTTCAGTAACCGCGTAATTCACATCATCATAAGAAAAGCGGGTGCCAATAGGGATATTCAAATTGCCTGGGGTGAAACTGCCTTTGACCTTTGCATAAGTGGCCAAGTCTGGAGATAACCCACGCTCTTTTGCACGTTCTATTAACCAGGCTCTTTCGGCCGTATCCCCGAACGTATTTTTCAAGAAAAAATCAGCCATAGCGTATAACAGCATAACTTCTATCGCCGTTGGCATACAGCTGTCATAGATAATAGCACCTTCACGCTTATCAAAGCTTGACGAAACACTTTTCATCATTCGGGCAAAAATAACTTCTTCTGTTTGAGCCTCATACATTACAGTATTCTCACCCCTTTCTGCATCTCGATTACACCGCTATTGGTAACAACTTTAAACTTGGCCAGTACATCACCTTTGTTATGACTAAGATCAAAATCCGTGACATCATTAATCCGGTCATCTTGGGTTAATGCCTCACGGATCCGGCGTGGCAGCTCTGAGAAGACATAAGGAATGGGCTTACCAAATAAATCTTGCAGCTCAATGCCATAATTCCAGCTATAGATTACATACTGGTATCGCTCGGTGTTCAATATTTTATAACAAGCTTGCTCGACTGCCTCCAGATCATTGACCGTCCCCAGCACCTTTTCGTCATCAATGAGCATTTTATAAGATTTATTCGGCTGGACCTCAATAGTTAGTTCAGCACTCGTCGTGCTGGCCGTTTCAGGAAGTAAAGCCATTGTATCACCCCCACTGGCCGCTTAAGTTCGTATGATTGAATACCCGGCTTAATACTACGAATTCTTGACCACCTGCCTGCCTAATCAGGATAACCTGCTCGCCTTCATGCAAGGCGTTATATACCCGGATTTTCTTTCGCCCGGTGTAGTCGTGGTTGTGACTGGCAAACGCCGGGTCACCACTGCCGCCGGCTCGGTTTTCCGTCGTGTGTAATACCTCAATATCAACGTCATAATCTCGCACAGCATCGGTGAGGATAAGAAATTCTTCTGTAATGGTTTCCTTTTGCTCAATCCGGATAGTAAGCGGAGAGGAAGTTTCCACAACTCCCAGGATATAATCTGACAGCTTACCCGCCTGCATGCTTTGATCCATAAGAGCCTGCATAGTTTGTAGCAATGCTGTACTCACCCGGTAATCAAGCCTCCTCTCAAAGTTAAATCCATGATATGAAGATTGTTAAAGTATTTATGCTTGGCCGTCTCGACCAGCATCCACTTTCTATCAATGCTTACATCACCAAGATTTAAATTAACCATAACGCCTGACCCCGCCCGGACCCGATTATCACCGGCTACGTTAGTAATGGATAAGGAACGGCGCACGCGGTTGTATAAACTCAAAAGTGAATCTGCCTTATGTACCGGATTTAATGACTTTTTAAGGTTAATCGATTCACAAAGCTGCAGTATACCCCAAGATGCTTGTGTAGAGCTATCTTGTGAGATGTAGACATCGCGCTTCCCTTCGTCCTTGTTGTCAAAATAGAGTTTTATTTTATTGTAGGTTTCCTTATCGATACTTGACTCATAGTCAAAATCCTCGGCGGTCTCCGCATCTAACAAAATTTCAACATGCATGTTATCAATATCCTTGAGCATTAACCTGCCAAAGTCATCATAGAGAACATACATTTTTTTGTTGTTTTGCAAAGTATGATCCAGGGCGCTTTGAATGATATCAAAAAGCGCTTCATTACTACCGCGATATTTGGGAATGACATACCCAGTATCCTCGATTTGGCCAACCTGGAGTTGAAAGTCATCTGCCAAGTTACTTATGACTTCACTAGCTTTCAGGTTCGTATAGCAGTAAATGTCCTTATTTTTAAGATACCGCAGTTGATCGTATGCCGTTACTGCAATCACACCATCTTTATCGCGCTTTTTGGTAAATACAAAACCTTTAAATACCTTGTCATCACCGTGCCACATACGGACAGGGTTACCCTCCTGAAAGTCCAGCAAATCATCTACGACAACACGAAAAGTAAGTTTTCCAGGAGCGCCCTTACGTGTAGTCTCCCATATCACACCATCGAGTACCGCTGGCTGCAGCATCTTCTGATTAATGTTTTCAATGAGAATTTTTACCTCAGCCAAGACGCAACACCGATCCTTTAAGAATATTACCAACCGGATTTGACAGACCGTTTAAACCTGCTATTGTTCGCCAGTTTACGCTACCTCCCGATATTCGCTTGCAGGCTTCCCATATAGATTGTTCATTTCTAATTTGGTATGCCTTAGGAACTTCTTTAGTTGCCAGCCTAGTTTCCTTGACAGTATAGACTTCTTCGCCTTTCGCATTGGTTGTTTTCACCAGTTCTTTGGTTCCAAAAGGGCGATATTGTTTGAATCGCAGGGGTACAACCACGTCAAAACAGTTTTTTGCGTCTTCATTATTATTGTAATCTTCTAGCGTAACAAGAAGATTAGTATCACTGAGCATTGTAAATTGGGGCGACATCCGGACAATAATAAGACGAAATGGATTTCGCCCCGTTTTCATTTCCTTAAAAGATGACATGAAATAATCGGCCTTTTTAAAGCTAAAGCTGCTGCCTAAAAGACTAGACCCTAACGAATCTATCAACGATGTGTCATAATTTGCAAATGGATAGCTGACATTCGGCAACCTGGCATCAAAGCTGATCTCGGTTAGTCCGGGTGTTTTGATAATATTGACTTCGCCTTCGTTAATGAGGTTAATGGTCCTGTTCTTATTATTGATTTTCAGATTCATTTTTTCCGGTGGAACCGGCAGCATTACATCGTTTAGAAAAAAGTAATAAGCCATTACGGATGCACCTTCTCTGCTCCGGAGACCATGGCTTCAAACAGACTGTCATTGATGTACCGCACCATACCGTCCAGGTCCATATCGCTACTGACACTGTTATGAATACCACCCATTTCAATCTTGACCTCGGCTGTTGTATAGCGGTTGATAATTTCCTGTTCGGCAATGTCTCTCATATATTTGATATCCTCGTCGGTAATCTCCATGGCATCTTTGATCCCCTTGGTATTGTCCGCCGTATCCGCTCCGGCATTTGCCATGTCCGTAACTACGGGTGGCAAATAATCGTTGGCGCCCGGCATTTCAGGGATCTTAAACATGTTTCCGATTTTACTAATATCAAAATTCTGAACAAACTCGCCGGCAGCTTTCCCCCACCCTTTTGCATCAACTTCACCAATCATCTCAACCGTCCCTATCGACGTACCAAACACACTGTTTATTGATGTCGCAGCTTTGTTCAGCAAAGTGATCAAGTCGTTCGTCCGGCGAATCATGAAGTTAATAGCATTTCCAGTGGTCTCTGCAATAGATGAGAATGCCGAAGAAACGACATTCCGCAAATTCATACTCGCCAATCCCCAAATAGCAAGAGCAGCCACCATAACGCCAACAATAACGGCTGCAACTGCCAATATCGGAGACACACCTAGCCACGTTGCCGCCGCTAATAATGTTTGTGCTATCGTCGCTCCGCTAGTGACCGCAATCCACACTCGCTTTGCCGCCGCCACTGTGGTTATAGCCGTTTCATATGCAATCATAGCAGCATAAGCTACTCGCATTGCCGCTGAGTAGGTCAAAACAAAGCCAGTTGCTATAATCATTCCTGCATTTAAAACTGCCCATCCTGCAGCAAGGCCCAGGACTGCTCCTAGGACAATGGGTATCGCTGCCGTGATTGCCTGAAAACCGATAACCGCAATTGCCGATGTCCAACTAAACGCATACCCTAATGCATTGGTAACAAGCGATGCCAGCCATTCAACACCATTTGCTGCACCAACAATAATAATTCCGGCATATGCGATTCCCGTCGCAATATTTTCTACGAATGACTGTACACCCTGATTGTTCGCTAGAGAACTAATTTTTTCAAAAACCGGCTGCAGTCCCCGGATGGCCCGGTTTTCAAAACTGGTCCAGATATCACTCCAGGTCTTCGGAATGGTCTCGAAAGTCTTATTAACTTCAGCGGTTGCAGCAATCATAGCATTTTTAACAATTTCTGCTGACAGTTGCCCATCTTGCGCCATTTCTCGGATTTGCCCAATATCTACTTTGAGATAATCAGCAATCTTCTGGATCATCATCGGTGCTGCTTCAAAAACTGCATTTAGTTCTTCACCGCGCAGAACACCGGAGGCAAGAGCCTGACTTAACTGGAGTGTAGCTGATGCTTGTTCCTGGGCACTGGTTCCTGAGATTTTAAAAATCTTATTGATGGTTTCCGCTACGCCGATGAGTTCAGCATTAGATGTGAATATTTTACCGGCCATCATACCGATTTTTGCAACAAAGTCAGCTGTAGCCTGGTATTCACTTCGTGATCGTTGAGCCGACGCAAAAATCATAGCCTGCAACTGCGCCGTTGTCTGCAGACCGTCATTCATCAGATTAAGTCGCGCCGTTGTTTGCGATAACTCATCAGATAATCGAAAAGCTCCGCTAATCGCTTGAAGTCCAGCCATTATAATTCCAAAAATCGCAACTATACTGCCTAATACAGCGGTAATTGTCATGGCCAAACCGACAACCCCTACCCTGGCAGCCATAGCAGCACTACCAATCATGCCTATGCGGCCGGCCGTTGTCTCAGCAGCAATAGCGGCTGCGTCAAAAGCTGGAACGGTGGAGTTAGCAGCTACAGATATACCCCTGACTCTTTGTTCAACTGACCGGGAAACTGATTCATCAATTTTATTAGCAGCTGAGGATGCAGCTTCAAATCTGCCAGTAGTAATCTCCGCTGCCCTGGCCATACGCTGTAATGGAGCTGTAGCGCCGTCGGTTATGGCTATCGCTGTTTGAATTGTAGCCAAGGTATTCTCCCTCCTTAAAAAAGGGCATAGAAAAAACCGCTTACTTCGAAGCGGTTTTATTTTTTAATCTCTATTAGTCTCTTTATTATATCGCTCTGTCAATGTTTCTTTAGATTCCTTGTTAGATTTATGCGGTATATATTCCGTATATGATAGCCCTGTACCAGGTATTCCTGCGGTCATTCTAGTTCCTTTGGAATCTAGTGTTAGTTTTGCGCCTTGTGGTCCAATAGATACACTAGCACCGGTTTTACCAACATTCACTCGGACACCAGGAAGTATTTTAAAGCTCTTGCTAAACCTAAATCCCATTTTTATCGCCCCAATCGCACCATATATAACCAAATTATACCATAGATTATCGACGTCTGCGCGATTTGGCCGCCTTTTGTTGTTTTTCAGCCTCTTTTTTGTCTTTTTCAATTTTCATTGCAACAGCAGCGAAAATAAAAGCTTGTTCATTTGCGGGCAAATTAAATAATTCATGCGGAAATTTGTGGAGTTTATGGAGGGCGTAATACGCTACGTTGGCGTATATATCGCCCCCCTCGATCAGTTTTTTGCTTGCTTAATCTTCTTGTCGTCCATACCTACTTCAAAACCATTAGCCTGTGAAACCATAAGGTATAGATCGGTATATTCACCGGGTGTTAGCATTTTGCGAATAAGCTGAGCGGCACCAACTACTCCATAAGAATCCTGCAGAGTGGCATCATGCAAATTGGGATAGACAACGCAGGCGCAGATCAGTTCCTCTGCGTATTTATCGCTATCGAGTTCAATCTTAACATCCCGAGTGCCCGGCGTAAAAGACTTCTTTTTGCAAGTCCTCTTTATTGCCTCATCCTCTTCACTGTTCAGGACGCGTAACTCCCATTCAATCGGCTGTTTATTAGCACCAAGGAAGCGTTTTGATGCAACATACTTAATATTTTCGGCTTTAATTGCGTTCTCTACCAAAAAAGCCTGTAGATTGTTTTCCATAAATCAAACCTCCGTTATCTCATTACTGCATACCGTCAAGCATGCCAAATTCCTCTGGTAATTCAAAGTCTTCGTAGGTAAACGACACGTCCTGCTCCAGCCAATCCCCATCAGCATCGAATGACGCAATTACGCCTTCATCTAAATTGCAATCTTTCAAAATAATGGTCTGTCGGCCGGCGGCAGACGTCTTATCCTCATTGGTAATTTGGATATCGAAATAAAAATCCTCGCCGGTATCTTTGTACGTCTTCAGCAGCTTCGTGAACATCGAAGTATTACTGTAAATCGTCATGCTACCGGTTCCGTTCCAACCTACGGTTTTGTGGCCCTTACCGGTCCTGCCAAGAATGGCCACTTCCTGCTTATCTTTCTCAAATTTTGCCTCAAGGCTTTTAGCCTGCATTAAAAGATACCGGTTGCCGGAAATCGTGATATAGCAACTAGCCAGCTTTGCTGAAATGACATCCTTGGCACGCATCGTTCTAATTGCATCGCCCATAATATTTCACCTCTCCTTACGCCACTACTATGGTGCAATAAAGTTTCTCCATACACATCGTCGGCTGTACTTGATATTCACTCAAGACAGCCTCTTTTGATTCTCCCTGTGCCGGGATTGGCACATCATCCGGCACGAAGTTTTGAATGGCTCGTACCCGTTGCATTTCCTTATGGTAGGCCACGATATCACCCCATAAAGCGATCCGCCCATCATCATCATTCGGTTCTTTACCCAAGTATGTCTTATTGAACAGACGGGCAATATCAATAGCAATTTGATCTAGAACTCGAATAACCTGATTACTGGAAAAGTCCTCGTTTTTAGATTTAGCGAATGACGTGAATGTGTTGATATCCCTCAAAATATTAACATCACCTGTAATATCGCCGTCCACGGCATCCGCCACCCGGTGAAAGATCAACATACCGGCTGTAATTGCTTTTTCCAGCTCCGACTGCTTATAATTCGTGTCTACCGTGAAATCGCCGTCATAGGTCTTATTCGTGCAGGAAGCGTTGACTGCACAAGATGCCTCTGCACCGGTCAACCAATATACTAGGCTTGCTGGAGACACCCCGGCATCTATCACCTTGTTTTGAATGGAGATAACTCCTTCATAATCCACGTTTTCCTTGCCGTAGACCACGGTCTGGAACTTGGCTCCCACACTATCGCGCATGCGCTTGGTAAACTGGATATAAAGATCCTGAATCGTCGATTCGGTAGATAGGCATCCAAGCGTATTAAAGTAATATGGCTCGATCTTGTCGAGGAACTCCTGATACTGCATCCCAGAAACCGCTTCACCGTTCGCGCCACCGGTTAGTGGCATTCCTGCTGTTGCTTCCAGTGTCAGATCTGCCTTCCAAGTTATGTAGTCATTGTTTGTGAGCGCCGTTTTATCGGTGACCGTCTGCTTATCAACGATTGTTCTCACGCCGGCGGTTGTAAGATGGGTAATGACGTCAAACTTATCCTCGTCATCGATATTCGCCTGTATAGTGATTGTCAGATCGTTTCCCCGGCTGCCGCCGTATTTGGCGGTGGCAAGTGCGCATGTTGCCTTAACAGTCCCATTGTTCAGTCTATAAAAATAACCGGTTTTCAGGTTCCTAAACAGATCCCTGAGACCGGCTATCTTATCATGAGTATAGTCATAACCAAAATACTTAGTAGAAGACTTTTGAAAGTCATCCACTTCCACTTTAAATACTTGTCCTTCCGGTCCCCAGTCTAGCTCCAAGGCCATGGCCCCATAGCCGCGGTCAGCAAAATCCGTACTGGGACGCACTTTGCTTACAAAGTTGATGTAAGCGCCGGGAAGCTTTTTATTCTGGAACAGCCAAGTTCCGCCACCTAATGCCATCCCACATTACCCCTTTTCATTTACTTTTTCTACTATCGGCCGTTTTAGAAACGCGTCGATCTTTTGTTGGATCTCATCTGCACTGTATTGCTTTTGATCTTCCAGGACAATGCCAGCAATATCATGGTACTGCCGATATTTTGCTGACTGCAACACCTGTTCCCTGGTATATGTCGCCGGCTGCTTCTCTTCTTCTGCCGGCACTTTTTTATTTGCCACTTTGCATCACTCCTTCAACCAACCAGTTGTTTTTAATGACCCCATGATCGTCTGTGTTTCTCGTTCATACCAATACCGACTTTTCCACTTTAGGGAAAGCTGAGCGACACCTTCATCAAGAGGCTTAGTCTCAATATCCATATTGATTTGCATGAACCCGCCCGATTGCGTCCCATCTTGATTAATAACGGGAATAACGCCTCTGCTCTTTCTTATCGCCTCAGCAATGGTATGCGCTGCCCGGTGTGCATCTTGCGTCTTTAAGGCGAATGCCTTGATAAAAAGCTGATATACATTGAGATAAGCACAAATGGTATCTGCTGAGCTCACAACAACCGGTTCTGGGAAATACATGCATGGCACAATCATATTTTGCGGTATGCGATCAAAATAGATTTTCACAGGATTCTTGTCGTAACAAAATTTTGCAATACTGCTGATTTCATCTTGTATCATGATGATCACCCTCTACAATTTGCGTAGCCACTGTACCATTTTTCTTTCCAAAGATGCTGCAATTATTTTTTCTAAAATCGTAATTGAGATATCAAAATAGTGATACCCTTCCCACCATTGGTCATTGGGGAGCTTATGCCCGTCGTTAACATAGGCTGCATATTCGATGTTCGTACCGATTTTAAGCACTAAATTGGATTGATTTAATTCAAAGACACAGTCCCCGTTTCCCCGGTTAAAAGAATTAAGGAGTCTCCTGGTATCGACAACACCTAACCGAATGATTTGGTCCTGCACAATTCCTAGAAACTCCATACCGATTGCTTCAAGCCATACATTGTACTGCCGTTTCAAATCCCTGTTAGCCGCATCTTCCAGGCGTTTAGCAAACTTTTTTAGCTCATTAATGCCAACTTTCGAGTTTTTGGCCATATCATAACTTTCCTTTCCGGGTAACGGCCACCTCAATATGATGATTCTTGATCTTTTGTGGTATCTGTGCTTTAAACTCCATACCATTCCAAACCAGTTTGTCATTCAGTCGTACATCAGCACTAGGCATAAGGTTCACGCCAAAGTTATGAATAATCTCAGCTCCCGGCTCACCTTGGATAATAGATTGATTCTTCTCTGTAAATTTGCAAGGTACATCTACGGCATCTGGTTCGTCCGGATAACAGTACTCCGATTCGCCTGGCAATCCATAGCCGGGTGAGGAGTTACTTTCTCTCAAGTGATAGATATTACACTTATCAGTTAACATGGATCGAAAGCTCATAGCGCCCTCATCCTAAAGCTCACCGGCCGCTTCGGCACAGCTTTTTGCACATAGTCGGCTATAAGCAAATCAATAGCCGGCTTTTTAATCGTTTGGCCGTCAGACATAGTATAGCTATAGTCATTTAGACGCTCTGAGGTATAGCCCTTTGCAATACTCTCATCGGAATTAGTCAGGGCATAGTACTCGGCTAGCTTAATGAGCGCAAGCGTGATCTCGGAAGGAATTGGCGGATAAGGCGGCTTGTCAAATCTGTGTCCCGCTTTGGAAAACAACTCTGCCTCGGCCTGAAGAATATCGCTATTTAACTTATTTGGTGCCCGACCTTTTACGGCTTCGAATTCTGTGTAATCAATGATTTGCGGAGGTACGATCAAGGCCATATGTACACCTACTTTTTGCCGTCCGGTGGTGCTGGGACGTTATCCTGTTCGCCATTCACGTTTTCCGGTTCTTTGGAAGTCTTCGGTTTTTCGAAATAGTCACCATAGATCTCAACCTCTTCGGCTGACAATTCGTATGTTTCTCCGGGATAAAAGAAGCGTCCCCCACCAATATGGAGAACGCCCTTTTCCTGTTTAAGCATATATTTTATTTTTGCTGCCATGTTGATACCTCCTATAATTTAGTCCCGGCCATCCAGGCTACGGCTTCAATTTCACGTACAACGGCGTCTAGGTACGCAAAGATAATGTGATAAGTAGCATCCTTAGCTGCCGCAGTGGCGCCGTCACCGGTTCGGATATAACGGAGCTCGCGGGTAAAGACCGGCTTTAAGTTTTTGAGTGGCGTAAGAGCTGCAAATCCGCTTTGCAAATTAGCCACAACTTCCACATCATAGCCAGCCAGTCGGGTTAACTTACCTTCTTGCAGCACTGCGTCGCCGAAACCGGTTTGTCGCTGGGTAGCAAGAGAAACAATACGGTCATGAGTCCCCCGGGTAATAAACCAGGTAATATCGTCATGGGCGTTTTTATACTTTTCCGGTAACACCTGAATGTGATTAACGAAGTCAAGCAGAGTGGGCTGAGCTGTAGCCAAGTCTGTCTTGTTGGGTGATGCTTTTGCTTTTTTCACAAAGCCGTCCAAAATACTCAAAAAGGCATAGTCGGTTGCACCACTGTCGGTTTCCGTATCACCGTTGAAGATTAGATCCTGGAGATCGACACCAAATTGCTGCTGTAGCATTGCGATCACAGTATCCTCTACATTTTCGCCGCGGGCCTGCTGGTTGTACCATACGTCATCGTTCTGCAGCCATTCGTCCCAGAACACCTTTTTTACGTTGTATGGGATATGCCCGGGATCAATTCCGCCAACCCCGGTCGGTGTATTGGTCTTGGAGTGTTGTCGGATCTTCCTCGTTTTCACGGAAAGCGTATCGATATTACCTGATCCACTGTTTCTAAAGATCGGCTGCAGCTTTTGTAGAGTACCGGCCTTGGCAATAGTATCAATCAAAAACTGATACGCTTGATCTTGCGGCAGGGTAATATTCAGGTCTTTACGGATACTGGACATTGCTGCTTCTTTGGTGATTACCTGCTGATTAGTCATTGTCATTGTGCTTTCATCCTCCATATTCATTATTATTTAAAATGTTCCATGTAACTTTTGGCTACCGAGGCAACAGGAGCAGTCTCGGTTTCAAGCTGTTTAACAATACCGCGGGCTGCCTCCACTTTTTCTACCCGTTGGGTCAGCGGCTCCACAGCCTTGGCTACCGCCTCGGTAACCATTTTCGTTACATCCTCGGCAGTCATTTCCGGCTGTTCTGCTTTTTTGTCTGGCTCAGTGACAGGTTCAGCACCTTTTTCCAATGAACTCAGTTTTGCGGTTACCGGTTCTAAGGCTTTTGCAATTCCGTCCGCCATCATCTTTTCAATATCTTCCTTTTTCACTTCTTCACTCTCCTCAACGGCATTTTGATCAATTAACTTGCTTAGGGCTTCATGAGCCGATTTGATTTCCGCCATATTAGCGGTTGATATTTTTTTGCCGGCTTTTAAAACAGCATCGGATGGGCGTCCCATAGCTTTGACAACATTGTCCGTTGTCAAAATCTCAGTGATAATAGTCGAAAACTCACTCAACGCCTCTTGTACCTTTCCCGCATCGCTCTCAAACTCGTACCGATCAGATGACCAGTTATATTTTTGAAGAGTATCCTGGAGCGTGCTAAACGCAGCCCAGAAGTTATTGCTTTTGGCCCGGGACGCGAAAGTTTCAGCAACTTCCCCCTTCTGTATGGTACCAACGCTGAAGAAGTTTTTTAGCACCTGCAACAAGCCGGTTGCCTGTTCCATTTCGCTCTTTTGAATATCATCATGCTCCACTCTTTCCCCCACACCTCCCATACTAAAGCCTGTTAACTCGCCTTTCTTAATTTCACCCCAGGTATCATCATCCGGCACATGGACCGACATTAGCCAAGTGCCTTTTTTAATGTCTTGATCACCAAGCTTTTCTTCCGCTTTGGCGATCCAGCTCTCCACCACCTCCGCCTGACCAGCAACAAAATCATGCTGTTTATCGATGTTTCGATAGTCTTTTAGGAATTGATGCGCGGACTTCTCAATCTCCTCGGCCGTCATAAACTCATCATGTGCGTCCAGGGCGTCCGGTTCATAGACGATACCTGTTACGATCCGCTTTTCCTCATCGACTTTAAGAATGGGAATGGATCGTTCAAAGGTAGGCGTTTCCGCGGCCTTGATAATGGCAAACTTCTTTTTGTTGGCGGCTTTGTCGACCAGAGAAACGAAAGATATTTGGGCGTTTTTGATTTCTGTTGGCAATTTGTTCACCTCCTTTCAGGCAAATAAAAAAACGACCTTAAAAGCCGTTTGCGCTACAGGAATATGGTTCTCTTTGATGTTCTCTCTCGATAAGAGGTAAGATTCCTTTTCTGCTTTTCAGTAGGTCATAGATAAATAACCTACCTTTCTGGGTCCAGTATGTATGAAATGCATTCCGGTCAACATCTATGACATGTGTCTTACTCTGCGTATAGCCATTAGCCGCGTAATGGCTGTATAATAACCAAACACCACTTTGTTTATATTGAACGCCTAATTCATGAAGTATTTTATTAAGCTCAGTGCCAGACATACCGTAGTCTTTAGCGATTTTGGTAATTGACAGTAGTGATTTGTTTTGCAGAACCAGATCATAATACGTGGCCTTAGGCGATAATTCGTTTATAATCTGAGATTGCTGCGAGGTTTGAAGTGCAAGGCGCTTGTATTTCTCGCGTTCGTTTTTGAGTTCGGTAGCTAGTTGAATAATTGTATCGGGATTGAGTAAAACTTCTTCAAGCTTTGCAGGCGTAAGGTAGCCCCCGTGTTTGCGAATAGCCGGAAGAATTTCGTCGGCAACAAGTGCCTGAAATTTTTCAGCAGTTTCATTTTTAGCTTTCATAGCAAGGCGATAGAAAATGTTTTCTGGGATAAATTCAGGTCTTTCTCCACTTGTGGAGAAACCGAATTCTGCTAAATATCCGTCTACTCTTTGCCACCTGATATAATCGCCTTTTGTCTCAGTAAAACCAAGTCCTCTGGCGCAATCCTTTAAGTCTAACTGCGCAACCCCATTCTCATCAATATACCCTCGTACATCATAAATTGTAATTAAATTTCTCACTATTTAGACCTCCTGTTTTCAAAAGAAAAAGAAGGCTATACGCCTTCTTTAGATCTTTCCTTCATATTTTTAACTTTTGCCTCTGCGCAACGCAGTTCAAACACTTTGATCGTTAAATCAAACTTATTTTGTTTAGTTGGATTTTCAATACATTCAGCTTCCATTGCATCGTATTCCGCTTTAACCTGCTTAAGCCATCTTCGGGCTTCGAGTTCTGTCATAGGATTGTCGTCGTCAACCATAACGCACCTCCTAGGAATATTATAACAATGGAAACGCCGTTTGGCGAACTATTGTTTGCTCTTCGCCCACTTTTCGTTATATTCTTTGATGGCCTGGTCACGGAGCTTCAACTTTTCTTCTTTTGAAAGGCTTAAAATAGCCGAGTCAATCCCAGGTCCTAAAACACAATGACAATTAACTGATTCACTTGCCGGAAGCTTTGAGTCCCGAGGATATAATGCTTTATAACCGCTGACATTAAAATGCTCATCAAGACCAATTGTCACACCGTTTAGTGCAACATGGGATTCCCTTGGCTTATTCTTTTTGGCACCTGAGTGTTTCCAAATCTTCTGGGTTACTGCCGGAGATTGAATATAAGCTTCATGGGCCGCCACCGAATTGGCTCTTAAGACTTCGGTAATTGCCGTTGTCCGGGCTCTGGTCCGATTAAACTCCGGTAAATCCTTTATCCGTGATACAGCCTTATCAATCCCTTCGCCGTTCTCAATCACTACTTGTAATGCGGCTTCCAGTTCGGAATGAGTTGTCAATTTCATAATATTACCTAACTCAACGGACCACTCCGTAATCCAGTCAAGAACAAAATCAGACAGTAATTCAAAAGTAATATCTTCATCAATATTTTCCATGATTTCATTAACAAACTCTTCCGTTGTCATACTCAAAAATGTGCCCGTATACTCAGCCATTTTCTCAGCAAATTCATCGGATTGTACTAGCTTTTTAAATAAGACCGCCAAAGTATCTCCATCTAAGACATCATCTTTGACAACTGCAGTCTTAAAGCCATTAACAAAATGCCGTTTCTGTTCGCGAAGTAGAGCAGCAACCTTAGTCTCGTACTCTTCAATAGCATTCAGCGTGGCCGCAAGGGCTGGACACTCCAATAGTTCCTCTTTGAGCTCATCCCCTTCATCTTTGACTATGGCATCAATCGCCTTCAACAGCCGTTCCAGCTTATCCACTTCGCTGTTCCTCCAGCAAGTCCCTCAAGTCCTTGAGTACGGTATATATTTTCTCGTTCTTGCCGGCGGATTTGAGCAGCTTTTCTTCTGGTACCGTCGCCCCCTGATTTAGTAATGCAGTCGGCAGATTGGCCCGTTCATCATCAAAGTTTTCAAGCTGTTTGCCCAATATATTGCCGAGTAGTTCGCGAGTGTCGTTAATGGCTACCGCCCCAATATCATTTACAGCACTCAGAATTTTAGCAACATCCTCCGGATTACTGATATCGGGATTGCGGAGCTCCACCATAACATACTTGAGTTCATAATCGGCTAATAGTAGATTATTAATAAGAAACGCCAACGTCTTCCTTTCTGGAATAAACACCTGCTGCTCGGTAATTATCATAGCGGTGTCGGCAGTAGCACGGTTATAGTCCTTGGAATAACCCACATAAATATCTGGCAATCGGAAGTGAGACTGCACCTTCTTACGGTTAGTATCATCATAGTTGACGAACAAACCGTCTCGCTGGAGCATCTCGGCCAGTGGCTTTATCTCAATATCAACGCTAGCCTTATCTTTCTCAAACCCTAAACTTGGTTCGGCCTCCAAGGCCTCCGCTTCAAGGAGTAGAAATTTATGCGCATTTTCTTGGCCTTCTACCGAAGACACATATTCAGATAAGGCTGCCTCGCTATCTTCGGTTAGCCGGCCATTTTTGATGAGAATAGCTGCCGGCAAATGCCGCCCCTGCTTAAAATACCGATAGTTAAGCTCCGATGCGTTGCGGCTGCCGTACATATCCATGAGCGCCGATATCCAGCGAGGTATGCCGTAGGCGCCGCTCCCAGTCTTAAGGTGAAGAATTTCATTGGCCTGAAATTCATCCGGCGTTTTATCATCAAATACGCCGGTTCTAAGGTCCATAATTCGCGAATCGCCGAATTCCTTAAACCAAACTACCTTTGAACCATTAACAATTTGCACATAGCGTCTAAACTTTTTCTTACGATTAAAGTTCTGCCCATCTCGATAGTAAACAGTATTGATAGCCGGCCCTTTTTTAGTGGTTCGGATGCTGGCCGGGTCCTCAATCTTTTCTAACTCGACAACTTCACGTTTGCCGTTACGAATGACCTCTATGTAGCCATTGCCGCAAGCTTCCCGGTCGTCAATGGCCTCCTTCAGCACATCAATAAATGATTTTTCCATGTGCATGTACTTTAGGGCATTCTCAACCCGGTTCCACTCGGCTGCCATCTCCGCAGTTTCTTTGTCTTTGGTCTCATCATTTTTATACCTAAGCTGATAGCCGAAGCCGACTATATTTTGCTTGTAGGCTTCCACGCACTGCGGAAGAATCGTTGACATTTCCTTCATCTCTAGCAGCTTAATAATGGAATATTTGGGCTCCAACACGTCAGCAATGGTGTATTGCTTTTCATCAGCCCCCTTGGCTGTGGGTGTTTCCGCCTTTTTTATTCCGGTGATTACCCTTGCTTTCACTTTCTGCACATTCTCACCTCCTTAAAAACGATGCTTGCGCTCGCGTTTCGTAGCATCTTTTACATTTACCGGCAAACACAATAAAAAAAGACAGTCTGCCCTGTCTGGTGATTTAAGATCCCGTTTCTTCATTTCTTTCTTGCTTTCTAGCTTGAGCTTTCCCTTGCTATCATAAATTCCATACTTTCTGACGGTAAGTTGTGCAATTAGCTCGTTATCATCTGGCAAAACCAACTCACACGGTTTAGGGTTGCCTTGTTCATCATGCTCACTGAGCAAGTCTTTGACGATAGCTGCCATCAATGTAGTTGTATCATAGTAATATTTGTGCGGAATCGGTATGCCAAACTTGACCGGTATAATCTGCAACCACTCCAGGTTGTCGAGTTTCTTGATTTCTTTCAAGCGATCGGTAACACCGCCACCAACTCCGGTATCATCAATCCTAACTACAATGCTAATATTGGGATATGTATCGTTCAGCTTATTAGCCGTTCGCATGATATCGCCTACTGTCGCCATAGTGTCCTGACCGTGACGAATTAAAAACGGCAGTACCTTATGATTAATTTTAACGCCAATAACCGTTTCATCGCCGCCTTCTCGGGCAACGTCACAAGCAATATCAATCGTTTGAACCGGTTGATCGTCATCATAGTCGGTATTGATTCCCCTCATAACCAGGTGGAGCTGGATAAAGACGTCATCTTCCTGGTCAGGAAATTCACCCTTGACTCGGACTAAAACTACATTGCTGCTGGCGCCATACTTACGTTTGAGCATTGCAATGTTTTCTTTATCGGTTCGCTCACACTGCTCTGCATCGATATGGATACAACGGAACTGGTCACGATCTTTGTGGTGTGATTCGTAGAAAATGCCACTATTTCGGGTTGGGTTGGAAATAAACAAAATCCGATTGTCTACACCGGTAATGGTACCCAACAGAGTTTCAAGGATCTCGTCTGATACACCGGAGGCTTCGTCAACAATAATAAGCATGTTGTCGGCGTGCAGACCGGCCATATTCTCTTTCTTCGTGGCCGTCTTGGCAGTAGCAAACCATTCTAACTCGTAGCCAACCATGTAAAGCATGGTTTTAGTAAGTGTCAAAAACTGTTCGGCGTAGGTGCCAGTTAGCCATTTTGATATCTCCGGCCAAAGAACAATGTTAAGCTGCTGCTTTGTGGGCGCCGTGGCGATGATCTTTGCATTATCACGAAATAGCATGTACCAGATGATAATACAGGCAACCGTTGCTGTTTTCCCTACACCTTGCCCTGATCGGACTGAGGTTCGTTTATTATCACGGACGGATAGCATGATTTCCTTCTGCTTATCATCCGGGTAAAAGTCCAGGATATCCTCAGAAAATCCAACCGGGTCATCATAATATAGGTCGACCATCTCGCCGTAATCAATATCCTCAATCTTTTCGGCAGCAGCCTTGTGATTGACACCTTCAAACTCTATAAGATCAAGAGTTTCTTTACCCAATATATCTAAGGCTTCTAGGAAACGATCAAGAAGTTCCATTCTTCATCTTCCTCGCGGCCATTTTTCGGCGTAAAGCATCGACATGCCGATTTTCTCGATTCTCACCTTTAGCCTTTTCAATGTCAAGTAGCAACCGGGCTTTACTGATTTTGAGTTTTTCAAACTCTATGCTTTCGGCTACCTCAATACTGTGTTTAAGTGCAATAGCCTTAGTCTTTTTATCCTGTACCCGGGTTAACGCTTCCTCCAGTTTCAAGATATCGTCAATCACTCGACATTCGGTTTCCGTAATCTCGGTAACAACAAGCTTATTTTCTGGAACTACTACCACCTTACTCGATGCAGTTTTTTCATCATATATCGTTACAAGATTTTTCTGCACCTGCAATTCATGGAGTACCTTACGCTCTTTCTCAGTCAGGCCATCCATAAGCTTTCGGATCCGTTCCATCATTCGTCGCTCCCGAAGAGTGGTGAGCCGAATGTCTTCTTCAACCTGAGCAAAGGTATCGGTATTAATAATATTACAAAGAGCTTGTTCCTCTTCGGTCAAGGTATCGAACCAGATGGTTTCATATTCACCGGTAGTTACAGCCTTCTTATTGCCGAAGGGGCCGCCTGTCCCACCACGGTTACCGACGGCGTTTTTATTGCCTTTTGGTGCACCGTGGCCTTTTGCATTATGGTTACCTTGGGGAGCTCCTCTTTTCGGAGCGCTCCCTTTTGTATTTAGGAGCGCTCCTTTATTAATATCGGAGCGCTCCTTTATTCTTTCATCCCAATTATCTTCTGTTTTCCACTTTCGGATCCGCGAATCGGGTATACCAATTTCGCCAGCAATATCTTTTAACTTGGCAGTGCCGCCGCTATCAAACCATATTTTAAAGGCTTTATCTCGATCAGGATTTCTTGGTCTCCCAGCCATTTTACATATCACCCACCCCCACTATAAATCATCTTTTTGAAGTTCAATATCAATTTCAATTAGCTTCTTTAGGTCGTCTACGCTTTTTATCTCAATAGCACCTTTCTGAAAATCACTCACCCACCTCGCAATACCAGCTTGGACAATTTTACGATACTTTGATTTTGAATCTGAAATTCCTTCGATAACAGCAGCTTGATGCTGCAATAGCAAGCTATCTTTAGTAATTTCCGAACATTTGTTCGTTTTAGTTATTGCTGACACCCCCATCCATAACTTACAATGGATTGTGAGATAGTAGCCTAAAGCAACCGTGGCCACGGAATTTTCTACTATCTCCTGCCGGGAGTGCCCGGAGAGGCCGGATGTTAGAGCATCCGGCCTTTGTCTTTCTAAATTAATAATAAATTCACCATAAAACCACTTTTATCGTAATATATACAAAATCATTTTGGGAGGCTTAGTTTGTGAAAAAGTTGGATCCAAATAAGTTATACGTCAGTTTTTTCCCAGGCACTTCAACTACCTATCCTATAATCCCTAGATACTATACGTTAACTCATTCGGATGAAACAGGAGATCTATTTCTTTCAATTGGATCAACCTACATATATGACCAGATCAGTAAAAATCGTGATGAGGTTCTTGGTAAATGGAAAAACAATAAAGAACAGATTACTTTTTCTGTAAATATTCATGTTGACAGTGAGCCAGTTAAAAGTTTTGCTGATTCTTCGCTACGATATAGTATTTTTAAAAGAGAATTACCGCTGGCGTTAGAAGCAATTCGATTTGGAGATCAAGCACTATTTATCCTTAATCCTTATTTAGACCGTGCCAATATCGTAATTCATTTCAGCTCTTCCTATCCTAAACTTTGCAAAACTGAATCTTGGGGAACTTTTGCCGATTACCGTTAAAAATGAAACGCACATTTTACAATGCACCAAAAATTACAGCTTCTTTTCCAGAGAACTCTTCCCACCGCCGGACTATCACATCACAATATACCGGATCCAGTTCCATCGTGAAACATACTCGCCCAGTCTGCTCAGCAGCCATCAATGTACTACCAGAACCACCAAAAAAGTCGGCCACAATCTCACCTGGCCGACTTGAATTCTGTATAGCTCTGGCACACAGCCCAATTGGCTTCATTGTTGGATGATCACCATTCCGGAGTGGCTTTTCAAATCGCCAAACCGTCGACAAGCTGTCATCACCGTTCTGTAACACTTCAAATGACGGTACCCGAACCGTGACTGCCTGAAACCCTGTAGTAAAAGTAAGCAGCGCCCCTTGTTCATCTTCCCTGATGATTAAAGGTGCTGCTTCTTCTATTACAGTTCCCTGTTTGCGGCCACCATAAAACCGATGTGCAGCGCCTGGCTTCCACCCATACAATATCGGTTCATGCTGCCATTGGTAATCCTGCCGGCCAATCACAAACTGATTTTTTGCCCAGACAAGGCACTGTTTTAGCAACCAGCCAGCGTTCTGAAAGGCTCCACGGAAATTACTGCCCTCAGAATCTGCATGACAAACATAGATAGCGCCGCCCGGCTCAGTAGCTGCAAACATAGCTCCGAAAGCATCATAAAGAAACTGATTAAACCGCTCTGCCGGCATGTTATCATTCTGTATGGTCAACTTATCAGCGGTGCCGCCCTCGTATGCCACGTTGTATGGTGGATCCGTGAAGATCATTCCCGCTAGTTTACCATCCATCAGCCTTTCAACGTCCGATAGTTTGGTGGCATCGCCACACATGAGCCTGTGCGGGCCAAGTTGCCAAATGTCGCCTGGCTTTGTAATCGGCTCTTTTATCTCGGCAGCAGCTGCAGCTGGATCAAATCCGTCCTCTTTGACTTCTACGGAATTAAAGTCAGCTAGGAGATTATCAATTTGCTTATCAGAGAAACCGGTTAAATTCACATCAAAATCAGCTAAATTAATCTCTGACAGCAAGCCGGCCAACAGAGTATCATCTATCTGTGAAAGCTCAGCAATTCTGTTATCCGCGATTAAATCGGCCCACTCCTCGGCCTCAGAAGCATAATCTTGGCGATCCACAGGAACTCGGTCCACGCCCAGGAGTTGAGCCGCCAGCAGCCGGCCATGGCCACGTACAATAAAACCAGAGCGGTTGCTCACAGTAATTGGAGCACGCCAGCCCTGGTTTTTTATGATTTTGGCGAGTAGTTCGATTTGTTTTTGCGGATGCTGGTTCGGGTTGCGTGGGTTTGCAATTAGTTTTTCAATCTCTGCCATTTCATCATAAGCACAATATACTTGTATCATCCTTGCCACCTCCGGCTGTTACCTACCTTTATGGATAAAGAGAAAAGAGCCTTATGGCTCCATATCAAATAACTTCAAGCTCCAACTCGTAAATTGTTTCTGGTCTAAATATAAATATCAAAAATTCAATTATATCGGTACTAAAAATATTATTGTAAAAAACTCCCGGGCGAATCAAAGCCATTTTTTCGACTGGTTGAATTGCTTTATATTGACCTTTTTCAGTTACTTTAATTAATTTTAAATTTGGGTTAGATCGATAGTTATTAATCAAGTCATACATCATTTGATTAGTTTCTGTTTTAATAGTTTTACCTTTATAGCTCGCAAGATCAGGAATAGCAGACATATATCTAAAAACTTTTCTTAATGCTGTAGATCGCGTGTTCGAATTTCTAATATCTTTCAAGGCATCGAATGAAAGAGACATACTTAATTGATTTATTAATTTAATACAAATCAAGCCACTGCTTAATCTTTTGGCTACAAGTTTGTTACCCTGATGAGATAAGTATGGAACAAGAAGATCAAGATATGGTACCTTCAATAAGATAACACACAAAGCAGCAACAAATTCCAAAATATTAAATAAGATGATTTTTAAATTTCTCACAAAGTTTGCCTCCTTTGTTTTTTATTTCCACAAAAGAAAACAAATTCCTTTATGAGTTTTGTATGTAAAATTTAGTCTTTCAACCGCAACCTCCTTTTACTTTTTGATTGTATTACTGACTAAATCAAGATTTGGGCATAAAAAAAGAGCCTGAAAGCTCTTTTAGTCCTTACAGTGGCTGAAATGACTTTGCGCCATACTTCAGATAAGATTTTACTATTTCCAACGGTTGCATATCTAAAAAATTTACTTGTATTCTATAAGTATCAGGGTTGTTATCTATGGTACCAAAGTCTGTAACCGAACTAATTGTTGGGAAAACAGTTGAAAGTTCTTTTTTGATATCATCAAGCGTATATCCTTTATTTAACTTACAACGAAAGCTTATAGATTCGATAAGTTCATTCTTTAAATTCATACCTCCTGGAGTAATGTAAGCAAAACTAGATAAATTATTCTTGAATTTTTCATTTTGAAGCTGATTGTTGTTATAAAGCTTGGTTACCTCTTGTTTAATCTGATCTATCAACTCGTCATTTTTATCAACAGAACCTAGTTTATTAGTAATTTCGGCAATTGTATTTATTGAATCTTGAATTGATTTATTACTTTGTAAGTATTCATCTTTAAGGCTAGTTACAATCTTCATTCGCTCATCAAAATTTGAACGAAACTGTGCAATTTCAGTGCTAATACCGCTCAAAGCATTAACTTGTTCACCTATCTTTTGTACATTAAGCTGTAACAAAGTGTTTTGTTCCGTACTTGCGTTTGTTTGAAAAAAAGCATAAATAATAGCTAATGCAGCCATTATTATAGATGCTAGACTTGATGCAAAACCTATCTGATCAACAACTTCTTGTGCTTGAGAAAATTTCCAAGCTGCAATTCCAACTGTAACCGCAACAAGATCAATAATCACAAACCAAGCTAAGAGTTCTTTACGAGTAAACTGTGCAAGAAATTTATTAACGACTCCTTGATTGTTATCTTCACACATTGTTATCACCCAATCATCCTAAGAATTAACTTCTTTTTTCGAGTATATTATATATTTTTCTGCAAAAGACAATAAATTCCTTCAAAAACGAAAGACCGCCCTCGCCGGCGGCCTTTCTCTTTCTCATATCTAATTCACGATACCATATTAACACGAAAAAGCGGAGGTTTTGGGGTCCCCCTAAAACTAAAATTTGCATTTATGCATTGCAGCCACCCTCACTGTCAAATTAACGACCTCGTACCACATCTCTTTTATCTTATCTTCTGACGGGCACCATCCAGTAATCTCCCCGAATCTCTGCTGCACCGGTGCAATCCACCCTGGCCGGCCGCCATCAGGCGAAATGTAAAACCGGCATTCCTGCCTAAGTTCAAGCAATTGTCGTTTCTTAGGTCCGAGAATACTTTTCACATCTTCAACCACCAGCAACCATCTTGCCATGTCGCCGGTATTGTGTGCCTCTAGCTTGATAGCCATAGCCTCAACCGGCCGACCAACACCGCTGCGTCCCCCGCCGATATTCTCATCCTTTTCCTTGGTACCGGCAATAATCTCCTGATATAGTTCATCGTGAGACCGTTTTCTCTCCCTGTAGTGTATGAGCCAGCTTGCTGCAATTCTGTTTTCATGCTTGATTTGCTCTTTAATATCTAATGCTAACTCCACTTACCCCACCCCCACAACTAATCAATGCGTCGAATACTTGATACTACTGGTGTAGCACTACCAGAAAGATAATTTTCTATATCAGATATCCGCAACAAATATCTGTTTCCTAATTTCGTAACAGGTACTTTACCACTTCGAACCAGATTGTATATTGTCGTGTAGCTCTGATAAATCTTAGACAATTCATCTGGATGTTCTTTTGCTATTTTGTTTATTTCCCTGATCGTGCGCATACTTTCTTGATTAATCATTAACAATATCTCCTTTGATTCCCCACCCCCATAAATCAAAAAAGCCGATAGGGCAGGCTAGCTGCCCTTTATTTATGCCTCCTTTAATAACCACGCTCATCCTTCAATTCGGTTATTATTTCCAATACTTCTTTAAGTTTTTGGTTTTTATTAACCTAAACTACATAGTCTAAATCTAATGTATTCTTTAGCTAAGGATGATATTATGTCTATCGAATTACTAATACAATATTTTTCTATATTTATTGCTATAGTGGCTGTTATAGTTGCTCGTAAAAAATTGAAACGATTTATTCCTGTTGGATTGTTTGCCAGTTGCTATGCTAATCTTTGGTGTTATATTGCAAATTATTTTCACTGGTGGGAATATCCTTCTAGACTATTTAGTAGTGTAAGAGACATTTCCTTTACCGTAAATGTTGTCATTGTACCAGTCCTAGCTATGCTTTGGGTAAGGTACTCTCCAATGTCAAGAATTAAGTGGGCTTTTCTTTGGACAACGATTCTAACAGGATTTGAATATTTTGCTGTAAAGTATACCGATCTGATTGTTTATCACAACGGATATAATTGGTATCATTCGTATGCCCTGTGGTTAATCAGTTGGTACATTTGGTATTCATTTCATAAGTGGTTTTATAAAGACGGTGAGCCCCGCTAATAACATGCTATCATGGCTCCCACTCCCAAAGCCGCTGCATGCCTTTCGCTGGCACTGACTTGATCCGGCGCACGTTTTTAAGTTTCCAGGCATAACGGCCAATTGAGTAATCACCAAATGCAAGCTCATTGCCATAAATCTTTGTGCCGTTTTCTAAGACTGCGGCTACACGTTTTTCATCACCGATTTTCAATGTTACTCTGCCTACAACTTTTAGGCATTCAACCAAATCAACAATGGCAATTACATGCCCCAGGCAAAGCGCTTCTGCGTTATAGCCACCGTTTGCCATTATCGGCTGCAATGCAGTTTTGAATGGCTCTTGAAAGGCTAGTTTCATATATTGCAAACTCTGCCCTACATGAATGGCTAAAGGCCCTCTATAACTTGTTTTCCATCCACGAGTTTCGTAGTGCTTTTCCCTAAGTGGTATTAAAGCAGGGAACGGCGGCAGGATTGTTATGGCTTTCATGATGCACCCCTCTCTAAAGCAGACATCGCCTCTGCTTTCAACTCCTCAAGCCGATCTTTAATATTCCATGCGAATAGCCAGCTTTTCTTTGGCATCCCTAATCCGTTCTGGATCACTTCCCGCATTTGCTGTAAGTATTCATCCATCAGCTTAATTTGGTCATCTAACCGCCAGATTTTATCCTTTAGGGAATGTCTATCTGCGTAAGCTTGCGCCACTTCTTTGCCGACGATCTTTGCAATATCATGAAAGCGGTTTCGATTTTTGGCCTCCCATTCAGCATCGCTGAGCTTCTTTAAGTGCAGGCCTCTCGGATCTCTTTCCTTCACGAATAGCATGGATAACAAAGTGTTTTCAGGTATCATAATATCCCGCGCAGGCGCCGCCTTCCGGTATGTCCAACTGTTCGGGCCTTTGACAATCCATCCAGCCTCAGACGGGATATCGTCTTTCTTGGCAACCTCGGGTAGCGTTGCGAAGTAGAACCTGTGGCAATGGGGCAGATATCGTTTCCATTTCTCGGCGCGGATGTCTCCAAGGAAATCCGAACGAGTAACTTTGACCTCAAAGATTGAGAGGCAGAACCGTGTATAAGATGGCTTTATAGTTATTACGTCAGCCAAACCAGGATGCTGCCCAACTTGAATTTTATCCATCCAAACACTTCCCAGTGGTACGCTCAAAAAAGGAGTCGGGCCAACAGCCTTCGCCAGATCCGCGGCTACTTCATCATGATGCCTACCCATACACTTTACCGCCGCCAATGTCCATAAATACCCTATCTGGGTCAAAGCATACGGAATTAAAACGCTTTCCTGGAAACTCTTTCAGATGATACTTGGTATGGTATGAATGGACTTCTTCCCGTTCTACAGTATAAAGTTCTCCTTCATTCAGAAGCCCTCGAGGATCGTCGTTATTACCCCATCTAACCTGCTCGTCACTTGCGCCGATGTACTTTACCTTACGCATTCTTACCCCGCCTCCTTATCAAAGAATCTCGGCCTGTACTGCACTTCCTCTCCTTTTGGTTTGCGCCCCATCTCTTCAAAAGGCAAATCAACTTTCTCCTGTCGCTTGAATCCTAACTCCTCACATAAACCCGGCTTATTCTTTGACGCAAGCTCTGCTTCAATCTTGACAATATCTGCCTGTGTGGCCTTACGTACTGTAACCTCGCCATGCTGTGTGACGAAATATTTCTCCTGGTCTTGAATGAATTCCGCGACTGGTTTTATGCACTTGGTCGGAACCTTGCCGTATTCCATTCCTGTCTCGCCTCCCTTTTATTTGTGTCGGATTCCCGCACATGCGTGGAAGTGGAAACCTGTATTAACCATGTCCGACGTTCTCAAAATTATGTTAACTAAATTACGTACCCACAACCTTCCCCAGCCATGCGGCCTGCAGTTCCTTCACCGATATCCGGCATAAAAACTGCACATCCTCAACGCTTCTGGCCACAACATAGGTACCACCATGAGCGATAACATTGTCCCTAAACTTCTCCTGGTCCTCAGACAGCGTACCCTTTGGCGTTTTAACCTCAACATACACCGTCCAGCCATCCTTGATGGCGGTCAAATCACTAAGCCCTTTTAAACTCCCCAGGCTTTGGTGATGCCGAATCACGTACCATCCATTCCAGAGCAAATACTCACGAATAGCATTTTGTATATCAGTTTCTTTAGGCGCCTTAGGCCTGGCCAACTTCTTGCCAGCAACCACCTGGGCAAATTCACGCTCCGATAGACGCATTTTGAACACCTGCCTTATTTGGGCAAATAACCGTAACTTGCTTTGTGCCACCACGCCCGTCAGGCTCATCCTGCCAAAACCATTCCTGGCCCTTGCACCGGCTATATTCTTGGCACTTAGGACAGTGAGTAATCTTAAGCGGCAAATATTCACGATAAACCCCTTGTAACAGGAAATTATGCGCATTCTTTATGAACTTGTCTGGCTGCCCATCCGCTTTCATTCTTGCGGTATACTTATTAGCCGCAAGGATTAAATGCTTGGCCTCTACGCCCTGGGCTAAGAGCGTATTCCAGGCCTCGATCGCGATAGACTTACTGGTATGTTTGGGATACGAGTTCCAAAAACAAACGAAATCTGAATCTATTTCCAAGGTTGCGGCAACTTCTCCATGAGCGCCTACATCTGGCACATCACGCACACTACCTTCCGATAGCGCAATCCCTTCCAAAAGGTCATCAGGGGAAAAGTTATCCACAGAGTCATCCTCGCGCGCGTTATTTTCTCTTTTACTTTCTATTTCTATTTTCTTTACTTTACTTTCTATTTGTGGTATTTCTGCTTGTATTAACTCGGGCTTAGCTGAATTAATGTCAGCATTAATGGAGTAAAATCCTACACTAACCTTTTTCCCCTCGAAAACTTCATTCAAATATTCATCTGCAATGAAATACTCACGAATTAAAACTACTTTTTTTCGTCTAACACATGCCTGCAAAAAGCGTTTTTGAATACCAAATGAAGTTAAAATACCATATTGGACAAATAATTCTTTATTGAAAAAACCTTTATTAATGCAATCATTAACTACATTAGTGACAACATTAATATCCACTCGCGCATCGTCAGCAAATAGATATTGCTCGTCCTCTGACCACTGATAATAGTACCCTTCCTTATAGATTTTAGTTAAAAGAAGTATTACGATGGCAAAACCAATAAGACCGTGTTTTGCTTTAATAATTTTGATTTTGTCATCGCCAGTAATATCAGTATCTAAGGAAAAGTAATCGAGTCCTTCTTTATTTGGCCTTGCCACCGTCTCACCCCACCGTCCACTATATACAATCAAACAATGTTCCTAAATTCCTTGTAGCCACTGGATTAAGCCAAATTACCTCGCTCGCCGGCATACCTTTTTCTGTCCTTGCCATTGCTGAACGAAATTCCCACCCATCTAGTACAGTTGTATAAAGTTCGCTTTGATACCCTGATAAAATTACCGGTCCTTTATGCGCCAGTAAAGCATCCAGCAACTTTATATGTTCATCCTCCTTACCCATTTCTACGCGATACAATGAAGAATTTCTCCTGCTGCTACGCAAATACGGCGGATCCGCATAGACAAGAGTGTTCGGCCTATTATGTTCTTTGATTAACTCAACGCCTGGCATACACTCAATCTGTGCAACTTTTAACCGTTCCGTAATTGCTAATATTCTTTTAGGCAATCGCGCCCACAACTTAGGTTTATAAACAGTCCCAGTTCTATCGAAAGCCCATCCGGTTTGCATAGATGTTTTAGCTCCAAATCCCTGCCAGCAACGAACTAAGAAACGCCTTGCATCTTCTAACGAATTTCCTGTTGGTTCATTATTCCTAACTTTGTCATATTCGGATCTTGACCACGGTGTCATTTCAATCAATGCTGCCAGTTCGCGTGAATTATCTCTGATTACCCTGAATAAGTTAACAACATGTCCGTCAAGATCATTTATGGTTTCGGTATTAGCCGGTACTTTATTGAAGAATACCGCTCCGCTTCCAAAGAATGGTTCTAAATATACTTCATGAGGAGGCATATGTGATACAATCCATTCTGCCAACCGCCACTTTGACCCCGGCCATCTTAAAACTGCCTCCATATCTCACCGCTCCTTAGCGGGAGACTAAGCCCCCGCCTCTATCTCTCTAATCGCCGCAAATATCGGATATATTTGTCTTGGATCAACCGCGTTACCTATTGCTCTAAGTCTGTCCACCCTATTGGGAATCCCATCAGCCACTCTCCGAATTCTGGATGCGGCAGGCCAGATTCGCCCTTGGTAAGCGTGTCCAAGAGTACAATTTGCGGCCACTTGAGTTGATGTCCGTTTTGCATATACTTCTTTAATTTTTGTAAGTTCCGATATCGGTCTTGATGGTCTGACGCGGTCGGACGCGGCCACAATGAAAACTCGTTGCCCCCCTTGGACAGCCCCGGTTGTTTCAGGGCCAAAGCAACACCATCCTGTGTTATACCCCATTTCGGCCAAGTCCCGGAGAACTCCACCAAAGAACCGTCCAGACTCGCTTGACAGTAACCCTGGCACATTCTCTCCCACATACCATCTGGGGTTAATCTCGCTAATGATTCGCCTGTTTTCACCCCATAAGTCACGGCTGTCATCAGATGCCAAACGCCGCCCAGAAACACTGTGAGGTTGGCAAGGAAAACCACCTGTGATAATTCCGATTGATTCTGTTGATATTCCGGCACTTCGAATAGAACGTGCTGATAACTTTGTGACATCATCAAATATCGGCACCTCCGGCCAATGCTTTTTGAGCACCTTCTGACAAAACTTATTGATCTCGCAAAAAGCAACTGTTTCAAATCCTGCCCACTGAGCTGCTAAATCTATGCCGCCTATTCCGCTAAACAAACTAAGTAGGTTCATTTGCACCATCAAACTTAAGCTGCATCTGGCTCCGTTTCATCTCTTCCCTTACCTTCTCGGCTAAATATTTACTATGACACACTTTTCCAAAGCCCACTTCCATCGCTTTCTGAGTCCGGATCCTCCGGCCGCACCGTTGACACTTCATTGTTTCTTGTGTCGATGCTACTGCTAACATGATGCTCACCTCCGCATTTGGGACAATCGCCCGGGTAAGGCGAACCACTCGGGGTTTTGCATCTTTCGCATATAGCCGATATGGTCCGCCATTCAACTCCACACACCGGGCACCGCAGTTGTACCATTGGGCTAACATATCCTATCTGGATGCCGTTTGTACGACAGGTAAGACAGAATGCCCTCGTTGTTTTACCCGGATGGCAGCGCATGTTATGCCACCATCATCTCTGTTGATGGTATTTCCTCAGTAGCCGGCCGGAACTCAATGCGTTCGCCGAATGCTTCTTGCACGGCCTTAACATGAGAGATAACCAGCACCATACCAAATCGATTAGCCACGTTTTGTACTGCCTCAATAACCATGGGTAAGAAGTCATCCGACTGGCTGCCGAAACCTTCGTCTATCGTCAGCCAATCCACCCGGGCGCCGGCGCGTCTGGCCAACATCTCAGCCAGGGCGAACCTGATTGCAAAATCAATGCGCAGTTGCTCGCCTCCGGAGTAGGTTTCATAGATTCGTTCACCGGCCCAATCGCCGACAATAATATCCAAAGTCTCGGCCATGCCGCTGCGGCTCTTGAGCTCTTTCTGGGTCTCAAACCTAAGATAATTCTTTCCTCCAGACATTTGTCCAAGGATATCATTTGCGATGCGTTCTAGTTCCGGTACCGCATTTTCGAGTATCAGCGCTTGAATACCATCCCGACCAAAAGCTTTAGTCAATGTCTGCCACCTAGCCATTTTTTTAGCTAATGGAGCAAGCTCTACAAGTAACACCTCATACTGCACAGCATCTTCGGCTAGTGCGTCCAGCTTTGCCTGAATACCGCCCAATTTTGCCGTTAGACTAGTTTGTTCGGTGCGGTAGGTGTCAACCTTCATCCTCATGTCGTTTACCTTGTTCTGGGCCTGCTGGTGCAGTGTAGCGACATCTCCTAAAAGTGTGGTGTACTCTTGTTCGAGTGTAGTAATCTGACCAATTAGCGTACCCAGCTCCGTAGCCAATTTCCCAATATTATTTGTTGCACTTTTGAACGCTTCTTTAGCTGCCGGCAGTTGTTCTTTCATGGCTACCAGTGGCCGCAGCTCCGCTATACGTTTTTCTTTTTCCGGAAGGTCTTTTAGGCCATCAGACAATACACGGTACTGATTGCGCATACTCTCAAGGCGAGTTTGACTGTCTGTTTGCCGATTGGTTAATTCTGTTTGTTGTGTCTCAAGATTAGTAAGTAATTGAGCCATACCATCAAGCTTACCGGCTGCTTCGGCATCCGGTCGAAGTTTGGCAGCCTTTTGCTGTAAAGCAGCGTGTGAGTTTGAATTATATCCAACACCGTCAATAAGTGTACGGATGTTAGATACCCGGGATTTCATCTGCTCAGCCGTTGCAACTTCTTGTTGATACCAAGTATCCAGTTCAGTTTGAAGTCGTTGCGCTTTGCTTTTTGCCTCTTTGGCATCTGTCAAGAACATGCAATTGGCACGTTCAATGTCGATACACTTGGCATCCTTAAGCATGGCTGCTCTGGCCACCAAAGCATTAATTTCTTTTTGCCGACTTGCCATTTCTGTCTCGCGCCGGATTTCAGCAGTAGTTAAGTCAGTTTCTGCTTTTTGCAGTTGCACTTGCAACTCATCATGATCTTTGCGGTTTTTCTCTGCTTCCTCGAGTAATATAAGTGTGGATTCATATTCCTTTCGGTTAGCAAGTAAGGAATCTCGTTCAGCAAGAGTATTACGAAGCTCAGCAATCTCATTGCTAACTTTTTCAAGAGAGGAATTTAGCTGGGTAAGTTCATTTTTCAGCCGGCTTGCTTCAACAAAAATACTATTCTGCTGGTCCTTCTTTACCTTTAGGGCTGTAATTTCGTCTCTTAATCCTTCAAATTCATCTACAGCCGCCAAGATGGCGGATTCCTGGTTTAAGATGAGTTGTGCATCATCCCGGCGCTCTTGCTGCTGTTCTCGCTCCGTTTTCTTAGCAGTAAGCTCTTGCCGCAAGGTAGAAACCCGCTGGCCAAGCTCATCAGCTTGATTGATTCGCGCTTGCAAGCCTGCGAGTTCTACTTGTGCTTCCTGCAGTGCCTCCTCACTCTTACGGATATTGTTGTTTAACGTGAGCTGCTGCGCCTCGGCCACCAATTTGTCTCCTTCGAGAGAATCACGACCTGCCAGACGTTCGTTAATAACTGACATTTGCACTTTGATGCGTTCAAGGGCAATATTTGTTTCTGAGGCTTTAGCGCGCGCCTTTTCCTGCAAGGTTTCGTACTGATCAAGCTGGAGAATCTGAGCTAGAATAGCTTTCCGTTGGCCAGCCGGCCGCTTTGTGAAGTTACCGGCATCGCCCTGGAGAATCATACTCGAGGCAGCAAAAGTATCAGCGTCAAGGTTAAGCAGATCAATAATCTTTTTCTGAGTTTCCGCGATCGATGCACCACTCTCACTGGCCCAAATATCTCCGGATAAACGCTGCAGTTCTAGGGTAGATTTACCGCGCCCCTTGGTAGAACGTGAACGGATCACCCGCCATACATCACCCTGGTGACTAAAGTCGTAAATAACCTCTGACTCCGTTGAACCGCATCGCACCATATCATCAGCACTGGTGCCGGCCTTCGTGGTTCCAAACAAAGCAAACATAGGGGCAACAGTGAAAGCAGTTGATTTTCCGGCGCCATTAGGGCCACAGATGGCCGCCAGGGTAACGTTACTCAAATCAATAATCGTGTGGGCAATCGCCCCGAAGTTAGTAATCTCAATTCGTATAGGCTTCATTACCTTGCACCTCCATCAATTCCGCAGTCATAGCCACCAACTCATTGGCTTCCGTTTCCTCCATGTCATTGGCAGCTGCCCAGCGTCGAACAGCCTCCATCGGGCCGATTGCTTCCGTCAGGCCCTCATCACGCAGTCGATCGGACGCTCGTTCAATATCTCCCTTGATTTCAGCTACAAAAAAAGCACCGGCATCATAAAGAGCCTTTTCCATTGCTCTCCTGTTCAGTGCCTTGTTCAGTTCTTCCCCGCATGTGTAACGGACTCGGACAATAGCGTTAGCAAAATCACCCCAAACGTCCTCAAAATCGAGATTTCCGTTCACGAAATCGGCAATTCCGTTATCATTAAGCGTTAATGTAATAAACCGGCGCGCCGGCGTATGCACATACTTAGAAGTGAACTTCCCTTCGCTTAATTCGTGGATCCAAAAGCCGGCATCCACTTTTTCATCATTAAAGCTTAACCGCTCCGGTGATCCGGGATAGAATACACGGCAATTCTGCTGCGGACGGTGAATATGTCCCAGGGCGACCAGGTCAAAGCCCCGAATAGCATCGGTTGTTAAAATGGCTTCATTCTGCTGCAGCACATCTTCAAAACCTGTATCGGCCAAATCGTATGTCATGTGGCTAACCAATATGCTCGGCGTGTAATTGCACTCCGCTAATAGGTTCTGGCATGTTGCCGTGATATGCTCCGTCATGAGCTTGTGGACCTCATGTGCCGGCAGGCCTTTGTACTCATCCCTAGTCATAAAGTTTGACCGGTCCATACCCGGCACTAGCACCACAGAAAAACCTTCATCAAAACAATGTACGTCAATCGAGGCCGGCTGTGTGATAATACTGACTCTCGGCATCTGATAATCTTTAAGGAGTTCGTAGGCACTGGCTGGGTCATGGCTGGGCGTACCGGAGATTATCAGCACCTCGATTCCGGCACCAGTCAACTTCCGCAGCCAGGCAGCCGCAGCGCGAATCTCGCGGCTGGCCTTGTCTAGTGAGACGTCAGCTTTACGGAACATATCGCCGGCCACGATCACCATTTCGCACCCTTCCGCAATGATGCGCTCGGTCGTCCAATCCATCACTCGGCAAATATCATCAAATCGAGACTGCGGCGTGGGGCCGGCATAACCAAAACCCCAATGAATATCAGCTATGTGTGCTAATTTCATGCCGGCTCACCAACCCCCACCGAAGCCTGTAAAACTAAGTCCTGCAGGCCCTCTTCATCGGTTTTATTGATGAAATCAATGACCGCACTAGCTTCAGCTGTGCTTAATTCATTAATGGGCTTCTTTTTCACATAGCGGACAATATCCTTAACACCGGCCTCATCGATGCCTCTGCGCTTTGCATCACCAAATATCTTAGCCATTTGCTTTTCGGTAATTTTTCCACCGTTATTAGCTGGTGGAGTGAAGCCGGAATGTTCATCGCTAGCCTGTGGAGTACTACGCCTTTTCTCAAACTTTTCTTTTTCTTCGATTTCCCCCTCAATCCAAGCATCCATTTCATCCTCAGATTGAGTAAAGATACCGCTGGTACCTGTGGCTGCTAAAGTCGCATCCACCAGAGCTCGCTTCTTAGCCATTTTGAGCACCGTGTTCCATTGATCAATTAGATCCGGATTTTCTAAGCGATACCGCTTATACTCTTTGCCATTTTTCTTGCTTTCAAAGGTCTTGCTTACTAAAGTGGTTTTATCAATGTTGGCCGGTACATCACTTTCAAATGCCCAGCGGTATCGGTATTTGCTTTCATAACTGCACGCTTCGCCAACACCTTCGGAGACCACAATTCCTGTACCACGATGAACAATTTGTATGACCAATTCCGCATGATAGTAGCCAGTTTTCAAATCACGGACCTCTTTTTTCTCTTTGACGACTGAAGCGAAGTTATACAATGCAAGCAGTTTTTCAGCACCAGGCTTTAGTAGACTTGGCTTCTCCGTTCCCGGAATAATGCCGTAATCTTCGTCCTTTCGCATCACTCGTTTAAAAAACTTTTGCACTAATTCAAGTTTAGTTTCCATATCAGCTAACCGGGCAGCCATTTCACCGGCGCCCATACTATTCATATCCACCAGGGCACCTTCATTGGTACCCTGACTATGTACAACTGCAACTTCTGACATTTAAGCCGCCTCCATATTTTTATTTAGAATCAATGCCCCATCAGCAATCAAATCCGCAAACTCAGCCATATCTATAGCAAGTTCCAATCTGCTATGCTCATTACGAATTATCACGGTAATATTACTACCACTGCGGGTTATAGACTGCTCAAAGTCTTTGCATTCTGTAAAATCAAGCTCAATGTTAGCCATAACTCTCGCCTCTTTTCATCAATTACTAATGTACTCCACTTATTACCGCATTTAGGACACTCATAGACTCGAATACGTTTTGATTCACGATACGCCTTACCCGGTGTTTTACAGCTTGGGCATTCCGTAACCATTCTGACATTACTCATAAAGACACCGTCCTTCTCATAGCAACAGCGTTCGCTCCTTTGGCAAGTCCTGCAAAATAAACGTTTCCGGTTTTAACTGCCCACAATTTGTAGCCGTCAATCATTTCAAAGATAATTTGCAGAGGTACTTTGCTCCAGTCAAAGATTAGTGCATCTTGATAGCCTTGTTTATACGCCTCTGGAATTATAATCCTTTTGGATTTGACTCTCATTGCACCATTGTTGTATAATTTAGTATAAGTTTTCCTTCCGCTCTCTAATGGGCGGCTTTTTTTTGTGTCTAATTTAACCTCACTAGCTAGATTTCTTAGTATCGTTAACACTTACAACACCTGCCTTTAAGCGCCGGGCATATTCAACAGCTATTTTTAGCCCTTTTTGCTGTGCCTCAAAATCCGGTTCAAATACCCGGGTGACTTTCGCTGAAAATGGTTTTCTTAACATATGTCCTCTCCCTTTCAATCTTTTTTAACTAACCCGTCTGTGTTGGCGCACAGGCGATTTTTCTCTTTCTATCCGTGATAGTTCCTTAGTGAATTGAATCTTCAACGCATGTAATGCTCTTTCTACGTGCTCGATCTCAATCATGATCTTTTCCATGTCACAAAGTTCGTTAGTATCGATACGGCCATCACAAGTAATTTTCATTAATAAGTGTTGTAATAATTGCAGGTCCATTGTTTCGGCTACTACAGACATGGCCGCACCAGTTAGCCCATTACTAACCATTTTGCAATGCTGCTTTTTTCCTACCGGACATACGTCGGTACAATACCATTCAAGAATTTCAGGGTTCTTGTACGTTTCAGACAATTTAAGTATCCGCGCGGGCGTTGCTACCTCTGGATATACCTCGTATTTGGCAATTGCCTTTTTAGGTAATTCTGCTTCCTCTGCAGCCCTTTCTTGGCTCCAATTAAGCTCATTTCGGGCATCTGCTAGCATCGACTTCACCTCCTTTCAATGAGATAATAAACTGTAAATCGGGAGTCTCTTAGATCTCTCACCCCACTTGCCTGCCTACCCCGGCGGGCTTTTTTTCTACCATTGACTTGGCGATGCTTAAAACCATGAGAATCTCTCCGGGCTTGAGAGTTCTTCGTAGCGTGTATACGAGTAAATCAGCGACGCTGTAGATTACCGACAATTTTATTCACCACCTTTCAAAATTAGTTATAAAAGATTAGTCACTTTCGCCAATAAGTTGATTAATTGATACTCCAAATGCTTCTGCTAGTTTGATCGCATCAGATAGTGTCGGCTCCGACTTATTGTTCTCCCAGTCGCTTAGTGTCCTTTGCGGAATTGCGGTTTCAGCCTCAATTAGTTTCTGGGTTTTACTTGTCTTGAGTCGAAGATCGCGGATTTTGTTTCCAAAATTCACCTATTATCACCTCACAATACAGGAAATTGCATATTGTTTAGCGAATTTCCACTAATAAGATTAAAAACGTACGAATGATTATATTAGTAGGGAGAATTTTATGGACGATGATTTAAACAATTTAGAAGAGTACCGCTGCTTCAGCAAAAAGATTCAAGAAGCTATTCATCGCGAAGATAACCCGGCAGAATACATATATGAACGATTAATAGAGGAAATCCAAGAGTTTGAAGAAGCTCTTGACGCGGATATGCAAGCGGGATTTAAGTATGTTTCGTTTGGTGAAACTGTATATTTAATCGATGATATAGGATATTGGAACCCTGATATCATCATTTTTTATGGCTCCTCCCACAACGGCTCGCCCGTTCAACTCGTGCAACATATAACTCAGCTAAATCTCTTATTGATAGCTGTAAAACGCCCTGACACTTCAAGACCTCGTCGTAAGATTGGTTTTTCATCTGCTTCTCAAGAAGATTGATAATAGTGTCCTGTTTGCGGTTCACTTGTTCCAGCAATTGAGCCACAAGTTGTTCTGAATTCAAAATCTCACCCCCTCACCCAGTTTTGGGCAGTTGATCTTGGCTGTCCAGTAGTTCGGTGATACCCACTTTCTTCTCGTCACTGATAGCCAATTCTCTTATCTGATACTTAGGAAAGGATGATTAGTCGTGAAAAAGATCATCTCCATATTTTTACTAGCAATGATATTTTCTTTTGGATTTTCTACTGCTTCTGAGGCCAAATTAAAAAAGTTTGAAAGTAGTTTAATTGAACCGCAGGAGCAATTTAATGTTTATCTAGAAAGTGATGAAAGCTCTGCCGTTTTAGGCTATCGCTTAGCCTTCTCTAAAGGAGATAAAAACAATTATTGGGTATTTTCCCCTTCATCTCCACCTCAAATTAATATAGATAGTTATACTTATCAACCAACTAACTATTATCACAAAAGCGGCCCTTCGCAATATGGCGGATATCATAGTTATGCAGCATTAAACAATCTCTCAATTGACGTATTGCAAAAAATTGTGAATGCAAAACAAATCTCAATTACCTTGTTTTTTACTAACCAAGATACTTTGTTTATCAATGTCCCTCAGCAAATTCTAGATGAGTGGAAAACTTTAATTGAATTATCTTGGAAAGGTTGAGTATCTCACCCCTTTTTCGGTAGCGTGATAACAATTTGAAAGGAATAGTCATGAAAAAAATAATTTGCCTAATGTTATTTGTTATCTCCGTTCTCTCTGTCAATCTCGCCTCTGCAACACCTGATGAACAATCGATAACTACATCCTTTCAAGCTTTAGCGAAAAAGCACATAGACGGATATAAAAGCGATCCTAGAATATTAGTGTATTTCATTCCCGGACACATATCTGGAACAGCCCCAGAAGGTTGGAGAAAATCCAAATGCGTTGTCAATGAAGACTATACCTGTGATATTCAGAAAACAGATTCTTTAACGACGCCTTACAAGGCTTATTTAATTTACAAAATGAACGTTCTTGTTAGTCCTCCATTTCCTACAAAGGAACTTGCCGAAAACACTGAAGTTTTCAATGCGAATGCAACGTTTAAAGCTCATAGAATCACTTTTTCTTTTCAAGATGGTAAATGGATTCCTGAAAAGTATGAATATGAATTTCAAGTTGAAAGATCGTTAAAACCATTTTGGTTTGAGATCAGGCAAAATCCTACGTACAGTCCTTATCAGCGAGTAGTTGTGAAAGATTTGGACAGCTAACGCTGCACTCCGGCCCGATCCTCAATTTGCCCCGCTGTTCGAGAGTCAAGATTGCGCTCCTCTTTTCAAGTTACCTTAGGTATATTCATTGGTATTTCCTGGAAATAATCACTTATATACTCAACCTTCATCTATCCAGCAGATTTTAGTACGATAGCATCGGACTCATTTGGCAAAAAAATATCCGGCGTTCCACCATAAACCTCTGCCAATTTTACTGCTTCTTCATAGTTAAGCTTAATATTGCCGCGTTCAACCTCCGAAAGCCATTGTTTAGTTTTACCTAGTGGACATGCAGCCTGCTTCAAAGTTAGTCCAGCATTTTTTCTTACTTCTCTGTATCTAAAAAGCACTTATTTCACCTCTTTTCAGTCCGGTTATATTTGACTTTATTTAATTTTAATCCACTTTTGTCGGACTGTCAAGTATTAAAGTCAAATTTTTTCGGACTTAATTGTTAGTCCAGTAATAATGGATTATAATTACAAGTATGAGGTGGTTATGATGTCTGATTTTGCCCATAGACTTAAAGAACTTAGAGCAGATAAAAATCTTACACAGTTAGAGTTTGGTGCATTATTTAACTTATCTAAACAAACCATATCCGGATATGAAAAAGGCGACGCATCTCCTCCGCTTGAGACTCTGCAGAAATTCGCTGATTATTTTAATGTAACGACCGATTATTTACTCGGCCGAGAGTCGAATGCAGCTCCACTCTTACATAGAGTCCCTCTCCTCGGCCCAATAAAAGCGGGAGTACCTATCCTTTCAACCGACAATTATACCGAAACCATTGAGCCGCCAGCAGGCGTTATAGCAGACTTCGCAGCACCAGTGGAAGGTGACAGCATGATCTTCGCCGGAATTCACCCTAGTGATTTAGCCTTTTTCCGCGAATGTAATGAACCAAAACCAGGCTATATTGTAGCCGCACGAGTTTTGGATTACGATGCTGCTGTCAATCTGAAATTCTTTGTACAAAAAAATGGCCAAGCAGTCCTCCGCTCAGCCAATCCAGATTATGAAGATATTCCTTTTACTAAAAAGCATGCCGTTGTCGGTATTATGACCGGTTTGATCCGTGATGGCTCTCCTATCCTTCGAGACTACGAAACCATTATTTATTCCAAAGAGCGACTTGATGAACGCTGGAATCAGGCTGTGCTTCAAGCCGTTGCTGATGGGATTAATCCGGAACAGTTTACTGCAATGGTTTCGATGATGAAGAAGTTTTTAAAAGGTGAATAGCGATTACTTTCAAAAACGTTTATACACAGCAAAAAACACAGCACTATTTGGACAGGCTGTGTTTTTATCTTTTAAAGGGAGTGAGTTTATTGAAAAGACAATGTTTTATTTTTGTATTAATACTTATCGTTAATTTTTGTTTGTCTGGCCTAGCTTTTGCAACAGAAGAAAATAATAGATGGCTAAAGGTTGTTGGTAACGATAAAGTTATAACATATTTAGACACAAAATCAGTATCGAAACACAACAATAACAACTTAGTATCATGTTGGATAAAAATAACGCCAACTGAAGAATATAAAAATAATTTTTCTCAGGACATTATCAATACTATTCCTAAATTAAACAACACTAAACCATCCTATATACTTGAATACGTTAAATTCGATATCCAAAATGTAAAATATAAAATATTTGAAGAAGTAATTTATTCCGATAGCAAAGAGATCGAAAAAGTTACAATAAATGATTCATGGGAAAGTGTTATTCCCGAAGTAGAACCAATGGATTCAGTTTTTCAATCTATAAAAAAATACTATTAGGAGGATGCTAATGAAAAAAATGTTATACGGATTTATGTTGTTCATGTTTGTATTTGTAATTGTCGGTTGTTCTTCCGGTCAAAGTACACTTTCATCTGTATCTAAAGCCAATAAAGAGCCTAGAGACTTTCGCAACGGCGGCGATATTACCGCAATTAAACACGGCGATTCTATTATCGTTAGTGGACAAGTTATATTAGGAAGCGGGAAAAAATCTGGTAGGGATATAGCAAGTGATTTTGGAAGCTTCGACTCTGTTCCCATAACTATACAAGATAAAAACGGCAACGAATGGAAAGCAGTCTTATATGATCCTGTCGAGAAAAGCTTAATAGATAAAACCATAACAATAAAAGGTGTTGCAGACACAAAAACAACCGACCCGGCTATTGACTCAAGAAACAACGCCCGCGGCCCAAAAGCTGCAATAGTGAAAGCTGAGATTATAAAATAGGAAGGTGTTCACTATGAAAAAAATATTGTGCTTGTTATTATTTTTAATGTTTGCGAGCGGGGTTTGTTTGGCTAATGATCGCTATTGGTGGATTAATTCAAACGACAAAATCGGTTTCTTTTTTGATACAGAAACAATAAAATTTGAAAAAGAAATGAATTTTTCTACACTAAAATATAGTATTAACAAAAATCAAGCTAATGTATGGATAAAAACTGTCTACAACGCTAACGGCGTAAACGACATGATACAATATAGAAACAAATATAACCTCCCTACTGACGATTGGATAAAACTATCTTATTCAATGGCTAATTTCATTTTTGATTTTAAAGAAAGAAAAATGAAATGCTTATCAACTGTTTATTACGACTCTGACGGAAACATTTTGGAAAAATATTCTTCGCAGGACGTGAGATGGGAAGATGTTATTCCAAACACAAATGGGGAATATTGGTCGAAAATACTTCTCGAATATTCAAAGGGCGTAGGATATAACTCCATGTATGAAAACACTATAAAGTAACGACATTTAACGAGATATCATTATAAACGCCTACCCAGCCTTTTGCGAATCGCATGTTTGTCTCCAGTCGATTGGCTTGCAGAAATTTTTGTTAAATCCTAAAAGAGATTTAATACAAGCTAGCGCTGAAATATGATTTCCAATTTGATCAGGAGGTTTATATGTCATTTTTGCAACTTCAGTCATTGCCAGCTAAAAAGATTCGTAGAGATCTAGAACAAGAACTGATTCAGCAATTATTGGATGAACGAAATAATTTATTTTCTGATATGAGCACCCGCGGGTTATTAGGGGCTAATTCAATTGGTGAAACCGGTGTATATAGAATATCAAGAAAGTTTGGACTAGAAGTATTAAAAAGATCAAGTAATTATTTTTTAGAACATAGATCACCGACCAATGATAGGACTGAATATGAATCGTTTATGCATGATGTGATTGAGTACATATATTCAGTAATAATAGTCCCTGAGTTCTCTCGACCACCATTTAATGGGTGGAATCATTCCTTAAATACAATAAAATTAGAGTTTGAACGTTGGATTCAAACTGAGGCTGAAGTACAATTTCCAATATACTCGTCAGCTGAAAGCAGTGACATTCTATCCAACTGCACAATTAACTATAATAATTTAGATTTCATGAATTCACCGACGTTACATAAAATTGTTAAGCGGGATTTAAATGAACTTAAGGCAGCCTTAAATGCAAATAGTATTAAATCAGTTTTAGTATTAAGTGGATCAATTTTAGAAGGTATTTTATTGGATATTCTTCTGACAAAACGATCTGAAGCGGAACCACATCACCCAAAATCGTTACCTCTTGAGAAATGGCAGTTGAGTGAAATAATTGACATCGCCGGGAAGCTCAGTATATTACCAACTGAAGCTATTGCAAAATTTTCTCATGGTGTAAGAGAGTTTCGAAATTTAATACACCCAGGACGAGAACTCAAAGATAATCTGGTTATTGCCGCAGAAGAAGCTAGAATTGTTATTGAAGTAGTTAATATTGTACTTCGTACTCTCTCTAAAACAGAATAATGCAACCGGGATTTTCTTGCTGAATAAATTAAATTTCTGTCAAGACTGCTAACTAATTTGCCAAACAATCTTGACGGTAGCGCGAGGTGATAATTATGAAGTACATAAAAGCCTTCATTAAACCTTTATTTCTTTCTATATTTGCCATGCTAGTCTTTGTCAGCCCTATCACGAGTAAAAATGTATTCGCAAACACCCCTGACTTCAATCCATATGACTATAAATTTTCAAAAGTGCAAAGCATGGAACTATCAGACTTAATTAAAGTTTTCATTTCAATAGTTCCTAAGAATGGAACAAATTTATTAAGTTGGGATGCCGGAAATTCCGAAAATGTCCCAATATACTGGGGTAAAGTTCGGCATTTCCAAAACAACCTACCTTACCCTTCTATTAGACCCGGCGCAGTTGGTGTTCTTTTTAATGGCAATACATCAAAAATCATTACGCAAGAATGGGTTGCTGGCGAATTAAAGAAACGAGAAGTTGAAAATGGTTTCACTTGTTCCTTGAACATCAGGGGAAAACTATATTGGGCACCAAGAAATATAAATATTGAAATACCCATTTCTCCAATTCGGATTGCAAAATACTTTAACCAAGGTAAATTTTCTTTTGGGGATTATCTTTCAAATAGTGGAATAAACAATGAGCTCTTATGGGAAAAGGGCTCTTTAGATTATGGCGAAACAGCTTGGAAAGTATACTCAAATTACAATCCGGTTTGGATTATTTGTAAAACCAACCATGGAGCTAATGGGTTAATTGGCGATGTAGAAATTATGTTTTTTTATACTCTTGCGGATGCCGAATCAGATTCTTCAAACAGAAGATACTGATAATACTTTTCAAATTAATATTTGTTATCTACTCGGTTAATTTCTTATGCAGAAAACACAGATCTACGCTGACGACCTGTGTTTTTTTATTTTCTGAATTATAACGTTGATCGCACTACCAATCTACAAAAATAGCCTTTATGCACTACGTTAAATCGACACATTTTTATGTAACTTTACCATATAATTTTAATAGATGATAAAGTTCGATTTATGCAACCCAATATTCTCTATTATTTTATTATTTTTTGCAGCAAAAAACACAGCACTGTATTGGACAGGCTGTGTTTTTGTTTTTCTATAACAACGAATTATTTGGAGGTGCGACATTGTTAATTACGGCAATAAACGGCAGCCCGAACCGCAATGGTAACACAAACCTACTACTCCGTGAGGCCCTGTCGACGGCGGAAAAATCGGGAGCACAAATTAAATTAATTAATGCGGCTGAGGTATTGGATGATCTAGACTTACCTTTTTGTAATAACTGTGTATATCCCTGCACCGGTGCTTGCGCTGTAGGTAATAAGCTTGGCGATGCACTCAAAGTACTCAGGCATACTGACGGTCTAATCATCGGGAGCCCGGTCTATTACGGCACCATTAGTGGACAACTGGCTGCGTTTTGGAACAAAACTAATACATTGTGGGGAAACAAAGCTTTAGTAAACGTAGTTGGTGGAGCAGTATCTGTTGCCATGGCTCGCTTTGGCGGCCAGGAAACCACCATTAAGGCAATCCAAGACCTGATGTTCGTACAAGGGATGATCATAGTCGGAGACGGACATCAAGATTTTGACTGTGGGCACCAAGGTGTTTGTGCGCAGCAGCCGTCGGCGCAAGATACTAACGCTATAGAACGAGCACGAATTATGGCCCGTCGCATTGTTGAAGTAGCTGAGGCAACCCAATCATTACGTTGCCGGCGCGAATAGTTTTTGCTCCAGATAAGTAACCATCAAAACATATTAAGGAGGTATTTCCATGATCAAACGTATAACCGCCCTACTTCTTACCCTGGTTTTACTTCTCGGCCTGACAGCCGCCGTTGGTGCATCAGCGCTTGATTGCACTGGCGATATGTGCCCATTATCCAGTAGTTACATAGGTAATGCCAGAACGTACAAATTCCATTATTCTAGTTGCCGGTATGTTGGACAAATGAATGAAGGTAATAAAGTATATTTTGAGAGCCGCGACGAAGCTATTGATGCCGGTTATGTGCCGTGCAAGGTGTGTAGGCCATAGAAAAAATTAAAGTTACTGACGCACCCTTGTTTTTTCCGCAATTGTTTCAATTATTTTAGCTGCCAGTTCTTTTTTCATGGAGAATAGAGTAATATCGCTTGATATTTTTGAACCACTAATATTTGCTTTAATAAGTTTATTCAGATGTTGCTCCGTCCGGGTTAGAAAATCTCGAGCTATTTCCTTTGCTTCTAAGTCGTTTGGAAATTCTAACATTTCCGCAAGATTATGAATACGTTCTATCCATAATGGATGAGTATCGATTCGCCTAGCTCCAAACACTTCTGCAAATGCAAAGCCTAACATAAAAAACATGTAACTTGAAAAAAAGTAATCACGTAACTCGCTACGAGCAGAAAAGAAGGCCGTTTTATCAGCGTATAATTCTTTAATCCGATTATCTGTTGTTTTTCTGCCGTCGAAAATATAATCTTCATTTGTGAGATGAGCTATTTCGTGAAAAACCAAAAACATAATTGCTCCTTTGTAACCAATTTGAGCATCAAAATCAGTCGCATCATCGAGCACATTGGGAATGTTAAATATTAGAGAAATATCTTTATAGATAATTGCATTGATAGTGAGTGAATAGCCCGCACATAAAAAAGCAAGAGCTTCTGAAACTTCATCGTTATCAATAATAATAAATTCTGACTCGCGAGTTTTAAGCAAGAAATCAGAAATTTTTACTATATAAGTAATGAATTTTATTAACACAAACATGCCTTTACAAATAAATACGTGTCTCCCATTATTCAATTGCGATAATGCTTGAAATTCATTAGAATCTATTCCCCATATTTTAGTCTCAGATAAAACCTTTTCCATATCTTCTGTTGGAAACTCAGAAAAATCACTAATTATATCCTTTAAACACAAAGAGAAATCACTAGTTAAAGATCCACGTCCGTATGGACTTATAATTTTATCTTGCATCGTCACTCCTCATTCCAGGTAATGCTCAATCTAATTGATATTTTCCTCGTTTCAATTTTTACCGTTATGGATTCTACTTTTGGTTTTTCTTCTATCTTTATGTTTTTCAATATGTATTCAGATATAAGCCTTGAAATTACTCCTGCTGAAGTTATAGTACTAAACTGAATAGCAATATCATACCAGTTTTCAACTGCTCCCATTAATATTGAGGGTTCAGTAAATTCAACTTGATTACTATTTAAATTACTAGCTTTTACTATTGAATCGATAAGTACATTTTTTGAACTATAAATATCATTAATCACTTTTTGATCATTCGAAAATATTCTAATAATGTTGTCTTCGTCAAAATTAATCATAGGTTAGCCTCCTTAAGTAATCGTTAAATTACCTTTCGGTTTTTGGTAATAAATTCCTTTATTGAGTGGAAAATAATATAAATTTTTATTACAGAACATTAGTATCTCCATGCGCTGCTTCAAGATTATTCTTAGAAAAAAACACAGCCCTGATCGGACAGGCTGTGTTTTTATTTATCAGAACCGACATTATTTTTCACATTATGACAAATAAGATGATATAACATTAAAGAAATAATACACGAACTGCAGGAGGTATTTAATATGTCAAAAACATTCGAGTTTCACGGTACCGGCTTCAGCTATCTATGGTTAGTCATATGGACTTCATTCATATCGGTTATAACGTTTGGTTTATTCTTCCCCTGGGCCTATTCGGCGCAACAAAGATGGATTGCATCAAACACATACGTATGCGGCAAACAACTCGTTTTTACTGGTACCGGAATTGGGTTCTTAGGCCACTGGATTCTAATTATGGTCTTAACATTTATTACTTTTGGTCTTTATATTCCATGGGCATATTGCCAGGTGAAGCGTTGGGAAACTGATAATACATACTTTGTTGATGATGTAATTGTTCAGGACAATTCACCGACTGTAATAAGCCAGTAAAATGTGACTCCCCCGCCCTTTTGGGAATCAATGCTGGGAAGAAGGCATTCCAAGGAGGAATTTCAATATGAAAAAATATTATTTTCATGAAATGAAAGAGGAATATCTTGACGAAGTGTTGCAAATTTATACTTACTATGTCTTAAATACTACAGCAACGTTTCATTCGCAGCCATTGAAACAGGAGGAAATGCACGAAATAGTATTTTTCAATAGCGAAAAGTACAAAACATTTGTAATATGCGAAGAAACTGAACTTTGTGGGTATGTCCTTATAACTCAGCACAAAAAAAGAGAAGCATATGATAGAACTGCTGAAGTTACAATATATTTAAAGCCAGCTTATATCGGCAAAGGACTCGGTAGCATGGCAGTAAATTATATAGAAGAATATGCAAAAATACAAGGGTTGCATGTACTTGTAGCAACTATATGCGGACAAAATGAAGCAAGCATACGATTATTTAAAAACAGTGGGTATGCTCAGTGTGCTCACTACAAAGAAGTGGGTCAAAAGTTTGGGCGACTTCTTGATGTCGTTGCCTATCAAAAAATCATTTCTTGAGTTTTATTATTAAGATAATGTCTATAAACATTGCAACGTTCGGAGGGGCAGTATGAAAATTTCAGTCAATAAAAAACTTTTCCTGGACCAAGCCCTACCCATCATTGATTTTGACCGAATAACATTAGCAGCCTATGGCGGAGTGCTATCTGTGGCCAGCTTTGGTAACACAGTTAATTTTCGCGTGCCGGCCTATGTTGTGGATCCTGGTCAATCTTTTCTATCTAATGCTGAGTGGCGTAACTTGGTTGACAAGATTCAAGAAACACCTGGTAGTATGGTGGAGATTTGTCCGGAACTAGCTTAGGTAGAGCTGAAAACTTTCATATCCCAGCTGTGACGAACCCGGCCAAGCTTATTCTATCAACATCGAAGTGGATTAGCCTACTTAACCGAGTTCAAATGCCTGCCGGCATAGGGATCATTCAATTTTAGTTTTTTAAATAAAATCAAATAAAGCCTATTTCTATTTTAATGGTTCCATTTTACCACCATCAGTAAAATAATGAACTTCCCCCCCTAGCCAACTATTTTCTGTTTCGCTGGCATTATAATAAATGGTATGACCATTGGATTTTATATTGCTGAGGGTTTGATCGCCATCGGTAAAAATTGTTACATAAGAATCATCAGTTACATCCCAAGAAGAACTAGCATCCATATTCACAGTAACCATATTAGCTATCTTATCTTTATTTATGTTCCCGCTTAACGTACTATTTTGGGTAAGATTTACGGTAATTGTACTGATGCTGTTAGCAACAATATCTCCAGCAAGTTTTTGCCGAATTCCTGTAAAGGTGAAATTCCCTCCATTAGCGTTTTCTTTCCCCCACCGGTCACTTGTTACATTGATCAATACACCACTTGGAAATTTGAGATTAGTATTTTCCAGGGTTGCCTCAGCTTGAGTATTAGTAATATAAAACATGGCACCTGCTGCATTACTCGTCAGATTAGAATCTTTCGCATTAAACCGGGCAATTCCTGTATTGGCATCACCGGAAAAACTTTGATACAGCATAACCCCGTTTTTTGCATTTCCTGTTAAAGATGTATTATTTAGCGTGATGGAATTTTTACCTTCTACTACTGCACATTCACTACCAGCAGCATTTCCAACGCTATCGTTAACCGTAATATTACCAGTAGAATAAATACAAGGACTACCCTCACCTTCTGATGATAATATTGCGTTCGTTACCATAACTGTCCCTTCTCCTCGATCCGTTGCCAGCGGCGCACAATGAGCTCCCTCTGTTGTGATATGGACATCATTTGCAATAATTGTTCCATTATAGGTCGCATCGAGACCACGAGAAGAATTAGCCTTAGTGTGGATTTTTACATTTTGAACAGTAACTTTTGTTTGATCACCAGTAGCAAATATTGCATTTGAGCCTTCGCTATCGGAATAAATTTCACTATTCTTAATCGTTGCCGCACTATTACCGGCAGCTAAAAAAACTGCATTCTGTCCATTAAAATTGCTACCATCATCACTGGTAGTATCACCACTTTTATTTAAAATCCCATTCTCCAACGTCAATTCAGCCCCGTTTTTTAAAAGAACTGTATTCTCATCACCTTCTTTTGCTTCAATTGTTTTACCAACTAATCTACCTTTTATGCCGTCAAGTACATAAGCCCCGTTAAAAGTATTAACATCTTTTGTTGGCTGCGTACCTTCTGGCGGCGGCCCTTGCATATCATCTAATAAAAGCGGTGGCAGTTCTTCAAAAGTTTGTTGCTCGCTTTTGTTTGTTTTTGCATTACAAATGAAAACTCCAGTGGTCAATGAAATAATTAACCCCACTGCCAATATTCGAAATGTTTTTTTATTCATAAATCAATGAACTCCTTCCTATCATCTTATTTTGATGTTTATATTATAGATTTTTATATTTAGAACTGTATTAGAGTCTATAGATTAATATTGAACTGTAAAAAAATTACTTACTCATTTTCCCATATAAGAAAGGAGCTACTATGATTACATGCACTTATTGCGGCTACAAATGCCCGGATGATGCCCAAATATGTCCGAATTGCGGTAAGCCGATTATTAGGCTTACTGTGGACGCTGAACCTGATTATAACGAATTGGCCAAAGCACTTCTTAGGGAAACTGAACAAAAAGAGCCAATCTCGCATAAACATGCTATCATAGCTTCTTGCGCGGTTCTGTTATTGGCTTTGGTAGCTTATTCTTTCTTTGCGAGGTAAGTAAATATAAATTGTGAATTAATCACATTAAGAATAAGGTGACGAATTTGATTGAAGTAACTGCAGCTATCATTCAGGATAAAGGTAAAATACTTATTGCACGTCGGCCGATCGGAGATAAATTGGCCGGCAAATGGGAATTCCCCGGTGGCAAAATTGAGGTTGGAGAAACACCAGAAGAATGTCTCCGTCGTGAAATAAAAGAGGAATTAAACATTAAAATAAGTGTCGGTCACTTTTTCGCGGAAAGCATATATGAGTACCCGAATAGGACTATACAGCTAAAAGCTTATTGGTGTACTTGGTTGTCAGGTGAAATTGAACTTAATTCCCATGATGCTATTGAATGGGTTGAATTTGCAAGTCTTAGTGATTACGATTTTGCCCCGGCCGATTTACTATTTGTAGATAAATTGCGAGGTGATATTCATGGCCTTTGATCCGGGGATAAATGTTGGACAGAACATACGTAGCGCTATGTGTCCTAATTACCATAGAAAAATGCATGTTGTAAATAATGATGTTGATATTCAAAAGCTTATTGAGAAGACAAGAATGTGATTTGTCACTCAGTAAACACCTGAGATGAAACAAGGTCAGCGGATTTTTACATCCGCCGACCTTTTCATTTCACTAATCTTACAATGAAAAATTAAACACTTCTAAACGTCTAAAAGGATTCAATGGGGATGTTATCAAAATAATCGGACTCAAAATATCATACAATTTAGATTCTCTAAAAGTATCATATCTTCTTAATATTATTTTGGCCTCTTTATCTTCAGTAAAATGTATTTCACTTATATATTCATTTTTTCTAAATAATAAAACTTTCGTTTTGTCTCTATTAAATTCATTTACTAACTTAAAGTTATTCTTCTCCATAATTTTAATGCAAAAATCTTCTACTCCTCTAGTCACAGTTTGATATTCAAAAATGAAATCTTCTATTTTTTCTATTTTACTGTCATAAGGATTAATTCTTATATTTTTTGAATTATAGACCTTTCCATAATCTCTAAAATCTTCTTTGATTTTTTCAATCTCCTGTCCTAATTGTATATTTTTCTGCAATATACTTTCTCGATTTAAAATATAGTACCCTGAAATATACATATTAAAAATAGGACCTATAAACAAAACTATTCCTATACTATAAGCAATACCACGAGTTATATATTTTGATTTACTTATATCATCATTAGCATTTTTTTCGTTCATACATTGTTGATAAAGTTCTTTTATCCAGTTTATAGACACATCTAATGCTTCATAAATAGCGTATGATTTCGAAGCTTTTTGCTCATAATTAGGTGGAGAAGTAATGATTATATATAAAACAAAAAAATACTTTAATAATATTATTGGTGATAACAATAATATTATTAATGCTATTAATAGAAATCTTGTCCCTTTAAACAACAAATCCAATAGCTTATAAAAATAATTCACTTCACTTTTTTCCTTTCTAAAAAAACTTTATGTACTACATTATTTCTCCCCAAAATAATGTAGTACACCAAAGCAAAATAATAATTCACTTTAATTTAGCTAACCACCGATTTATTTGCCAAATAAATGTGGTGAATAGGTCTTAAGTATACTTTTTAAATACTCATCAAACCCACCGGAACCATTTACTAAATTATATCCATCTTCAGAATCCTTACTAATTAAAACTGCACTGAAATAACGTTTAGCTAAGCCAATTAATTGATTTTTTTTATCTATAGAATTTGGCTCTTTTAAGGTTATGCCATATGCTTTTTCATCTATTGTTACAAATTTTTGCCAAATAATTTTATCTTTTTCATAAACATTATCCTTATAATCCCCTCCATACCCAGGATTGTCTGGATCCTCTACCCAAACATATACTCCGGATGGCGGTGGAGCGTCCATTTTAACATATTCCCCATTTATCATTTGACAATATCCATCTTTTTGGGTATAAATAATTGCCCCTTCGTAAGTGGGCTTATGCCCATAATCATTATATTTCGTCCCAGTATATCCTATTCCCCCTCCTACTGGAGCATTACCTCCTGCTAGTTTAGATGCAGCTTCGCCAACTAGCGAACTCAATAAAAGGCGCATTCCTGGGTCTGTAATCTTCGCTAATTCCTTTTGTAAGCCTTGCGTTACTCCCCCACTTACTGATCCTGAAGCAAAACCATTTCCACTAAGTTCAGAAAGAAGCCCCCCAACTAAGGCATGTAAAATAATTTTATATTCTCCACCTTCAGCCCATTTGGCTTTTTCTTCAGGAGTTGTAGCTTTTTCACTCATGCTTTCTGCTAAATCACCGACCGCCTTAAAGGCTTCTTCGCCAAACACCTTTGCCAATTCCTGTTGCTCTTGAACCGTTTTTTTATCAAATATCTTCCCTAACGCATTAAGAGCATCTTCTGTGTCCCGACTCAATTGACTAATATCTGTATTCCCATTTCGCACTATGATAGTAGCTGGTGATATTGCTGAGTTGGTAGTGCTATTCGCATCTCCAGATACCGGCACACTAAGATTAGGTGTAGGCATGCCTAACTTTCCGTCTTTCGTACTAATATTAATACCGGAACTATTAGCTTCATACTCAGCTTTATTTCTAATATCCGACCAAGACAGCGAATCTGTAATCAGCGTATTTTTATCTGCAGTAGCCTCGCTACTAATGACAGCACCCTTAAGATCAGTGTTTTTATCTACAATAATATCAAAACCATTTTTACCCGCGTAAATACCTGCTTGTTCAGTAACACTTTTATAAGTGGAATCTGTTTTACTTGTATTATATGTGCCAATTACACCTACAGAAGTCACTTTATTTACTGGTCCTGAAACCCCTTCAGGTAGAGGTTTTCCATCAACTCGTTCAGTGCTAATTCCAATGCCAACACTTTTATTTTTCGCGGTATAGTTATCTCTATCCTGCGTGCTCTCAATATTTAAATCACCAGCAATGTTGGCTACAACCTTGTCGCCTATCACCTTAGAGCCGGTAATATTGGTATCATTACCTGACCTGATATCCATCGTGCCGCTGGCATTTAGAACACTACCGGTATTGACTATGGTGTTTCCATTTTCTTTTCCGTTGCTATTACTGTAGTTACCGGAATAGCCCACACCAATAGTGCCGCCAATCGACCAGGAAGATGAATCAGTTTTGGTATTAGTCTCTTGCTTGTTTTGGGCCGCAGTAATATTGAGATCCTGTTTTGCGTCTAGAGTAATATCTGTTGCATTAATCTGGGTTCCCTTGATGTCAATGTCTTTTTCAGTAGATGTAATTGTGACATTTCCACCAACGTTGATATTAGATGTGTTTACGGTCTCAATATGCGTATTTTGTTCAATAGAAGTTGAAGTACTGCCAAAGCTTACATTAATGCCTACACCTTTTGTAAGGTCACCACCCTTCACAGCATCTTTCAAGTGATTAAGGTCTTTGAGTGCTTTGTAATCGTAAAGTGCTGCAAGACGGCTATCCTGTACTTCGCCAGCTCTCTGAATTTCGTTAAAGGCATTTAGGGCCGTATCCACAACACCACCACTTACAGATACAGTAAGCCCAGTCTGCTTGAACTCATATTTATACTGACTATCATAAGTATTAATAGTGTTGCCAATGGTAACATCTTTTCCTTTAATTTCAAGGTCATTACCGCTGGCCATTGTTGTGCCTTCACTCTTAACATTGTTGCCGGCTGTAATTTTGACGTTGCCGGCAACAGAGCCGACAGTGCTCCCAATCTCATCTTTGACCTGTTCTTTTAGAGTTGTTTTTGTCTCTTGTGAACCGATAGTGAAACCTAGACCGCCACCGCTAAATAGCCCGGATTTTTTGACGCGTTTGTAATGCTCATCTTTACCGGTTTCTTGCGCCGAAGTAATAGTAACGTCGTTATCACCGTTAAGCGTAACATCATTTGTGCCAACGACGTTACTTCCTTTAATGGTTAGGTCTTTACCCGAGTCAATATTTACTGCATCTCCCGAAATACTACTACCTATAGCCTTGTTAACTAAGGAATAGTCAAGAGTATCTTTTGTTGTGGAGGATAAAAACCCACTTGTTTTCTTATGGGTTTGTTCCAGAGACTCATGTTTTTCTTTAACTTCTTGGATAGTTATATTATTATCAGCAATTATATTGACCTTAGAAGTCTTAGGAGTTTCAGTATTAGAAACGGTCCCACTTCCATTTAGAACTGTAGAGGTGACCTGGGTATCATTTGTACCTATATCATTTGCTTTGCTATAGGCAAAAACACTTTCTACTACTAAAGTATCCGTCTTACTATCGGCTAAACTGCTAATGCTGCTTCCAGAAATAACGATATTCCCTCTACCGGCATTGCCTTTGTCGTTCTCTTTAACTGCAGAAATTGTAACATCATTGCCAGCTACCAAATTACTTCCGATTACAGTTTCATCGTCAGTACGAGTTCGTTTCCAATTGGATGAGCGTCCTTGTGTGGAATCTACCATAACTTCATCTTTTACACTGCCGATATTGAGGTTACCGCCGACCTTAATACTAAGATTATTTTCTGCAGAAACCTGCGCCCCTTTTAAGGTCGTGTCTTGTGTGGAACTGATTGAAAGGTTCCCACCAGCCAAAAGACCGGTCGTTATGTTCTCTTTTTCATCTTTTATATAGCGATTTTTTCCAGATCCTGTATAATCACGCTTTTCTTCCTCAATAACAGTGCCTACTGAAATATTGCGTCCGGCGTTCACCGTTAAGTCAGTCCCGGCTGAAATCAGAACTCCGTTTAGCGTGATATCTTGACCACTTTTTAGAGTAAGATCCTTCACAGATGTAATGGTTGCTTGCTTAACAGCCTTTGTTACTGTTGTATGATCAATAGTAGATGTCGTTGTCACGGTTTCACTTTTGATATCCCGTCCGGCATCCAAAGCAACCTGATTGCCGCTAATAGTACCGTTTTGATTTATGATATCTCCAGTAGTTGCCTTCAGGTTTACAGTAGTATCACCGCTAATAGCCCCTCCCTGATTGGCAATGTTCTGCGCCGTAATATCCAAAATTCCCTTTGCTGATATCGTACCACTATTGGTTACATCACCGGAGGAAGTTATCTGCACACTATCGCCGCTAATTACCGAGCCATTCGGTGTTACATTGCCACTTGTGACATGTGCCGTGTATACGACTGGCACAAGAACTTTTTGTCCATTAACTTCTTGTTCCACTAGCCAAACCATATTCGAAGTTAATTGTGCCATTTGCTCCTGTGTCAGAGCTACCCCAACCTCTAGATTAAACTGCTTTGCATAAACAGCTCCATTTGTTAATAGTGCCTTATATTCTTCCTCACTTGAAGAATAGCCTGTTAGCATTTCCCGACCAGTAAGCTGTGTAATTTGTTCACGAACCAGTTTTTGCTGGTAGAAGCCATCACCGACCAGCTTCATGGTCTTTTCTGGATCAATGCTTAATTGATTCAACATATAGTCACTAGAAACAAAATTGCCAAGGTTGGCGAACCGCGAGTCAGTTTCGATCAGATATCGGCTGGTAGGTTCTGTATGAAGAGTATATAGTCCATTAGTTGGCAGCTTCATGGAGTTTTTATTTTCTAATACAGTCTGCACGTTAGAGCCACTTGTTGATGGTAAGGAACTCAGATTTCCGTTTGGCACTTCCACCGGACTTTTGACCACGTTATTGACAGAAGGTCCATTTATTACAACAGACTGTCCACCCCCAAACAATGCAGTTGTACCAGTAATTTGTTCGTGAGTGGTTACATCGTACTCCCTTTCAACATACCACGCAATTCTATTGTCTTCTGAAGTTGGGCTAGGGATGCCTTGCAGCAAACTTTGTGCAACATTAAGTTCATTGTCCTCCGCTTCAACGACATGCCTTACAATTGTACGCACAAGAGCAGTCGAAATATTATTTATGGTACTTTTTCCTGAATTTAGCGTCCCTCCGGCCAATATATGGCTGCTGTCATTCGTCACCGTACCTGCTTGAAGCAACATATTGTTCCCAGCTAAAATTTCACCTGGAGTATAATTACTAGATAATCTGGTTTCCGTTATCTTTTCCCGCGCCACAAAGTGAGGTTCATCAATAATATGGCCGTTTCTAGTAAAATATGATGTAAAGACCTCATGTCCGGTTCTATCATAGGCATTAAGATTATATGCATAGTCTGGCGCATCATAATACAACATTTCCCCCAAGAATTGGTTATATACATTGTCAGACACTACTGTTTCTGTTGTAGTCACATGATCCGCTTTATTAGTAACTTCATTGGCATAAATAGTGACATTACCTTCTGCCTGTATGGTAGATCCCTGATTCAGTATAGAAACCGTACGATCCAACAGGATTCCTTTATCATCCAAATTACTACTTCCAGCAATTGTAATGTCCTTTGCACTGTAAATAGTAGCATCATCCTGGTTTACCAGTGAATTTCTAACATTAAGGGTTATGTTCCCCGTTGAGGCCAAGATGGCCGAAGCCCCACTATTAGTTAAGTTGGCGCTGTTTATAAGCATTTCTGAACCGATTACCGTCCCTGAATTGGTAAGATTCCCGGCGTTAATCGTAATCTTATTCCCATCAAGCCGCCCACTGTTATTTATATCGGTACCGCTCTGAATAGTTAAGTCGCTACCCGAAGCAATCATTCCACTATTTGATATATTATTTGCACTGATTTTTGCCCCTTCTTTCGCAATTAAATCAGCTCTATTCTTTATTGCTCCGACAGCTGTTACATCAAGATTTCGATTGGCTTGGATTTTTCCGCTGGTACCATGTTCAAAATCTCCACTCGACACAATTTTAATATCTTGACCAGCTAGAACTGTCCCTCCTCCGCCTAAATTTTGCGTTGTCAATGTTACATCTTTCTGGGCTTGCAGGGTCCCTGCGTCATTTGTAATCGTCGTAGCGCTCGCTACCAGATTATTCCCTGCAGCTACAGTTCCCAGACTATTATTCAGATGGCTTGCCATTACTTGAGCATCTTGCTCAGCAGACAATTTACCGTCAGTATTATCGATATCTTGTCCGGCTGTGACATTTAAGTTGGTTTGCGCTGTAATCTGTCCACCTTGATTATTGATCTTCTGAGCCGAGACATTGACCGCTTCTTTGCCGCCAATCGTACCTGATTGGTTCTTTAATTCCAGAGTGACAATAATATTCGTATTACCAGTATTATTGTTGACAATTTGTCCGCTTTGGTTATCCAGGAACTGAGCCGTTACATCCAAACCATCGTTCGCCTGAAGTTTCCCTTGTTGGTTGTTTAGCGCAGCAGCCGCAACATTTGTTTTTACCCCAGCAATCGTACCTCCCTCGTTATTTAAGTTCTGCGTAGCGATGTTTACGATACCGTTCGAAGCAACATTACCACCGGCATTCGAAAAATCGCCATTAGTATTAAAAGTTAGGTTTCCGGTCCCGGCCTGTTGCAAGCTACCTTGATCATTAATGAGTGCCCCTGCTTGAATATTGAACTTTTGAGCGTTCGTTACAATTTGCCCATTTTGATTATCCAAAGTTCCGACTAAATCAAAGTAGGTATCATCTGTACCGCTCTGTTTAATTTGACCGGCCTGGTTATTCAAACTGGCTGCCGTGACCTGAACTTTGTTGGCCTCCAGAGTCCCACCTACATGATTAATTTCTCCGTTAGTTGCCGTAAGCTTTGCAACGCCACTGACATAAGTTTTAGCGCCGCTTAAGTCCATACTTTGAGCCGTCATAGTTAGATCTGCGCCGGCTAGATTTTTTCCTGTAGCCTGCAAAGTATCTGTTGCTGTTACGGTAAGATTACCTATTTGTCCAATAGTTCCATCGCTGTTTGCACCTGCAGCAAGTGTACCTGTCGAAGCAATAGACTTGCTAGTTACTGTAACGTTTTGGGTTGCAGCGATCATCCCGGTATTGGTTAATGTAGTGGAATTATCAATCGTTGTATTACCCTGAGCAAAAATTGTGCCTTGGTTGGTAATATCATCTGAAGCTTTAATATCTACATTGCCACTGGCGTTGAGTTTACCGGCCAGGGCTATTTTCCCGTCATTAGTCAGAACAAGATTGCCACTAGTAGCTGATAAAGTGCCTTGGCTGTTTACGCCAACACCTTGTTCGGTTCCTACTAGTCTTATTTTGTTAGCATACATACCACCTAAAGCACTAACATCAATAGCGACTTGCGGTTGTATACCTTCCCCTTCAATCTTATTCGTTGCCAGGGTTTCATAATTCACATCGTTGCTGCCAGTCACTGCATTAAGTTCTTTGGCCCAGATACCGGCATTAACATTGACCGCTCGGCTAATCAGGTCAACGCGATCGGCACCGTTTGCATTAATGCCATCGCCTTGTACGTCAATATCCCCATCAGTAACCCGGAAGGCTTCCAAACTGCCACTTCCGCCAAATACAGGCACACCGGTGGTGAGAACGCCACGGTTAGTATTAATGAAGCCGAAGCCATTGCCGACAATCCCGTTGCGGTTAGCAATGATTACATCAGCTTTCTGACCGGCGACTTCTAAAAAGCCTCGCAGATTACTGATGTTCTTACCGGTAACTTCGTTTAGAATGATACGGGCAGAGCCGCCGGCAAGATTGGCATTCCCTTGAATATATCCTGCCAGTTGTGTTTTGCTTAGGTTATATGAATTGTTAAGAATAAGACCATCTCTAGTTATATCAAACTGGTCAAAGAGGTTACGAGATACGCCACCCGCCGTCGGTTTTACAATCTGAACAATCGGCGTTCCGTTTTGAGCCTTTTCTACAGATGGTCGATTGGCTGCCGGAGCTTTGGTGTCAGCTACTGCCTCGGCTGCAGCCAAAACTGGCTGTAAGGTAAAAAGCGCAAGTGTAATCCAAGTCATTATTTTTTTGTTCTTTTTTGAAGAAAAACTGTTCATGTTATCTCCTCCCTGAGATGCATTGCTACCTTGCTTCTATATCTGATAAAGCAATTGGAATCCTAAAACATGATCTGGTATATCCATTCCTGCCGGGCGTTTGATAGGCACACCTACAAATACATCGTATTGAGCGCCAGCAATACTGCCGCGAAGCCCTAGGGCAGAGCCAACTAGGCTCTTACCTATTGATTCACCCACGGATGCTCCACTGATTTGTCCAACATCTAACGCCAAGTAAACTTCGGGACCGGCTTCTTTGACCGGGATACTTAGTTCGTTGCGCAAATACCAGCCACTCTCAGAAGAAAGCGTTTGTTCGCCGTCAAATCCACGCACAGTATAGCGATTGCCAATACTGAGGAATTCTGCAGCATACATTCTATCCTTGGTGTATTGGCCGTGCAAAGTTGCGCTGTAGCTTGCCTTGATTTTACCCATGGTAACCGGAGCTGTCAGACTTATATCAAATATCCAAAGGTTGTAGTGGGTAGTTGGCTCATCCGGCCCACTGTCTGCCGGATCATCCTGCGCTCCCATCCAGGGTACGCCGCGCTTATAAGCCAGCGAATAGTCAACAACCGTCTGTCCGTTATATTGCTTGTGAGTTAGTCCAATCTCAGCAGCGGTGGTTTTGCGTCTTTGCACTTCAATTTCGGCATCTTCAATAAAGGATTTACTTAAGGATTTTGTAATACTAAGTGCTAGGCTTGTTTTTCGGGTTTTGTCACGATATATTAGCCTTTCAGCTTTAAATTCAAAGTTTCTAGTTCGTCCAGATGACAAGAACGAAGTTCCCATGTTTTCAATTGTCTGGTGGTATTTGTATTCTGAACTTGATAGAGAATACGTCCAATATCCCTGGGGAAACGAATAGCTGAAGCTATCTCCTCTCGTACCATATCTCTGCCCTTTCCTTTCAGCATCGCTATTTAAGGAGATGCTAAATAAATCATTGATGCCAAAGAGGTTGTCCATTGAAAAGGTCTCAGAAGCTTGCAACTTTCCAGTAGCTTTGCTACCGGAGTCATCGAAAGACACTACAACCTTCCACGGCTTTTTTTGTTTCACCGTGATTTGCACAATTGATTCGCCAGGATTTTCCCCCGGCACTAATTGCATTTCTGCGTCTTGAGAGGGAACACGTTTCATTTGTTCTAATCCCTGCTCTAAATCTCTCAGGTTAAGAATATCTCCCGGTCTTGCAGGAAAAGCACTTCTCCAATCGGCTTTAGTTGCAGGGTCTGAAAACTCGATATCTTTGATCGTCCCGGGTATCACTTGCAAGGTAAGCACACCTGTTGAAATATCTTGTTGGGGAATAAGTACTCTGGTTGTCACATAACCCCTATCAATGAAAGCATTGGTTAATGCTTTGACAATGATATTAATTCCTTGCCATCCTATTCTTTGATCTTGATAGTGATTTGCAATATCTTGAGCCCAGGAAAACCGGCCTTCGATATTGCCTTCAAGCTTAATGGTATGAATCATAAAATTAGGTGTCTCTTCCGGCAACCTTTCGAGCTTGGTATCTTGCTTATCTTTTTGCAGGAATACGTCCTGAGCTTGCTCCCGCTGCTTTCGATCCTGCTCTTCCTGGCGCGCTTTGCGATTCTGTTCTTCTATATCGGTACGTGAGGTTGGCGCAGCACAAACCAAGTTAGTGGTAAGTGATAAAATAATTAAACTAAGAATGCAAGTCTTTTTTCTTCTTGAAATTTGGTGAGTATTCGGGGGCATTTACATTCTCCTATTCTTGAAAATTTAAAAAGTCAATCATAAAAGCATGACTGACTTGATTGGTCTTACATTAATCTGCTTTTAAGGGTGCACCTAGTAGTAGATTAGCTTTCATTAGAAATTTGTAAGAAAACTATTAGTTATATATTATTTTCCATATTAACCCCCAAAAAGCCTTTGTTTTTTACAAATTTATGCATCCAATACATTTAATGTATAATTGTCAGAAATTTTAATCAATACATACGTGGAACTAGCTCGTTCATATTCAAAAGCTTAATGAGAAGAATAAAAACTTAAAACTAACAAACTCTGAAAAAAGAGGCCAGCGGATTTTTACGTCCGTTGACCTTTTTTTAGCTATAAAAGCTAAAGCCACCAAATATTAGCAGTCTCCTATACCCTTTAATTGTTCTTTTGCATTCCATCCCACAACGTGCAACCGACTTTTTGAAAACCACGTACAACCTTTTTCGATCCATTTCAGTCGCCATATTATATATATACTTTTGTCCATACCATCATCATCATAACCATAATGGAATCCGCAACAGGGACATATTTCATCTGATGCTACTCCTTTAGCATCGTAAGGTTCATCATGTAATCCATCATAGTTACACACTAAGCATTTATGCACCATTTATTTCATCCTATTCGTATTGTCATTCTTAAGAGAAGCAACTTTCAGTTCATTAAATATTTTCTGCTCTTCCTCAGAAAATTCATTGAAATTATTAATTTTTGTATATTTATCGTCGTATTTATACTTCATTGCAAGATGCCATGTAGGATCTTAAGCGGTGTTGACTTTAAGTTGCCTTATAGTCTTATCTTTAATACTTATCACAGTAAATCCGACTCGTCCATAACAATAAAGAAATTTCCCTTTTTGCTCGTAACTATATATTTCTTTTTCAATAACTTTGTGTTCCTCTAGATCATTAAGAATATCTGCACCTGGAGAATGTCCAATCTGAAGTGATCCATCGCCAAACATCTTTCGAGTATCTCTTCCCTCAAAGTAGTTTGATGAATCATTCAATTCAAGATACATGAAATATGAAAAAGTTAATACAGTTATTGATAGTAATAATACTGCTACCACAACATGCTTGCGCATAATTATAACTTCTCCTTTAAAACTATGTCTAAATATAAACTTAATACAACAAGTAGGGAACCCGTCAAGATACCTCTCAATACTATCCCAATCATATCTCAACGGTCGTTACCTCTCTTCTTATTTATGAATTCAAGTCAGAAATACTCTCAATATTCGTCTACTGTCCCTCGACTCAATTCCTATGACCAATATTTAAATAACTGTTTCGTTATTTCCTGAGTATCTTACCAAATCAGGAAGTCCTTTTGCTTCAAATTTAAAAATCATTAAGTTTTCATCAAATGTTTCTGGGCAAAAACGAGTTTTAGATACATAATATTCTAATTTATACTGCTCAAATATATTCGTTAAATATCCTGGGATCTCAGCAATTTCTTTATAAGTTATGAGAAGTTTCTCTTCATACTGTCCCTCGAATAGTTTTTTTCTCCATAAACTATCTTGACTTATCTCTAACGCAACATCCTCTAAATACTTCTTATGAAGTTCTATTTTTTCATTAAATTTCATCATCTCGTTACCAAGAGCAAGGCGGTTTAAAGCATCTTCTAACCTATTAGTTATATATTCTTGATTTGATAATCCTTCTGGAATTCGGCCTGTGTTTATTGTTATTGGATTGTTTGAAACACTCATCAACAGATCAGAAACTACATTTAATTTTCTCTCTATTAGCTCCTTCGCGCAGGGCAGTTTCAAAAGTACTTCTGCATAATTCAGTTTTATAAAAGAATCCCCTTTAGTAATATTGTTTGCTATATAGACAATTAATTTATCAGCAATATTATTATCGAGATAGCTTTCAGCAATCATAGCTAACTTATGTAATTCATACGTACTCTCGAAAGATAATCGATTAAATAAATTTTCAACTAGTTCATCCTTCCAAATTTGCTCTTGTTTTTCTGAAATGTTAAATGCTTGATACTCTTCATAATCCCCGCCTCGCTGCATGTAAAAGGAACTGCCATAATAACTAAAGTATAGTTCTTTTGCCCTCAGCATATTTTTATCATTCATAGATCCCCCAAATTTGTTGATATCCCCTTATCACTCATCAACTTTAAATTCATTTCCGTTTAATAGCAACTCGTTTTGCCGATGTTCATAGCTTTTGGTCTGGAAACTCAAATCGACCAATTTAATAATACTCTATACTTCTAGTCATAAATGGCTGATCTTTCTTTTCATTGCCATTTGTATTCTCGTATTTTTTTATACTACGCAGCCAATTACCATGTTTATCAAAGTCTGTGTATGAAATAATAGTAGTTGTTTCTCCGAAAGATCCTTTATTATAATTATGGGTCTCAATTTGCCGACCATTTTTATCAAAAATTACTTGCGTTCTGAATTTAAGATTACATTCAAATGAATTATAATCGCTTTCATAGCTTCTTGATTCAATACATCTTCCATTTTCGTCATACTCATATTCAGTTTTTCTAGAAATCGACCCATTATCTCTATATGCAATGTTTAATACACACAAACCAGAATCGTTATATTTATAAATAACATTGAGAAAGTGCTTATTTGTATCATCAAAGTAGTTAGTTTCAGTAACTAATCCTGCATCACTATATTCGCTAATTGTTTTACCTTTATATCCCCCCTTAAGATCATATTCATAATGATCTATAACTTTCCCGTTTTTATCTAAACTTCCTGAAACTTCGTTAGGATAACCCGGTTTTTGATAGTATGTAACATATTTATGTTGTTCATCGTCAAATGAAGTGCTCGTTACTGTTTTTTTACCATCCGAAGTAAAAGCCTCATACCTAATTGATCTGCCTTTCTGATCCCATATGATAACAGACTTTGAAAACATATTAAACTCTAACCGTTCTATGGAACCATCTTCTCTAAAGTGTTTCGTAGTTGAAGTTGAGATATTATTGATATTTGAAAAATAATGAATTGTTTTTACAGGTCCAAGCAAGAATTCACTGTCTTTATTTAATCCATTTGCTAATACACTATTACAAGCCAAAAACAAAGCAATATTAAAAAAGAATATAAATTGGGCAATCGTTTTATATCTCATAGCAATTCCTCAATTCTGATTGTTTTATTTACATGCGCCCTTTGTTCTTAAAGTTATTATTCAATACATTTTATACACCTTAATCTATCTGCTTCTATACGCCATCCATACTTTTTGTAGTCTAATGTCTGGTCACAATTAGCACATGTCTTTGGCCACCCATTTTTTCGCCAATCAGCTATAGTCTCTAACGAAGCACCGTGAGCAAAAGCTGTCCACTCAAAATTGTCCATGCATAATTCCTCACGCGGGAATACATTAAGGTTACCGTTATGAAACCGATCCATAATCTCATCATAAATTCGGTAAGCATCATCTATGCCTATTTCTCCCATATTGATTTCATTTAAAATATCAATCATATATCAATCCTTCTATTGCCTACTGCGATATGCCAATAGCTTCATCAGTTTCAGACTTCATCTTCCCATTTAAGCAAACCTATATATATTAAATGACTAACAACAACCGCTACTGTAAGAAATGTAGCACTGTAGACTAACTGAAAAACAGCGTATTTCAGTGGGAAATTAAACCATGCTCTATATGGTCCAACAGGAGATGTCAGCGTACCAACAGTCGAAATAAACGCGGGTTCAAAGGATACGGCTATACTCCAAATAATGCACGCAATAGCTATACGAATTAAAATCAAAAAAGATTTACCAGGATGAATTCTTGCTTTTTTAAAACACTTATAAAATACAAAATAGGATATAACAGCCTGTAAAAAATACGTTATGACAGGTACCATAGCACCAAAGTAATCAGATATATCTAAAATACTGTAAAAAGCCAATGGTATAGTTAGAGTATTAATGATAACGTAAACTACTTGCCTTTTTAAGTTCATTCTACTCTCCTTATAATCTTAGAGATTGAAAAAACCTCTCCTGAATTCTTCTTTTATTAACGATTAAATGTCATTACTTTTAATCGTTAAATTTCTTTCAACATTATCCCTTGTTCCGTATAGCCGTTAATATTATCAACATTTATCCATAGGCCTTCCTCTTGCCTAAATTTATGAAAGCGGAGAACACTTCCAAATTCATCATGGCTTAATATAAGATGAAATTTTAAACCTGGAAAACTATTCATGAGTTTGCTTTCCCACACTTCTAATATTTTAAGCGCCAAGACTAAAGACTGAAGTGGGCACTCTTCACTCTCCGGAAGATAATCACTTATATGGATGTGGTTGCAAAAAGCTTCATACTCCGTCCTATCTGGGTAATATTCATTAGGTTTGAAGTGAGTATCAAGGGCATTTTCGTCATTGACAGCTTCTAACAAAACGCACCCATCCCACTCAATAAATTCAGATGAAAGTAGTTTTTGTACTTTTACAGTAGATATTTCTGAATGTAATGTGTTTTCAACTTCTTTTAATTGCCTTCTCATAATTTCATTGGAAAATGTTTTACTCAAGGCATTTTACCCCCAAGTCTCTCTCTAAACGTTCTTTAAGTTTTTCTACAAAACTATTATTCAAATGTTGTTCGCGTCTGCCTTTCTTTCTATTCGAATTTATTTCTTTTTGATACTAAAGAATAATAGAAATCATCACCATTCCTTGCGTGATATTGACTAATGTATGCTATCGCTTTGTTTTTGCTTTCTTCCACGAATTGCTCCCGAGATTTTGTTACATCCTTGTTCAGATACCAACTGTCGTAAGTAGATTCTAAGCCACCATTAATTAAGCGATAAACATCACCACCTAATATCGCATAATTGTACTCGCAGAGAAACTCCACAACCATTACTGCATTTTGACAATCCCATGCCAACTCCACTATTCCAAGATGCTCAAGAGATTTAGCCGAATTAATCAATTTTTTAGGCAAAGTATTTGGTAAACTCCATTTATAACTCATGCTTAATGCACACACTTTCTTTTCCACTTATTTGTTGTACGATTTCCTATAGTTACCTTTCAAATCCAAGATAACTTCCTGATATTTCGTTTTCTTTAGCTGAGCTGCATTTTCCTCTAAATTCCACAATATTACATTTTACAACACTATGCTCATTGTTTTCGTTCCCCTTCAACACAAAATTGAATTATATTGATGCATTGACCAGAACAAACGTTTGTATTATCCTATATCTAGGAGGTGCAATCATGGCAACAGTTCTCTATCCGCGCGTCAGTACCGAAGATCAGGCAGAAAAAGGAAATATTGAAACACAAATTCAATTCGGAATAAAATACTGCGATCTTCATGAGATACCACTCCAAGAAATATATAAAGATGACGGTGTAAGTGGGACTATTCCCTTTCACGAGCGTCCAGAAGGCAGCCGTTTAATCGAGGCTGCTAAGACAGGCAAAATAAAAACTGTTCTAGTCTATAAACTTGACCGTCTAGGCCGCACAGCTCGGGTTATTCTTAATGCAATTTATGACTTAGAACAGTATGGCGTACAAGTCCGATCTATGACGGAGCCCTTTGACACCTCCACCCCTGCCGGCCGTTTCGCGCTTACCATTTTGGCCGGTGTTGCTGACTTAGATAGAACAACTACTCTTGAGCGCCTCTGGCTAGGAGCACAACGCTGGGCTCGTGAAGGTAAATGGCTTGGCGGTATAGTTCCCTATGGCTATTACCTTAATGAAGATGGTTATCTTGAGATAAATGAAAACCCTATTCAAGGCTTTGATATGTCTGAAGCCAGTGTAATCCGCTTGATATATCAACTAATAACTGAACAAAGGCTATCTACAATAAAGATAGCTGACTATCTTAATGCTCTAGCGCTTCCTCCCTCTTACGTCATTCATGGCCGCCAATTAAGAAAAGGGAAACGCTTAGAAAACACCTCAGGAAAGTGGAATCCCGGTCGCATTAGGAACATGATAGTTAATAGTACATACATGGGCACCCACCACTATGGTAAACGCTCTAAAAAGGACCGTGAAATCATTACTCGCGAAGTTCCGGCAATAATCTCTGAGGAAACCTGGCAACAGGCTCAACAAGTGCTAGACGATAATAGGCTGGAAGCTACTCGTTATGCCAAACGACATTACCTATTGCGCAGCCTTGTGAAATGCAATTGCTGCGGCCTTAACTTTAGCGGTACGGCCTATCCTTCGGGTAAAGCTTTTTATATTTGCAATGGCAAAACAACATACAGAGGTAAATACCAAGGCAAATGTCCAGCAAAAAATATTCCAGCCGAATGGCTGGAAAGTATGGTCTGGCAAGATTGTGTTAATTTTATAGAATCACCAGGCGAGGCGTTGGCGACTTTAAATAGCAGCATGCAACTCGTCAAGTCAAAGAAAGAGTCTCTGGAATCAGAAAAAGGCTTAGTCTTAAACAGCCTGCTCAGCAAAGCTTCCGAGAAACAAAGTATTATTGACTTATACCGTAAAAAGCTCATCGATGCCCAAGATTTAGAGAAACAACTCGGGGTAATAGCTTCTGAAAAATTGTCTTTGGATCTTCGAATAAAAGAACTGGACAAACTCATTAACCAAGAAGTAAATTTGTCAGTCCATCATGATACTGCCGAACAACTTCTCACCGACTTACGTGCAAAACTTGGAGATGAAGAAACTCCCTATGAGATAAAAAGAGACATTGTTAAAACTCTGGTTAGAAAAGTGGTCATAGAAACAGAAAAACCCCAGGACGGAAATCCTCAGGCATCAGTTACAGTTCATTATATGTTTATCAAGGATGTTCTACACACGGACAAGGATTCAAGGCAGCAATAAGCATTATTTTCGCAGGATAGGATAAAGTAGCATTGACTCTTGAAATAGTTACTTCTCCATCCTCAAGCGGCTGACGCAGAACTTCTAGTACCGTTCGGGGAAACTCAGGTAGTTCATCCAAAAATAAGACCCCATTATGACTTAAGGTAACCTCCCCTGGACGCGGTGTGCTTCCGCCTCCAATCATACCGGCACTTGATACGGTATGATGTGGACTGCGAAACGGCCTATTGCGAACTAACCCGATATTATGTTTGAGCATTCCGGCAACACTGTAAATTTTGGTCACTTCCAGTGCTTCCTGTGCTGTCATAGCTGGCAATATCGACGGAATTCTCCTTGCCAGCATGGTTTTCCCTGAGCCTGGCGGACCAACCATCATAACATTATGGAAGCCTGCAGCCGCTATCTCGAGTGCCCGTTTAGCAACAACCTGTCCCTGAACATCAGCAAAATCAAGTTCTGACTCTTGAGGATGGCCTTCCGGCAATTGGGGCTGTGCTGAAAGCAAAAGCTTTTCACCTGTTAAATGTGCAACAACCTCTCTTAAGGTTTCTGCCGCATAAACAGTCACTTGCCCGGCCAAAAGTGCTTCTTGTACGTTTTCAGGAGCCACAACCACTTCTGAGATATTATTTTCCTGACAGTTAGCCGCCATTGATAGCACTCCCGATATTGCCCGCAGCCGTCCTTCCAATGACAACTCTCCTGCAAATACCTGCCGGCGGCAATTCGCAGACTTTACTTGGCCGCTAGCGGCTAAAATACCAACTGCAATCGGCAAATCGAGTCCTGAACTGTCTTTTTTGATATCTGCCGGCGCTAAATTTACCGTAATTCTCCGGGCAGGGAACTCAAATCCGCTGTTTTTAATAGCAGCCCGTACACGTTCTCTTGATTCACGCACAGAAGCATCCGGTAATCCTACAATATCAAATGCAGGAATACCGTTAGTTATGTCTACTTCAACAGTTATCCGGACACCGTTTAGACCTAACGTTGTTGAACCAAATGTTTGTGCAAACACCAGTTACCCCCACAAAATTCAATCGCCAAACGCATTTATTATATGATTATATTGCGTAGTATCTTTTTGCAAATATACTTCTAAAATATCAAACCTACAGGCACTATCGGTAATGCCTTGCTGCTTTATGAAACATAAGGCGGTATTGATTATTTTTCGCTGTTTTCTATAATTTACCGCTTCTGCCGGAAATCCATATAATGTCGAACTTCTGGTCTTTACTTCAACAAATACCAGGCAGTCTTTATCTTTCGCAATTATATCAATTTCGCCGGTCTTGGCACGATATTGAGTGGCAACAATTACATATCCGTGTTTTTTTAGAAAATTGGCAGCAGACTGTTCCCCTTTTTCCCCTTTTGCGATATGGTTCATAACGCCTCCCCAAGGTTAGCCTACTATCGCCTGCCTAAACGCTGATCCAGACGATAAATATACGCTAAAACTTCCGCTACTGCCTGGTACAATTCAGGTGGTATTTCCCGATCTAATTCAACAGCCATCAACATGCCTGTCAGTGTTTTATTTTGATAGATGGGAACACCATGTTCTTTAGCAGAATGTACAATATTCCCGGCAATGATTCCCGTCCCTTTTGCCACAACTTTAGGTGCAGTACTGCCATTAATATCATATTTAATCGCAACCGCTTTAGGTAGTTTATCTCGTTCTGTATTTGACACAGTATCCTCTCCTCAGTTGCATACAATTACCCGGTATAGCCACTGGCAATAGCCGCAGCTTGTACAGGAGCAAAACTCAGTCGATGGTACGGACATGGTCCATACTCAGCAAGTGCGTTCATATGTTCCTGAGTACCATACCCTTTATGACGGCTAAATCCATACATAGGATACTGACTGTCAAGCTCATTCATGATTCGATCCCGTTCAACCTTAGCAATAACCGAGGCTGCCGCAATAGAAGCACTAACCTGATCACCACTGATAATCGATTTTGACGGTATCGGCAGATGCGGCAATGGTACGGCGTCAATTAACACAGCCTCTGGCGCTGGTGCCAAACCGGCAATGGCGCTATACATACCACCTACTGTTGCCCGATAAATATTAATCTCATCGATTATTTCCGCACTCACTTCACACCGGTTTACCGCAACAGCAACCTCATTTATTTCTTCATACAGCTTTTCACGTTGAGCTGGGGTTAATTTTTTAGAGTCATTTAACCCTGGCAAAAAATATTCGGTTGGCAAGATAACAGCCGCAACAATTACCGGCCCGGCCAACGGCCCTCTGCCTGCTTCATCGATCCCGGCCACCAATTTATAGCCTTCGAAATTAAGCTGACGTTCATATTTATATAAAGAAGAAATTCTAGCCTTTTCTTGTTGCAGCTCCTGGCGGCTGCGCTCCCATCTGGTAGCAATCTTTTTTACCGAAATACGGGTATCATTTTTTAGTCCATCTATTATATGTAGTGAAATATCTTGTTGAGATAATAACGCAGTAATCTGCGCAACTGTCATCTGCGCTGTGTTCAAAAGAGTAATACCTCCAAATTTAGATGTTTTAGTTATTCTGGATAAATGGTTCAAATCCTGCCTGTAATTGTGAAAAAGTGGAACAGTTAACATGGGTCTGTTAGCTGTTCCACTTTTATTAGTTAGCACTATTTGATTTATAGCTACTTCGTGATTTGGGATTATAATTGTGCCGGTCGATCCAGTGTAAATTGTCCAAGTTTACCTGACCGAAAATCGGTAAGAATAATTCGTCTTGCCTTCTCATAATCTACGACACCGCCACTTCGTAAACACCCGCGCTTGGCACCAATCAAGGCAAGCAATTCTTCCACATCGTCCGGCAATTGCTCTGGGGTTACTTTGTATCTTTCACATAAACGTTCACGATAGTCTGTGTTAAGTATTCGTAGTAAATCCAAAATCACTTTTTCCATATCATAGATATCATCTTTTATCGCACCGGTCACGGCCAGTTTAAAAGCTACTTCTTGATCATCCATTCTTGGCCACAAAACACCCGGAGTATCAAGTAATTCAAGGTTTTTTCCAACTTTCAGCCATTGCTGTCCGCGCGTTACCCCTGGCTTATCGCCAGTTTTTGCGGTTGCTGTGCCTATCAATCGGTTAATTAAAGAAGATTTCCCCACATTGGGAATGCCTAAAATCATCGCACGTACGGCGCGTCCCTTTATGCCTTTTGCCGTTAGCTTGGCAAGTTTTTCAGCCGCCTCTTGTTCAACCTTGTTCACCAATTCCTTGGTACCTTTACCAGTGGAAGAATCTAGCGCCACAGTTGTAAAACCCTGACTACGGAAATGGCGAATCCATTCGGCTGTTTGCGCTGTTTCCGCAAGATCGGACTTATTTAGTGCAACAACCTTGGGTTTACCTTCAACAAGTTCAGCAATTACTGGGTTAGCACTACTTAACGGTATCCGGGCATCTAATAATTCAATTACTACGTCAATTAGTTTCAGTTGTTCTCTGATCATACGCTGTGCTTTGGTCATATGACCTGGAAACCAATGAATGTGCATTAAGTCACACTCCTTACCTCAAAAACAGATAATAGAGATAGTTTATAGTTACGGAAGTGTTTTTATGTGGTCAATCGGCCAAAAAACAGTAACAGCTTTCCCTTTGATCAATTCTAACGGGACAAAGCCAACATCTTTAAACCTGCTGTCTTCAGAATTATTGCGATTGTCACCCATTACATAAATATGACCTTCCGGTACGGTCGCTATCGGATAAGAGCCTTTTATGCGCTCTAAGATATATGGTTCGTTTAAAAGCTGTCCATTAAGGAAAACCCGGCCATCTTTTATTTCAACAGTATCCCCGGCTACTGCTATTACTCGTTTTATGAAATCCCGGCTTGGATCGCGCGGATAACGAAATACAAGCACTTCGCCTCTTTCAGGCGTTTTAAATCGATAAATGAATTTATTAACGACTAGCCGCTCACCATTTACCAGAGTGGGCCGCATAGATGGGCCTTCAACCATATATAGTTCCACAATAAAATACCGGATAAAAAATGCCAGAACTATGGCTATGAGTATCGATATTACCCAGTCTTTAACTTCTTCACCTAATTTAGTATTGCGCACAGCCTTCCTCCTTCTGGGACTCAGCCTGACTCTCCAGTACATAAAGAAAATACGGCCTACACCAAGCCTTTGGCGCTAGCGGAAGCCGTTGTTTTTTAACCTAGGAATGAAGAAAAGGGACTGAATCCAGTCCCTGAACACATCGGTTTAGCGTTTTTCTTTGATACGTGCTGCTTTACCAGTAAGGTTACGCAGATAGTATAACTTAGCTCTGCGAACAATACCGCGGCGCATTACTTCAATCTTCTCAATACGAGGAGAATGTACCGGGAATGTACGTTCTACACCGACATTGTAGGATACACGACGTACTGTGAAGGTTTCACGCACACCGCCGCCCTGACGGTTGATTACCACACCTTCAAAAACCTGAATACGTTCACGAGTGCCTTCCACAACTTTTACATGGACGCGCACAGTGTCGCCTGGTTTGAAGGACGGGATATCCTGACGCAGTTGTTCTTGTTCCAAAATCTCAATAATATTCATTTGTTTTTCCTCCTTATATCAGACGTTCATACCAGTTGCAGCGGACCGTCCGTATTACACAAACTGTATTATATCATATATTAACCGTCAACTCAAATTAAAATGCTACATTTTATACATTTTTCCACCAAGACTCACCTAACAACCGATCAAGAATAATGGCAACAGCTGCCCGAACAGGCAAATGGTTATAATCTCCCGGTCCGTAAATAGGCTCTAGGATATAATCAAACTGCCTCATTACTGAATTTTCTATGCCCCACCCAGTACCAAATAACAAGAGACAGGGCCTGCCAATATCATTAAGCTGACAGCGAAGGTCAGCATATGAAATGGTATTGGCATATTTACGGGCATCAGTAGTAATAATTAGCGGAGCCGTGCCTTCCTTAGCGGTAATATAGTCAACTGCTGCAGCAATATCCGGAATGACTTCCACTATACTTAACGCTTCTTTACGGTCAGGATTATATTGTCCGCCATAGCCCTCTTGCCAGTAGCCGATGATTTCTTCCGCTAAGTCTTTTTGGGCCTCAAGCGGGTGGATAACAAAATATCTAAGTATGTCATAAGTTCGAGATGTACGGGCAATATCATGGATATCAAAATTAGTAATCGCGGTTGTAACTATCTCGTTATTTTTATTATATATCGGATAATGTACCAATCCTAAATATACAGGCATTGCTAGCTTCAGCCTCCCGCCTGTTCAGACTTTATTTCCTTGAGCAGTTTATAATCAAGTGGACTTAGTTCGACGTTTTCCAGCAAATCAGGCCGGCGTATAAACGTTGCCCGGAGCGATTCTTTACGCCGCCATCTTTCAATTTTGGCATGATCGCCTGATAGTAGTATTTCCGGCACTTCCCAGCCATTAAATTCACGTGGCCGAGTATAATGAGGATATTCCAAGAGTCCATTATAAAAAGAATCTTGCTCTGCACTGGCATTAGCACCAAGAACACCTGGAATCATACGGGCCACAGCATCGGTAACTACCATAGCCGGTAATTCCCCGCCTGTCAGAACATAATCGCCAATCGAAACAGCCTCATCCACCACATGCTCACGAATTCTGGCATCAATACCTTCATAATGACCACACAATAGTATTAGCTGCTCATATCCGGCAAGTTCTCGCGCTTTGTCCTGATCAAACACCTGCCCGCCGGGACACATCAGAATGATTCTCCGGTGCTGCGCATTACTGGCATTTACAATACTGTCCACCGCCCGAAATATGGGTTCAGGCTTCATAACCATACCTGCGCCGCCACCAAACGGAGTATCATCGACAATACGATGCTTATCATAAGTAAAATCCCGGGGATTAGTCACGTGAACAGAGATAAGTCCGCTATCTTGTGCCCGCTTCAATATGCTATGTCCGAGTGGCCCTGTAAACATATCAGGAAACAGTGAAATAATGTCAATACGCATAAATAACCTCTGCTTATTCCATTTCTTCCTGCAATTTTACAATCATCTGCTTGCCCTCAATGTCAATTTTCTTAACAACTTCTTTAATGGCAGGAATCAGTAGTTCTTTTTTGTCATGCTGTTCAACAACATATACATCATTGCTGCCTGGCTGCAGCACATCAGTTATACTGCCCAGGAGAGTACCTTCTTCAGTAAATACATTAAGTCCAATAATATCAAAAATGTAGTATTGACCTTCCGGCAGTTTCACTACATCTTCCCGCTTAATCTTAAGCAGTTTACCGCGCAAGAGTTGGGCAGCACTCACGGAATCACGTTCAGCGAATTTAATCAAAATAAATTTTTTATGCTGTCGGACGGCCTCAATTTTAAGCTGGCCTACATCCTCCACAAGCACTGTTTTGAGATCATAAAACCGATCAGGGAAATCGGTCAGGGGTACTATACGAACGTCACCCCGCACACCGTGCGGGGCAACAATTTTACCGACAGTAATCAGTTCGGTATTAATCATATTAGTTACGGAAAGCAATTATTTTGCCGTCTTCCAGCAAAATTTCGGTTGCCATCAGTTTATGAAGGTCATCGCCAACATTTATTGTAACGACTCTATCCATAGTTCCCTGAACAATTTCCGCACCAAGTTCCAGTTGAGCAGTTTCTTTCAGCTTGTCCAACATATGATTTTTAAACTCAAGACGTTTATGGCGCTCAGCATCAATCTGCTGACGAAGGGCAACAAGACCTTGCGCATCTTGTTTAGCCTGCTCGCTCATCATACGTTTTGCATGAAAATCAATTTGCTGCAATTCTAGGTCTGCCTTTTTAATGGCTTCCTGAATTTCACCTGCCATATTTGCTTTGAGCTCTTCGGTAACTTTTGCCTTAATGGTTACCGGACACTTAATTGTCAAGTTTTCGATATTAGCCATGATTCCACCTCTTCGGTCATCTGATTAACAGTTAAATTATAGTATTTCCACCATTACTCGTTTGTTATCCCGGGTGGCTGCAGCTTTGACCACAGTGCGGATAGCTTTGGCAATACGCCCCTGTTTACCAATTATTTTACCCATATCTTCAGGAGCTACATGCAATTCATAGACTATACCCGCATTATCATTTGTCTCGCAAACATTGACTTGTTCCGGGTTTTTCACTAATGCTTTGGCGATAACTTCGACTAATTCTTTCATGTAGTTATCACGCCTCGTTTCTTTGTTCTTTCTAATTGCTTAGAATTACTTAGAACGTTTTACTTCATCCCACTTTTTCAGGATGCCGGTTTGGCTAAGCAGATTTTTAACAGTATCAGTAGGTTGAGCGCCTTTTTGCAGCCACTCAATGGCTTTTTCTTCGTCAATCTTGATAACTGCCGGTTCAGTAGTGGAATCGTAATGACCCAGATTTTCAATAAACCGTCCATCCCGCGGCGAACGAGAATCAGCTACTACTACACGATAGAAAGGACGTTTTTTTGCGCCCATACGCTTTAAGCGAATTTTTACTGCCATTATAAGTCACCTCCTTCACAAAATATCAAATCTATTACACTATATTAAGAAACTTACTGCATAAAGGGAAGTTTAAAACTTGGTTTTTTCCCTGTTTTTTGCATATCTTTCAGGCGCTTCATCATCTTTTTGGCCTCAAGAAATTGCTTTAATAATTTATTAACATCCTGAACTCTTGTGCCACTGCCAAGAGCAATGCGTTTGCGGCGGCTACCGTTAATGATCGCCGGATCGCGTCGTTCTTTAGCTGTCATCGAACGAATAATTGCGATAATATGCTGGACTTCTTTATCATCAAAATCCAGTCCCTGCAACTGTTTTAGCTTGCCCATACCAGGTATCATACCCAGAATTTGATCAAGCGGCCCCAGTTTACGCACCTGTTCAATTTGTTCCAGGAAATCATCTAATGTAAAATCTTCTTTACGAAGTTTTTTCTGCATTTCCTGTGCTTTTTCCAGGTTTATGGCCGACTCAGCCTTTTCAATAAGACTGAGCACATCACCCATCCCTAAGATCCGCGAAGCCATTCGATCAGGATGGAACGGCTCTAATGCATCAAGCTTTTCACCCATACCGGCAAATTTAATGGGCTGGCCGGTAACGGCTTTGATAGAAAGGGCAGCACCACCACGGGCATCGCCATCAAGTTTGGTCAGAATAATACCGTCAAGTCCCAAATCATTATTAAAGGATTCGGCAACATTAACTGCGTCCTGACCGGTCATAGCGTCAACCACCAGGAGTATCTCATGGGGCTTAACTGTGTTTTTTATGGATTTGAGCTCATTCATAAGCTCTTCATTAATATGCAAACGGCCTGCAGTATCGATAATCACGATATCGCGCGCCATCATCAGTGCTTGATCAACAGCTTTTTTCGCAATGTTTACTGGATTTTCCTGGCCCATAGTAAACACGGGAATTTCCAGTTGTTCTCCTAATACTTCCAACTGCTTTATCGCTGCCGGCCGATAAATATCAGCAGCTACCATCAGCGGCCGTTTTCCCTGACGTTTTAAGAGATTAGCCAATTTGCCGGCGGTTGTCGTTTTACCTGCCCCCTGCAAACCAACAAGCATAATTACCGTTGGAGGACGTGAGGCAATGGCAATACGGCTTTGTGTACCACCCATCAGATTAGTTAATTCTTCATTTACAATCTTTATTACATGCTGAGCAGGTGTCAGGCTCTCTAACACTTCCTGGCCAACCGCCCGCTCTTTAATTTTAGCCACTAAGTCTTTAACAACTTTAAAGTTTACGTCGGCCTCTAGAAGAGCCATCCGCACTTCTTTAAGCGCATCAGCAACATCAGTTTCCGATAGTTTGCCTTTACCACGCAGCTTTTTAAAAGTCTGTTGAAGTTTGTCAGCCAAGTTTTCAAAGACCATCTATGTCACACCTCCCGGGTGTCTTCCAGCAACGAATTTAAAGATACAATGGCTTGGGTAATCTCAGGTAATAGTTTTACAGGCTGGGGCAGTTGCTGTAAATTCTCAATAACTGCAACCAGTACCTTGCGTTCCTGACTATAGCGAGCAGCCAACCCCAGCTTTTCCTCATATTCTTCCAGAGTTTGTTCCGCTCTGCGTAAGATATCATGAACAGCTTGCCTTGACACACTAAATTCTTCAGCGATTTCCGCCAGCGATAAATCCTGGAGATAATGCATATTAAGACAGTCACGCTGTTTTTCCGTTAAAAGCCCACTGTAAAAATCATATAACTGCCCAATGCGTAACACTTTATTTAACATGCGATCCATACCTTCACCTGTTTATCTGGCAAGTAAAAAACCTTTACACTGCAAATTATATCGGAAAACAAACATCGTGTCAAGTAAAATTACTTGTCAGAAAATAAAGCAGCCGCAAATTCTGCGGGAACAAATGGGCGCAGGTCGTTAACTCCTTCACCGACACCTATCCATTTGACAGGCAGACTAAGTTCATTATTAATGGCAATAACCACGCCGCCCTTGGCTGTACCATCCAGTTTAGTAAGTACAACCCCAGTAAGGTCAACTGCTTCTCCAAACAACTTGGCTTGGTTAATTGCATTTTGCCCTGTTGTCGCATCCAGTACCAGCAAAGTTTCGTGCGGTGCAGCCGGTATTTCTTTTGCTATTACCCTGTTAATTTTCTTTAGTTCTTCCATTAGGTTGGATTTGGTATGCAGCCGCCCGGCAGTATCAATTATTATTACATCAACTTTGCGGGATTTCGCAGCCTGCACTGCATCAAAAGCAACTGCTGCCGGATCTGAGCCTTCAGCATGCTTAATAATTTCAGAGCCTGTTCGTTGCCCCCATATTTCAAGCTGGTCAATCGCTGCCGCCCTAAAGGTATCAGCCGCAGCAATAAGAACTTTCTTACCATTTTCTTGGTAGTAATTAGCCAGTTTGCCGATTGTGGTGGTTTTCCCAACTCCGTTTACACCAACAACCAGCATAACATGTGGAGGATTTGACTGAGCTTGTTCTTCATACTCTTTACCAAGCAGCATTTCATCAATTTTAGCTTGCAAAAACGGTTTTAACTCTTCAGGGGAGTTAATCTTTTTGCTTTTAATGCCACTACGGATTTCTGTCATTAATTTTGCAGTGGTTGGCACACCAACATCAGCCGAGAGAAGAATTGCTTCCAGATCCTCCAGTAATTCTTCCTCAATAGTTGCGTAACCGACAACTATTTGTTCAATTTTTTCAGTAAAGCTTTTTCTTGTTTTTTCTAACCCTGCTTTTAATTTATCAAAAAACCCCATTATGTTTCCTCCTAAATATGAATCAAGGCTTATTTATCCGGCTTTGTCCATAATTTTTACCGAAACTAAGCGTGATATTCCAGATTCCTCCATGGTTACACCATGTAATACCCGAGCAGCTTCCATCGTTCCTTTCCGGTGAGTTACTACAATAAATTGCGTGTTCTGGGCATAGTCCTGCAAAAATTCACTAAACCGCTGCACATTGGCTTCATCAAGTGCCGCATCAATTTCATCTACTACACAGAAAGGCGATGGCCGATAGGTCAAAATGGCGAATAAGAGCGCTATTACTGTAAGAGCTCTTTCACCCCCTGATAAAAGAGCCAAGTTTTGCAATTTCTTACCCGGCGGCTGTACGATAATATCTATACCGGTAGCAAGGACATCATCAGGTTCCATAAGTACAAGCTCAGCTCGCCCACCGCCAAATAACCGGACAAAGACATCTCCGAAAGACTGGCTAATCGCCTTAAATGCTGTATTAAACTGTTTTGACATCGTCGTATCAACATCTTTTATAATTGCTGTCAGATAATCTTTAGCTTGCAGCAAATCACCGGTTTGCTCTTGTAAAAAAGCATATCGTTCCTGAACTTTATTATACTCATCAATGGCAGCCGGATTAACAGGACCAATTTCCGCAATTTGTTTTTCAAGCTTAGCGCTTATCTTTAATAACTCATCAAGACTTTCTGCTCTTTTTAAGGCGTTCGCTTCTTCAATTGTTAAATTAAGCTGCCCGGAAAGTTGTTCCCGGCAATTAGCGGCTTCATAACCATATTTAGCAATAAGCAGCTCAAATTCATGCAACCGTGACTGATATTCATTACTTTGGCGCCGCAATTCTTTTATTTCTTTCTCTAATTTCTGCATTGTTACTAGTAATCCAAGCTTAGACTCATGATATGCTTGGCGAATCTCTCTTAGGCGCCCTTTTTCGGTCTGTATTTTCTCTTTGCGCTCTGCGAGTGAAGCAAGTTCACTTTGCGCCTGCACGGACTCAGATTCAATCTGATGCCGCTCCTCCTTGATCCGGGCAAGCTGCGCAGCAAAGGAACCCAACGTCTCTTGATACTGGTGGCAGGTAGCGGTTGTGGCCGTTATCTCTTGATTTGAGGCATTCAATTTGATTTTTGCTTCTGTTAGCTCTTCATTCAATACCTGTTGATCATTTTTCAAAGCCTTAACTTGGCTTTGCCACTCAGCAACCTGAGACTTATGACTAATTTCTTTGTCTTCCAGTAGAATAAGTGCTGCTTTACTTTCCTCAATCTTATCCTGATACTCATCGGCTTGCCGCAGATGGTCGGTCATTTCACTCTGGAGAGTTTTTACAGCCAAATCTATTTTCTTTGCGTCAGTACGATTTCTCTCAATATGAATTGCCAGTTCTGCTTGACGAAGCTCAATTTCTTTTTGTTTTGCCTCAATGCTGTCAATTTGCTGATTGGCTTCTGCAATCGCACCATGAGTCGCAGCTTTTTCCTGATCAAAATTTGTTTTTTCAAGTTTTGACCTTTCTATACTCCGCTGTAGCGACTCAATTTCATTGGCTCTGGCAATAAAGCCGGCTTCTTTTCTCCCCCGGCTGCCGCCGGTCAACGATCCGCCGGGATTGATTAGCTCTCCTTCTAAGGTTACTACTCTTACGGAAAAACCGCTGCTGCGGGCAATCCTTAAAGCATCATTAATATTTTCAGCAATAACTACCCTTCCAAGCAGGTAATCAGTTACGGCTTTATATCGCGCATCAATGCCTACCACATCGGCAGCAAATCCCAAAGCGCCAGGCTGGTTGACAGCTGTCAGCTCTGCATCCCGAGGTTTCACTACCCTTATTGTATTTAACGGCAAAAATGTTGCTCGTCCCAAATTTTGCGCTTTCAAAAAGTCAATCGCTTGTTTGGCTGTCTGGTCTGTGTCGGTAACAATATGCTGCTGAGCTCCGCCTAAGGCGACTTCAATAGCAGTAACATATTTATCCGGAACTGATAATAACTGAACAATCGCGCCAAAAATCCCATTCCTCCAGGCGTTCTGGCTTTTCAGTATGCCTTTGATCGCCCTGCCAAATCCCTCTAGCTCATGCTGCATGCTGGACAAAATGGTTAATCTGGATGATTTTTCATTTAGTAAACTAACAAGCTGTTGTTCTTTTTCCAGCATATTAGTAAATTGTTGTTGTAATTGATTTCTATCTTTAGAAACAAGTGCATTTTGATCCTGGAGTTCTGCTCGCTTTGCTTTCAACTCCTCAGCTTCCTTATTTAGTTGGCTTTCTTTAGTTTCGTATTCTCCCTGCTGCTTTAGATAGTCGTCATATTCTTTTGCCAATACATCCTGTTTTCCAGTTAAAGCAGTAGCATCCCGTTCAATCATGCGCAAAGTATTACGTGCATTAACCACTTGTTGCAAATGGTCAAAGGTCTGTTCCTGTCCGTTCTCCAGGCTGTTTTCCAATTGCCTTATATTGAGCAATAGCTCCTCATTACGGTTATTTTTCTCATCTACCCATTCCTGAGTGCTAAGAATTTGTTGCTTTTTTGTATCCAAAACAGCTTGTAATTCAGTAAGTTTTAAGCCAATTACCGCCTGTTCACCACTTAACCGTTCAGTTTCATCCTTTAGTCTGGCATCAGCCTTTTTTGCCTGCTCAATTCGTTCTGTCAGTATTCCCCTGCGGCTATCAATCCGCTCATTTTCAGTAGCTATTTCCGCTATTTCCTGTTCAATAACAACAGCCTTTTCTTCCTCTTCAGCAATCTGAACAGTCAATGATTCTTTTTCATTTTCAGTTAAGGTAAGTCTTGTAGCACTGGCAATATTCTGATCAGTCAAATTTATCTGTTCCAGCTTGGCACTCTCAACTAACTTATCTGCCTTCTCCATGCGTTCAAGCAGCAAGGTCGCTTGGCAGGAAGTCAGTTCTGCACTCAATTTATTGTAGGCAGTAGTGCGATCAGCACTTTCTTTTAATGGTTCAATCTGGGTCTCTAATTCTGCGATAATATCTTGAACCCTTGTAAGATTTTGTTCAGTATTTTCAAGTTTTCGTAATGCATCACGTTTACGCTGCTTATATTTGGAGATGCCTGCCGCTTCCTCAAATAAGAGACGCCGATCCTCCGGCTTGCTGGTCAATATCTCATCCACTTTGTTTTGACTAATTACCGTCATAGATTCACGGCCTAGTCCGGTATCAGCCAGCATGTCGTGGATATCCTTCAGTCTGCAGGCAGTTTTATTAATATAATATTCGCTTTCACCAGATCGAAATACACGTCTGGTGATAATAACTTCATTAAAATCCACAGGCAATTTCCCATCACTGTTATCAAAAACTAATGATACCTCAGCCACACCTAAGGGCCTACGATTATTACTGCCTGCAAAAATGACATCTTCCATTTTTGTCCCCCGCAAAGTACGCAGACTTTGCTCACCAAGCGCCCAGCGAATGGCATCTGAAATATTACTCTTACCACTGCCATTTGGACCTACAATCGCAGTGACACCGTCTCCAAACTCCAATTCTGTTTTCTCTGCGAAAGATTTAAATCCATAGGCCTCTAGTCTGCGCAATTGCAAAATAATCACCCTTACCAGTTATTTAAGTCAATCAAAATTTTACCACGTGAAGTATTGTAATACAAGTAATATAAGCGATAGCTTGATTTAACTATCTTGTCTGGCATCGCAAAACGTTCTTAAGACAATACCTATATGGACGGCAACCAAGCCTTATACCAATATAAAAAAGCCTGTTGCAGCATTTGCAGCCAGGCTTCTTCACATTTCACTCACTAGCGAGGTTCTACAATAAATTTAATAGCAGTCCGTTCTTCACCATCAATAGTAATCTCGGAAAAAGCAGGTATTGTCACCAAATCAATACCGTTGGGAGCGACAAAGCCACGTGAAATCGCAATAGCCTTGATAGCCTGATTAACCGCCCCTGCGCCTACTGCCTGCACTTCCGCGGTGCCTTTTTCCCGCAAAACTGCGGCCAGAGCGCCTGCTACGGATTTGGGACTCGACTGTGAAGATACTTTCAGCACTTCCATTTTTTCGCTCTCCTCCTTTGAATTCAGGGCTTATACTATAAGGGTATTCTGTGTTTTTCCTAAAAATTCCTTCTTTTACATGATTTTTAAATAGAAGTTATCATATTTTTATTTAAAATCACAGATTGCCCCTCGAATTCAATCAAAAGAAAATCTTTTTTCACCCTAGAATCCGGATAGAGACTAACCATTTTTATATGGTAAAACTGCTTCAGGTTATTAATATTTTTATTATATTGCCCTCTTATTTTGGAACAGTCCTGTGGATTATGGCGAATAATTATATCTTGGGGATAAGCTGCTCCTTTTTGTTCAGCAAAGCCTGCCAGCATTAAATAAAAAATATACGAATCTACCATTTCACCAAAAGCAGGATGATATGACCCTGCGAGCACGTTTGTCTTGCTGTCAAGTTCTGCAGATGCCTGCAAGCCGGTACGGATAACCGCAATCCCCGCTTGTTCAAAAACCAGCTTCATATACGCAGAACGCACCACAGCCTGTTCTAAAGAGAGCGGTTGATAGCGCCCCTGCCTGTATAGGTTGGCAAGAACAGTGTCTTCAATAACAATGGTTGGATAAATCCGAACAAATTCAGGCTGCAAAGAAATTGCCAAACGCACCGTCTTAATTAGGCTGAGCCAATCCTCACCCGGTAGACCGGGCATAAGCTGGAGACCACAACGCATCCCCAATTCCTTTAAGCGGTTGACAGCTTTAATAACAGACTGCCTGTCATGTCCGCGTTTTGCCTTGTCAAGAACATCATTATCCAGCGACTGAACGCCTAATTCAACAATACTAACCCCTTGACAAATCAGGTTTTTGACAGTATCACGCTCTATACAGTCCGGCCTTGTCGAAACGCGGATAGCGTGAATATATCCAGCCTTCAGCGCTTTAGTAGCCGGAGCGAGCAATTCATTTTGCGTACTTTTGGGCAAAGCGGTAAAACTACCGCCGTAAAAAGCCACTTCAATCCTGCGTTGTTGGGTAATATTTTGTAAACGTTCACTTATTATTGCACTAACCTGCGCGGCTGTAACCGGTGTTTCAAACCCTGTTATTTTTTTTTGATTACAAAACACACATTCGTGTACACAGCCAAGATGTGGAATAAACACCGGGATAATATAATGTTTCATAATGCTCCTATGCAGAAAGGACGGCCGAAATGGCCGTCCAAATTTATATTATTGAGTTACTGTTCCAAGCTTTTCTAATGCTTGTTTTGCCGCATGTTGTTCAGCTTCTTTTTTGCTTTTTCCCCAACCAGACCCCATACGTTGACCATTAATCAGCACAGCTACTTCAAAAGATTTATCATGATCCGGCCCATGTTCACTAATAACTTCATACGAAATTTTGCTGTCGTTATTTCTTTGAACGACTTCCTGCAACCATGTTTTGTAATCTTTTAAGTAATCACCGCGCTCGACCAGAGCTAATTCTGCTTTAAGCTGATTCAACACGTACTTAGCAGCACTCCTAAAGCCTGCATCAAGATATACCGCACCGATAATCGCTTCAAATGCATCTGCAAGAATTGATATCCGTTCCCTGCCTCCTGAAAGGGCTTCGCCTTTACCTAAAAGCAGATATTCGCCTATCCCTAATTCCAAAGCACGTTTAGCAAGTGTCTGCTCACATACAACTTGTGCTCTGGCTTTGGTAAGTTCGCCCTCAGGTAATTGCGGACACTGGCTGAATAAATAAGAACTAATAATCAAATCCAAAACAGCGTCGCCTAAAAATTCCAAACGTTCATTATGCCTGATGTTTGCGCCTTTAGTTTCATTGGCATAAGAAGTATGAATAAGCGCCTGGTGCAGTAGTTTGTAATCGCTGAACGCAAATTCCAGTGTCTGGCACAACTCGGATAATGCCTGTACGCGGGTAGCATCCAGCATTCCTTTAGTTTGTTTCATAAAAACTATTTATGCCTGGTATTTTTTCACCAGGATAGTTGCATTGTGACCGCCAAAACCAAAGGAATTGGAAAGTGCCACATTGACAACATGCTCCTGTGCTTTATTCGGTACATAATCCAAATCCAGCTCAGGATCAGGATTTTCCAAGTTAATAGTTGGTGGAATCTTGTTATTAGCCACGGTCAATATTGCTGCAATCGCTTCAATACCGCCAGATGCACCCAAAAGGTGACCTGTCATCGACTTAGTTGAGCTAATTTTTAATTGTTTGGCATGGTCTCCAAACAAAACTTTTATCGCTTGGGTTTCGTTTTTGTCGTTAAGCGGAGTTGAAGTTCCATGGGCGTTGATATAATCAACGGCATTAGGCTCAATTCCGGCATCTTTAAGTGCCATTGCCATACATTTTGCCGCTTGAGCACCCTCAGGAGCCGGAGCAGTCATATGATACGCATCAGCATTAAAGCCATAACCGATAATCTCAGCATAAATTTTAGCGCCACGTGCCAGTGCATGTTCAAGAGTTTCCATAACAATTATGCCTGCCCCTTCGCCCATAACAAAACCGTCACGGTCAACTTCAAAGGGACGCGAAGCCTTTTGAGGCTCGTCATTTCTAGTAGACATAGCTTTCATAGCACAGAATCCGGCCACAGCAGATGGCGAGATGCAGGCTTCAGTTCCACCGGCTACCATAACATCGGCATCACCACGCTGAATGATTTTAAAAGCATCACCAATAGCATTGGTTCCGGTCGCACAAGCAGTAACCACGCAAGTGCAAGGGCCCTGCAATCCAAAAGTAATTGAAGTTTGTCCTGCAGGCATATTGGCAATCATCATCGGCACAAAAAACGGGCTAATCCGACCAGGACCTTTGTCAAATAAAGTTTTAAACTGATCATGGAGTGTTTCCATACCGCCAATACCGGTACCGATTAAAGTCCCCATGCGTTCCCGGTCTTCTTTTTCGAAATCAATCCCGGCATCATCAAATGCCATTTTCGCAGCAGCAACAGCAAATTGTGTGCTTCTGTCCATACGTTTAGCTTCTTTTTTCTCAATATATTGCGTAGGGTCAAAGTCTTTAACTTCTCCCGCAATTTGTGTTGTGTATTCACTGGCATCAAAACGGGTAATAACATCAATCCCAGATTTGCCGGCCAATAAAGATTGCCAATAAGCTTCTGTTCCTACGCCTACCGGCGTAATAGCTCCCAGGCCTGTAATAACAACTCGTTTTTTCAAGAAAGTCACCTCTCTAGTTTATTTCCTCAACTTCTTTTAGAAGTCTCGCAATAATTTCTTTAACAGGCATTATTTTATCTATTTTATGAATATACTCTCCGGTAAATACCAGCCCGGTATCAACATCACCTTGCTGAGCTCTAATAAGTGCATTAATTATACAGAAATTACGTGCACAATGTTTTAAGCAAGCCCCACAATTTTGAGGTTCAGGAGCAGCACACTCAAGAATTTTCTTAGCAAAAGGATTTTTTATTGCACGCCCTGGCAATCCGACCGGGCTATTAATTAACACCACATCTTCAGCCTTAGCTTTTAAATAAAACTCTTTCAAAGCCGGAGCTGCGTTTGATTCTTCACTGGCCGCAAACCTTGTACCCATTTGCACGCCATCAGCCCCAAGTTTTATTACTTCAGCTATATCCTTGCCAGATATTATCCCGCCGGCGCCAATCACCGGAATATTCACAGTCTTTTTAATATCAGGTAGTATCTCTCGTAACGATTGATCTGTACCTAAGTGTCCCCCCGCTTCTTTTCCTTCTACAATAATCGCGGCCGCACCTAGTTTCTCAGAAATTTTGGCTGCCTTAACCGATGATACGATTGGTACAATTGGAGTACCCGATTTTTGCCCCATAGGAAATACGTCGCGCGAAAAACCAGCTCCCGCTACTACCAAGTCAATTCCTTCATCGATAGCAGTATCGACATAGCGCGCAAACTCTCTTGCCGCTACCATAATATTTATACCAATTATTCCTTTAGTCAACTTACGTGCTAAACGAATTTCATAACGCAACTCATCAAAGCCCATGCCAGATGCTGCAATAAGTCCTATTCCGCCTTCTTCAGCTACTGCCGCAGCCAATCTTGCAGTTGATAGTCTTATTGCCATACCACCTTGTATAATAGGAACTTTAGCAACATGTTGGCCAATTTTAAGCTCCGGAAGTTTCAAGTAACAACTCCTCCAATCAATAACCATACCATTAGCGACAATCTACCATTACCTTTAGAAAGTCCCGCGAAAAAAGTTTCCACGGGACTTTCTTCGTTTACATAAGGTAATGTCTAAGAGCTACGACACCAGTAAAAACAATTGTTACGCCTGTTTTTCCTTGTCTATGTACTCCACAGTGTCTTTTACTGTTTTGATTTTTTCAGCTATTTCATCCGGAATCTCGATGCTGAATTCCTCTTCAAAGGCCATAATCAGTTCAACAATATCCAGTGAATCAGCGCCAAGATCGTCAATGAAAGTAGAATTGATGTTTACATCAGCTTCATCAACGCCAAGTTGCTCAACAACTATTTCTTTAACCTTGTCAAAAGTTGTCATGATGGTGTTCACCTCCTTCCAAGGCAGTTAAACTTATTTTTTCACCATATATTACATTACCATACCGCCATCAACATTTAAAGTCTGCCCGGTAATATAATTTGCAGAATCTGATGCTAAAAATACCACAGCAGCAGCAACATCTTCCGCCGCGCCTAAGCGGTTAAGCGGAATCTTTGTTGCCAAATCAGCTTTAACTTGTTCGGTCAAACCATGGGTCATATCGGTAGCAATAAACCCTGGTGCAATGGCATTAACCGTAATACTGCGTGCAGCCAATTCCTTCGCCATAGATTTAGTAAAACCAATTACTCCGGCTTTAGCTGCTGCATAATTTGCCTGTCCGGCATTTCCCATGATGCCAACAACAGAAGTCATGTTGATTATCTTGCCGCTTCTTTGTTTCATCATCAGCTTAGATACTGCCTTAGTACAATAAAATATGCCCTTAAGATTGGTATTTATAACCGCATCCCAATCTTCATCTTTCATACGCATTAATAGTGCATCTCGGGTGATACCGGCATTGTTAACCAAGATATCGATTTTACCATATGTATCAATGGCCGTCTTTACCATTGCATCCACAGCCTCGCTATCGGCAACATCAGCCTGAACGGTAACCGCCTGCCCACCGGCATTAACGATGATTTTACGCACTTCTTCAGCAGCCTGGACATTGCCCGCATAGTTAATGACTACTTTAGCACCGACTTTCGCTAAAGCAATCGCTACTGCCTTGCCAATTCCTCGCGAAGCTCCGGTAACAATTGCTACTTGTCCGTCTAAATGCATTTTAACGAACCTCCTGGAAATAATCAAGAACTTTTTCATAGGAAGCCACATCTTCAATATTTAAAGTTGTGCTTTCCTTAGCAATCTTTTTAGTGAAGCCGGTAAGAACCTTACCAGGACCAACTTCAACAAAAGTCGTTGCTCCATAATTTGCAATTTGTGCTATACAATCTTCCCAAAGCACTGGGCTTGCAGCCTGTTTAACCAGGAGTTCACGAATTTCGCCGCCTTTGGTCACAATCTGCCCGTTAACATTCACCACAACCGGTATTTGCGCGTCATTAATGGTTACTTGTGCAAGCTCTTTTTCCAGTTTTTCTGCTGCCGGCTCTAAGAGTGTGCTGTGGAAGGGAGCGCTTACCGGCAGGGAAATCGCCCGCTTAGCCCCAGCAGCCTTTAATAGCTCATTGGCTTTATCCACTGCTTGTGTTTTACCTGCAATAACAATTTGACCCGGGCAATTAAAGTTAACTGCTTGCACAGCGCCAAATTCAGCCTCAACTTGCTGGCAGATTTCAACTACTTTATTGCGTTCAAGCCCCAGAATTGCAGCCATGCTGCCTTCTCCCAACGGCACTGCTTCTTGCATGAATTGTCCGCGTTTTCTAACTAACCGAACAGCATCCTCAAACGACAATGCGCCGGCAGCCACCAACGCCGAGTATTCTCCCAAGCTGTGACCTGCTACGATGTCAGGCTTAATACCTTGTTGTTTTAGTATCTCATAGCAAGCTACACTAACTGTCAAAATAGCAGGTTGTGTATTGTACGTCTTTTTTAGTTCTTCTTCCGGCCCGTTAAAACACATGTCGGTAATTGAAAATCCTAATGCCGCGTCGGCCGAATTGAATATGTCCCGCACAACATCAAATTTGTCATATAGATCCTTGCCCATACCAACAACTTGAGAACCTTGTCCCGGAAAAACAAAAGCCAATTTTGTCATTTATTTCCCTCCTTATGTGCTTATCTATATTTTTTCGAAAGCTCTGTTATTACATTAGGAATATGCTGAACTATATCCTGCATAATTTCATTTACAGTTCGCACCTCAGTAATCATACCAGCGATCTGTCCAACCATTACCGAACCATAATCTATGTCACCGTCACGTACAGCAGCTTTGAGTTTTCCAGCTCCCAGACGATCCAATTCATCGGTTGACGCACCGCGTTTTTCTAATTCAGCAAAATCACGAGTCAGTTTATTTTCGATAACTCTAACCGGATGACCAGTTATTGCGCCGGTAACAACGGTAGAGCGTTCTTTTGCTTTGACAATTGCCTGTTTGTAATTGGGGTGCGCGGTACACTCAGTAGACGCAGCGAAAATTGTTCCCAGTTGAACGCCCTCAGCGCCCAAAGCCAATGCAGCCACCACGCCACGAGAGTCCCCGATACCGCCGGCGGCAATGACCGGCACTTTAACAGCATCAACAACTAGTGGCACTAACGCCATAGTCGTTACTTCACCTACATGCCCGCCGCTCTCCATGCCTTCGGCAATAATCGCGTCAATACCTACTCGCTCTAGACGTTTTGCCAGAGCCACTGATGCCACAACCGGAATTACCTTAGTACCAATCTCTTTTAAAGCGGGAATATATTCCCCGGGATTACCTGCACCAGTCGTTACAACAGCTACGCGCTCATCAATAACAACCTGCATGACCTCTTTAACAAACGGCGATTTCAACATAATATTGACGCCAAAAGGGTTCTGTGTCAAACTTTTTGCCTTTTGGATTTCTGCTCTGAGTGCATCAGGCGGCATATGGCCGGCACCGATAAGTCCTAAACCACCGGCATTTGACACCGCAGCTGCCAGTTCAGCTGTAGCTACCCAAGCCATTCCACCCTGCAAAATAGGATATTTAATATTTAAAAGCTGGCAAAGTTTGTTATTTAACAATTAATGTTGGCCTCCTTACCCCATTTTATAACAGCCGACGCCCATGTTAATCCTGCGCCAAAGCCAACAAGAACGACATTATCACCTTGTTTGATTTTACCACCATGGACAGCTTCTTCCAAAGCAATTGGAATAGAAGCAGCTGAAGTATTACCATATTTATTGACATTAATCATAACTTTATCCATCGGCAATTTCAGTCGTTTTGCCGCCGATTGGATTATTCGAATATTAGCCTGATGCGGAATTAAGCAATCAACATCCGCAGCACTAAGACCAGCATCTTCTAACGCCTTGTTAGCAGCTTCTCCCATGATCTTAACGGCAAATTTAAATACCTCATTGCCATTCATATGTACAAAATGCATGCGCAGGGAAACAGTTTCGCCTGTAGCCGGGTTTCGCGAGCCACCGCCAGGAAGCTTTAACAAATCGCCGCCTGAACCATCTGCCCCCAATTGCGAGCCTAAAATTCCATAACCCGGGTCTGTTTCTGCAAGTACTGCAGCACCGGCACCATCGCCAAACAAAACGCAAGTGTTGCGATCAGTCCAGTCTAATATTCTTGAAAGACATTCAGCGCCAATAACTAAAATCTTTTTATATAAACCAGCCTTAATAAATTGGCTGCCGGTAACCATAGCGTAGACAAAGCCGGAACACCCGGCCGCAAGATCAAAGGCGGCAGCGTTGACAGCCTTAATATTTGCCTGCACTAAACAAGCGGTTGACGGAAAAAACATATCCGGAGTGGCGGTAGCAACTATGATAAGATCAATTTCTTCAGCAGTAACTCCGGCATCATCAAGAGCTTTTTGTGCCGCTCTGCTGGCCAAATCCGAAGTTGCCATGTCAGGAGCCGCGATTCGCCGTTCTTGAATACCGGTTCTCTCCACAATCCACTCATCAGAAGTGTCAACTATGCGCTCTAAGTCTTTATTTGTCATTACCTTTTCAGGCACATATGTACCAATGCCAATAATGCCTACCGATTTAGTTTCCATCATTGGTAACAACTCCTTCCTTAGCAATATTCTCACAAATATGGGCAACTACCTGCTGTTCAGTAAATTCTTTGGCTACCCTGATAGCATTTTTTATGGCCTTTGCCCGTGAACTGCCATGACAAATAATAAAACCACCATTGACGCCTAATAGCGGCGCTCCACCGTATTCGGCATGGTCAAGCTTCTTTTTCAAACCTTTTAGAGCAGGCAACACGAGCATAGATGCCATTTTAGCAAAAAAGCCGCTGGCTTTAATTGCTTCTTTGACAAGCTGAAGAATCGCGCTCGCTAAACCTTCCCCAAATTTCAAAACAATATTTCCTACGAAACCATCGCAGACCACAACATCAACAGTGCCTTTTGGAATGTCTCTTCCTTCAATATTGCCAATAAAATTAACCGTGTTTAGCTGTGCTAACAGCGGATAGGTGTTAAATGCCTGTTCATTGCCCTTACTGTCTTCCTCACCAATATTTAAAAGACCTACTCTCGGTCTTGGAATATTCAACACATATTCAGCATAAATAGCACCCATAATAGCGTTTTGCACCAAATGTTTCGGTTTACTGTCGACATTAGCTCCAGAATCTAAAAGAACAGTTGTGCCTGTTAAGTTAGGCATCGGCGTTGCAATAGCCGGACGCTCAATACCTTTTATCCGTCCCAGACCAAACAAAGCGGCAGCGACTGCCCCGCCAGTACTCCCCGCAGATATTACCACATCACAATAACCTTGTTTTACAAGTCCTGTGGCTACAACGACTGATGCATCCTTCTTTTTCCTTACGGCCGCACCAGGCGAATCGTGCATATCAATAACTTCACTGGCATGGTGAACAGTAATTTTTGCTTCATTTCCTTTACCATGGCGGTTAAGTGCTTGCGTAATTTGGGTCTGGTCACCAACCAGAACAATTTCTATATCTTCATTTTGATATTCTTGGACAGCTTGCAATGCGCCTAAGACAATTTCCTCAGGCCCATAATCTCCGCCCATAGCATCAATAGCAACTTTCATTCAGTATCTCCCTTCACAATAGCACCACAAAATATCTTGTTGATATCTCTGCTATTTATGCAAATCAGGTTCCAGTGATACCATTATAAATTTCGCGCGGAATACTTCCTGTTTGTCATTCCTAGTTTTTACCCAAATAAAATATTTATTGCCTCTTTTTTTTATAATCTCAGCCTTGGCTACCAACTTTTCACTTTCATGCACAGCAATTTTATATTTTACGTTGGCGACACCAGTCACAGCTATGGGTGCATCAATTATTGCCAAGGCCAGAGAGTTTGCCTGAGCAAAAACAAAATGACCTCTTGCTACTCTTGTTTTTTCAAAAACCATGTCAGGTGTTATAGCCATTAAAGATATACCTGATTTCCCTAATTCAAGATCAATCAGTTCACCAACAACATCCGCACTCGAAATAGCCTTAAGCTTATTACGGGCTTCTTCGGCCATTTGCTTAGTGCGTTCTCTAAGTTCAGGGATCCCAAGCTCAAGCCTGTCAAGCCGAATTGTCTGCACACTAACCTTCAAATGCGCTGCCAATTCTTCATCGGTAAGAAAAGGCGTGTTTAACAACTTTTCTTTCAATTGTCCCTGACGTATTTTTTTCTGAATGCGCGCCATAACATCACCTAGTTTTATCAGTAAGTTTTAGTACCAATTGCTAGTATTAATTATAGCCAGTTACTTTATTCTGCTTGAACCACAACTTTACCATTATAATGACCACATTCAGGACAAACACGGTGAGGCATTTTCTTTTCGTGACATTGAGGGCATTCTACTAATCCAGGAATAGTAAGCTTCCAATTCGCACGACGTTTATCACGGCGGGCTTTGGACATTTTGCGCTTAGGTACTGCCATTTGTTTCCACCTCCTTAACAAAATTGGCCAACCTGCATATCTCAGTCCTTTGACAAGAGTTTTTCTAGAACCGCAAGCCTTGGATCAGTTTTAACCGGGTTGCAGCTGCAGGCATTTATGTTTAGGTTCGCTCCGCATTCAGGACAAAGTCCACGGCATGCTTCGCTGCACACTGGTTTAATAGGCTCGGCCAACAAAAGCGTTTCACGCACAAGCTCGGTAATATCAATCTCATCACCGCAAAAACAGTTAATTTCCAAGTCAGAATTTTTTTCACATTCTTTGCCGTCTATTTCTCGATATTCTTCATTAAATGGAACAGTAAGCTGGGTAATCATATCTTCAAGACACCGGCTGCAGTTCTGCTTTAATTTAGCATCAATTTTGCCGGTTACTTCAAAAGACATCCCCTTATTTACAACCTGGCCTTCCACTGCTACACTTTCCAATAAAAAGTTCTGTTCTGTGTCAAGACCCAGTTCTGGAGCTGAAGTTATAAAAGAAAAAGATTGGGCACTGCCAAGTTCTTTTTTTACTTGGGACATGTTAATTTTCATCATTTTCCACCAACCTTCATCTATTATATCGACACGTCGAATGTTTGTCAAGAAATATGAAAAGCAGGGAACGAAGCGTCCCCTGCCTATCATGCGACGGTTGCTTAGCGGTTATGCAAGTTCACTACAAATTTTCTTAGTATCACGGGCAATAACAAGTTCTTCATTAGTCGGAATAACAAAAATTTTCACTTTAGCGCCATCAACGCTAATTTCTTGCGCTTTGCCACGAACGTTATTTTTGACTGGATCAATGCCAGTTCCCAAATACGCAAAACCATTGCCAATTTTTTCGCGCATCGAAATTGAGTTTTCACCAAGGCCAGCAGTAAAGACAATGGCGTCAACCCCACCCATAGCAGCAGCATAAGAGCCAACAAATTTAAGTACTCTGTAGGCAAACATGTCAAGCGCCAAAGCGGCCCGTTCATTTCCTTTGTCAGCAGCATCTTCAATGTCGCGGAAGTCGCTGGATACGCCGGAAACACCAAGCACACCCGATTTTTTGTTCAGGTAGTTATCCACTTGATCAGCGTTCATATTCTCTTTTTTCATTATATAAGGAACAATAGCAGGGTCAATACCACCGGAACGAGTTCCCATTACCAAACCTTCCAGTGGAGTGAAGCCCATGCTGGTGTCAATGCATTTGCCGTTTTTGACAGCAGCAATGCTGGCACCATTGCCTAAGTGACAGGTAATAATCTTGAGTTCAGACAAATCTTTGCCCATAAGTTCAGCAGTCCGTTCAGAAACGTACTTATGGGAAGTTCCATGGAAACCATACCGTCTAACTCCATATTTTTCATAAGCTTCATACGGAATAGCATAGAGAAATGCCTCTTTGGGCATGGTTTGATGGAAGGCAGTATCAAAAACACCTACCTGGGGAACTCCCGGCATAATTTCAGTACATGCATTTATCCCCATAATATTTGGCGGATTATGAAGCGGCGCCATTTCGATGCAGTCTTCTAATGCTTTCATAACGGCAGATGTAATTAATACGGAACCAGCAAATTTTTCTCCCCCGTGAACCACTCTGTGACCAACTGCTGAAATTTCTTTCATGCTGCTGATAACACCATGCTTAGCATCTGTCAAAGCATCAATTACCAGCTTAATACCAATGCTATGATTGCTGATATCAGCGTTAATTACGACTTTGTCTTTCCCTTCCGGCTGATGAGTTAATATCGAACCTTCCAAGCCAATCCGTTCAACCAAACCTTTTGCCAATACGGACTCGTCATTCATATTAACCAGTTGGTACTTAAGTGAAGAACTTCCACAGTTAACAACCAATACTTTCACAGCAAAATCCTCCTTATTTGCGTGATATGCGGCAACACTATTTGTTGCCACATACATCACCTTGAAATACTACCAGTTTCTATGATTTCGACACCTGACTTATTTTCCCTTCATCTGAGAAAGTTATTTAATAAAAAATTTCACAAACAAGTAAAATAGGGTAAAATAGTAGGGGGTGAAGACTAATGGATGTTGTAGGTATGATTGTTGAATATAATCCTTTCCATAACGGGCATTTATGGCATGTAAACGAAGCTAAACGAATTTCCGGCGCACAGTATGCCATCGGTATTATGAGCGGTAACTTTTTGCAGCGCGGCGAACCTGCAATAGTTAACAAGTGGGCGCGCGCAGCTCTAGCGGTTGAAGCAGGTGTCGATTTAATCATCGAATTGCCCACCGTCTTTTCAGTACGCAGTGCTCAATACTTTGCAACCGGCGGCATTCAGCTTCTCTCCCGCCTGGGAATTGTTAATCACGTTTGTTTCGGTACTGAAACACCTGATTTACCTGCACTTACCGTGGCAGCGCAGGCTATGAATGACAAAGCCGTCATAGAGGCCATGCGCCAAACAATGAAAACCGGCCAAACCTATGCTTCCAGTCTCTCTTCGGCATTATCTAAAGAATCCGGGGTTGCCGAGAGTTTGATGAAAACACCTAACAACCTGTTGGCTATTGAGTATTTGCGGGCAATTCATACCTATTCTCCCCAGCTCAGGCCACATGTTATACAACGCATTCATGCCAATTACCATGATAATGTAATTACTTCCAATATTGCCAGTGCCACTGCTATTCGTGCTGCTTTATTAGAAAACAAACCACTTATTCCTGGCAGTGCAGCCTGTAAATGTCTTCCGGCGTCTTGCGCCAACCAGCTTAATACTTTGATTTCACTTGGGCAAGCTCCCATAGCTTTAGAGTCTTTTAACGATATCCTTTTGTCTAGGCTCAGAAGCATGAAACTTGATGAACTGGCGGCACTACCCGAGGTTGCTGAAGGATTGCATAATAAAATAAGCGATGCCGCCTTTAAAGCAACAACCGCCCAGGAATTAATAACCTTTATTAAGAGTAAGCGTTATACATTAACACGATTACAACGAATTGTTATTTATGCTCTTTTAGGAATTACCAAAAGTAAACTCGCTCAATTTGACGAATTAGGTCCACTTTATGCCCGCATACTGGCCTTTAATGATAACGGAAGAAAATTAGTAAAAGAAATTAGCCAACAAGCTGCAATACCTGCAATTACAAAAACAGCGCAATATCTTACAAGTTATCAGCAGCGTCACAACAAATTAACTTTCTTACAAGATATGTTGTCTTATGATATCACCGCAACAGATACCTATGTGCTGGGCTCACCTAGTACTCAATGGAAAATGGGTGGTCAGGATTTTCAAACTTCTCCGATCTATATTCCTGACTCATCAAATAGCTTTTGATCTGAGGAATAGCAGCCTCTGCAGCCAATTCCCCGGCCAACGCACACTCATCCATGGTATCAAAGGAACTGGGCGAAAGGGTTCCTACATCAGGCTGAATTAGAACATCACAATGTGGTTGGCGGTGCTTGCACAATTCTCTTTCCATAATATCAATGGATTGAATGATTACATCAAACATATTGCTGATACTACAAACCGTTCCTGCATGTGCCAAATCAACAGCAATCACAATATCTGCCCCCATATTACGAACGGTATCTATTGGAGTCGGGTTAATAACTGCCCCATCAATAAACAACCTATCGTCCATAGCATAAGGAATAAATACGCCTGGCACAGAAATACTGGCCCTTACAGCTTTCGCAACATCGCCTTCTGTAAATATAACTTCTTTTCCACTGTTTAGTTCGGTTGCCACTACTGCCAGCGGAGTTTTCAGCTCGGCAAACGTCTTTTGTCTGGTTAATAAACGGATGGTTGCCAACGCCCGCTCACCAGAAACAAGCCCCATCTGCGGAAGCACAAAATCTAACCAGTGCCTTTTTTTTAAGGTCTTAGCAAGTTTCAGTATAGTTTCCGGTTCAAGACCGGCAGCATACAATGCACCAATCAGACTGCCGATACTGCAGCCGGCAATAAAATCGATTGGTATTTGATGTTTGCAGAGCACTTTTAAAACCCCGATATGAGCAATACCTCTTAACCCACCTGAGCCTAACGCCAATCCCAGTTTAGGCAGCATACTCCATCCCCTCCCATACAACTACAGTGGATTTGGCTCTTCATTTTAGTTATATTACCTCCAGCCAATAAATATATATATTATCAAACCGCACGGCTTGGAGGAGGAGATTCAATATGCGGACTTGGGGCAGTGGCAAGCGCTATCGCTCACGTTTACTAACATATTCTATGGCCTTTTGCACGGTATTTATTACTATTACAATGGTAACATATCCGAAAGAAACCTTCGATTCAGCCATTATGGGTTTAAACCTATGGTGGAATGTAGTTTTTCCCGCTCTACTGCCTTTTTTTATTTTATCGGAAATACTTATGGGGATTGGAGTAGTTCACTTTATTGGTGTTTTGCTGGAACCGCTGATGAGACCGGTTTTTAATGTTCCCGGTGTCGGTGCTTTTGCCATGTCCATGGGTCTTGCTTCCGGTTACCCTATGGATGCGGTAATAACTTGTCGTTTTCGCAAAAACCAGCTTTGTACAGCTGTTGAAGCAGAACGCCTGCTATCATTCACCAATACGGCAGATCCATTATTCATGTTTGGCGCAGTAGCTGTAGGTATGTTTGGCATGCCGGAATTAGGTGCAACTATTGCCTTGGCTCACTACATATCAAGTTTTCTGGTTGGAATTGTTTTTCGTTTTCATGGCCGTAGCCGCGATACCGTTATCGCTGATAAGCATACCGAAAATACTAATATTATTATTCGCGCATTTCGAGCATTATACACCGCCCATAAAGAAGATAAGCGAACAACAGGACAACTACTTGGTGACGCTGTAAAATCCTCCATGAATACCATTATCCTGATAGGCGGGTTTATCATTGTCTTTTCCGTATTTATTCGCATCATGACAATTATTGGCATTACTGATTTTTTAACCGGCATATTTGCATCACTGCTTAGCAATATCGGTTATAATACCAATTTAGCCCCAGCACTAGTAAGCGGCTTTTTCGAGATAGATTTAGGAACACTAGCAGTCAGTCAAGCCAGTGCCCCCCTAATTGAAAAAGTCGCGGTTGCCAGTGCCATAATTGCCTGGAGCGGTCTTTCCGTTCACGGGCAGGTGGCCAGTATTGTTATTGAGTCAGGTATCCGGATGACTCCTTATGTATTCGGCAGGCTGCTGCACGCAATACTTGCCGCTCTCCTTACCATACTGCTTCTTAATTCGCGGCAAACCATCGCTCAACTGTTGGTTGTCCCGACAGCTATGAGCATGAGCCAAAGCAACAGCTTAGGCTTTTGGTTAGACAGGATTGGGCAAGCCAGTTATCAAATTGCCATCTTGCTCAGCATTCTGATAATCATGTCAATTACCATTCATCTTCTAAAAGGAATTTATCGCTATGCTAGAAGATAAATACGACTTGATTATTTTGCTGAATTACTCTTATTTTGCTGCAACTCACGATGCCCTTGGCGAACTACTTCCAAGGTTTGCTCCAAGTTATTCAAAACATGCTTAAATACTTCGTCCGCATAATTAACCGCATCGCTTTGTAAGCCTCTGGCAGTTCTATTGGCTTGGTTCATAAGCTCATTGGCCTGTTCATGAGCTTGTTTATTGATAATACTTTCGTCAGTAAGCTTGCTAACATAAGTTTTGGCCTGTTCAATAATATTCTGCGCTTCTTTTTGAGCTTCATCAAGGATATGCTGCCGCTCGGCAATAATTCTTTTTGCTTCCTCAAGCTCTTTAGGCAGCATTTCTCTAAATTCATCCAAAAATCTTGCTAAATCATCTTCCTCGACAACCCTCTTATTGGTAAAAGGCAGACGAGACGCATCAACCAACATGTTCTCCATTTCATCCAACAGTTTCTCAACACTCATAATAGTTCTCCCTTCCCATACACAAATCTATTTTTCTTCACTAATTCTTTTGATAATTCTTTCTTCCAAACAAGCAGGTACTAACCCGGTAATTGGCCCGCCAAATTTAGCTAACTCTTTTATTCCGCTTGAACTTATAAAAGAATATTCATTACTGGTCATCATAAAGACGGTTTCCATTTCGGAATCAATTTTTTTTATCAGCAGCGCTCGTTTATACTCATACTCAAAATCACTGAATTCTCTCAATCCCCGGACAATAAATGTGCTGTTTTGACGCCGCACATAATCATTAAGAAGACCCGAGAAACTATCAACCTTGATATTGGAAATATCTTTAGTCGCCAGGCTTAACATCTCAACCCTTTCTTGCATGGTAAACAACGGCTTTTTGTTCGGGTTATGAAAAACAGCTACCAGTAGTAAATCAAACATTTTACTGGCCCGATAAAATATATCTACATGTCCATTAGTAACAGGATCAAAACTTCCTGGGCAGACTCCTATTCGCATGTTAACTTCCTCCTGATGTAGTAGTATTTTAGTAATATCGCATCAAAAAAGTCACAAATGTTTCCCCATATCGTTCGTCGCGAATCAGTTTTAGACATTGCCAATCTATATTTAATTGTTCATGCTTAGAACGTTCAACTACAATAATTCCCCCAGGTGCAACCACATTGGTTTTATCCAGTTTTTGCAAAACAGCATTGACCAGGCCCTGATTATAAGGCGGATCCACAAATACCAGCGTGAAGGATTGCCCGGACAGACTTAACTGATTCAATGTTTTTAGAGAATCTCCACGCTGAACTACCGCCAAATTACTTAACCCGGCATGATTAATATTTTCTTTTGTTGTCGCAAGACTAACAACACTCTGGTCAACAAACAACGCCTCAGACGCACCTCGACTTAGCGCCTCCAAGCCCAAATTACCTGTCCCAGCAAATAAATCCAGCACTTTTGCACCTATCAGTGCATTTCTTTCTGCCGGCAATTCCATATTAGCAAGAATATTAAACATCGATTCCTTAACCCGATCAGCAGTAGGACGTACATCAAGTCCCTTCGGGACTTTAAGCTTAATTCCTTTGGCAACTCCTGTAATAATACGCATATCTACCTCAATTGCAACCTAAATTCACTTTAACATAAATATTTTAGCACATTTACGCATATGAAGCACTTTTTGCCGAAAATAATATTTTGCATTTCTTATTATAACCTCCCTAGAGGCAGACAAACAAAAATAACCGGTTAACCGGCTATTCTTTACTAACTATCGAACAATACGAAAGGCTCCTAAAAACCTTTCATTATAATATGCTTTAGACATCGCAGTTATTGTTACCTGATCAGCCCCGGAACTAGCATGAACAAATTGACCATTTCCTATGTAGATACCAACATGTGAAGGCCCCGGAGTATATGTACTATAGAAAACCAAGTCGCCTGGCTGCATGTCGTTTGCCGACACCCTTTGTCCAAATTCGTATTGCTCATCAGCTACTCTTGGTAAAGAAACACCATAGTGACTATACACATAATACACAAAACCAGAACAGTCAAATCCACCCGGGCTTATCCCGCCCCAAGCGTATGGAACACCCAGAAACCCCTTGGCAAAATTAGCAATTTGCTGCCCAAGTTTGCCGTTAAATCCCCGACTCATTTCCGAGCTGCCGGCGGGATTTCTCAGCGCCTGCCAGGTTCCCCGGCCAACAATACCATCATCTTCAATTCCCATCGCCTGCTGGAATGCAATAACCGCCGACTTAGTATCAGAACCAAAGTTACCATCAATATCAGCGTAATAAAAGCCTCTTTTTTTGAGCTCTACCTGCAAGTTATACACGGTATCATTGGTATCTCCCAGCCTTACTACCGGCATGTCACGGATTGATGCAAAGACCGGATTTACCGGTGCAACATTTAACGCGACTATAAAAGTAATTACAAAAAGAGTACTCTTTACTAACTTCAAAAACATTCCTCCTGTTGATCGATGTATCTCATGGCTACGTTACGCTAACATCCTACGTTCGCTTCGATCTTAGGAGGCTCGCAGAAAGAACAACCTAATTTTTTTGCCTAACAGAAAGTTCAAGTCAGTTTAAATTTTTAGATAAAAGCGCCCCAACTGGGGTTTACTCATTATTCTTAGATTCGACATCTCCGGCAAAAATCCTGTAGGACTAAAGACTTATAATATACTATTGCGGAGACCAATCAAAATTGCCACGCCTCGCTGTTGACAACTTTATTATGAGTGTGTATACTTAATAACTGTGAGCCGGGGCATAGCGCAGTTTGGCTGCGCTTGGTTCGGGACAATAATTTCGGCGTATGGCTCAGCTTGGTAGAGCGCTGCGTTCGGGACGCAGAGGCCGCAGGTTCGAATCCTGCTACGCCGACCAAATTTTAATTTTTATCTAGTGTATTAAAAGCAGAGCATTCGCTCTGCTTTTATTTTTTTCAGTCTTCTTATTATCGGCAGACTCCACATCTTTTACACCCTGCGCTACATGGCGGAGTGTATTTTTCCATTTGCGATTGATGATACTCGGTTAAAAGATACTCTCTATCGATTCCCATGTCCAAATTATCCCATGGCAAAACTTCGGCTTCGCCGCGCAAGCGGTATAGATAAAATTCTTCAGATATATCATGAGATTTAAGTGCATGCTTCCAGCCTTTATTGCCGCCACCAGTTGCTGCAGTAAGTAATACTTGCCCCAGCCTGCGGTCACCTCTTGCCAATACACTTTGGATATAGGCTTCTTTTGGCTGCTCAATTAATACTTCTATTCCTTTTCTTTTTTTCAGGGCAGCCTGGATGTATTTTAGCCGTGAAGATACCTCGGACATATCAGCCATCGGCAGCCATTGAAAAGGAGTAAACGGTTTGGGTATAAACGGATTAATACTTAAGGTTAGCATTCCTTTATTGCCCATAGATTCCATATGATTCTTTACATTATGTGCCATTTCAACAATAGCCTCAACATCTTCAGTGGTTTCCCCAGGCAAACCAACCATAATGTATAACCGCACATGGGGAATGCCTGCTGTTGTTGCGGCCGATATAGCTTGATATAAATGCTCGTCGGTGATACTTTTATTTATTACTCGCCGCATTCGTTCACTGCCGGCTTCCGGCGCCAGCGTAACGGTTTTGTGTCCGCTGGTAGCCAGTGCTTCCACCAACCCTGGCGTTAATGAATCTGCTCTAAGCGAAGCAACCGACATCGTAAGCCCCTTATCCAGGACAAGCCGGCATAATTCATCGATTTGAGGATAGTCAGAAATAGCCGCTCCCATTAAACCCACTTTTGCTGAAAACAACTTCGCCTTTTCCACTGCTTCGGCAATCTGCGCCAATGAACGTACTCTGGGATTCCGAAAACAGTATCCTGCCATACAGAAACGGCAATGCCGTCCACAGCCCCTGGCAACTTCAATCAAGTACAGATTTGCAAATTCAGTGTCAGCAGTTACAATCACGGTTTGCGCCGGATACTTACCCAAATCCTTAATATACCTGCGCCCAACTTTTGCAGGCACTGACGCCAGTCGCCGCTCATAGCGTTCAATAATGCCGTCACCAGCATATACAGGCTGGTAAAAACGCGGAACATAAACTCCTTCAATTTGCGCCAATCGCTCCAAAAGCTCTTCTCTTGATAACCCTTGCTGCAAACCATCATAATAGCAATCCAAGAAATCTTGTATTACCTCTTCGCCTTCCCCAATTATACAGGCATCAACAAAATCAGCAAGTGGTTCAGGGTTAAAAGTAGCACATGGTCCGCCGATAATTACCAGCGGATCTTCTTTACCGCGTTCAGCCGCCAATACCTTGACTTTACCTGTCATTAAAATGGTAAGCAAATTAAAATAATCCATTTCAAAGGAAACCGCAAAAGCAATTAGCGGCATTTCATATAAAGGCAGTTGATTTTCCAAGGTTAATAGCGGCGTATTTGTCCGCACATACTCATCTAGGTTTTTTTTATCAGGCAAAAACAGCCGTTCACAGGCTGTATCACCTCGGCTGTTTATCTGCTCATAAATAATATGTATTCCTAAATTGGACATCCCAACATGATAAGTATTGGGATATACAAGAGCCATAGGGCGCCGGGAACCAGGCGCATAGGCCATAGTTCCCTGCTCTGCAGCCACAGTTTTTTGTAAGCGTTCCTTCAAATGCCATGACAATTTTATCACATCCACATGCTATGTCTGACCTTAGTTACCGGTGACATTAATAATAGTATAATCGCTATTCACCAAAATTATTTTTCGCTTATGCCCAGCGTTTTTGCGCAAGATCTTCCCATATCACTACTCGTCCAACCGCAATGGTTGCTTGCACATCAACTAAGCGTTGATTGCGCGAACCGCGAAAAGCCAATCCCAAATCACGTTCAGCCGCTTTATACTGACCATCAATCAGCAGCTCAGTTTGCTCAAGCAGCGCGCTAATACTTTTACGTTTTAGCGCCATAGCCGCCAACTGTTCAAATGTAAAACCGCTATAGGCGACAATGTCCAGGCCTAATGACCGCAGCTTTTTGGCCAATAACGCTAATGGTTTCGCCTGAAGAAATGGCTCTCCTCCCGAAAAAGTCACTCCCCTCAGCAATTTGTTGCGGACAGTAATTTTTTCGATATATTGGTAAAGGCCTTCCACATCGGTAACATAACCACCGTTTATATCATGAGTATCAGGATTATGGCACCCAGGACAGTTGTGCGGACATCCTTGCGTAAATATAACTAATCGCAATCCTGGACCATCAGCAATACTCTCTTGCGTAATCCCCGCGAGTCTGATTTCCATCGCTCTCCACTCCTAGACGTGGCGCACACGTTGGTTTAGTTCATTTAATTTAGCGTCATTAAAGCGGTCAACCGTGCTTAAATAACCAGTAATACGGCGAACACGCCGAATGGTAGTAGTACCGCAGGAAGGACACTCATCGGTATCAACTACCCCCAGATGTCCACAACCTTCACAGAAATCAACCGGATAGTTAAACCCAGCATAGCCAAAATCACATTTACGCATATATCGGAGAATCTCTTCCATCGCCCCTAGATTATTAACCGGAGGCCCCCCAAACTCAACATAGCTGATATGGCCGGCATTGGTATATTTATGATATACGCCTTCAATGCGAATTTTGTCAAACACGCTTATTGGATACCCAACAGGTACATGGAAAGAATTGGTGTAATAGTCCTTATCTGTAACCCCAGGAATAAGACCGTACTCCCGCCGATCCATTTTCACGAATCGACCTGATAGACCTTCTGCCGGTGTTGCGAGCAGCGTGTAGTTCAAATCGTAATGTTCGGCCGCACGATCCAGTTTATCCCGCATAAAAGCAATAATTTCTTCCCCCATGATCTGGGATTCTTCATTTTCACCATGGTGACAACCAGTTAAAGCAGTCAGTGTTTCCGCCAAACCGATAAAGCCAACCGAAAGCGTACCATGTTTAATGATGTCTTCAATATAATCATTAGGCTTTAACTTATCTGAATCTATATACAGGCCTTGTCCCATTAAGAAAGGCATATCACGCACCTTTAATTTAGCCTGTACTTGATAACGATGATAGAGCTGCTCGCAGGTTAAATCGATCAATTCCGCGAGGCTTTCATAAAACTTCATGAAATTACGTTCGGCCTTAATTGCTAAGCGCGGCAGATTAATGGTTGTAAAACTTAAATTTCCACGTCCGTCAGTCACTTCCGGACCGCACCGGTTAGACATTACTCTGGTGCGGCAGCCCATATAGCCCACTTGGTCGCCATATTCTTTATTAAAGGACGAATCCATAAAACTAAAAGTAGGATTAAGGCGCTGAGCAGCAACACGGATCGCCAATTTAAACAAATCATAGTTAGGATCATTAGGATTAAAATTAACACCTTCTTGCAGGCGGAAAATAATATTGGGGAAAATAGGGTTCTCACCCCGGCCTAAGCCTTTTTCATACGCCAACAATACATTTTTAATCACCGCGCGACCAGCCGGCGAAGTATCTGTACCAATATTAAGACTGGAAAAAGGCACTTGAGCACCTGCACGGGAATGCATACTATTTAAGTTATAAATCAAGGCTTCCATAGCCTGATATACTTCTTCATCACTGGCTTTTTCCATAAAAGCCGCCATATCACGATCAAAAAAGGCAAACGACTGCCCGCCATGCATGTCATTTTGTGAGCTCTGCAAGATAATGGCCGCCAGCGCAGTAGCTGACGCCGGGCGCTTGGGCGAACGGATATGACCGTGTCCATTATTAAATCCGCTCTCAAGTAGTTTTCCTAGGGGGATTTGCACACAAGTCAATGTCTTTCCATAAAAATCCAAATCATGAATATGATAATCGCCTTTAACATGAGCTTGCGCAATTTTTTCAGGGATAAGCCGGTTTAAATAATAGGCTTTACTGGCAGCACTGGCAATTTGCAGCATCTTAGCAGATGGCGAATTGGAGACATTGGCATTTTCGCGGCTGGTTTCTATCAAAATTTCGCCAACTGCGTCCATTAGGTCGGATTTAGCATCCCGCATCCGGTTACGCTTGTCCCGATATAAAATATAAGCTTTTGCAGTTTTAGCATGTCCTGTTTCAATCAATACTTTTTCAACGGCATCCTGGACGTCCTCTACGCTAAAAACTCCGCCATTATTCTGTTGTTTTAAAAACTTCAGCACATTAAGCGTCAATTCCAGTGCCAATTCTCGATCTGCCCCACCGACCGCCTTGGCCGCTTTATATATGGCTTCAGTTATTTTGCTTTCATCAAAATTGTCTTCACGACCATCACGTTTTCTAATTTTTACAAACATTGCTTTTTCCCCCATGTTGTTTAATCTTTACCCGATGACTAACCCGTTCTAATACTCCCGCCCTCTGTCGGCGGGAGTAAAGAACGGCTAAGTCCCTGGATAATTCGACTACGATTCAGGCGGGATTAAAACCTCACTGAATCAAGTCTCATTTATGCTGCGTTTTCATGAGCAACTCAAGTTCTTGCATAAAATTGTTAATATCAGCAAATTGCCGATATACGGAAGCAAACCGTACATAAGCAACTTGATCAATTTCTTTTAAATGCTGCATTACCGACTCGCCTATTTGCCGAGTGGATATTTCCCGTTCTGCGCTATTATGGATATCTTTCTCGACTTTATTGACCGCTGTTTCAATTACCTGAATAGGCACTGGCCGCTTTTCACAGGCTTTCAACAGACCACCCAGCAACTTACTACGCTCATACATCTCACGGCGCCCGTCTTTTTTTATAACCATTAATGGTATTTCTTCCACTACTTCATAGGTAGTAAAGCGACGAGCACAAACAGAACACTCCCTTCGTCGCCGGATAGAATTACCTTCATCAGTTGCTCTTGAATCAATAACCTTGCTGTCGGGTACTCCACAAAATGGACAACGCAAATTCACCCACTCCTTGATTACTCCGGTGAGTATGTTATAATATATATAGGCCATCGCACACAATACTAGATATTGTGTCTCATATATATAATATACTCCACATCTTGTGTTTTTTCCTTCTTCTTTGGTGAAATTTATGTAATAAAAAACTCTAACCACTCAGTGGTTAGAGTTTTTTATTACTCACGCTTTACTTCACCAAAGCTGCCTGTTTCGACTAAGATTACATCCATACCGATTTTATTAATTTTATCCCAGGGAATTACGACATCTTCATTACGCCCAAAGAGCCCCAAAAATTTTCCCAAGCCTGGAACAACAATGGCGGTAAGCCTGCCGCTCTCAACATCAATTTCTATATCAGTGATAGTACCCATGCGCTTGCCGTCAATTACATTAATAACCTCTTTAAGCTTTAAGTCGCTGGTCTTTAACATCTATCCCCCTCCTCGCTTAATACGCTTCACCAATATGTAGCTGCAAGATTCTACAATAATTATATGAAGGACAAGGGATAAACGTGATAAATGATTTAAAATATTTATTACTTTAAAAAAATCTCGGCCAATTTCCAGCGAAATTCCAGAGGAGGATTATTCTCTGGTTGTTGAGTGGCTTTACTCGGACTTGCCAAAACATTTGTGCCTTCAATAAAGCACAGTGGTGGAAACAATACACACCACCAGTTTTGTCCGGCAGCGTTCCCGAGGAGAATGCGCACGGCTTGATATTCTCCCGCCGGCAGCACCAAATCACCGTAGGAACGTACCGGGAATGCAAAGCTGCCTATCTGAATATCTACCGGGTAATCAAAACCGTTATCGGCCAGACAGTTTTGGGCCACCAAAACAATTTCCTCCTGATGGCTAAATATGATTTTTTTTGCTTCCTGAGCATCAGCCACATCTTTAACATGTGGAGTTAGATAAGCAATGACTGCATCGCGAACCTTCAGTTTAACCTTCTGATCTTGCACGCTATCGCTATTAGCCAAAATGTGTAGTCTGACATAATTACTTCGGTCAGATGTTATCGGCGTACCCTGCTTTTCTTGATAAAATAGCAAACCCCAACCGCCGGCAATAAATAGCACTATTGCTATTGCCAGCATCCGCTTACTCCATAAAGTAAATTTTTTCTCCATTTCAATGCCTCCCAAGCAAACCAAGCTACAGTTATACTTTTTCTATATATATTTTCGCATATGCCCTAATGCTGCTTTTTCCAAGCGTGACACTTGCGCCTGCGAAATACCAATTTCTTCAGCGACTTCCATCTGTGTTTTTCCTTCAAAAAATCTGAGAGAAAGTATATGCTTCTCGCGCTCGCTCAATTTTCGCAGAGCTTCTTTAATCGCCACACCTTCCAGCCAACTTAAATCCAAATTTTTATCGTCGCTGATCTGATCCATCACAAAAATCGGATCACCGCCATCATGGTAAATCGGCTCAAACAAGGATATTGGCTCTTGAATTGCATCTAACGCAAATATGATTTCCTCTCTTGGTACCTTAAGTTCATTCGCAATTTCATTAATTGATGGCTCACGCGAAAATCGGCTGACTAACGAATCGCGTACCTGTAATGCCTTGTAGGCAATATCACGCATGGAACGGCTTACCCTAATCGGATTATTGTCCCTTAAGTAGCGCCGGATTTCCCCGATAATCATAGGTACTGCATAAGTAGAAAACTTTACATTCTGCGACAAGTCGAAGTTATCAATGGCTTTCATTAAACCAATACAGCCAACCTGAAACAAGTCATCAACATATTCACCGCGATTGTTAAAGCGCTGAATTACACTTAGTACCAGCCGAAGATTACTATAAATTAATTGCTCCCGGGCTGATTTTTCTCCAGCCTGCATTACCTCAAACAGTTCCCGCATTTTAGTGGCAGAAAGTACCGGGAGCTTTGCTGTATTTACACCACATATTTCAACTTTATTGACAATCACGCTATTACCTCCCAAGTTTCTTACCTACACAAGCATTATTGCCACTGGCTTGAAGTTTTATACTTTGCCGACTCCAAGAACGATCTCTTAGATTTATTGTTGAAATAACTAGAATAAAAAAACACACCCATTACGTGCTGCTCAAAAGTAATGGGCGTGAGTTTATTTTAATGAATTGATGCTCTTTTTAGCATGTTGGTTGTAATATAAGCATAGTTATACACCAACAAAAAAACTTAGGAGGTTTGTATTATGTCCGCCACGCCAGTCAATAACCGTGATTATCTGTGGAACCATCGCCAAAAGGCCCTAGCAGTATTAGAAACTGCAAGATTAGAAAAAAATCTTGACTATGAGGAAATAGCCGAAAAGCTGGAGGTCAACAAAGTCTGGCTTGCCAGTGCATTTAAAGGACAACAATATGTTCCTGTATTATACATCGAAAAACTAGCAGATATTCTGGGATTATCCATCAATGAAGTTAGAGCACTAGAAGAACATCCCTATAAGGGAAATGTAGATCCTATTCTCTATCGCCTGCATGAAGTCTTTGATACATACGGCCCAGCAATAAAAGCAATAATCCATGAGAAGTTTGGTGATGGCAATGGTATTATGAGTGCTATTGATTTCTCTGTTGATGTCGACCGGGTCGAAGATCCTAAAGGCGATCGTGTTATAATCACCTTCAATGGTAAGTTTTTACCCTATAGCTGCAAGGGTAAATATCCTTGGTAAAAAATACAATTTGAACTCACTTCTGCTTTCCCGGTTGTATGCCTACGGCAATAACAGAACATATTAGAGGATTCCGATTATTAAGTTGACTGCTAATAAATATGTGAATTAAAAGCAGACGGGATTGCAATGTTATCATAGGCCATAACATTGCAATCCCGTTGTGTTTAGTATTTTATTTTACAAAGTGTTGGTACCTGCTGCTTTATTGGCAGCATCAATAGCCTGATGAGACAGATCAATAGCCTGCCCCAGGGTATTTAGTTCCTGTACCGAATTATGAAACCCCATACTATTGGCTGCAGCAACATAGTCCCAGTACCACTGCGCCTGCCGCAGCAAGTCGCGTGCTTTAGTCAGTTCAACCTGGTTGACAGCCGGTTTCGCACCTGCCTGTTGAATAGCAGTATGCGCCCTGGCAACTGTTTGCCCGGCTGTATGCTGAAGCTGCCAGACATTATCCTGAACAGCTTTTACCTGACTGAATAATAATTCTTTTCCCTGTGTATGGCAGGGCGAACAAGATTCCCCGATAGTTTTTAGCGGGCTTGTTATCCAGTGCGCAGTAAATTTTTGCCCATTTTTTCGCATATATGGCATGTGACAATCGGCACAGGAAACACCAAATTGACCATGAACACCATTTTGCCATTCTTCATAATCCGGGTGTTGCGCTTTTAAAACCGGCACCTGCGAATCGGTGTGGATGAAATCCTGGGTAAAACCGTTTGGTTTTCCTGAATAATATTCATACATCTGCTGTGGCGTCAAGCCTTTGTCCCAGGGGAAAACAACTTTATATGTTGTTGGTTCAAAATAGTATTCCGAGTGACATTGGGCGCAAACATAACTGCGCATTTCCTCCCGACTGGCTTTACTTACATCAATACCTCGTTTCTGCATTGCTTCCCTAAAAGCCGGATTAATAACCCTAAGTCCCATGGTTTCAGGATCATGGCAATTGGCACAATTGACCGGATGTTTAGCTCTATCCATTAATTCCGTAAGCGGTTTATTAGCATATCCCCAGCCTGTCTCATTATAAAATTGTTCAACATAGGGGGTCTTACAGGTAATACAAGCTCCTTTAGCAGCCGGCCCTATCCGTTTTGATTCACGCAAATCCTCCATAGCATAAGGATGGCCCCGGTCTTCCGTATAGTCCTTACTAAATGCATTACCTTTAAAATTCGTATATAATTCCGGCTGCATTTCAGCCTTTTGCGCCTTGACACTCCCACCATAGCCGGTTGGCGACGATGCCATTTCTAAATTCTTTTTGTAACCGGCATACTGCAAAGGATAATTTTTACCCCAGACTTCTGTATCATATTCACCAGCAGAAAGCTTGACCAGTTTAATAGTTGACTGTGGTTTAAAAAGCCAAACCCGGCTGATAATCCCACCAGTAAACACAGCAATAAGTGCTATTAACGCAATCAACAACTTTTGCGTTCTATTCAACAGGAACGCCCTCCTTAATACCAATCTGGTTATGTATCATACCCCGGTGGCATTTTGTACAGGATTGCCCGCCTGCTGACATAGGGGTTTTGGCAACAGTGTAAGCATGGCACCGCAAACAGTTGTGGTCAATAATACCCCTGCCTTTAGCACTCACTCTAATCGTGTCAGGATAGTCTCGCAAAAGTTCATGGTAGGTGTCATGCATGCCAGTTTGGTTTTTTACCATTAGCTTTTCAATAATGTTCTCCTGAGGCAAGTGACATTCCCCACAGCTAAACTGACGGTGATTAGATTCTTGCCAAGTAGCCGCAACATACTGCATAGAATGACAGCTGCTGCAAAATGAAGGCTTATCTGCATAGGCTATACCGCCACCCGCAATAGCTAAACCACCAAGCGCGGCCAGTGCCCCTATCAGCATCAGTTTAATACTGTTTTTTTCTAAGTATTTTGCCCAGTTCAAGCTGCCATCTCCTGATTGTAATTGCAAATTCATACTACTAGTTGCACTATTAGATTTCCTTTTCCGGAACAGTTTATACATGGCTTACGCCAAAACGATAAGGGGTTGAAGCAAAATTAGTTTGCTTCAACCCCATAATCTTTTAGCGGGTTCTACTAGCAGTCCTGGCAGCAGGACAGTGACCCCTTTGTAAAATCTGACGTTGACTGATTAGCTGCTTTACTCCCGACCAGCCAGTCCCTGCTGTGATTAGAACAGCACCCAACCACACCAGGTTAATCAGCGGCTTAGTGCTGACCTCAGCCTCTAACTTTGCCACCCCATCAGCACCAATTGCGTTATTGTCTTTAAACTCGATAATAACCTGTCCTTCTCCCGGTTTGAGGCCAGTTATGTGCACCTGATACCGTTTTAAGGCAGTAACTGTCGATCCAATAATCTGGCCATTTTTGCTTACAAGTTCCGGCTTCACTTGTTGCGTTTGACCATCTGCGGTCACCTCAATTATGACTTGCACCCGAACCGCCGAGTTACCCTCCATCCCACTCATAGCAAATTTGATAAAATTTAACGTCACGCCACTTTGGGATAATAGCTGTCCTTTGTTTAGTGTCAGTTCAGTCCCTAAATCCTCTTCTTCTTTAGCTATAGGTGCAATATATATATCGGCAAACGCACTGCGATAGATTCCCGGTTCTCTGGCAGCCGGCATGCCTTCTTTGTTGAGTTTGGTCAACGCCTGAACAACCAGCTTGTCAGAACCGGCATAAAAGGTGGTATAAATAGCTTTTCCTGTTTGGTCTGTCTCAGTTCCGGCGTACTCAACCCGTTGTCCGAAAATCTCCCGCGACTGTCCCTGGACAAACGTCACCATTGTTGAATGACCGGCAGCACCTGAAGCAATAATACCAGCAATCATAACAGCAACGCCAATATGACTGGCGGCAGCCGCCCAGGACATACGTTTCACGTAGGCCGAATAAACATTGGCAGCCGCAGCCGCCGGCGCAAGCGCAAGAACAACAATAAAAAGCGGTTGCTGCAACGTCAGCCGGACAGCTATGAACAATCCTCCAGCCATAAACAGTCCAAGCCACCAATAGTGCCTGAACCCACCGTAAGCTCCCTTTCCCCACCTTAGCCATGGTCCGGCCAAAAGCGCTGCCCCAATAGCTGCCGCCAGCGGTAAGGTGGCATTATTATAAAAGACAGCACTTACGCTTTGGGGACTGCCGAAAGCCATAGTAACAAGCGGGGTCGACATACCAACAAACACCAGCATTCCTAAAAATCCCATAATAAGGGCGGTAAGTGCAAGTACAAATTCCCTGCTGGTTAGTTTTGAATATAAATCCCCTGCGGGCATTGTCGGCCATTTAACAATACAGAAAACACTCGTAACAAAGGCAGTTGCCAGCACTGTCAGCCCTAGAAACCCACCAATACCCTCATCAGCGAATGAGTGTGTGGAAAAATCGCTCAAAACACCGCTACGCGTAAGAAAAGTACCGTAAAGCACCAGGATGAAACTAGCAATCACGCCTATATATGTATATTTAATTGCTCCTACTCGCACTTTAGTCAAAACCAACATATGAAGCAGGGCACAGGCAGCCAACCATGGCACCAGTGATGAATTCTCAACCGGATCCCAGGCCCAGTAGCCGCCCCAGCCCAACACCTTATAGGCCCAGAAACCGCCGATAAACATTCCTGCTCCTAAATTTGCCAGTGCGAATAGTGTCCAGGCAGTTGCCACAGCCAACCACTCCGCATGACATTCCTGCAGCATACTTCCCATCCCCAGGGAAAACGGCACAGCTAATGCGGCATAGCCTAAAAAAAGCAGCGGCGGATGAATGACCATCCAGGGATCTTGCAGTAAGGGATTAAGACCGGCACCGTCTATACGCGGTTCGGCAAGCATCATAAATGGGCTTTTAACAAGCAGCAGCCCTAAGAGCACCGTCTGAATAAGACTATAAACAGCCATAGCCCCAAAAGCCGCACCTTGTTTTCGCAAGAGCCGCAGACCAAAAGCGGCATGAAACACCAGCCATAGCATAAATGAACCTTCCTGCCCGGCCCAAAAAGCTGACACCTTATATGCCAGCGGCAGATCTCTTGATGAATAGCCAAATACATAGGCATAGTCAAACCGGTTGCCTAACAAGATGTACAAAAGATATAACGCAGCCACCCCAATCAGTCCTGTTGATAACCAGTACAACAGCTGCGCCTTGCTTGCTAGGTTTTGGCTTGTAGTTTGCTTACGGTTGGCCAACATAAAGAAACAGATTGCCGAAAACATAGTAACAATTAGGGCCAGTCCCACTGCACCATAGCCAATCATTTATTCACGCTCCCTTGGTATTTAGACGGACATTTCACCAGTAATTTATCTGCCAAAAATTGACCATTGCTATATTTGCCAATTGCCACTATACCTGTTGCTTGTTCCAACCCTTCCGGTTTGACGCCCCGGTACACTACAGCTGCTTCTTCACCGGCTTCATCCCGCAACATGAATTCAATAAATTTCCCATCCCCGGCCGGTGCTATTTCAGCAGCTGCCAAGGTCCCTTTAACCTGAACAGTGCTTTTCAGAGCTTTTGCCTGGTCAAAGGTAACATAGGGCGTAACTGAGCTTTGAAACACAAAAACGCTATAAGCAATAAAGCCGGCAATGACAAGCAGACAAATCAGCCGGTATTTTTTCATATTGACAGCTCCTTTTCTGGTCGCTCGCCTGCTTTCGCAACACTTTGACTTAAGAGTAAGCAGTAAAGGGCAGTAACTCCACCTACAGCAGCCAGCAGCACATACAGCATAACTGGCTCCATAGCTACCTTACCGGCACTATTAAGCACCGGTTCCGGATGAAGAGAAAAGTACATACGCGGAATAATAAACACCAAAAAAGGCACTGTCAAAAAAGATAATAACGCGTACACAGCACTTATCGCCGCACGCCGCTCCTCATCTTCAATCGCTGATCTGAGTGCCAGATACGCCCCGTAAATTAACAGCAAAACAAAAACTGTGGTCTGACGGGGATCCCAATTCCAATAAGCACCCCAGGTCAACTTAGCAAACACAGCGCCGCTAATTGTCGCCAACAAACAGAAACAGACTCCTAACTGAGCCGAACAAGCACTCATACAATCATATTTATATTCTCTGGTTCTTAGATGCAGTCCAGCAGCAGCGGCTGAAACCAAAAAGGCTAATACCGATACCCAGGCAACCGGAATATGGAAAAAGGCAATTCGGACAAAGTATCCTAGCCCCTCTGCCGGCGGAATTAGATACACTACAGCCAAAATCACTCCGGCTAACCATATTGTTAGTAATGATGCGGCTTTTCTCATTTCACACCTCCTCCTATTCCTGCCAAAGGTAGTCAAACAAGAGTATCCCGGCAGCAACAACGGCAGCGTCATAACCAGCCATAAACATAAGTTCACTCAGTTCAGGCATATCTTCTGACAGTATCTTGGCTGTCAAGTTTATGGCACTTAAAAATTGCGGCAACAACACCGGAAAAGTAAGTACGGTAAAAATAGCATGCTTGCCTTGTGCATACATGACCATAGCGGCAGTCAAGGTAGCAACCGCCGCCATCCCCACACAGCCAAGCAGCAAAACTATAACAAAAGGCAGCCAATACCAAATCTCAATACCAAAGAAAACCGTAAACAATGGCGCCACAATACCAGTCAGCCCCAATAAGAGAACCAGGTTAAAAAGCAGCTTTCCCCAAAATACAGCCTGCCCTGTAGCATATAAGCGCAGCCCCAATAAGGTACCCGCTTCTTGCTCTTGCACAAAAACCCGCGCCAAACCGGCCATAGCACAAAAAAACAATACAATCCAAAGCAGCGCAGCGGCTAATTCTGGTGCCAAACTCACTCCGGCAATCGCCAAACTAACACTTGACAACGCCGTTAATGCAAACATAACCAGCGCGCCAACCGCATATTTTGTCCTGCTTTCACAAACTGCCTCTTTAGTAAAAACCGCCCATACCGCATTGCTAGAGAGTAATGGTACTCTTGCCATACATTACCTCCTCACTCTCATTAGTAGCGAGCATAACAGCGGCCTTCTGAGCGACTGCCGCAAAAATCAGCTCTTTTACAAGCTCTTTTCCGCCCTCGTCCAAATTGGAAGAAGGCTCATCCAACAGCCATATTGGCGGATTAATAGCCTTAATAACCGCTAGTTTCAACCGCTGCCTCATGCCTGTGGAATAGGTGGCAACCAGATCACAACCAGATTTGCCTAATCCCATCTGACGGCAAAAATTCTCTGCTTCTACCTTAGAGCAAGATATTCCCCGCATCTTTGTCCAAAAAATAATGTTTTCAATTCCGGTAAGTGCCAAGTACATCGAAACTTCCGGTGCCACAAGCCCCATATAATAAATTCGCTCTTTTGGACACAGCCTATTATCTAAGATTAGCTTAACCTGACCGGCTGTCGGCCGAACCAACCCCGCAATTATTTTGAGAAGTGTAGATTTACCAGAACCATTACACCCTGTTACCGTCAAACACTGCCCACCGGCAATCTCGGCAAAAACATTAGAGAACAATCGTTTTTCGCCAAAGCTTTTGCCAATATTATCTACTACAATTCTAATATCCATAAGTACCCACTCTTAAGACAGAATATTTCTAATATTTTACTATAAATTTTATATAAATGGAAATCTTCGACAGAAAACTACCAAGATTAGGATTTATTTCGACAGGATGCGTTATTAATTATAGTTTTTAATTACTGTATATTATATAATAATAGTGATTAATTATTTCTTATTGCACTTAATTTGCTTGCAATAATTTAGTGATAGTATCTACGCACAGAAAGGAGCCGTTCTATGAAAGAACAGCATCAACCCCATATTGTTGTCATTGGTGCAGGGTTCGGCGGCATTCGGGCCGCCCGCAAACTCAGTAAATTAAACGTTCAGGTTACACTTATTGATAGACATAATTATCACTTATTTCAGCCGTTATTATATCAGGTTTCAACAGCCACCCTATCAATTGACGACATTGCTTATCCGATAAGAGCAATGATAAAAAAACAAAAAAATATACTCTTCCGTATGGGTGAGGTAACTAATATCGACTTTGCCGCAAAAACACTTTTGGTCGATAATAATGAAATCAGCTATGATTACCTGATAATAGCGCCTGGCGGAACAACTAATTTTTTCGGAATGGACTCGATTGAAAAAAACAGTTTTGGGCTAAAAACACTTGATGAAGCGGTAACTCTCCGCAATCACATACTGCATAAATTTGAATTAGCCTCTTACGAGAAAGATTCTGTCAAACGGCACTCATTACTGACCTTTATTGTCGTCGGCGGCGGCCCGACCGGCGTTGAGTCTGCCGGTGCATTATCAGAATTGATTTATCTTGTTATGGCTAAAGAATACCCTACTCTTAATTTTAAAGAAGTACGCATTGTGCTGGTAGAAGCCTCTGATAAAGTACTTGCCGCCATGCCTGAAGAACTGCAGGAAGCCACTATCGAAAAACTCATTCGCAAGCATGTTGAAGTGCGTCTTTGTGTGCAGGTTACAGATTATGACGGTCAGCGCCTTACTTTGAAAAGCGGCGAAATCATTCCCACACACACAGTAATTTGGGCAGCTGGCATCAAAGCCGCTTCACTGGCAGCCACCCTTACAGGCAATCATGATTCTGCCGGCCGGATTATCGTTAATGAGTATTTGCAGCTCCCTGATCATCCAGAGGTTTTTGCAATTGGCGATGCTGTTCATTTCCAGCAGGATTCACGCCCGCTGCCGATGATAGCCCCTGTAGCCATCCAGCAAGCTGAAACTGCGTGTGAAAATATAGCAAATCTTTTGTCGCAAAAGGATTTACATAAATTCACCTATAAAGATGTAGGCAGCATGGCAACAATCGGCCGTAACGCCGCAGTGGTCAATATGGGCAGCTTAAAATTGTCCGGTTTTCTTGCCTGGACAATGTGGCTGTTTGTACATATTTTGCGTTTAGTTGATTTCCGTAACCGATTTGTGGTATTTACAAAGTGGGTTTGGGAATATTTCTTTTATGAACGCCTTGTCCGGATTATTACACGGCAATAGCTGCGTTAGCCCTAACAACACATGCAAAAAACAGCAAGCGCCGGCTAAGATAGATTTTCTCTATCTTAGCCGGCGCTTATTTTATTATATTTTAACAAACTACTTAGACTTAATTTGCGGAGAATACTCCTAAATCGCGCGTGGCAACAATATCCACACCGAGCCCTAAGATATTGCTGCATACAATATCACCTTCGGCCACAGGGGCTTTTACACTAACCGTAGATAAGTACCGGGCACAATCCATAACTTTGTCCTTAGGCAGCGGCGCCTTGGAAACAACAGGCAATAACGGCAATTCGCCGCCATCGACTTTCACAGTGGTGGTAAGGGTACGTTTGGGAAGTGTCACTTCTTCTTCTCCGTACTTGTTGCCACGATCACAGGTAAAGCCTGTTATTTCTTTGATTTTACCGTCTTCTAACGTTACTTCCCCCACACAACTTAGTGGGCAGACAATACAGTTGATTTTTTTTACACACTGTGCCATTTTATGCTTCACCGCCTTGTTTGGATTGTAGAGAAACAGCAAGTTGTTCACCGGCATTAAGAAGCTTAGCAGCAGGCACTTCCACCACAATCATTTCGCTGGGTTTAGCTACCGGAAAACGGCGTTCAACAAGAGTTTGATCATTACTGGTTACACTGATGGTTACTTTTTTGTCAGGTTTGGCAACCCGCATAAATAAACGGACCGCTTCTGTCGGATTGTCCGGTAAAGCAATCTTCTGTGGCACTACTGTGCGGATTCCGTCTCCTGCGGCTACGGCAATAGTGCGAACAGGCGCCTCAAGCGTTCCGGCAGCAAACTGAGCGGCATATTTACCAGCAATTTCGCCTTCTTCTGATACGAAATCAACTAAGTCGTGTACATGAACTACGTTGCCGGCAGCGAAGAAGCCAGATAGCGAGGTCTGACGCTGCTGATCGACGACTGGACCGCCGGTTATGTTGTCAAGCGTGACTCCTGCCGCTTGTGACAGTTCATTTTCAGGAATAAGTCCGACCGACAACAGCAGACAGTCGCATTCTATATCAAACTCGGTTCCGGGAATAGGCTGCATTTTTTCGTCGACGGCAGCACAAGTAACCCCGGTTACCCGCTCAGTGCCATGAATCTTGGTAATTGTATGCGAAAGATGCAGAGGAATATCATAGTCTTCTAAACACTGGACAATATTTCGGGTAAGGCCGTTAGAGTAAGGCATGATTTCTAGTACTCCCTGTACCTTGGCACCCTCCAGCGACATTCTCCTGGCCATGATTAAGCCAATATCCCCTGATCCCAAAATAACAATTTTCTTACCTGGCAGATAGCCTTCCATATTTACCATGCGCTGAGCGGCACCGGCAGTGAACACGCCGGCAGGACGAAATCCCGGAATACGAATGGCTCCCCGGGTTCTTTCCCGGCAGCCCATAGTAAAGATTACCGCCTTGGGCGTAATTTGCATAAACCCTTTTTGCGGGTTAACTGCCCAGATGGTCTTGTCGTCAGTTACTTCTAGCACCATGGTATCCAGCATTATCTCAACTTCAGCATCCTGTTTAACAAGTTTGATATATCGACTGGCATACCCAGGGCCAGTTAGTTCTTCCTGAAATTTGTGCAACCCAAAACCATTATGAATACATTGCTGCAAAATACCGCCTAGTTCGCGGTCGCGTTCAATAATGAGCACACGTTTGGCACCTGATTGACAAGCACTATGGGCTGCAGCCAGACCGGCAGGACCACCGCCGATAATTGCAATATCATAATTGAGATCACTCATTGTAACGCCTCCTTGCTGTCTGCAGTCATTTTGTCAAAAAACAAATACGATTCTGCTGTATCTTTGCGTACAGCAGTCACTGAAACATTGAGTTCGCGGGCCAAAATCGCGGTTACCCTCGGACCACAAAATCCGCCCTGACAGCGCCCCATGCCGGCCCGTGTCCGCCGCTTCACGGCATCGACTGTCCGCGCACCGCATAGGCCATGAATGGCTTCCAAGATTTCGGCTTCGGTAATGGTTTCACAGCGGCAAATTACCCGGCCATACAGCGGGTTTTTAGCGATCAATTCTTGTTGTGCTTCATGAGAAAGCTCGCGGAATATGATCTTCCGTGGATTTACCGGATCAAAGTTCGCCTTAGGTTTTAGTTCAACTCCCTGGCTGCGTAAAATATTGCCAGTCTCTTCTGCTATAGCAGGCGCTGAAGTCAAGCCGGGCGACTGGATGCCGGCAGCATGAATTAGGCCTTGGGTAATTGTTGAGGGACGAATTACGAAATCGCCGTCACCATCGGCTGCAGCCCGCAGACCGCTAAATTGAGTAATAGCTGCACCCATAGGCAGATTAGGAATTAGTTGCTGTGCTTTGGCGATAATCTCACCTAAGCCGCCAAGGGAAGTGGCCACATCTTCTTTATCTTCAACACCCTGAGCATTAGGTCCAATAAAAATATTACCATGTACGGTAGGAGCAACCAAAATGCCTTTGGAAACTTTACTAGGTGTGGGAAATAACACATTTTTAACCATACTGCTTACTTTTTTATCAAAAAAAACATATTCGCCTTTACGCGGTTTGATAACAAAACTATCATCCCCGGCTAATCTGCTTACTTCGTCAGCATGCACACCGGCTGAATTTATTACATACTTAGCCGCCACAAAACCATGCTTGGTACGAACACCAGTAATTTTGCCGCCCTCGGTCACAATTTCCTCTACCGGACAGTCAGTTACCACTTTTACACCATTTTTAATTGCATTTTCAGCAAAGGCAAGCGCCGCACCAAAAGGCAGAAAAATACCGGCAGAAGGTGCCCACAGCGCCCCTTTTACCGTTTGAGTAATATTAGGTTCTTTGGCCAATACTTCTTCCCGCGAAATGATCTCCAGACCGGGCACACCATTGGTCCGCCCCCGCTCGAGCAATTCCTTTAATGTTTCCATCTCTTCATCATTAACGGCAACAACCAAAGAACCAGTCCATTTAACATCAAGTCCCAGTTCCTCTTCAAGGTCATGATACAGTTTGTTGCCACGAACATTCATAATTGCTTTAAGCGATCCCGGCTTAGCATCAAATCCTGCATGAAGGATGGCGCTATTAGCCTTAGTACTGCCTACCCCAATATCAGGAGCCTTTTCAAAGAGCACAACATCGAGTTCATATTTGGACAGTTCCCGGGCAATTGCTGTACCGGTGATACCGCCGCCAATGATAACAATGTCTGCCTTGTCAATATTAAGCATGCTTTCACTTCCTTTACTGAATTGACCATTAAATAAAAGCCAGGCTAAAAAAAGAAGAGAAACCCGAAAATAACCAAATCACGCACATAAATTGGTCATTCTCGGACTTCTCTTCTTCTCAGTCCACAATATTGCTTTTGATCTTCCTATTCGCTGAGTAGTGAAGAAATCCTTCTTGCCCGACCGATTTTCAGTGAAAAAATTGATTTGGAGAAAAATTAGGACAATTTTGTTTTTTATGCCTAAATATCCTACAAGAATTCAGATTTTGTCTGATAGTTTAATTGATTAAATAGTGCGATAATTTTATTCGGATGTAAAACGCTATTATATTTAAGAAGAAAGGAGCTTCGGATATTCTTCTGTTAGAAATACGTAAGCAGGTTAGTGATGTCCTCTTCTTCATGACTAACCTCCACGTTATCTAAAAAACTACAGAAAAGCGAGGAAAAAAAATGTTAGAATTGTTCTGGAAAGTATTTTCAACCGGCCAAGATAAACCTCCTATGTCGGCCGACAGTAGCGTCATTGCTAAAGAATTTAGCAAAAGACGCTGGCAGGTTTTTACCTCTATTACTTTAGGTTATGCCCTGTTTTATGTATTACGTCTTAATTTTTCCGTTATAAAAAAACCTCTTATGTCTGCCGGTATATTGAATGCGCAACAATTAGGCCTTATGGGTTCAGTATTTTTTATCACCTATGGCCTTGGTAAATTTATTAACAGCTTTTTAGCTGACCGAATGAACAACAAGAAATTCTTTGCATTAGGCCTTTTTGTATCCTCAATCGTAACTGTGTTGATGGGTTTTTGCAACCAATTCGTGCCACTAGTGGTATTATGGGGGATTAACGGTTGGTTCCAATCCTTTGGCGCCGGCCCTTGTATTGTTTCTTTAAATCAATGGTTTACCAATAGAGAGCGCGGAACTTATTATGGCATTTGGTTCACCAGCCACAATCTTGGCGCCGCATTTACCTATGTAGCAACCGCCACTATTGTAACTGCGTATAGCTGGCAAATGGGCTTTATCATGCCTGGTGTCTTCTGTCTGCTTGGCTCCATCTTAATCTATTGCTTCATGCATGACCGCCCGGAAACTTATGGCTTGCCGAATGCCGAAGAATTTAAAAATACGGAAGACGCTAAAGCGGAAAAACAAACCAAAGAAAAATCTGTTGCTTCTCTGCAGTGGTCTGTTGTTAAACGCCCGGCAGTATGGATTCTCGGTTTATCAAGTCTCTGCTGCTATATCGCCCGCTATGCTATTGAAAGCTGGGGCATCATTTATCTGACTGAAGCTAAAGGTTATACGACCCTTGGTGCCAGCGGCGTTTTAAGTGTTATGCAGTTTGCCGGTATCTTTGGGGCTCTTACTTGTGGTTTAGTATCTGATAAATTTTTCAATCATAAACGCAATCTGCCTGCTTTAATTTATGGTGTTTTATATGCTGCCTCGATTGCTACTTTCTTATGGGCACCAGCTAACGCTACCACCGACATGCTCAGCATGTGTGTATATGGCTTCACAATGGGCGCATTGGTATGTTATCTTGGCGGTTTAATGGCTGTTGATATTTGTCCTAAACGCGCTACCGGTGCAGCAATGGGTATGATCGGCTTACTAAGTTATTTTGGTGCCGCTTTGCAGGAAATAGTCAGCGGCTATTTGATTAATGCACACATGACAATAGTAAATGGTAAAAAAGTATATGACTTTGCACTTGCCGGTGATTTCTGGGTAGGGGCCGCTGTCGCTTCCTTTTTGCTAGCTGCCCTGGTTTGGAATGTTAAAGCTACTGATTGTTAAAGTCAGATTAAACTAACTGTCCAGGAGAATATCATGCAAAATCCTATAAGTTTACAAAACTTAAAATACTTTGCCTTAGATATGGATGGAACTATTTATTTAGGGCACCAGCTTTTACCTGGTGCAAAAGAGTTTCTCGACTACCTGGCAATCAGCGGACGTAAATATGTCTTTTTGACTAATAATTCTTCAAAAAACAAACAAAGCTATGTAAATAAACTCCAAGAGCTTGGTCTAAATGCCAATGTAAATCAAATATTAACCTCAGGCGAAGCTACCGCGCTATACATAAAAGCGCGCAAACCTAAGGCACGTATTTTTTTATTAGGCACGCCGGATTTAGAAAGAGAGTTTGTTTCCCACGGCTTTACTCTGACTAGTTCATCTCCCGATTTTGTAGTACTAGGCTTTGATCAGACCTTGCATTATGACAAACTAACAGAAGCCTGTCATCTTATCCGTGAAGGTGTGCCGTTTATTGCCACTCATCCGGACATTAACTGTCCGACCGCTGAACGTTCAGGCTATATTCCTGATGTAGGAGCTATGCTGGAATTAATATATGCTTCGACCGGTAAAAAAGCTAAAATTATCGGCAAACCCTATCAGGAAATCATCGATGTACTACTAGAAAAACTCGACTGTCGACGCGAAGAAACCGCAATGGTTGGCGATCGGCTGTACACCGATATAAAACTGGCTGAGAATGCGGCAATATGCGGTATATTAGTCTTGAGCGGCGAAACTAAGCAAGCTGATTTAATGTTTTCAGAAATCCACCCTGATTATGTTTTCGCCGGCGTACATGAACTTGCGGTCGCTCTACAACAGAAATAACCTTCACTAATTAAAAGGCAGGGCATTCTCACCCCGAGGATGCCCTGTCTTCTATATACTCTCGTTCTTTTGAACCAATATTCCATGATTCAATGCATATTGCACTAACTCATTTTTTTTAGCAATACCAAGTTTAGTCATGATTCGTGTTTTATGGGTATCAATTGTTTTTATACTTAAACACAGCAGTTTGCCAATTTCGGCCAGTGAATAGCCATGCACCAGTAGCCGCATTACTTCCCGCTCTCTGGTGCTTAGCAGTGCATAGGTATCAGGTTCCTTGGCACTACCATTCAGTAAAGTATTTACCATAAGCAATGCGTTACTACTATTTAGATATATTTTACCCTCTGCAACAGTCCGCACTGCAGTTAATAACTCAGTATCAAAAGCACTTTTGCTGACATATCCTAAGGCGCCGGCATTCATTACTGCCTTTATGTACTGCTCTTCGGTATGCATCGTCAACACCAATATGTTGATTAAATACCCCTTATTTTTGATTTCATAAATCACATCTATCCCGTTCATACCTGGCAATGATAAGTCCAGTATTAGCACATCTGCAGTAACAGTCTCTAACAAGGTCAGTAATTCCTCACCGCTGTTTACTTCACCAACAACATCTATAGAACTGTCGCAGCTTAGCATTAGCTTTAAACCGGTACGCAATATAGCATGATCATCAGCTATGATAATTTTGGTCATTACTATCACCTACTTTATCGGTATAATTATTGTAATTTTTGTACCCTGACCAATCGTGGATTGAATGTCAAAAATACCATTCAATAACTCCACTCGTTCCTGAATCCCATAAAGTCCTAGGCGCTTTTGCCTTCTCGCATACTCAAGCGACGCATCGGAAAAACCACAGCCATTATCTGATATAAACAGCTTTACTTGCCCGGTCTCTCCAGCTAAACTAACTTGCACTTCAGTTGCATTGGCATGGCGAATAATATTAGTTATCGCTTCCTGCAAAATTCGGTATAATGCTAAAACTACTGAATCCGGAAACCCAATCTGTAGGCCACTGGCTGCAAAGTTAATTTTTATATTATACATAGTCAAACTGTTTAAATATTTTTCTATAGCAGCAACTAATCCCAAATCATCCAATACTGGCGGTCGCAAATCCACTGCCATTTGCCGCAATTCATTCAAAACAGCCAAAATAACATCACGTGCCGAATTGATCAGCAGCAGCTGCCTCTCTCCCTTAACTTCGGTTGATAAAATCTTTAAATAGGCCAATAACGATGTAATCGATTGTCCGGCTCCATCGTGTAATTCGCGGGAAATCCGTTTGCGTTCGTCCTCTTGGGCGGTAAATAACTTACTGATGAGTATATTACGATTACATTCTTTTATTTGTAGCGCGGTAAGAAGCTCGTTATTTTCATCTTCTTTTTGTTTTAAAGTTGCAGCCATTTCATCAAAGGTTTGGCTCAATTTCCCAATTTCATCTTCTGTTGTGCACTGAGTCTGCACTGCGTAGTTATTATTTTTTATTTCCTCTGCCGCTTGTGATAACTTGCGAATAGGCCTAATGATAACAGATACCTGCCAACTAGCCAAAATTACAGCAATTAGGCACAACATAACCGACATCAACGAAAACTCAGTTATTGTATGATTTAATATTTGCTGCATTTTTCCGCTGGCCAAACCTACACGGACAAAACCAACATTGCCATTTTCCACAGGCACAACCACGTCATAAATAACGCCCTCATTGCTATTAAACTTATTGACCGTATAGTTTTCTGTATTTGTGCCCCCAATGATATCAGGCAGTCCTTCCGGCAATCCGTTAGCAAAGGTATGTGCAATTATTTGTCCGGTGTAATTTGCAATAACAATGTATCTGACATCTTGGTTCTTTTCTTTTGTCTTATTAATACGTTCAAGCATGGCATAATGATTTTCCTGCAAAATATCATTAATACTCATGGCTGCAATGTAATTGCCGACTTCATACCCTCGCAAATTCAACTGGTTTTCCGTTAAATCATGCGTAATGTCCCGCATCATCATGATAAGTACAAAAATAGATAATAATAGCGTTCCTACAATAATCAAATTGACCTTGGCATATAGGCTGCGTTTATACCATCGCATTATATTATGCCTCCTGTTTGGTCATAGATTTTTTGCAGCGGCCGGTAATAATCACTATCTGGCACAACAAAACAATCAATGAGTAATCCCTGTAACGAAGGCATTATTTGTGCGTCCTTATGCATATTTAAAAACACTTGCCGCAACTGTTCTTTTTGTTCATTATTCAGCTTCTCACGAACAGCCACCGGCCCTGTCGGATTTGGTCCCATTGTTTTAATAACTCTTATCTTATCAAGGAGTTCTTTATTAGCCAGCCCGTATTTGATAATCATACTGTCAATACTGGCAGCATCAGCTGCTTTATTGGCAACTGCCCATATGGATTTGTCATGGCTGTACGTATATATATACCGGCCAAAATATTTCTCCGGCCGCGTATCTTTATCCTTTAATAGCTGCAAAACTGCCATATGACCGGAATAGCTTAACGGATCAGTAAAGGCAAAACTTTTCCCTTGCAAATCATCAAGCGAGTTAAAATTACTGTCTTTATGCACTATTATCTGCATATCATAAAATGTGCTGTTATCATACTCAACCATCGCCAATAGTTCTATCTCTGTAAGGCCACGATATGCGCAATACGCTCCTGTAGACATAAAGGCAATATCTGCTTCACCATTAGACATAAGCATATTTAATTCTTCATAGGTTTTGCGCTGCACCAGCACAGCTGGCCTGCCTATTTGTTTGGAAATATAGCGGGCAATATTACGATAATATTCAATAGTTTCATTCGGCGAAATGACAGTTGCAACAGCAATCCGCAGTGGCCGCTGATCTTCATCATTAATTTGTTGAGCTTTTACCAATGGCTGCGAACGTTCGAAATTAATATATACCCCTTGTGTGTTAGTACAGCCTGTCATTAGCACCATACCTGCAATAACCAGCATTAGAAAGAATATCTTGCGCATACCCTAACTCCATTTCCTATTCTCTATGGCAGAGTTTCTTATTTTCCACACATACAATTGACAACTTCGGTATATCTAAGAGGCTTGCAACAGCTTGGCATTTTGCCATAAACATAAAAAATATATTGCCGCGGTCTATTTCACTCAAACTTTCAAAATTTCCCTGCCCTTTTGCGATAATAACATCAGCCTGATAAAAAACCTCGCAAAATTCAGGGGTGGTTCTCTGTATAACAGTCCCCAGCGAACTGTCACCATTACTAACAACCTCTGCCACTTCCTGCATTTGTACCATGCTGGCATCCTCAATAGTTACATCATTGACAATGGGTTCTCCTCGCACTCCAAAATAAATTTTAATAGCAGGAAAACATTCTTTTATATACTCAATAAAAATCTTATCAACAACAATTTCACCACAGTTATCACCTAAATATAGAAGCGACCCAGCTGCCTCTAACTTTTTATACAATTTCTTACTATCATCAATTTCCAAGGGCTGTACATTGGTGTTAGTTATTTTGTTTAGCAGCATACCCTCATCAAAACTATGGTTTGCGGCAAAGTCGATTAAATTAGCAGTAATCGCAATCTTTAATGCCATGCCAAACTTATCCTGTGACTGCTCAATTAACGCTCTTATTTTACCGGCAAGCTTACTTAATTCTGTATTATAATAGCATTTTATTTCCTTGTAAGGATCTTTAGCTTTGACGTGATTAGTAATAATGTCCCATGTTCCCCGAATAACTTCAGGATTAGATCTTTCATAATTAGTTGAATGCAAGTAGTCTAATACATTGCGCATAATTATTTCTTTATTGACAGCATCCACTTTTAGTAAATCTGTTACCGTTAATACTTGTTGTATATTGCAAAGTATGCAATCAAGATTAAGCTTCATCCCCATCACTCCCCCGTATTCGCTACGCTCTTCAGCAGACTGGCGGCATGGCCCTCGCTTGTTCACAATGACCATGCCGCGTTATTACCATATATTCATGTATTATTGTTGCGAAATACCGTTGGGACGTAATAACGATTTTTCGCCTTTGATAGCCTTAACCAATCTAAAGGCTTCTTCTAGATTGGCTTCCTCACCCTCAAGCGCCAAAACAACCGCACCCTCCGAACCGGCGATTCCGCCTGATCCGATATGATAAGCCGACAGTTTGAACAAGCTTGCAAATGCCTGGATTTCGGTAATAACAGTTGCATTAACCATTGGCATCATACCAACAGGCATTCCGGTGTGCTGACTGAAACTCTTAATACCAGTATGTTTAGCAGCTTCCACAACACTGGGAACCATTTTCTCTAAACCCACCGGCACCAGAAGATAGGAGCCTCTTGCATATAAGGTACCCAATGCTGCACCAATGGTTCCGCCTATATCATTGCCCATAAAAACACCGGTTTGAAACTGCGCGTCAACTGCATTGGCCCCTTTTATAAAAACATCGCCAGCGGCAAACTCTTTTAACGCTTCTTCTGCCCGCATGTCCTGGCGTTGTCCTTTATGTAATACAATCGGGAAAATGTAATCGGGATTTTTTGGGGTACCCCAGGTTTCCCCCAGCGTAATATGTCCTGAAATAAAATTCTCTTTCACCAACTGACTGCCCATTAATTCTTCCGCGACATAGCCGGTTGAACTGCCTGTCGCAATAACAATCCAGCTATTGCGGATAGCTTCTTCCACAAAGGGTAATTTAGCAATCGCCTTAGCAATCAGCCGCCTCGATTCATAGGGTGTTAATACAACAAGTGCACGTTCTTGCCCCATTCTAATCCCCTCCATATTGCTGTTATTTTAGTACTATTATCTCAATTACTAATTTCTGTCTTTGACAACTTTCTCCTGCTAATACCACTGATTGCTGTTTATACTTAAAATACACTTCTTTACTGTCATTTACACATAAAAGTCCCGCATTCCGTTAGTTTCGGAATGCGGGACTTTTGCCTTGTTACTATTTTACCACGCGCTATCAGCACCGCTGCCAATATCCATCAGAACACGGGTTAATAAGTAGAGGCGCGGAGTAATACTTGCTACTTCTACAAATTCATCAGGCGTATGATCATTTCCGCCGACAATTCCCAGTCCGTCTACAGCTATTGCTCCAACAATCGCAGCATAGTTCGCATCAGAACCACCACCAGAACCTTGAATGCCTAAACTCATTCCCAGTTCCTTGCTATAAATATCTTGCAGATGAGCCACTAATTTCTCTGTTTTATCATTTTTAGCAAATGGCGGCCTGCCGCGGAACAAATCAAATTCTACTTTGGTGTCAGGCACCAACTGTTTCTTCGCTATTTTTTGCGCATCATTCAACACTCTGTCAAACTCTTCCGGATATAAAACGCGTACATCTGCCTGAGCCCAGGCAGCATCAGGAATTACATTAACCGGTGTTTTGGTTTTATCCAATAATGTCCAGTTTACGGTTGTCATTTTTGCCGGATCACCCAGTTTTGACAATTGGACAATTTGATGAGCTAATTCCACAGTAGCATTGCGCCCTTTTTCGGGCTCAATACCGGCATGCGCATTCCTGCCTGTTACCTGCATGGTCAAACGGCCAATGCCTTTACGCCAATTCATAACATAATCGCCAGGGATTCCCGGTTCAACACACAAGGCATATTTATGTTCTTTGGCCACTTGTTTAATTACATCCCGGGATTCAAGCGAGCTTTTTTCTTCATCAGGATTGATTAAAAATGTGATCTTTTCATAATCCTGAAAACCAGTCTCTTTTAAAATAGCCAGTGCATGCAGTGCCAGCGTCAATCCGCCTTTTTCATCAGAAACGCCAGGCCCATAAGCCTTCACACCATCAGTGCTAAACGGGCGTTTTTCCGCAGTACCTGCCGCATACACTGTATCGGCATGAGCCAAGATCAGTGCAGACCCTTTGCCGATTCCACGGAATACGGCCTGGATATTGTAGCCTGCCTGTGGCTTATTAACTTCAGTGTATGTAACTTCGGCTCCCAATTCCTTGAGCCGTTCAATAAGCAGTCCCTGGAACTTCTTAAGCCCTGGTTCATAAGTACTGCCGCTGTCAATGTTAACATAGTTCTCAAGATCGGTAAGTAATGGCGCTTTATGTTCTTCGCATTTTTGATAGAGAACTTCATCTTTTGCTGCCGCCATAACAACAGACGATACGGCAAACATCACAATTAAAACAATGATACCTGCTGTAAAGCCTTTTTTTAATAGCTTGCTCATTTTACCCATACCTCCGCTTCATTACTTCGTCAGGAATTACGCTACTTAGATGTTTAAATCTCCTCCGTTAAAATTTGTTATTATTTACATATTATCTATTCGCTACCAAGTACTTAAATCCCTTGTAATTTGAAGTTTCAGTTAACATGTGTCCTTTTCCAATGCTTTCTCTCATCTATTCTATAGCTACGTATAATCACCAAATGCCAATGAACCCCAGCAAAGCTAGGGTTCATTAAATAGTAATAATATCTCTATATAACGGTATACACTCAGCGCGAAAAACGCATGATTTTATTGTAAGTTTTTATGAACTTTTACTGGCAGTAGCACACAAAAAGAACTGCCTTGTCCTATTACGCTATCTACTTCTACTTTTCCACCATGAATCTCTGTAAGTTGCTTCACAATTGCAAGGCCAAGCCCTGTACCACCGCTTTTTCTATCCCGAGATTTATCAGCACGGTAAAAATGATCGAAAATGAAGGGCATATCTTCTTCGGCAATGCCTGGGCCGTTATCGTCAACAGTTATTTTAATCCCCACTTGTTCAGCACTTTTGATTAACTCGGTAGAAACAGTTATTTGTCCACACTCAGGCGTGTAACGAATAGCATTGGTAATAAGGTTATAAAATATCTGGCAAATTTTATCGGTATCGGCCATTATGCTTGGTAGGCCTTGTGTGAAGTTGTGTGCAACCGTAATTTCCTTCTCATCGGCAAGCGGCTTCAGCATATATACTGCCTGCTCAAGTATGTGATTGACATCAACAGCTTTGAGTTCTAATGATAATTGCCGCACCTCTGCCAATGATAAATCTTTTAAGTCTTTGATGAGCCGCGATAGACGAACGGCCTCTTCATGCAAAGATGTAAGTTTTTTCTGGCTAGGTTCAATAACGCCGTCAATCATTCCCTCCAAATGACCTTGGATAACAGCCAGAGGAGTCCGCAGCTCATGGGCTATATTAGCCAAAAATTGCTGCCGAAGTTTATTGTTATTGTCAAGCGTTTCCGCCATCCGATTAAAAACTAAAGCAAGACTTCCAACCTCATCTTTGGAATTGACAGAAACCTTGTGAGCAAAGTTTCCCCGCTCGATTTCTAAAGCAGCCGCACTTAACTTTCGCAGTGGTGTAGTAATGCTAAGAGCCAATATATAGCTTGCAGCCAACCCCATGACTACTATAGCCACGCCAACCCAAATGAGTGATTGGTGTACAGAGGTTAGAAAATTTTGTTCGGTTGTTCCCATCATACCTGTTTGCGCCTGAATGTTCGCAGACATCATACTGTGATGTGCTTCCATCTGCTGAACAGTAACATACTCTTGGAATAAATCGGTCATTTGCGAATTCGCTAAATAAATTAGCAGAAAAACAGTTATTGCTACTGCCAGAAACATAAGGCCTGTAATCCGATAAATAATACTATTCATTCTGATTCCCTGCCATCCTATAGCCCACTCCATATACAGTTTGGATAAATTCAGGCTCTTTAGAGTTATTTTCGATCTTTCTTCGCAGGTTTTTAACATGGGCGTCAATGGTGCGTTCATAGCCTTCAAAAGAATAACCCTGAGTCTGTTCTACAATTTGCAGCCGGCTGAATACTCTGCCTGGATTAGTTGCCAGCAGTTCTAGAATTTTAAACTCGGTAGGCGTAAGCTCAACAGGGTGCCCCCCTTTGGTTACCTGATATTGTTCCAAGTTAATAGCAACATCGCCCATATGTACTTGTACCGGCTTTGTTGCTCCCCCTTTTGTCCTGCGTAATATTGCTTTCACTCTTGCCACAACTTCTTTAGGGCTAAAAGGTTTTGTCACATAATCATCTGCTCCAATTTCAAGTCCGACAAGTCTATCACTCTCTTCATCTCGGGCAGTAAGCATTAAGATCGGCACTTCACTGTCCCGCCGCAATGTCCTGCAGATATCCCAGCCGTCCATTCCAGGCAACATTAAGTCAAGCACTAAAATATCGGGGTTCTTGTCTCTGGCTGCTTTTAAGGCAGTCAAGCCATCGTTGGCTGTATATACCACAAACCCATCCTTCTGAAAATACAGTTCAAGCAGCTCTACCAACTTTATATCATCATCTACAATTAAGACCGACTTCTGTGACATGGCTTTTTCCTCCCCCATAATATCTACAGCAAAAACCATCATCCTGTGTCGTATTTCACAACAATTCGTTACATTATATCCAATCTCCTTTGCGATTACACAAAGCGCTATCAGGAGTAGCCACAATCAATTTGATTATCTTGCCAGAATACTCTTCTATTGAACAAACATGCAGGTCTGCCAGCTTTACATTTTCAACTGTTTGTCTGTTAATATTGGAACCAATCATATGTACAGCTATTGGATTTATAAGATCCATAAACCATCCTAAAACCGGATTTTCACTGCGTACATGTTCCAGCAAAATAATTTTCCCGCCTGGTTTGCATACCCGTCTTACTTCCTTTAGTCCTTGAACCGGATCAGGAACAGAACAAAAAACACAAGTTGCAATCACTGTATCGAAAGACTCATCACAAAAACTCATCTTTTGCGCATCCATCTCGACAAGCGTAACCGGAACCTTAGCTTCTTGAGACTTCTTTTCAGCCTTTTGCAGCATTCCTGGGCTAAAATCAATCCCAGTGACCTGACATCCGGCCAAATAAAACCCCAGGTTGGCGCCAGTACCCACTCCTACTTCTAACACTTTGCCATACGCCTGTTCAACAGCTTTTCGTCGCAACTTGGCCGGAATCATCTTATCCATCCAATCATAAAACAAAGCCGTCCGATTATACCGCCTGCGGATAATATCTGTTTGCTTACTGTCCAATTAATCCCCCCTACCATTACTTCTGAAATCAGCTTTACAAAGTTCTGCTATTATTCATGTCCCGTTTATTTAATGGTTAACCTGCTCAGCACTCTATCAACCTACCCTTGACGTCTAGGGAACATTCGAATTAAGTCTCTATGTATAACCTTCTTGATTACGTGCTTGTTTACCTTGCAAAATAAATAGTCCTCCTTAGAGGACTATTTATTTTGCATTACTGCTGAGGAACAGAATTTGTATTTTGCTGGTTTGAGTGGCAGTTTGCGTTATCTCCCATCATGCCGCCATTACTCATCATACTGTTCATCATTGGCCCCATATTAGCCATATGCTCATCCATGGCTTTAGCTTGTTCCGGCGTCAGAACTCCGTCTTTTACATGTTGTGCTACCATTTTTTTATGCATTTCGGTCATATTGCCCATCTTCATATCTTGCGATTGAGATTCAGCAAACGCCCAGGAAGTTCCCAGCACACCAACAAGAACGGCCAAACCTATAATTAAGCCTTTTTTCATTTTATATTCCTCCTTGCTTAGGTTTAACTTTATTGTAACAAGTCATTGTGAAGAACTTATGAAGGGAATTTGAAAAACTTATGTGATTTTGCAAAATGTTATATTGCAAATTAGCGAGCAGCATCTGTTAGTGCAATATATCAGGGAAATAATCCTTGCCCCCACTGTTAGTTAACAAAGACTTAACAGTAAATTAACCAAAAATATCCACTATATACTTATAATGGACATGTGTATAAACCAAATTTTAAGGAGGCAAGAAGATGAGTATGAAAGCCAAACGTTTTAGCTTATCTGCAGTAATTATTGCATTAATTGCTGTTATGCTGATGTCTGCTTTCCCGCATCAACAGACGGCTACTGCAGGTGTTAGCAACAGTTACACTGGCAAGCAACCAAAGTATGTGTTCTTTTTTATTGGTGATGGCCTAGGCATGCCACAAGTAAATGCTGCTGAGATTTTCAAAGGCACTCTTGAAAGTACTGACAAAATGCATAAAGGTAAACTTGGATTCACAGCCTTCCAAAATCAAGGCATGCAGACAACCCATTCCAACAATACCTTTATTACTGAATCGGCTGCAGCCGGAACAGCGTTGGCCACCGGTCAAAAAACCAATAATGACATCCTGGGTATGGATGCAACCAAGACTGTCAAACTGAAAACTATGGCAGAAATGGCCAAGGAAAAAGGTATGAAAGTCGGTATTGTATCCAATGTATCGATTGACCATGCAACACCAGGTGCATTTTATGCCCATGAACCAACTCGCAAAAACTATTATGAGATTGGTCTTGCACTGGCTAACAGTGGATTTGATTATTTTGCCGGCGGCGGCCTCTTAGCTCCTACCGGTCCTAAGAAAGATAAACAAAGCGTATTTGAAGTCGCAAAAAATAATGGTTATAAACTGGTTAATACCCAAGAAGATTTTAACAAACTAAATAAACAGGATGGCAAAGTATTTGCCATTGCTCCGGAGCTTGCTGCCGAATCAGCAATGCCCTATGATATTGACCGCAATCCTAATCAGGTTACTTTGGCTGACTTCACTAAAAAAGGCATTGAGCTGTTAGACAACTCTAAAGGTTTCTTCATGATGGTAGAAGGCGGCAAAATTGACTGGTCTTGCCACGCCAACGACGCTGCCACAACAGTTCGTGATGTCCTCGCCTTTGATGATGCCATTAATGAAGCTCTTAAATTCTATGCCAAGCATCCTAATGAAACCTTGATAATAGTAACTGGAGACCACGAAACCGGCGGTATGACAATTGGTTTCGCAGGTACCGAATATGAAACCTTCTTCAGTAAAATCAATAAACAAGATGTCTCTTTTGAAGCATTTGACAAAAAAATAAAAAATTATCGTGAAACTGTCGGTGCACAGTATGCTAACTTAAATGACTGGCTGCCGGTTCTTGCAAACGAGTTCGGTTTGACTGACCTTACAGAGTATGACACAACCCGTTTAAACGCAGCTTTGGCTGCCAGCATGGTTGAGCCGAAAAAACGCACTAAAGATCCCAACAGCTATTTACTCTATGGTACATATGAACCCTTCAGCGTTACCGTCACTCATATCCTCAATCAAAAAGCCGGTATTGGCTGGACAACATATGCACATACCGGTGTCGCCATACCTGTATATGCGCAAGGTACCGGCAGTGAGTTATTCCAAGGATATTACGACAATACCGATATCGCCAAGAAAATCATAAACATTATGGGTGTAAAATAGTAGTTAGTTAAGCTCCATAACCAATATAAACATTTTAGGCCAAGCGCTCTCTCCGCTTGGCCTAAAATATAAGAAAGGATGCCGGTCATGCCCTCTTTCCGGAATATCGATAAAACTTTTGTATTTGTAATTGCGGTTCTCTGTATCATATTATATTTTTTACCGACCGGATTTCCGACACAAGATGATGATTATATTCGCAGTAAAGCCAAAGTTATTGCGGTTGATAACCAAACCGTCTATCAGCGCGGTGTAGTTCAAACCGGCGTACAAGGGGTATCCTTGGAAGTTGTCGGTGGTGAATTTTCCGGTCAAAAAATTGAAGCCACAAACACTTTACTGGGCAAACTGGAAATGGATAAGGTATTTCAGCCTGGTGATACAGCCTTAGTTGTTATTAAGGGAGAAAATGGCCGAATTATTGCCGCCAATTTAATTGATCACTATCGCCTTGATAACGAACTTCTCCTGTTTGGGCTATTTATCTTTGTGCTTTTTTATTTTGCTCGCTGGACCGGGGTTAAAGCCGTACTCTCTTTTATCTTTACGATCCTGGTCTTATGGAAAGTACTTTGGCCGCTGTTTCTAAAAGGCTGGGATCCCATTATTCTTTCCCTTTTGGTTATTTGCGTTGTTGTCGGGTGCGTTACTTTTCTAGTGGCGGGAGTCAACCGTACTGGGTTAGTTTCTTTTCTGGGAACTATGTGTGGTGCAATTGCCGCCTGTTTGTTGGCAATTTTATTTGGTCAACTCTTTAAAATACATGGTGCAGTTATTCCGTTTGCCGAAACCTTGCTGCATGTTGGCTTTAGCCATATTGATCTTACCAAGATTTTTCTGGCGGGGATTTTTGTGGCATCTTCAGGAGCTATGATGGATGTGGCAGTTGATATAGCAGTAGCCGTAACTGAACTTATCGACAAAAATCCTGATATTACCCGCCGTTCAGCCATTGCATCAGGCATGAATGTTGGTCGGGCAGTTGTCGGTACAATGACGACAACCTTGCTATTAGCGTATTCCGGTTCTTTTACTGCCCTTATGATGGTCTTTATGGCTCAGGGTACACCAGTAATGAATATACTGAACCTGACCTATATTGCAGCTGAGATTCTCCATACCCTTGTCGGCAGTTTTGGCGTTGTACTTGTTGCCCCTTTTACGGCCTGGCTGGCCGGCTGGCTGTTAACCAACCAGAAAGTTCACGAATAGTTAACCCCTTCCCCTACTAAAAATAAAGCATAAAGCCTGCCAACATTTTTTTTGCGGCGGCATGCTTTTTCACCTGCTTTATATACAGCAACAAACAACTACTGCTCTTGTCTACCAAGACGACAGTAGTTGTTTGTTTAATGAAACTATAATTTAATTAATTACTCGGCAGAATCTCCGCCTTTACCTAATTTTTTAGTTTCCCCCATAACAATATTAATACCGGTGTGATATGGACTATTGGTGTTTACTGTCGGCTCTGCCACAGATATTCCCCTCTTAATAAGGAGTTCACGCAACACCCAGGGCTTATCCGTAATAACCCCATCTACGCCCATATCAATTAACATATTCATTTTCACCGGGTTATTCACTGTCCAAGGTACTACTTTCATCCCTAACTCATGAGCTTCACTTACCATTTCATTTGATAGTTCTTCCCAGTAAGGAGACACCACATCAGCACCAATCGCTTTGGCAGCTTTTATATAACTACCATTAAAGGTATCAATATCAAGACCTGCCATCCAAGGAGAAGCTCCCGGTTTACCTACTTGGCGACAGATACTGTCAGGTCCCCAGGAAGGCTGTTCACAGGTTAAAGCCACCAGCGTAATACCGGAATCTAGTTTCTTCATTTCTCTTAATGTCCGCCAGTCAAAAGATTGTAGCATAACTCTATCTTCCATATGATATTTTTTTATAATTTCATAGACTTTAGCTACAAACACAGCCGGCTCAGGATTGTTTTTTGCTTCTGGAAATGCCTGGTCTGGATACGATTTAGTCTCAATATTGAACAATACTTTATTATTGCCGTAGGCATTTGCCAGTTCAAATACTTCTTCCAAAGTGGGCATTTGAGTTCCTGGCACCGATAATTGCGTTTTTCCATGTCCGGCATAATAATCACCGGCTGCGGAATTCATGGTTCCAACATCAAATTTTTTTATTTGATCCAAAGTCATTGTGCGAATATCATACTTACCGTTTTCAACATACTTGCCACTTGCATCTTTGGCTAAATTATGATTCATATATGGATTATGGCTGATAACAATGCGGCCATCTTTCGTCATTTGCATATCCAATTCCAGTGTAGTTACACCAAGTTCCATTGCATAGGCAAAACTGACCAGTGTGTTTTCCGGGCGAGCATCCCGCCCCCCACGATGCGCTTCAAAATCAAAGAGTTGAGGAATGGCTTTTGCCTGAGCATTCCCATTGCCGACAATACAACTTCCTGACATCAATAAGGTTGCCGCCAAACCTACCATCAGAGAGCGTTTCCAAAAACATTTGTAATGGTTCATGTTTACCTCCTAAAATAAATATATTGGATTACCCTTATATTTTATCCTGGTAAATAAAGGAATGTATTAAAATTACATTATTTTACTGTTAATTCACAGTAGCTTCGTCATTGCACCGGCAACAGATATACGTCTACCACCGTACTGACAATGATTTTTAATTAAACAATAACATAGATTTAACAGCCTCCCACCTTGACTTTGTTACAATAAACATGAAGTTATACATTTATCGGCAAGATGCATGTTTTAGAAAAATAATCTCTAAGGAGAGAATTATGATTCAAACACTAAAAACCGTGCCTGCAGATGCTTGCCTCCATTTAATGTTAGCCGCTGTATCTCCCCTGCAAAGCTTTTTTGACAAACCAGGAGTAACGCATGAATTTTGCAACCGCCAAGCCCTTGCTATTATTAAGAATGATGGTCTTGGACAAATTTCAGACTTTCTTAGCCAATACACAACCGAACTTAATTTAGGTGTATACTGGGCTGATAAGAACTGGAAGAATGTACATCATTACTTTGAACCTTGTTCTCGAAAAGGCTTGTGGCATTCCACACATGCAATTGATAATTTTGAAGCCTATTATCAATTGGCACGCCAGTCTGTTAAACAGTTCAACTTAAAAAAAGCTACATTTTTCTTAGGAGCAGCTGCACATCTTCTGCAGGATTTATGTGTTCCGCATCATGCAAGAGCCAAGCTGTTCAACGGTCATAAACAATATGAAGGATGGGTACAAGCAAATTATGACAAATTCGCTGCATTTACTGGCGGTATATACTCCCAGGATCTAAATGCGCTTATCCTCAATAATGCCTGCATCGCCGCTGATTTTTTTGATTGGGTTCGTACCGAAGGTGATGAAACCCGGTACAGTAACTCGACAGAACTTCTTCTCCCTCTTGCTCAGCGTACGACAGCAGGCTTATTTCATGCCTTTGTCGCAGAAATACAACAATCAAGGTCCTTCAGTTAACAATATTACACTTATTACTACTCTATGCTTTAATAATTGCACTTTTTCCAAAACAATAATTCTTTTTGCTGTTGACAGAAGCTAACTATGAGCGTATAGTTAAATAAAAGTACACTTTAACTTAACATAGTAAATGTGATGAGGGAGAACTTGCGCTCTATGTCGATTCAGAGAACCGGTGGCTGGTGTGAACCGGTACGATGGGAATGCAAACGTCGCTCCTGAACAGCAATGCTGAACTTATAAAGTAAGCTGCGCCGGCCTCAGCTCCGATAGGAGTGCAGTCGTTATTCTGCTAGGGTTGTTTGACCTGATGAGATGCAGATATTTTTATCTGTAAAAAGGGTGGTACCGCGAGAATATCTCTTGCCCCTTTAAGTCTATCTGACTTGAAGGACAAGAGTTTTTTTATTTTGGGGAGGTGATGAATTACTTGAGCTTTGTTGTTTTTTGCTTAGCAAACTACAAATCTTTGGGGGATTGTTTGACATCACCCCCTATAAATGAGAATTGCATCGGGCGACTGCATTAGCGTACAAAAATAAGTTTATTTAGGAGATGGTACATAGTATGAGCAAACAGATAAATATTGATTGGGCTAACTTGGGTTTTAACTATATCAAAACAGATTTCCGTTATATTTCCACTTGGAAAGATGGCCAGTGGGATAACGGCCAGCTAGTAACTGACAATAAGCTTTCCATTAGTGAAGCTTCAACTGCATTACACTATGGCCAGCAGTGCTTCGAAGGCCTAAAAGCCTACAGAACCAAAAACGGAGATATCCAGCTGTTCCGCCCTTATGAAAATGCCAAACGAATGAATCGCAGCGCCGAGCGCCTGTTAATGCCAGAACTTCCCGAGGAAAAATTTGTAGATGCTGTTTTGCAAGTAGTGCGCGCCAATGAAGCCTATGTCCCACCTTATGGTACTGGTGCCACACTGTATATTAGGCCACTGTTGATTGGCGTAGGCGATAATATTGGTGTTGGGGCAGCTCCAGAATATTTATTTACTGTTTTTTGTATTCCTGTCGGTCCCTATTTCAAAGGCGGCATGACACCGGTTAATTTCATCGTTTCCGACTATGACCGGGCAGCTCCTTATGGAACAGGCGCATCGAAAGTAGGCGGCAACTATGCGGCAAGCTTATATTCATATAAATTGGCAAAGCAAAGCGGCTTTGGTGATTGTATCTACCTTGATCCTGCCACTCATACCAAGATCGAAGAAGTCGGTTCTGCCAATTTCTTCGGCATTACCTGGGATAATGAATTTATTACTCCTAATTCACCTTCCATCTTACCAAGTATTACGAAATATTCCTTATTGCATCTAGCGAAAGAATACTTAGGTTTAAAAGCAGTCGAACGGGATGTTTTAATTGATAACCTCAAAGAGTTTAAGGAAGCGGGTGCATGCGGAACCGCAGCGGTTATCACTCCAATTGGCGGCATCCAATATAAAGATAATTTCCATGTCTTCCATAGTGAAACCGAGGTTGGCCCCCTTACCACCCAATTGTACAATACGCTTTGTGGTATTCAATTTGGTGATTTGGCAGCACCTGAAGGTTGGATTGTTAAAGTCTAATCTATCACACTAACATAATTATTGCTAAATTCAAAATCACAGGTGCCACGTGGATATTTTAATATCACACAGGCACCTGTTTTTACATTAAATATTCTTACTCAACTACAAAACAAAAGCGCTTCATAAGTTTATCCAAACTTATGAAGCGCTATCTTTCTCAAACCATTAGATATTACTTATAATTTTACTTCACCTGACTTGTTTTCTGTTGGCTTCCCTTCAATCTTTACAACGACATCGTTAGATGGTTCACTCGTTACTGCCCGTCTTAGTTCACTAATCCCTTTACCTATTGCCTTCCCCGCCTCAGGTAGCTTACCTGGCCCGAATACAATAAGAGCAATAACTAAAACTACCCCTAATTCCGGCATGCTGAAATTTAGCATATTTCACATCCTTTTCCTGATTTCGGTATTCACTACCGCGTTTTATATTCTTATCTTAGTTTTTAACCGAGCACCCCAATAACCGCGCCATCCGGTCTTCTATAGGCTCTAACAAGGTGTCGATTTCCTCTTGTCTTTTTTCCACAAGCACCTGGGACTTCTGATCAAGTATTTCGTTAAGAGCTACAGTTGAAATGACTTCGATACTTCCACGACAACAAACATCTTTGCATAAACCACATTGCGTACAATGCGATACATCTACCGAAAGCCTCCAAAGCTCCTGCTGCTTATGAATAGTAAGCGCTGAACTCGGGCAGGCATCCGCGCAGGTTCCGCAGCCATTGCAACTGCTATCAATGCGAATATCCCCCCATATAGTGCTTGGAAATTCGGACACAGCTGTACTCGGCAACCGTTGTAAAGAATCAAACAGCGCCCTCCATTTATCTGGCAAATGCTTAGGTTCTTCCAGCGGGTTCTCTATTTCATTATTATTTTTTGCAGACGTTTCTTCTGTAGTTAAAATAATTTCTGGGAGTACTTGGGTAACAAGACTCTCACTTTTCCGTTTAAAAGCAGTGAGGAAATTACGCCGCGACATGCCTGTCACCTCACCTTCGGCAACAGGAAGAGGCTTGATTTTCTGCGGAATGGTTGGCGTAATTGTAATTAGTTGAGGGTACTTCCAACACGCCAGCAAGCGATTTGCCGTGTCAACCACTACCTGTACCTGTGCACAAACCTTATTTTGGACACAATCCTCACAGGCAGTATTAAGAATAGCTACGTGGGTTGCGCCACTAAGAACAGCAGCGACAAGAATCGCTTCATCACACCGTGCAATGCACTGCACACTGATAACCCGGCGGCGTTCAGCGGGATGCACTTTAAGATAAGTCTCACAGGCAAAGGCGACTGCTCCCGAGTGTTTCACATGGTGAAAAACAAGCGCGCTTATTTCTCTATTTGAAGGCAGCTTAGCCGCAAGCGCGCCACTGGGACAGACCGTAGCACACGCACCACAGCCGCTACATTTTTCTCCCAGAAAAACTAAGCTTTCCGTACAAGTAATGGCGCCGGTAGGACATATGTCCGAACAACGCTGACAGGAACTATGGATATGCCGCTTGCGCAAACATCGCTTTTCTTGCATGACAATACCACGCTTATCAAGCTTGGCACAAGCTTCGGCAAATAGTTCAAGTTTGGATAACATATCAGTCTTCACCTCCAGGGAAATCTAATGGCCTGAACCGGACAATTGTCTGCACATTCTCGGCATTTGGTACACTCACTGAGATTACCAGTACCCTTGTCGTTCTTTAAATCCACGTCCATGCTACAAGCACTGCGGCATTGCCGGCACTTGATACCCTGACTTTCCTCTAAACAACGGGAATGGTCAATTATAGGTATAAGCCTTCGATTAAACTTGCCGAATATGCTAAGCAAAGCTCCTAAGGGACATATTTTGCTGCACCACTTTTTAAAAAGTACAAATTCCACAATAATTATCAGCGGAAAAATAATAAGGTCCATTGTTGGCTCATTAAATTTAACCAGACGAAGCAATGCAAATAATGTTGCGAAAATCAGTCCGATCGGACAAACAAGACAAAATACAGGAAAACCAAAGATAGCCGCAGAACCTACTGTCACCCCAAGAACAACCAGCCCTTTGGCTGGTTTCTTGTTATCATCGCGATTAGTCTGAGAACAAACAGGCTTTACGGTTTTGCAGTCACCATCTGCTTGCAGAGCCGCATTATCCTCAACCAGTTCCTGTTCTTCATCAATTTTGTTAATTACAATTTTTCTCACCAACGGAACAGGACAAAGCCAACCACAAAAAATACGCCCTAATAAGACAGTAAGCCCGGCAATCACTAAAAAAGACGGTAAAGCCTGTGGCAGGATATCCCGTCCGGCAACTACCGTTTCCAGATATCCCAAAGGACAAACTGCCGTAATAGCGTCTACACCAAAGGCAGAAAGTGATCCTGTACCAACATTTCCGGCCGCACCAATAAAAACAGCCATGACGACAATTGTCATTGTCGTCAGCCTCAGGCTCCTTGTTTTATTTTTTTTCATACCGGTCCCTCATCTCTGCCGGAAATAGGTGTGACTACAATGCCGCGAACCTTACCTCCACTATATGACCGCATCACTAGGGCTGGACAAACTTTTTCACACATACCGCAACCTTTGCATTTTTGCGAATCAACAACAGGGTGTTTCTGGTTATCAAGCGTAATTGCCTGATAAGGGCACGCGGTAACGCATACCATACACCCGCGTGACTGCCAGGCAATGCACGTATCTTGCTGCACTACTGCCAGTCCAAGCTTCACGCTCTTGATATCGAAAGGCTTTAATGCCTGAGTGGGGCAGACCTCAACACATTTATTACAAAAATTGCAATAGCCAAGATGAAAATTCATTACCGGCGTGCGCGCATTCAGAATACTGTCCGACAAATGCGCCAAAGCGATTACAGAACTAGGGCAGGCACTTCGGCAGCGATCGCACCTGACACATTTTGCAATAAAAGAGGTTGCATCCTGCCCCCCCGGGGGACGCAAGAGCGTTTTGTGCGGGATGGCCCTAGCCAGCCCCCCCAAGCCCAAAAACAGGCCAAGAGCCCCAGCGCTGATTTTTAGAAAAGTACGCCGCGAATGTTTTGCTGAATTTGGCATCATGCTTTGAGCGTTTTTAGATTTATTTTGGCTCATTGCTTGCCTTCCTCTCTTGTTGCCAAAGCGACTTTACAAATTACGAGTACTCAGTGAAAACAAAACTGTATTTAGCACTTTTATGCACAGTTCCCACAACAGTCGGCAATCATATCTTCCAGGATATCAAGCTCTAAGTGTAAATAGCCGTTAGTGATTTTGGCAACCGCTTGGTAAAACTCTGTTTCAGCATATTTTTCAATATCTGTGCAAAACGCAGGAACCCAATTCAACAAATGGGCTGTGAGAAACTCCAGTTGCCCTTTTAGGCACGCAGACACAGCCTTCCAATCTTGCGCAGCAACAGCTTGTTGTGTCTCTTGGCACAGGTGTGCCATAAATTCTAGTTCCAACGCAATATGGTCTTCCGGAATATCCAGCCCCTCGGTTTTGTTCAGACCTTTGTTCCTGTATACCGCCAAAACTTGATCACGAGAATCTTGCATGATAAGTCGCTTAGGGCTTGTGTAAACCGACTCGTATGGATATGCAACCTCATCGCCTACTATCCCTGCGCCGAGAAATATCCGTGCGAAGTCGACAGCCAAATCATTCACAGGATCGTTTAACGGAAGCATAATGTAGTTTTTAAGTAAGAGGTATCCTTGGTTAAGAACCTCTTCTCCACACTCAACAGGAAATATCATAGCGGTTATCTGCTCCAGCAGGTTTTTATCGACTTCCACTTCGTATAACCGTCCTAAAAACCGGTATAAACGCTCCCTGTTTGAGATAAGTTCTGCATACTCTAATGTTTTATCCACTTTTCCTCCGTTTCTATCCGATGATTAACCCTCTCTAAGACAATCACCTTTATAGAGTAAAAGTAAGAGCGGTTAAATCGCAGGATAATTTCGACTAGAATTCAGGCGGCGTCAAAACGCCGTCTGATTCAAGTCTTCATTTTGCTTAGAAGAAGTAAAATGATTCTTCCCTTACGCAGATTTAGAAAAACTGCTTAATGCTGCTCCCCAGTGAGAACATCAATACCCGAAAAGCAATACCAGCGAGCAAAACGCAAGCCATTCCAAAATTGACCGTCATAGGGAATGAACTGGTTTCTGGCTTTTTCATCAGTATTACTGGCACCGCTAAACCAATCAGTACCAGTCCTCCCCAGAAGATCGGCGCTAAACCGCCGGCTAATATCCGCCCGATTGACCGGCTGGCATCAGGATATGGTGCTACGGCTATGTGTACCAAGTACGCGATAATCAAGATGGTTTGAATCGCCAAGGTGAGCAGAGCAGCCTTCTTTATTGCCGTTAGTGCCGCTTCATCATGATTAGCTGAGCGAGCAAGCAATATACCCGTACAAAAACATCCCATAACTGCTGCCGATACTAAGTAAAGTGCAGGCAAAATCAATGTATTCCAGGCAGGTATGGACGGCATTACATAAGCATCACCATTAACAAAAGCAAGTGCAATTGCCAATACCGCCCCAATGCTTCCCAATATTTTACAAACTGTTGCAGAAGCATCCCTCTTAATCGCCAGCAAATAAATCACGATAGCCAACCCCAGCAGAAAACTAAGCATGGATTCCATGAAGATGCCGGAACTTGGGTGGGCCATGGCGCCAAACATCCGCTCCGGATGCCCCAAGTGCAGAGTACTTGACGCTCCTCCGACGGCTAAAGCAGCAATCGCAATAATTGAACTAAATGTTCTGATTTGCTTTTCTTTACCAGCCCACTCGGTCAGAAGTACAGTAACAATAAAAGTGCCGCACCCTAATCCTACAAAGAGTGTAAAGAAAACCAACGGCCATTGAATACTCATGTTATCACTCCTTCCATTTAGCAATGTTACTGTGCAAGATATACTGCGCAGAAGGTTTATTCCCTACATCAGGAAGAACATGCACACTGTCACTGCCAGCCTTTTGAATTACTTGTGAAACTTCACTGTTTGGATCGTCAATGTCACCAACAAATCGGCAAGTAGCCGGACACGCCTTGACACAGGCTGGCTGTTCGCCAACGGCCTGCAATTGGGTGCACAATGTACACTTTTCTACTACTTTGGTCTCTTCGTTAAAGGTACGGACGCCATACGGGCAGGCCATCATACAATACCGGCAGCCAATACATTTCTCTTTATCGACAAGGATAACCCCATCTTCGTTTTTGTACGATGCTCCTGTCGGACACGCTTTGACACAGGGAGCCTCTTTGCATTCCTGGCACATAGTCGGCAAATAATACATTTCAACTTTGGGATATGTGCCTGTCGGTCCTACTGTCAACACTTTATTCCAGGTACATCCAAGAGTAACTCCATTCTCCTGTTTACAAGCTACTTCACAAGATTTACAGCCAATGCACCGATCCAAATCAATTACCATAGTTCTTTGGACCATAATTACACCTCCTTATCACTTAAAGGAGTTGGATCTGACGGCTCAGGAAGCCATGCCTTAAACTCCTCCGGTTTTAACCAAACACCTCGCGGCGGTCCGTCTGCCTTTGATACCTTGACAAGATAGCCTCGCAGCGTATAAGTACCAATAACATCATTAAACGGCGCATCGTTTTTAGAAAGAACATTAACGTTTACTTCTTTCCAACCATGGGTATCAGTGTTTAAAGTCTCCGGAGTCCAGAAGCGTTCCATGTAAACAACGCCCGGATTAATACCTTCTGTTAGCCAAGCCTTAGCCTTAATTTTACCGCGTTGCGACTCAACATTGACCCAGTCTCCTTGGCCTACGCCATATTTAGTTGCAGTCTTGGGGTGAATCCAAAGCTCTGGTACAGGATAAATTTCCCTCAGCCATGGAATATTCCGCAATGTTCCATGGTGGTAATATGGAAGTCTGCCGTTGGTCATGACAAGCGGAAACTTCTTGGCAAGCGCACTGTCTTCCAGCGGACTTTCATGTGGTTCGACAAAATAAGGCAGCGGATCATAATCTTTTGATGCCGGCGGCAGCGGATAGGGTGAATACGGCGCTCCGGTCCGTGCTAACTTGATAAAGTTTTCTCCGTAAATCTCCAGTTTTTTGCTGGGAGTACCAAAACCTTTCAGCTTACCGGTCTTAGGATCAATAGCCTTATAGGTATAATATTTACGCCATTTTTCGATAGGCATAGCTTCGTAAGGCACTTTTTGCGCAAGTTCCTTAAAGGTCATGCCCAATTTGAGTTTGCAGTTATAGTCAAGGAATTCTTCCATCGAATTCCAATATGGCTGTTCCGGCGCTGTCTTTGCCGGATCAAAAGAGTCTTTGCAGGCCTGATGTCCCAATTCTCCGCAGCGTTTGGCAATCTTCGCCCAGATTACCGTTTCATTCATGGTTTCATAGGTATGGGTAACCGCTTGCCTAACAAACAGCATATTTAGCGGTGGTACAACATAATCCGACTCCAGCCACTCCTGGGTAGGTAGCAGAACATCGGCATAAGCCGAAAATGACGTCGGATACATGTACATATGAACAATGAAGTCCAGCTTCTCTAAAGCTTCAATCCAGGATGACGCATTACCAAGCATAGCAAGCTTATTGCCTGAACGCTCCAGCCATATACGTACCGGATAAGGTTTACCTGTTTTAATTGCTTCCAGAACGGTTGGGCTATGGCAAGATCCCCATGAATTTGCGCCCTTATACTCGGCACCGCCTAGACGTTTTGCAAATTGTTCGGGCGGTAATAACTTATATAGCGGCGAAACAGCAGAGTCAGCAAATTTAACATCCCCGAAATTCTGAAGAAGTGCCCCAGGTTTTTGCACATAACCCATCATTAAATCAAGTGCACAAGCAGCCATAGCTGCCTGGGCTGACTGCGGATGCTGGTCTGTTGCAACACCGAGACAAAGTCCGCCAGGGCCCTGAACATAAAGCTTGATTGCTTTTTCTATCATTTCAGCGTCCAGCCAGCAGATTTCTGCTGCTTTAGCAAGAGTAAACGGTTCACATCGTTCTTTATAAAGCTGAAAACCTGTTTTACATTCCATACCATTGACCGTAAAAGTTCCAAAAAGTTCAGGTTCAAGATTATCGTCCCACGGATACGGCAGCGGCTTGGCGGATTGGGTTTTCTTGTCCCATACCACAAAAGTGTTAGGATCACCTCCAGATGTAATTTCGCTTTCCCTTAGACACATTTTTGTTTTTGGATTTACCAGGAATGACAGATTAGACCACTTTATCAAAAATTCTTCATCGTAAAGCTTATGTTCGATAATGTAGCGAATCCAGCAAAGCTCAAGCGCTACATCAGTGCCGGGTCTGATTGGCAGCCATATATCAGCTTTCGCAGCATCTGCCGTATACCGTGGATCGACGACAACTGTTTTCACACCCCGGGCTCTAAGTTCCACAACAGCCCGACCGCCCTGGGATGGGCTGTTATACGCGGGAGCAGTTCCCCACAATACTAACGTCTTCATAGGAGTATCGTCATAGAAGTAAATTTCATGAGCCTCACTATCAGCAATGCTGGTAGTTTGATACTTCATGTCTGTATTTCCATAGATCATGTTATAACAAACTGTCCGAGGCATATAACATTGCTGCGCACCTGGTTCAAACCAGTTTGGCGTACCAAATACACTGGCAAATCTTCTAACACTGCCGAATTCTGGATTTCCGCCGCCTCCGGTAGTACAAAGAACTGCTTCTGCACCATACTTTTCGCGAGTTTCCATGAGTTTTTTTGCAATGGTATCAATTGCCTCTTCCCAAGAAACGCGTTTCCACTTGTTTTCGCCGCGCGCACCAACCCGAACCATGGGGTACTTATTACGATTAGGATTATACAGTGCCTGTATAGCAGCAAGGCCTTTAGCACACACCTTACCTCTGGTCATTGGTTGATCCGGATCACCTTCCAGTTTAATCAATCGGCCATCTCTCACGTGAGCTAACATACCGCACTTACCGATACACCCCCGGCAACAGGTTCTGATGATTTTTGTTTCTGCTGTTTTGGCAGCCGCTGCCGCAGCTTCGCCCCGCTTAAGCCCCTTTAGTGAACCACTCAACGCTGTCGCAATCCCAGTTACAGCAGTTGCTTTAAGAAAATCTCTTCTTGTAAGTACAAATTTTTTCATCCGTTCCTCTCCTTTGTCGATGAAAAATTAGGCATAAAATAACTATGTATGATCGGTTTGCTCACCTCCTTATACCACAAGGTTACTGAACCTATAGAGCAAAAATTGTGCCAAACGTTAAATGCAGATTATTTGCGGGCATAAGCCGCATTGCCGGCAGCTTTGGATTCCTGCATTTAAGAAAATTCCCAAAATCGGGATTACTAAATTGGAAACTTCACTGCGCAAAAAAATAATAGCTGCAGCCTGATGAGGCTGCAGCTATTATTTTTACTGCACAATTGGCACATTTGCGTAAACTCAGATATAGGCACTTTCTTATATTTGTATTTGTCGTATAGGAATTTTAACGCCAAACATAGAAAAATACATCATCAGCTTTTTATTAATAACATTATGTTGTTTACTAGATCTATTTGGAGGATCTGAATATATGGAAGCTAATCTCTCGCTGTATTCCGAATTAAATGCGCCATCAGATTATAACGAAAGCGCCATTACCCCTATGGCAAACTGGGAGCATATCCAGGAATGTAAGAAGCGCTTCTTGACGCATGGCGAAAACCCGCTAACCTCTCCTTATGTACGCCGTGCGGTAGCCGAATCATGGCTTCGTTCCCACCAAGCCGGAGTTGACCCTTTTTCCGTAAAATTAGGCACCACTGTAAGCCCTGCCCAGCTTCAGGAATTGCTTGCGGAAAACCAATTATTGCTTGAAACGGCCACATCCTTGATTAAACCGTTTATTGACCTGGCTATCCATTCCGGTTACACACTGACTCTTAGGGATCATCAGGGTATTTTGCTGATGCAGAAAGGTAATTTGGAGGAAATTTCTAAATTTAACAGCATCAATTCGGTTGTTGGCTCAAATTGGGCTGAAGAAATTGCTGGAACCAGTGCTCACATTTTGTGCATGCGTCACAAACGCCCGGTCCAACTGCTTGGACCAGAAAATTTTTCTCTGCTGCTGCAAAATAACCTAACCTCTTCTGCTCCCATTTTTGATACTAACAAGCGGCTTATCGGCACATTACTGTTAGCCCATGATTTTGATGAATCCACCAACAAGTACGAGCTTCACAACCTTCAGGCCCACTCCCTCGGTTGGGTAACCACACTGGCAATGGCTATTGGGCAGCAAATGAGCTTGAAACAGGCCAACCATAGCCTGACTATTGCCAATAATACCTTAGAAGCTGCTATCAGTTTTAGCGATGAAGGTATTATCATGGTTGATTCTTTTGGAAAGATTATTCGCAGCAACCATGAAGGACTGTACATACTGCAGATTGGCTTGCAAGAAGCCGTCAATTACAGTATATTTGAACACCTCAAATCTAATTCCCTGATTACACAAGCTATAAAAAGCGGGTCTACCCTTAATTATGTGGAAGAAACCATGTCAGTTAACCAAAGCGAACAAACTTACATCATTAGTACACGACCGGTTTTTTTGCAAACCAATGCGCAAGTGGTCGGCGCAGTGTTACGACTGAGTCATGTTGATAAAATCAATGCACTTGTAGCTCACCGTGCCGGTAACAATGCAACCTTTCACTTTGAAGATATTATTGGCAATGATGAAGGTACCTGCAAAAGCAAATTAATGTGCCAGCGCTTCTCCGCCTCACCGGAAAATATTCTACTGGTCGGTGAAAGTGGTACCGGCAAAGAACTTTTTGCTCAATCCATTCATAACTTCTCCCGCCCCACCGGTCCCTTTATCGCCATCAATTGTGCCGCTATGCCGCGCAATCTAATCGAAAGCGAGCTATTCGGCTATGAAGGCGGCAGTTTTACCGGTTCAGAGCGCAGAGGACGGCCCGGCAAAATTGAGTTAGCCAGCGGCGGTACACTTTTTCTTGATGAAATCGGCGACATGCCTTTTGAGATTCAGGCTGTATTGCTACGTGTTCTGGAAGACAAAAAAGTTATGCGTGTAGGCGGCAAGCGTTACCAACCAGTCGACTTCCGCCTGGTAGCCGCCACCAATAAAGATCTCTATAAAATGGTGGAGGAAAAAACTTTCCGTGAGGACTTATACTTTCGTTTATCGGTCCTAAAGTTGCATATTCCGCCGCTGCGCGAACGCCGTAAAGATATCTTATTACTGGCAAACTATTTCATTCAAAACTATTGCCGTCGTGTCAAACTTCCTATTCTTCAAATCTCCAATTCCGTATATGACATTATCAGTACCTACGATTGGCCAGGGAATGTACGCCAACTGGAAAACGCCATGATTTATGCTGTGAATATGGCTCATGGTACTATGCTCTATCCTGAGCACTTGCCGGAAGAACTATTGCGCAATCCCGACATATCTTCATTGGCATCCGGTATTTCGCCTATTAGTACCATCACAAGTGATGTAGTATCGTTACAGGATGCAGAAATACTATCTATTCGCTCGGCCTTATCTCTCGTTAATCATAATGTAGTCAAGGCCGCCGCCCTTCTCAAAGTAAGCAAGTCCACCCTATATCGCAAAATAAAAGAATATGGGATTGAAACGTAATAAATTAACGCCACCTAGTGCTAGGTGGCGTTAATTTATATATAATGTACCTGACTATAAACAACTAAAGCAGCGTCTAGTTCAAACACTTGCGGTCTTAAACTTTTAAAATCTTCCGCACGCCATCCCTCGTTTTTTTCTGCCAATAAAGTGATAGCCTGTTCTTCTGTCTCAGCTAACACAATAGCAGTTGCTTTGTTATACATTGCTGTGTGTAAGCACGGCTCTTCTATCATACTCCAACTATGGAAGGTTCGATCATGAGTCCAAACATAAAGCTTCACCAACACAACCTCCTACATGCCATGCACCACATAAAATCATTTTATTTTTTTGGGTTTAACATATCGAAACCCGGTTCCCAGATAAAATACCCATTCAGCAATATTTACCGTCCGATCTGCTGCCCGTTCAAGATAACGGATGGCCGTGTGCATCTCCAGCATAGCCTGAGTTAAATTACCATTATTCCTACCAGTTTCAATCATTAAATTAAGTAACGCACGATTAGCTTTATTTACTTCTGCATCCCGTTCTTTAGCACTAACAACAAAATCATGAGTTTTGTTCTCATATGCCTGCAATGTATCAGACAGTAAATTTATCACTAACTTCCCCATATCTTTGACAACTTCTTGCAATGGCACTACTGGCCCTAAATCTAATCCCGGAAGTTTTTTATGAGTTATTTTAGCAATATTATTTGCATAATCGGCGATTCTCTCAATTTCAGCAGAAATCTTAATGGCTGCAATAAGAAATCGCAAATCGCTAGCCACAGGTTGTTGCGTAGCTATAATCGCAATACATTTTTCTTCTATTGTCTGATGCAGCGCATCAATTTGCCGTTCGTAATGCCGAATAGGTTCGGCTGACTCAGCGTCAAAAGCAACAAATGCCTCTACTGCCTCAGTGACAAAGGTAATCGTTTGTTTACCCATTTCATATAGCTGTTCATTGATTTCATAAAGTTCTTCCTGATAACCTTTTCTAACATTCATAGAATCATTCCCTCCAAAGCATTTATTTTCTTGGAGAAACACAAGAATTCTACCGATCAAAATTAGAGCAGGCTTGCAATATTTCCTGTAGTATTCTACACCGTAGCTCAGCAAATCTCATCTAAAATCCTTGACTTTCCCCTTCCTTATTGAGACTGTCGACACATAGCTCTTCACCGTTGAGAGTGAGGTAACTTTCCAAAGCGTTTATAATTGCTACCGCTTTGGGACTATCAATTTGCTTTAAAAGTTTTACAATTCGTTTCCACTCTGCTTCTGTTGCTTTTATTGACCGCGGTTTTCTTTTCTCTTTGACCTTAGGACGACCTACTTTGTTGTGTTTTTCTTCTTTCATAGCAAATACCTCCGTCTTCAGTCACACGACTTTGCAAACCATGCATAGTTTAAAGCAACTGTCACTAATTAATTTAAGTATATACCAAAATACATTTTAGTCAATACCAAAATACATTTTAGTCAATACCAAAACAATTATAATTTTTAGCCGCTTTATAGTCTTTAAAGACGATTAACAGGCACTAAAAATGACGGCCCGAGAGCCGTCAAAATCAACTTATGTTTTAATGAAAAAACATCTCATACAAGGATAAAATTATTTCAATCACTATTAAAATAATAATAGCCCATTCTAGTCTTGTTCCTCGCTTTGCATGAACCAAATTCGAAAATGCCTCAGTAATATCCAAGAGGGTCTCGGTTTTATGTCGTAATTTTTCATAACGATCCTTAAGTTCAAACAGGGCGGAAAGCTCGTTATATAAAGCAGATGCTTCTTCATTAGTCCAGGTTATCTCCGGATTGTCTAACAGCATCAAATACGAAATTGCACTAAGCCTAAACCGCAAAATATTAGCAGACATTTTCGCAAGGTCTTCATCCGATACACCTAGTTCGCCACGACTTAAATTGTTTACAACATTTTCAATTCTGTCAAGTAATGAATCTACTTCATTTTCATTTTTTCCTAACGAAACTGATTTTGCTAAAATTGTTGAAACAATTTCCAAGTGATACTCTTCATAAGCATTCACGATCATATAATCATTATTAATCGCCGGTGTTTCATTTGTATCAACTTCTAGTTTATAGTCATCTACATAAGCAAAAGCATTAACTTCATTTACTTCCGGCTCAATCTTTTTTATATACTTTACTACATCCATGATTTCATGATCCTGGAAATTTACAAAGACCATACTTCCAAAATAAAAAATATAAACAAACTTTCTTGCTGGATCATTTATAATCCCTTTTAAATAATCTTCTTTTAATATCAGTGAATCTTCCCATTTAAACTTACGATTTATACCAAAATGCTGAGCAATCTTATTCAAATTTACTTCATTACACACTACGATTGACTTAAACTCGGCAAACATTACAAAACCTCCATTATTAGAAAAACACCAGCTAGTCATCTGATAAAACAATATGTTTTTTAGCTAATTCTATATAAAAATGGTAAATCCTTGCTTTCCCTATAAATTTCATCGAAACTTAACATATACTCAAGCCAACATCCTCTTAGACTCCCCCTTTATACTTGGCAAAATTCCAGCTATGTATTAAATCTACGTAATACTTATGTCTGATTATAGCACACCGCCTTCCTATAATTGAAATATTTTGCTGCTGATAATAATAAAAAAGCGACTAGAGCTAACCATTCTCTGTCGCATTTATCATAATACTGTAGTTTTCAAAAACGACCTTACAGCGCAAAATCATTTACGTTCATCCGGTTTTGCCAAGGATAGATTAATATGACAGTAACCTCCCGGCGTCTTTTCAAGATATCTTTGATGATAATCCTCTGCCGGAAAAAATCGCCCTACCGGTTCAACTTCCACAACAATGGGCGCCGCATAGTGCGGTTTCATTTTATCTATGAAATCAATGATGACTTTCCTGTCAGCTTCTGACTCATAATATATACCTGTCCGATACTGTGTTCCCTCATCAGGACCTTGACGATTTAATGTTGTCGGATCAATGATTCGAAAAAAATGTTCCAATAGCTTCTGTAGGCTTATTATCTTTTCCTCATAAGTCACTTCGCATACTTCAGCATGTCCTGTCATCCCAGTGCATACCAGTTCATATGTTGGCCTGTCCTTACTTCCCTGTCCGTATCCAACAGTTGTGTTTAACACACCGCTGAGTTGCCTGAAGTAGGCTTCAACACCCCAAAAACAGCCTCCTGCAAACCATATTTTTTTCATAAAAGCAACCCCCTGTCGAAATTGAAGTTTACTTTTTCGTTATAGAATAACTAACCCGCTCTAATACCCCCGCTTCTGCAAGCGCTGAGTACAGAGCGGGTAATTTCCCTGGATAATTCCGACTATCATTCGGCGGCGTTAACATGCCGTCTGAATTAAGTCTCCATTTATCTTTCCCTGTTCGCAGTTTTTAGTATTTAATAAATGAACAAGTTTCCCTAACAATACAACCCATACATGTATAACCATTTGCTTTAACCTGCAGGGTCATTTCGCCGAAAGATATTACAGCGCAAGCTTTAGCCTGCATCTTTCTAAAGCCTTAAATATGGATATTACTTCACCATTATTTTGCTGGGTTGCCGGTCCGGCAAGACTAGGTTTTTTTTCACTACTATAGTGAACTTCTTTTCTTTGGGTATGACGATGATTTTTTTGCAATTTCATGGCTTATGCCTCCTTGGATGTTACATATTTCTCCGGAATTCGCCAAAACCCTTTAATTTTTAACAGACCAAAACAGCAGGAAACAATTCCCTGCTACTAGTTGTCAATTATGGCAAATCAACTTTAAGCTAATTCACGGCAAACTCTGTTGCGCCCTAATTTTTTTGCCTGATATAAAGCAGCATCCGCTTGTCGAATCAAATCTGAGGAAACGGTATCTGCTCCCGGCCATATAGAAGCTACCCCTATACTCACAGTAATATAATCGGATACTTCTGACATCTCATGCGGAACATACAATTCCTCTACATTACTGCGTGTTCTTTCCATAATCATAAATGCCTCAACTTGTGTTGTTGCGGGAAGAAGAGCAACAAATTCTTCTCCCCCATAACGCGCTACCAAATCATTAGTTCTGTATAGGGATTCCTTCAGAATACTACCCACTTTTTGTAAGCATTTGTCTCCTGCCAGATGCCCATAATAATCGTTATATTTTTTAAAATAGTCTATGTCAACTAAAGCAAGTGATATAATATCTCCCTTGCGTAAAGCACGTATCCATTCTTTTTCTAATGTCTGGTCAAAATGCCGTCGGTTAGCTATACCGATTAAACCATCAATTAATGATATTCGCTCTAGTATATCCCTATACGTTTTAAGTTCCAAATGATTTTTGACTCTTGCTTTGATAATAGCCGGGTTGGAAGGCTTTATAATGTAATCGATGGCCCCCATTTCGAGTCCCTCTGTTTCATGTTGAACATCATTGGCAGCGGATACGAAAATAACCGGAATATTTTTGGTATAAGGATTTTTCTTTAATCTTCTGCATACCTCATAGCCATCCATTTCCGGCATTTCAACATCCAGCAAAATAAGATCTATACTTTCTGAAGCAGCTATCGCTAAAGCTTCTTCTCCTGATGTCGAAACAAACATATCATAATCATTGCTTAATATGTCCTGCATAATTTGATTATTTAATTTTGAGTCATCAACAAGTAAAATACGTTGTTTGGCAAACTCCAATGCTATCATCACTCCGAAGCTAATCGATATAATCCGGTTGCCGTAAGCATTTCTAATACTGCCCCCTTAGCTCCTTTCATTGATATAGTAAAGCCCTTTCTCCGTCCTTCAAAAACTAACGCGGCAACAACACCAACACCAGCTGCATCAATACAAAGCGTTCTACTAAAATCAAGACATATTTCTTTAGATTCTCCGGTAAAATAACTGCAAATTTTGCTGCGAATACGATCAGAATTAATAGCAAGACAGTCGGGTCCAATCTCAACCACAGTATAATTAAAACTTTCTTTCACAGTCCACCTCTAATAGTTAATATAAATATTGATCAAAAATTAAAATAATATTCAGCATATATTATTACAATTCAGGCAGCGTTTTAACGCTGTCTGAATTGTAATAATCGGATAAAAAAAGATTGCCAGGTTCAGCTAACTTAATGCTGCAACCTGGCAATCTTAGACCGAAGTCTTTAGACCCATGGCTTTGCGTCCCACCTTTTCAGGAGGTTTGCTAATACTATTTTTTTGCATAATTCGGCAAAACATTCCAAAATCCTGCTTAAAATGGAATTTTTTTGGCTTTATTTGGTTAGTCCCACACTCAGGCCACACTCAGGCCACACTCAGGCTTCAGCCTCTAAGAATTATATATTCCATTTTAAATATATCAATAGCTTGTGTAAACTCTGTCGCTACCTTAGCTAAAGCCTAACTGGCAGTAACAATTCCTGCGATAGTAGCCAATACGTTTTTCCTCTAATTGCCTTTTTATCGATGACTACCTACCCATCCTAAAGCTCCCTTTATCTCCACCAAGTGTCTGCAGGATACTCTGCCGCTCCAATAAATACGGCTTCACCAATCTTAGGAGTAGTTATTCTTACTTCTTGTTTGCTTGCTGCCGCTGTTGCACGCTCAATCGGATCTGTCCAAGCATGAAAAGCCAGACTAAAAGCTGCCCAATGTATTGGCAATAAAATTTTACCCTTCACATCAATATGAGCCTGTACCGTTTCTTCCGGCATCATATGAATAGTTGACCAGCGTTCATCATATTGACCACACTCCATTAATGTCAAATCAAATGGCCCGTACTTTTTGCCAATCTGTTCAAAATGAAGACCATACCCTCCATCACCGCTAAAGAAAACTTTTGTTTTTGCGCCAACAATAATCCAGGAACACCACAGTGTTGTGTTGCGATCAAACAAAGTCCTGCCGGAAAAATGCTGTGCCGGTGCACAAACCAGCGTCAGGTCTGCAAGGTTTACTTCTTGCCACCATGTGAGTTCTTTTATCTTTTCTTGGTTAATTCCCCAGCTTACCAGGCGCTTCTTGACTCCAGTGGGTACACAAAACAAACCGATCTTATCATTTATTCGCATAATAGAATGATAATCCAGATGGTCATAATGGTCATGTGACAAAAGAACAACATCAATTGCTGGCAGTTTTTCCGGCTCTAAGGGCAGTATCTTGCTAAAACGCTTACCTCCAACCAGCGGAAACGGTGATGGTGAATCGGCAAAATTAGGATCGACTAAGATTCTTTTGCCTTCCAGTTCTAATAACACGGTAGAATGTCCAAACCAGATAGCCTTTGGCTGAGTGGAATTTAAACCAGGCAATGTATCAATAGCATTGATTGTTATTGGGTAAGCAGGCTTCCTTTGAGGATTGCCTTTGATAAAGTCTTTTAAAATAGTAAACATAGTTTGTCCTCGATTATCGATTTACGCTAATTATTTGCATCGATAATTTCTTTTAATTTTACATTTTGATTTATGAATCGGGCACTGCTTCTCTCTGATTTTAAATGAATTGCTCGCTGTGGACAATGATGTATACAGGCATAGCAGACATCACATTTATGCAAAAATCCCGGTTTACCTTCAACTTCAATATTACTTTTGGGACAGACTTTCTCACATACTTTACAACCATTACAGTTATCCTTGATGATAAAATTCTTATCCCCCTTATCATAGTTGTGCTTAGTGAATAATTTATAAATAACCCGCGAAACAGCTGTTGTGGCAATCCCTTTTTGAGTTATCTTGGTTTGTTTGGTAAATATGTCACTTACTATGCGTTCCAATTGCTCGTCAATATTCTTTGAACCCTCTTTAGTTAACTGATCTTCAATTTTGAAAAGTGGCAGGTAATTATCAATCATGAGTATTTCATTGGTATAGTTAAAACAAATCCCTGTATTTTTCCCGATTTTTGCCAAGTGATTTAATCCGGCTGCCGCCTTATTGCCATATGTCATAACCGCAAAAAAGTACTTTGCCGCAAATTGAGATTTTTGCATGAAATCAATTACCAACCTGGGGATTCCGAGCCCGTGGCAGGGAAATACAAAACCAATTGCTTCATCTTCAAAAACATGCCTTTTTTCCTTTAACATCTGCGGAATAGAATATAGTTCTCCACCAATGCTTTTGGCAACATGCAAACTGTTTCCTGTTGCTGTAAAATAAAAAACTTTCAAGTTTATATCCTCCTTTTGTGCTGCTGATAATTAAGTTCTATAGTTTTATAACCATCGAAGTGTTTGGTAAAAAAAGTTGGCACTGCCTGGCAGTTATTTACGCTGCAAACTCAGCAGTTTACTTACTTCCTCTACCAGTTCTTCATTAATCTTGCAAATTAGGAATTTTCCCTGTTTCTCAGTGGTAATCAAATCCGCATTCGCTAATTCCTTGATATGATGTGATATTGTTGGCGCACCAATATTAAGACAATTAGCAATATCAGTAATAAAGCACTCTCGACTTGCGTTAAAACTGGTTTCATGCGCCTCGGCAATTTTTAAATACAATTCCAGGCGATTAGGATTGGAAAGTGCTTTAAATATTTTGGCCATTTTTTTAGTATCCATGGTTACAGCTCCTCAAGTCAAATATACTTATATTTCGATAACTATCGAATTAATAGTAACTCAGCATGCCGCTTTTGTCAATACAGTACCACTAAACCTGTCACAGTTGTATAAAGCATTCTGTTAAAATGATATAAGCCCGGCAATTGCCGGGCCTCAATTCGTTTCATTGCAGCAAGTACTTACTTAATCACTTTATCTCCCGTACCAACCGCATACCGTTTAGCGTTACCAGGATTGAAGCACCGGTATCGGCTAAAACTGCCAACCACAGGTTGACAAAACCGGCGAAAGTCCCGATCACAAACAAAAGTTTTATTACCAGCGAAAAGGTAACATTCTGTTTAATAATTGCCACCGTCTTGCGACTAAGCTTCATGACATAGGCCAGTTTGCTCAGATCATCGGACATCAGGGCAATATCAGCCGTTTCCAGTGCCGTATCTGAACCAGCCACGCCCATCGCGATACCCACAGTGGCAGTTGCCAGGGCGGGAGAATCATTCACACCGTCACCCACCATGGCCACACTGCCGTACTCAGTCGTTATCTTTTTCAATGACGCTACTTTGTCTTCTGGCAACAGTTCACTGTAAACAGCATCCATATTGAGTTTTTCGGCAATAGCCGCCGCCACCCGTTTGTTATCACCAGTCAGCATAACCATATTGTGTACTCCGGCCGACCGCAGCGCAGCCAGCGCCTCAGTGCTATTGTCCCGCAGCGTGTCGGCAACAGCAATAGCTCCTAATACTTGCTCTGCAGTACCTACCAGCATCACCGTCTTGCCTTGCTGCTCCAACTGGATCAGCTGTGTTTCATAATCGGCCAGGGCATGCCCGATCTCTTCAAACAGACGACGATTCCCCACATACACTGTCTGACCGTCGACATCGCCCTGCGCCCCCTGCCCGATGAGAGCCTTAAACTTGGATACTGTCTGTAAAGGCACATTGCCGGCTTTCGTTACAATGGCCTGTGCCAGCGGATGCTCTGACCATTTTTCCACCGCCGCCGCCAATGCTAATAATTCTTTTTGCTCGATACCAGTTAACGGCAGCACATCGGTCACCATTGGTTTACCCATTGTCAGTGTCCCGGTTTTATCAAAAGCCATGGCTTGAATGCGCCCCATCTGCTCTAAATGCGCCCCGCCTTTAATCAGTACGCCTCGCCGCGAGGCATTGCCAATCGCAGATACAATAGATACCGGTGTTGAGATAACCAGGGCGCAAGGACAAGAGATAACCAGTAGCACTAAAGCCCGATAAAACCAAATGTCAAAGGGCTGATTGAACAGCAGCGCTGGAATGACCATCAACCCTAGCGACGCCAGGATGACAGCCGGTGTATAGTATTTGGCAAAGATGTCGACAAACTGCTGCATGGGCGCCTTTTCAGCCTGTGCTTCTTCCACCATGTGCATAATTTTAGCCAGCGTCGAATCAGCCGCCAGTTTGGTCACTGTAACTTCTAAAGCGCCCTGTTCATTAACCGTCCCGGCATACACTACGTCACCGGCCTGCTTTTCGGCAGGCATAGACTCACCGGTGATCGGTGCCTGATTGACCGTGGAAACACCGCTTAGCACATTGCCATCCATAGCAATACGCTCTCCCGGTTTAACAATAATCACATCACCTACGACAATTTCCTCTACCGGTAGACGCACTTCCTTGCCATCACGCTTCACCAGCGCTTCCCTCGGAGCCAACTCCATCAAGGCGCGTATAGATTCCCGTGTTTTGTCCAGCGTATAGGCCTGCAGGGCATTGCCCAGTGCAAACAGGAATACAACCGTTGCGCCCTCACTCCATTCACCAATGCCCACCGCACCGACAGCGGCAATAGTCATGAGAAAATTGGTATCCAAGGTCAGGCTCTTCAGACCGTATAGCCCGCTTTTGGCCACATGATACCCGCCGACCACCATAGCCGCTAAATAGAGCGTTATAGCCACACGGTCACTCACCCCTACCCAATCCAGCAGCATAGCGACCAGCAACAATACGCCGGAGCCAATCGTTGCCAGCGTTCGCGGTTTGCGCCACCAGTTACCAGCTAGCTGAGTACCAGGCCGGACTGCCTGGCCGTCTAGAATCGCCTGATAACCTGCCTGCTGTACGGCTTTACTAATATCCAAATCAGTCAAGGCATGCTCAACTGTCAGTTTGGCGGCACCGAAATTTACTGTTGCCACCCGCACACCGGCCAGAGCCGCTATTTTTTTCTCTAGCTTAGCGGCGCAGTCGCCGCAGTCCATACCCTCAATCCGAAATACTGACATATGATAGCCCGGCGCGTCCTGTCCGGCCTGTAGGCCAACCACACTATAACCAAAGCCGCTAACTGTTGTGATTATCTGCGCTACCTCTAACTGTGTTTTATCATACACAACTTTTAATTTGGCTGCTGCAAAGTTCACTTGAGCTTCCCGCACACCGGGCAGCTTCTTAATACCCTTTTCCAGCTTAGCGGCGCAATCGGCGCAGTCCAGCCCGTCTATGCCAAATGTACTATTTATCAAATTGGCACTGTCCACAGCGACAGCCGCCTCACCCACGCCAGCAGACACCGCATGTGAACTGTGGCAGCAGCCGCAAGAGCAGGCTTCACTATTTGTTCCCATACATTTCATCTCCTTTTATCAAAAACACCTTCTACGTGTGACTAATATGCTCCATGGCCTGGCACATCAACCCCACCACATGCTCATCATCCAGTGAATACCAGGCTTCTTTGCCGTCTTTCCGGAATTTGACCAGTTTAGCGGCACGCAGCACCCGAAGTTGGTGGGAAATAGCCGACTGGCCCATAGAAAGCGTATCGGCAATGTCGCACACGCACATTTCCCGCTTGATTAAGAGCTGCAGAATCTTAATCCGGGTACCATCGCCTAAAATCTTAAAAGTTTCCGCTAATTGCTGAACCGTGTTTTCCGGCAGCATTTCGGATTTTGCAAGACATATCGTCTCGGGATGCTCGCAACGTTCCTCACACATATCACATAATAAATTTTTCATACGCCACCTCAAAAAATAGAGTTTCCTTGAATTCGTCTTAATATATGATTATATATTCATATGTATATATAATAAAACGTAGTACTTGCCTTTGTCAATACTTTTAACTTATTGCCATCTCCATCATTGTACCATGAGTGTGAATCGCCCCTGCTTACGCCAAAGGACGTGTCGCTTAACGGCACGCCCTTTGAGATAGGCACAGATCAACACTTTAGGTTTATTAAATTTTAAAATTTGCATACATAACTATTTATTTTAGAAAACCTGCCATTAGCTCTTACCAACCAAATCGTTACAACAGCTTGGCATAATGCCCCAAAATTTCTCTGCGGCGAACAATTCCGATAAACACCCCAGCGTCATCAACCACGGGAACAAAGTTTTGGTTAATCGCCAGTGAAAACAAGTCCTGTATTTGCGCATTGATATGCACCGGATTATTGGTCATTCTTTGTGGAATATCTTTGATATTAATCTTTTCGGTATCGGCAAATGTTAATCCCGGCGTATTTTTCATTTTCCATAAGAAATCCCCTTCGGTAATAGTCCCTGCATATTTACCAGCTTCATCAATAAGCGGAACCGCGGTATAACGGTGATATTCCATGCGTTCGAGAGCTTGGCGCATTGTGGATTTTATCGGCATATAAACAACTTCACTTTTGGGAATCAAGAAAAAAGCAATATTCATATTGGTTCCTCCAATCTTGGCAAAAGCTCATTATTATGACTTACCTATTCTATACACTCTAGAGAAGCCTTATTTAAAATTTTGTAAAAGCAATATGTGCATAGAGATAGGACTACTGCTGCTGCTAAAAATAACCAGGCATAACCAAAATGTTCCGCAACACCGCCCAATAGAGCAGTAGCAAGCGCGACACCGATATCACCGGCCGCCGTAAGTATACTTAACGCTGTCCCCCGGCAGCTTTTATCCATATGTTCAATTACCAGTAAAACCAGTGTAGGAAAAACTACGCCAAAACCTATGCCAAACAAACAGCCTGACAGAACAAGTACCACCGGGTTGATGTTGACAATCAGCAGCAAAATACTTACAAGCATGGTTACACAGGCGTAAATTACGGTCTTTTTTAAACCTAATTTAATATTTACATCTTGTACAAAAAAACGGGAACCGACAACGGAAACCGCAAAGGCAATAAAAAACATGGAGTAAAAATGAATGTCTTGCGCCAAAGCGGCAAGCGGCACAAATGTAAATACCGCACTAAAAGAAAAATTGGCGGCAAACTGACCGGCAGTAAGTCCAATAAGTGTTGGTGATTTAAGCACACTCATAAAGGGAATGCGTTCACTGCCGCCAGATGGTTTAATTGGCAGGGCGCGAAATTTCATAACACCGATGGCAATTCCGAGCAATAGCAAACTACCTATGATAATTATGTCAAATCCCCAGACATCAAAAATAATTTGCGAAAATCCCATACTAATCCCAAGACCCAGCATGGTAACAAGCGTATACATAGCAATTGCACTGGCATTGTTTTCGCCTGACCCAATGCTGCTGGCAAAAGTAACCGCACCTGTGCCATAAAAAGCCAGAGCAACGCCAAACAGCAACCGCAACGCAAAAAATTCAAAAAAACTTGTCGCTGCCAAAAAACCGGCAATTGATAACAGAAATAACAGTTGTCCTATAAGAATAGCCGGTCGGCTGCCCTTAGTATCCACTTTACGTCCTACTAACGGCCTGATAAATAATGCACTTGCTGCCGTAATCCCCATAATAAAGCCAATTTTGGTTTCCGTAAAACCTTTGTATTGAAGCAAAACAGGCAGTACCGGCAGCAGTAAATTTTGTCCTACTATTGTATTAAAATGGGAAATCGTCATGTTTTGAAATTGTTTATTTCCAAAAATGCTCAAAGAATTAACCATATTATCTCCTATTTGGCACATACGTCACAACAAAAATGGTTGCTATTCACTACAAAACAAGTTTAGTATCAAAGAAAAAGTTGATAATAATATCTATTATACAACTTTATTAACTAATCTCCTACCCATTAAATCGCATTGTCTGTCATACACCTATTCTGTTAGGGAAGCAAGAGCAAACAGCCTTAGTCCGCAAAAATTCGAACTAAAGCTGTTTAGCTGTCATATTAACTTCTGTTACTGTATGTATCGTATCACTCTATACCATTCAAATTATTATCCGATCGCTTTATCGGCAGTCGCAATCAGCTTACCATACTGTACTGCCGCCTGAGATTTAATAGCATCAACTTGCGCCTGGGTAGTTTCGACAAATTGCTGATCTTTTATTGAGGCTAAATTAATGCGCACATTATATATCGCCCCTTGCATTCCGGCGTGAGATATTAGCCCAGCCACGGCAGCATCGCTGGCGGCATTTGCGTTGCCAAGCCGCAGTATCTGCTCAGCCATAGTAATAATCGTGAGACAATATTCCGCAACCTTGAGTGGCAAACTGGCAGCATTTTGCATAGCTTGCTGGATTGCCTGGGAACGATCCGTCTTTTGTTCCTCGGTGTCTTTAGGCAGCTTATATGCAGCCATAACCTTATTAAAGGCTTCAGTATCCTCATCCACATATTTTTGCAGCAAATTTTTCAGTTCATCAGCCTGCTTTAGCATCGATCCAGCCTTGGCCTGCACATCACTGTATTTTTCATTGCCCAGTGTAAGTCGGCAAACCATGGCGGTCAACGCTGCACCTAATGATCCGGCCAAGGCTGACACGCTGCCGCCACCTGGAGCCGGTGAAGCTGACGCCAATACATCAATAAAATCTGTCACGTTTTTTTCAATAAGCATAATCGTCTCCTTTCCATATATCACAAAGATCTTACAATAGGTATCGAGTTGCTATAAACAAGGTTAGTCATCGGATAAATGGAGACTTAATTCAGACGGCGTTTTAACGCCACCTGAATTCTAGTCAGAATTATCCAGGGACTTAGTCAGTCTTTAGCTCACCGCTTATCAAAGCGGTAAGTATTAGAGCGAGTTAGTCATCGGACAAATTTGTTTCCAAAACCTGTTTGCGGTCAAAACCCTCAAACCGCAGGTAAAATTCAGCGGCATCCAATAAGGCTTGCAGCGGTGTCAGTCCGACAATCTCACTGCCGATCACATTTACTCCATAGCGCGCCGCCTCCGATTTGACAGTTTCAAATACGCGGTGAAGCGGTGTTCCGGTATAGTCCAGCATGTTGATTGATACTTGGGCAATGTTTCGTTCTTCAAGCATGACGCCCATAGCCCGGACATAGCGATAACCGCCTTTTGCTTCCCGGATAGTGTTGGCAATATTTTTGGCAATAGTAACATCACTAGTATTCAGATTAATATTATAAGCAATCAAAAACTGCCTGGCTCCAACAACTGTAGCACCGGCTGTCGGATGCATTTTTGCCGGACCATAATCCGGCCGGCGTTCCGGTTGGCTGATTTCTTGCTTTAAGCCTTCGTACTGGCCTTTACGAACATCAGGCAGATTTTTTCGGGCAGGAGTTTTAGCGGCAGCTTCATACAGATACACAGGTATATTCAGCTTATCGGCAATCTCTCTTCCCAGCTCATTGGCAAGCTCGACACATTCTTCCAATGTCACTTCGCTCACAGGAATAAAGGGAACAACATCAGTGGCACCAACGCGTGGATGCTCACCCTGATGTTTCTCCATATCGATCAGTTCAGCCGCTTTGGCGCAGGCCGCAAAAGCAGCTTGCTTAACAGCCTGCGGTTCACCGACAAAGGTTACAACAACCCGGTTATGGCTGGCATCAGGTTTCACATCAAGCAATTTAACTTCCTTATTTTTACGAACCTCGGCCACAATTGCTTCGATAACCTCAGGCCGCCGCCCCTCACTAAAATTAGGTACACATTCTACAAGTTTAGCCACAAAAATTCCTCCTCTTATTACTATCACATATGAACTTCTTCTGTTATATCGGATTCATGCCCAATCCTAGAACCTCATGCTCATAGCCTTTGATCGGCGCACCCATATTGCCATATAATGCTACCGCAATCCACTCACCATCACTACTATCGCCAGGCAGCTTCGTGCCGCGCACAATACTAAACAGCAAACCGGCACTGCGCAAAATAGCGCCAAGTCCGTCCTGCCCCCGGCACATGCCATGGTAAGCTTCAAGCACCGAATGATAGAGCGCATGCTCTTCCCGGTAACGCTGGTCAATGAGACCTTCTTTCTTGGCTGCTGTTTCCACCGCCGCAAAAATCTTGGCAGAATCCATTGAACCAACCTTGCCTTTGCAAAGTACATATCCGCATTCTCGTCCTTTAGTTTGCAAAGCTGTCTCAGCCTCACCGGAATACATGACCATCAGCACCGCCATTTTACCAAGACTGCTATTTTTCACTACACTTATCATGACAGCTTCCTTTCGCTTTTGTCCAGACAATTTCCCCTTTTTTCACAACAGTCTCGACAATACTTACACCGATATGATAGGGCAGATAAAGGTAGGACGGCTGTTCCAGGATCAGGATGTCCGCTTGTTTTCCAGGCTCGATACTACCTAATCGGTCAGCTTCATCAATAGCTGCCGCCGCATTGATGGTAAGTGCGGTAACAATTTCAGCGGGGGTAAGCTTCATATATAAAGCGGCAAGCGCAATCACCAGCGGTATGGACTCACTAAAACAGCTTCCCGGATTAAAATCGGTAGCCAGCGCAACCGCCACACCCTGATCAATCATTTCCCGTCCTCGGGCATAAGGTTCCCGTAAGCTAAAGGCCGTAGCCGGCAGCAAGGTTGCCACCACCTGTTTTTGAGCCATTTGAGCAATCCCGGCATCAGAGATGTGTAGTAAATGATCGGCAGATACCGCACCAAGCTCAGCCGCCAGCTCAGCACCGCCCAATTGGACAATCTCATCAGCGTGCAGCTTGCTTTTTAAACCCAGTTTTTGCGCCGCTAATAACAGTCGCCGCGATTCAGCAATCGAAAATACGCCTTTTTCACAGAAGACATCACAAAACCTGGCTAATTTATGTTCGGCGATCACCGGCAAGACTTCTTCAATTAAAAAATCGATAAACTCACCGCTTCGTCCTTCGTATTCCTTTGGTACAGCATGAGCACCAAGGAAGGTCGGTATAACCTCAACCGGATGCTGTTCCTTTAGCGCAGCCATAACCTCAAGTTGTTTGATTTCAGTGTCACAGTCAAGTCCATAACCACTTTTTCCTTCTACCGTAGTAACCCCCATACCTAGCATGGAGTCTAAACGGGTTAGCGCTAATTGGCTGAGTTCTGTTGTACCAGCTTGCCGGGTAGCGCGCACAGAATTAATAATACCGCCGCCGCGCTCCATGATTTCCATGTAGCTGTCACCCTTAAGCCGCCAAGAAAATTCTTCTGCCCGGTAACCGCCAAATACAAAGTGATTATGAGAATCAATAAATCCAGGCAACACACACTTGCCCTGTGCATCGATTTCTTCGTAATCGTTCCCGTCAAGAGCAGCCATTACCTGCGCCGTTGGGCCTGCCATTTGGATAATGCCATCTTTGATACTCACAGCACCATCGGCAATGATACCAATTTCATTCATCGCAACACCTGCTTTCGGGGCGCTTCCCCGGCAGGTAATAAGCTCTGCTGCATGCTTAATAACCAGCTTTTTGCCCAATTCCTTCCCTCCCTCTATTGTTAGCTTATTTTTAAGGCCCCGACAGCTTCTTCAACTTTTGTCACCAGTGTCCGACCGGCAATTAGCGAATAAATGCATTGAATATCCGGCGAAGGCATTCTGTCTTCATCCAAATGCGGCACTACCTCACGGATGGCTTTGTGGGCGGCGCCGGTACCCTTACCAGGTTGCAGAGGCGCTAAGAAATCAATACCTTGTGCAGCCGCCAGGCATTCAATCGCCAGGATATACCGCACATTATTCAAAATCTCCCCGGCCTGTCTGGCAGCAATGGTGCCCATGCTTACATGGTCCTCCTGATTCGCCGAAGTAGGAATGGAATCCGCACTGGCCGGATGAACAAGTACTTTATTTTCCGATACCAGGGAAGCCGCCGTATATTGGGTAATCATTAAACCGGAATCTTCACCAGGATAAGCGGTCAAAAACGGAGGCAAATCACTTAGATGAGCGTCAAGCAAACGGTTGGTACGCCGTTCAGAGATATTCCCAAGTTCCGCTAGAGCCAGTTTGAGATAATCCATAACCAGCGCAATCGGCTGACCATGGAAATTGCCGCCGGAGATGGCTTCGCCGGTATCCGGCATAATCAAGGGATTGTCGGTAGCCGCATTAATTTCGATAGTCAGCGTTTCTTCCATGCGCCGTAAGGCGTCTTTGGATGCACCATGCACCTGCGGTACACAGCGCAGCGAATAGGCATCCTGAACTTTAGAACAATTGGCATGGGATTCGATTATCGGACTGTCAGCAGTCAACCGCAGCATGTTATTAGTTGTGGCAACTTGCCCGGCATGCGGCCTGACCTGACTAATCCGCGGATCAAAAGCAGTGCGTGTTCCCTTAAGTGCCTCAATACAAAGCGCCGCAGCAATATCGGCAGTCTTCATCAGATCAACTGCATCCTGCCAGACCATGCAGCCCACTGCAGTCATAATTTGAGTGCCGTTAATCAGGGCCAACCCTTCCTTACCACTGAGTGCTATCGCCTTAAGACCGCTTTGTGCCAAAGCCTCGGCACTACTTACCAGCTTGCCGTCAACAAAGGCCTGCCCTTCTCCCAGCATAACAAGTACCATATGGGAAAGGGGGGCCAAGTCGCCGCTGGCACCTACTGAGCCTTTTGCCGGTACAGCCGGACATACCCGCTTATTCAACATAGCCAGTAGCATTTCAACAGTGGAAAGTTTTATTCCTGAATAACCCTTGGCCAGCGAGTTAGCTCTAAGCAGCATGGCTGAACGCACAACATCCTCCGGCAAATATTCTCCTACACCGGTAGCATGACTTAGGATTAAGTTTCGTTGCAGCTTTTCTCTTTTTTCTTTGGAAATAAATATCTTGCTGAAATCGCCAAAACCAGTGGAGATTCCATATACCGGGCTTTCTTCTTCCAGAATTTTATCGACAATCTTGCGGCTGTCAATGATTTGGGTGCGTCCCGCTTCACTCAATTCGATCGGTTCATAGTTCCGGGCAACTTTTACCACATCTGCTAAGGTTAACGAATATCCATCTAATACGATCATGCTTATTTCTCCCCTTATTTAGATTGTTGTTTTATTTGGCCCAATGTTTTGCTACAGTTGCTTTTATTAACTTTTCGTCCGGAATATAGGGTAATGTAATATGCCCTTGACCACTGTAGTTTTGGTTATATTCCACGCAGGTTGCTATAGAATTTTCGTTGCGAGCCCAGGAACGCCGGGCTACGCCACCCATAACATCCCACATCATTGCGGATTTAATAATAGTATCTACCCGTTGACTGCCGTCAAGCACCAGACCGAATCCACCGTTTATCGACTTGCCGATTCCCACACCGCCGCCGTTATGCAGCGCAATCAGACTCATCCCCCGAGCCGCATTGCCGGCAAAACAATGGGTTGCCATATCGGCCATAACATTACTGCCGTCTTTAATATTAGCGGTTTCCCTGAAAGGTGAATCTGTGCCGCTGACATCATGGTGGTCACGACCGAGCATTACCGGACCAATTTCACCTTTACGCACCATTTCATTAAACTTAAGAGCAATCGCCGTACGCCCCTCGGCGTCCTGATACAGAATACGGGCTTTTGTGCCTACCACCAGTTTATTTCTCTCAGCATCACGGATCCAGATATAGTTATCCCGGTCCTGCCCCCGGCGATTGGGATCAATACAAACCATAGCAGCTTTATCCGTCTTTATCAGGTCTTCTTCCAAACCGCTGAGACATACCCAGCGAAAAGGACCATAGCCGTAGTCAAACAATTCCGGCCCCATAATATCTTCCACATAAGACGGGAAGATAAAACCATCTTTTTCATCAACACCATTGCGGGAAATCTCAGTTACGCCGGCGTCGTACACAGCTTTCATAAACGAATTGCCATAATCAAAGAAATACGTTCCATTGTCAACAAGTATCTTGATCAGTTCGAAGTGGCGGCGCAGCGATTTATCTACCAGTTGTTTGAACTTTTCCCGGTCGCTTGCCAGTAAATGTGTGCGCTCCTCAAAGCTTATTCCCTGCGGGCAATAGCCGCCATCATAAGCAACATGACAGGAAGTCTGATCTGACAATAAATCGATCTGAATAGTATGCGCGACCGCATATTCCAGCAAATCAACAATGTTGCCGCAATAGGCAATTGAAACGGTTTGTTGTTTAGTCATTGCCTCAGTTGCCCACCGGAATACTTCCTCAACATTACCGGAAACACGGCCAACCCAGCCCTGGTTATGACGGGTTTCAATGCGGGAAGCGTCTACTTCGGCAAAAATACCTACACCGCCGGCAATCTCAATAGCTTTTGGCTGAGCGCCGCTCATTCCGCCTAAGCCGGAACTGACAAATAATCTGCCACGCAAATCACCGTCAGTAGGAATACCCAGTTTTAAGCGTCCGGCTGTCAGCAGCGTATTAAACGTGCCATGCACAATGCCCTGTGGACCGATATACATCCAACCGCCAGCTGTCATTTGTCCGTAATTGGCAACCCCCATCTGCTCGGCAATCTCCCAGTCAGCCTGATTGTCAAACATACCAACCATCAGGGAATTGGTAATAATGACCCGCGGCGCCTCGGGTTTGGACGGAAACAGCCCCAGCGGGTGTCCTGACTGAATTACCAGCGTCTGATCTACAGTCATGACCTCTAAATACTTCTTTATCAGCCGGTATTGCAGCCAGTTCTGGCATACTTGACCGGTTTCACCGTAGGTCACTAATTCATACGGATATAAGGCAATTTCGAAATCCAGATTGTTGTCAATCATAACCTGAAAAGCTTTGCCTTCCAGGCAGTTGCCGCGATACTCGTTAAGCGGCCGGCCGTAAATTCGTCCTTGCGGCCGATAACGATAGGCATAAATCCGGCCATATGTCACAAGCTCATTTAGAAATTCATCGGCTAATGTTTCATGCAATTCCTCCGGCACATAACGCAGCGCATTTTTTAATGCTGTTTCGGTTTGGCTTGGTGTCAGACGAAATCCGCGGTCAGGCGCCCGCCGAATACCTGCCACAAATTCCGGCATAGGTGGCAGCTCAGCATCCAAGCGAACAGTCATGGCGCTGGCAATTTGTTTATTGTTCATAATACTACCGCCTCCAGTAATTAGTAATATAAAAAGGGGGCAAACTCATTACTGAGTTTACCCCCTTATGTCTCATAACTTTGGGTTAACTTGTACTTTTTTATTTTATTAGCTCTAAATCCAGGTTTTACTTAAATCGGGTTCATTCCCAGACCAAGTACTTCGTGCTCAAAACCCTTCATGGGTGCCCCCATATAACCATATAAGGCAACTGCAATCCATTCACCGTCAGCATCACAGCCGGCTGCACGAGTTCCACGGACAATGCTGTATAATAAACCGGCACTGCGCAATACATTGCCCAAACCGGCATTGCCCCGGCAGATTCCCTGATAAGCCTCCAGAATACTATGGTATAAAGCATGTTCTTCCCGGTAATTGTTGCTAATAAAGCCTTCCCTTTTTGCAGCTGTTTCCACCGCAGCAAAAATCTTAGCCGAATCCATTGAGCCAACTTTGCTTTTATATACCTTGTAGCCTGACGGCAAACTCTTCTCCAGTAGTTTGCTCTCTTCCGGTTCGGATTGCAAAACCGACAAAACTGCTATTTTTCCCAGACTCATCATTAAACTTTATCCCTGACTTTCTCCCTATTCTCTGTACAAATAAGCACTGTCGCCACACTCATATCTCTTATCTACGGCAGAGTTCTTATTTGCATCATAAGGCAGCTCCTGGAAAAAGTCAAGGATAAATGGAGTGTTAATTCAGACAACGTTTTTATGCAGTCTATTCTACAGCTTCTGCAGCCTTTTCCTCTTTTTTGCTATGCACGATCAAATAATACAAGTAAATAAATATCATAACAGGAATACCAGTATATAATACAATGCGCTGCGATTCATCAAAATACAGACTGAGAATAATACCGGCATTTAATATCATAGCCACAACCGGTAGTACAGGATATAACGGAGTCCTGAAAACCAATTGATCCATCTTGCCGCCTAACTGCAGGAAATTCTTGCGGAAATTCAACTGGCACCAGGCAATGACAATCCAGATTAAACAACCAGTTAAACCGACACTGGACATAAGCCACAAATACACGGTATCAGCAGCAAATTCACTGGTAAGCAGCGATAAACCCGATAATGCCAAAGTCACTAAAACACCGTAAAAAGGAACGCCCCGTGAATTTAGCTGTGATAACCAACCAGGTGCCTGTTTATCTTTAGACATAGACCAGAGTAACCTTGAGCAAACATATAAGGCAGAATTGCCGGCCGACAAAGCAGAAGTGAGGACAACAAAACTCATAATGTCCTGCGCAAGCGGAATACCAATACGCCCAAATACATGAGCAAACGGACTTTCCAGCAGACCAGCTTCCTTAAAAGGAATAGTAGCTGACAAAACAACCATAGCCAATACATAAAATAGCACAATCCTAAGCGCAATACCTTTAATAACCCGCGGCACATTTTTCCCTGGATTTTCACACTCTCCGGCAGCAATCCCCACTAGCTCCGACCCCTGGAAGGAATATACCACGGTAATCATGGTTAAAAACACTGCCCAGCCACCATTAGGAAAAAGTCCGGAGCCCATACCAAAATTTGAAAAACCAATTGCGCCTTCCCTGCCGGTAAAACCAAACATCAACCCGGCACCGGCAATAATAAAGCCTACAATTGCCACTACTTTAATACTGGCAAACCAGAATTCTGTTTCCCCATATACCTTAACCGAAATTAAATTTAATAAAGCCAACGCCACTGCAAAAATTGCACACCACACCCAAACTGCAACCTGCGGAAACCAGCCGGTCATAATTATACCGGCAGCCGTAAAATCTGCTGCAATACAAACCGCCCAGTTAATCCAGTACAACCAACCGACGGTAAAACCAACACCTGGTGAAATAAACCGTGAAGCATAGCTCTGAAATGAACCGGCAACAGGCATAGCTACCGCTAGTTCACCCAGACAGAGCAAGGCCAGATACATGACAAGACCGCCAAACAAATACGCCAAAATAGCACCAAACGGACCAGCCTGACTTATTACCTGTCCTGACCCCATAAATAGCCCGGTACCAATCGTTCCTCCAATAGAAATCATCATGAGATGACGTGACTTCATGTCACGTTTAAGCCCGGACTTTTCCGGACAAAGTTGCTCAAGATCTACTGTTGGTGTTGTCATTATTGTTCCCCCAAACTTTTACAGACTTTAGATACCCCTTGTTTTACTACAAATAAAAATCTTCGTTCCCCCTTCCCTGTCTGAATGTTTTTGGGCTGTACTTGGCCTGAACAAGATTGGTTGCGGCAGCTTGGGCCAAATAAAAAAGAGCAAAACTCAAAATAGAGTTTTGCCCCCTAATATCTAATAGCTGTAGGCATAACAATAAGTGGTGGAATTTTTTGAACTTTGTATTAATTATAAAATATCGCGATTGTTTCGTCAACCATTTTTTAGTATGGCGGAATTTGTAAGCAGCGAACTAACCGGCAATCCAAATATCGGTCTTCTGCAAATCTATAAGCTTACCATTTTGCAAACAGACAACTGGCTTGGTAAAATATCCGGTTCTGGCATTGAATGCAATAATTTTTGCTTTTTGCCCGTTGCTCAAAACCACGCTACTCCCGGTAAGATAATTCTTCATATTACTTATGAAGGTCAAACAGGCAACAGGTTCTAATCTTTCAAACATCTTGTCTGCCAACATGTCTAGCGCTTCAAACGGCGTCATTTTGCAGTGATATACCCGTTCAGAGGTTACTGCATCATAGACATCAGCAATAGCAATAATTTTTGCCCCAGCGTAAATTTCATCACCGACTAACCCCATAGGGTAGCCGCTGCCATCCATCCGCTCATGATGCTGCCAAATTCCCAGTTTTACACCCTCAGGAATCGTGGCATCTTTAAGTACTTGATAACCAGCCTGAGGATGCTGCTTAATAATAGCAAATTCTTCCTCAGACAGAAGCCCCGGTTTATTTAGTATGGGCAACGGAATAAACAATTTACCAATATCATGGAGCAAGCCGGCTAAGATCAGGTTTTTCAATTCACGTCCCTCATAATTGCACCATTTACCCAAAACCCCGGCAATTATAGCAACATTTAAGGAATGGTTGAAGGTATTCTCACTATAACACCGTATATCTTGCAAATGCTCTAAAACGCCAATTGTTTCTGACAAAAGAATAATATTTTGGTCGACAAGTTCCTGCATTTCAGCAATGGAACCTTCCCTAAATTTTTTAATACGTCTAAAGGCATGAACAACTTTGTCAAATGTTTCTCTATAACCGTGTATAAACTCCTTCTTTGTCATATGGATGGCAATTGCTTTCCCCTCTGTCCACTCACTTGTATCATCAATATAAATTGATGGTATTTCCCAATTTCTCAGACTGTTTATTTGCACTTGCGTGAGAATAGCTCCCTGGGGCAATAGTTTTATAAACCCATCTTCAGCAATTACATCCTCACCAACACACATTCCAGGAACTAAATCTTTTGTAAAAATCAAATTCATGCGTCGACCCCCTGATAGAATATCAGCATGCTAAATTCGCCTATGTATTCTTTTCCGCCAACTCCGTATTTCAACATAGTCTATTTGTTTTTGAAATATACTTTTGTGTGAATATGCTTTCGTATAGAAATATCGTACTATCAGAAAAAATATACCTGCGCCTAATAAAACAATATAAATGTTATATATATTTTCTATTAATTTATCCATATAACCCTCCCGGCAAATAATTGATATTTGAGTAGTTACTGCTTACGTACTCAAAATATCAACAGCTTTTTCTAAATTTGCTTCTAAGTTTTTAAGAGATTCTGCTATATGAAGTTCGCCTCTTTGCCGATAAGTAATTTCGGTTGCTTGAATTATAACCCGTAATTCTTCCAGTTCTGAGCGCTTCTTCTCGACTGTTCTAAAGATCTGAAGCATAAATAATCCTCCATTATTTGCTTATTGCTATTTTATTAATCAAAAACGATTACTTGTTTTGAAAAAATAAATAACACCAACCTACACTCAGATTGATGCCAACAAGTACAACTCTTTACGAATCGGCAACCTGGCAATCATAGACCACTCTGTCCTTAGACCCATAGCTTTGCGTCCTTATCTTTCGATAAGTTTGCCTGTAAAATTTGTATAATTATGTAGAGTAAAGCAATTTCAGTTATAATTTTATATCATTGCAAACTAATCTCCTAAAACCCAGGACTAACGCCCCGGTTTTTAGGAAATTAGTCCTATATAAACTTACCACATTTCCCATTAAGTGTTAATTATCCAAATGGATAAAATGCATTATCCATTTGGATAATGCCCGCCCTGAGTAAAGTGCTGTTACCTAGCAAATCTCTAGATTGCAAGAGGTTTGCAAATTAATCAAAATTCGACAGCAAATAGTAAATTTTGTTTTTAATAAAATGGTAATTATTGAATTATCTGTTACTACAAGGTATACTGCGATTACAAACTATCACTATTGAGAAAGGCAGTTGTCAAAGTATGCTGCACCTTATGACAAAAAAAACAGTATTATTTTTTATACTGCTTTTGTTTCCTTTGCTACTTCTTTATTTTTATATTGAAATTTCTTTTTCTGACAATAAAGTTAGCAACACGCCCCAAGCTCATCAAGGAGTTTTAGACCTTAGCGATTGGATTTTTGCAGAAAATAGTGTTATCCCTTTAGATGGCGAATGGGAATTCTATTGGAGTCAGCTTTTAACCTACCAAGACTTGCACCCCGGAACAAATCTGCCAAAAAATTACGCTGCTGTGCCTAGTATCTGGAATCATTCTAACGACAATCTGCCGGAAACCGGCTATGCGACCTATCGTTTAAAAGTCAAAACCGCCGATCCCAATGTGGTAAAGGGATTAAAAATCAGGCCAGCATTTACCTCCTACAAATTAATGGTTAATGACAAAGTCGTAGCCACAAACGGAACTGTCGGCAAAAATCCGGAATCTTATTTTCCTGAGTACAAACCACTAATCAGTTTCTTCAGGACAGATGAAACTGAATTTGAAATCATTCTTCAAGTAGCTAACTTTACTTATGCCCGTGGCGGTCCTTCTTATTCTATTTATCTGGGAACCGACCATCAAATCATTGCATTACGGGAGAAAGCTCAGCAAGAAGCCATATTCCTATTAGGTGCTATTTTTATCATGGCCGTGTATCACACTGCGCTTTTTCTGTTACAAAGGAAATACAACTATAAAGCCGAACCATATTTTGTACTCATTATGGTATTATTTTTGCTAAACACAGCCTCTCGGGGTGAGATGGTTATTCTTAACGTCTTCCCATCACTCAGTTTCCATTGTCTGGTATTCTTGCAGTATACAACAATTTACTGGGCCTCAGCGGCCTTAGCATTATTCATGCAGGCACTATACCCCAAAGAGTGCTCTGCCCGAGTGACAAAAGTATTGGTGGCTAATTCTTTCCTGCTTACACTGTTCGCCTGCTTCACACCTATTGCCTTTTATACAAAATCCACCTTCACCCTCTATATCCAACTTCTGCTGATTCTTGTCGCGACGTACTATGCTTATATTGCCTGGCTAGCCGTCATAAGAAATAGGGTCGGTGCCGCCTTACTATTTAGCACAATAATATTTTCCATTGGCGCTTATATCCTAGATTCTGCATTGCGCTGGAGCCTCCATAGCCAAACATATATAGAAGTTTTCCCCATCGTCAGCCTTATCTTCATTTTTATCCAAGCCTTTATATTAGCTCAGCGATTTTCTGCTTCTTTCTCTGAGATCAATAGCTTGTCCCAAAAACTTCTTTCTTTAAATAAATTAAAAGATGATTTTATGGCTAATACTTCTCATGAACTACGAACACCACTCCATGGAATAATTGCAATTACAGAATCGGTACTGGAAAACAGCGCTGCCATTTTACCTCAACAACAAAAAGAAAACTTAAATCTAGTGGTGTCTAGCGGCAAAAGATTGGCTAATCTTGTCAACGATATCTTAGATTATGAAAAATTAAAGCATGGAGATATTCAACTCAATAAGCAAAGCATTGATATCCAAAAAATAATCCCAACAGCCTTGGAAGCAAGTAAATATTTAGCTTTTTCTAAACCAATTACTTTGATTAACAACCTTCCCAGCGACCTCCCTTTAATTGAAGCAGACGAAAACCGCATTAACCAGATTATTTACAATCTGTTGGGAAATGCTATCAAATTTACCGATCAGGGAACCATTACCATTTCCACAGTCAAAAACAATACTATGCTGGAAATCAGTGTGGAAGATACCGGGATTGGCATAGCTAACGATAAAATTGACGATATTTTTAAATCCTTCGAGCAGCTATCTGTAGCATCGACAGGGCAATATACCGGCACTGGTTTAGGCTTAAGTATTACAAAATATCTGGTCGAAATTCACGGTGGAAAGATCTGGGCTTCTTCCGCTCCTGGCAAAGGTTCTACTTTTACATTCAGTATGCCCATAAGCATTGCCGGTTCCCCAGCCGCTGATCTGGTAACCCACGGTTATGACAATCTTCCTCAGGCTTTATTCAAAACACCGGCAACATTCACCCCAAACGGTAATTTTACTGTTTTGCTTGTCGATGATGATTATGCGAATTTACAGGCGCTTATCAATATTTTGGCGGCAGAAAATTATTCGGCAATTGCTGTTGCAAACGGCCAAGAAGCTTTAACAGTACTGAACCAAAACAAGAACATTGATCTTGTAATTCTTGATATTATGCTTCCTACTATGTCAGGCTATGAAATATGTCGAAAAATCCGCGAAAGTTACTCATTGTTTGAGCTGCCAGTGTTAATGATGACGACACAAAACTCGGCCACCAGCATGTTAACCGGTTTTGCAGCAGGCAGCAATGACTTTTTGACAAAACCCTTTAACACCAGCGAATTGAAAGCCCGAATGAAAACTCTCCTACAGTTAAAAAAATCTGTCAGCAAAACACGTCAAGCCGAGATGGCTTTTTTGCAGGCACAGATGAAACCTCATTTCCTCTATAATACCCTCAATACAATTATGTCTTTTTGTTGGACAGATGCAGAAAAAGCCGGACAATTACTGTTGGCTTTAAGCAATTATCTACGGAGCAGCTTTAACTTTAATAACCTGAATCAATTTAGCACCTTGGAAAAAGAACTGGAATTTGTTGAATCTTACATGACGATTGAAAAAGCCCGCTTTGAAGATAAATTAAATTATCAGTACCATATAGCTGTTCCACCTGGTACTGTAGTGGTTCCGAACCTTATCCTCCAACCGCTTGTAGAAAATGCGATAAAACATGGCATCTTGCCAAAATCAGAAGGCGGAAAAATCATTATTTCCGTGGAACAGCAAGATTCCAATATTTTGATAACAATTCAGGATGACGGTATCGGCATTTCCCAAGACAAATTGTCACATATATTAATCAGTCCTGCTAATAATGGCGTGGGACTTACCAATATCGACCGCAGGCTAAAACGCATTTACGGACATGGAATTCAAATCGTCAGTAAGGTTAATGCCGGAACTACCGTAATTGTCAAGATTCCTAACACGCGAAAGGAAGTGCAGTATTGCTGAGAACTATATTAGTTGATGATGAAAAACCCGCTTTGAAAGCGTTAGAACGCTTACTTATACAATATCCTGATATTTACATTGTCGGAATGTTTACCGATATTAACCAAGCTTTAGAACTAATTAAAAATGATTCTATCCATTTACTGTTTCTGGATATTGACATGCCTAAGTTAAATGGAATTGCAGCCGCAAAAGAAATTCTCTCCAACAATGCTACTATTGATATTATTTTTGTAACGGCATATAGCCATTTTGCCGTAGAAGCCTTCGAAGTAAACGCTTTTGATTACATTATGAAGCCAGTGTCTCCCAAAAGACTGAACAAGACCATTGAGCGCATTATCCAGAACCGTCTTGCGCCAGACGTTTTGTCGATGCAACAAAATAAAAATGAGTTTTTAAATAAATTAATCACCAAAACTCTCACTGATATAGATGTTATTCTGCAACAAGCCAAAAAGATGGATATTGATTTTACACAGTCATTTTCACTTTTTATTCTGTTGTTTCCAGATACCATAACACCTGACGAAAAGATTGTAGCAATAAACGCCTTCATCGAGGAACTTTCGAAAAAAATCGGACTAGTAGTGTGGCAAACTTCCCATGGAATCGGCATTCTAGACTATACGCTTACGTCTTCTGAAAACTGTAAAAATGAAGAATTGACATCAGCCATTAACTTAAAAACTATTGCCGCAAAGCATTTTCCGGATATAAGAGTTGCTCTTGGCATAGCTAATCGTTATCCAAAATTAGAGAATTTTCCTGACCGCTACGTACAAGCCCGCAACGCCGCAATAATCGGATTTCGCGTCTCACCAGCTTCAGGCATTTATCACTTTGCTGACAGTGGATTTCTGCCGATTTTGAATCAATATGTCAATGAACAAAGCATTAATACCCTGATTGACAGTACTATTGGAAAACTTCTAGAACATGACCGGGTAACTGGAAATGATTTATTCCATACCATGGAAAAAATCATTTTGAGTAATAATTTGCAAAGTGTCGCAAATATGCTGTTTATCCATTATAAAACAGTTCTTTTCCGTAAGCAGGCCATCGAAAAAATACTCGGGGTTTCCATGAACTCTTTTGCCGGACGTACAATGCTGGGTATAGCTCTTACTCTTTTTTATTTGAAAGATATTCCTCCTATAAGCAAAGAATAATCCCCCCACTTATAGTCCTAAAAATGCACACATATGACTAAAAGAGACAGATTGAATTTCTTCAATCTGTCTCTTTTAAGTCATATTCATTATTTCTATTCCAGTCTTTTCAGCAAAAGCCTAGCCTAAAATAACGATTTTTTGCCTGTATATTTATCAGCATCGCATAGGTTGTGCAGTTTAGAATTCTGCAATTCCCTGATCTGAGAAAAAATATTATGCCTCAAAAACTGCCGCTACATCTTTTAAGCATTCTGTAATCTCAATATGCTGCGGGCAATGATTTTCACACTGCTTACATTCAATACAGTCTGATGCCTTGCCATATGTTTTCGTATAGTTACCGTAATATACTCTGGGGATAGAAGGGCCATTGCCTATCGCCTGCTTTTCTGAGTTGTATAGTGCGAAATATTTGGGTATGGCTATATTCTGTGGGCACTCTTCTACACAATATTGACAGGCTGTACAGGGAATAGCAATTGCTTCATTAATAATCTCAACAGCTTTTTTTATAATGTCATATTCTGCTGGTACAAAAGGCTTAAATTCCTGCATATAGCTTGTATTATCCTGGAGTTGCGCCAGGTCAGACATCCCGCTTAATACCATCATAACGCCCTCTTGGCTTGCTACATAACGGATGGCCCAGGAGGGAATGGACAGATCCGGATGATAGTCTTTAAATAATTTTTCTACTTTTTCAGGTACTGCCGCAAGTATGCCGCCTTTTACCGGCTCCATAACCATAACCGGCTTATTATGTTTTCTTGCCACTTCATAGCATTTTCTGGACTGAATGCTGTCATTGTCCCAATCCAGATAATTAATTTGCAACTGGACAAATTCTACTTCTGGATGCGCTGTCAGGATTTCATCCAACAAATCCGCATTATCATGGTAAGAAAATCCTATTTTTCTGATTTTCCCTTCTTTTTGTTTTTGCTGGATAAAACCAAAACTATCCAGTCTTTGGGCAGTTGCGTAATTCTCTACACCCAGATTATGCAGCAGATAGTAATCAAAGTACTCCACTCCGCATTTTTCCAACTGCTCATTAAAGATTCTCTCCTGATCTTCTTTTGTCTTCAAAAACATCGTTGGCAGTTTTGTTGCTAACGTAAAGCTATCTCTTTTATGACGTTTTACTAATGACTCTCTGATTGCTATCTCACTCTTATACGCGTGGTACATATAAGCGGTATCAAAATAGGTAAAGCCCCTTTCCAAAAAGGTATCTACCATTTGATTTACAGTGTTTATATCAATACTTGTTGGATCATCCTGGTTGATTACCGGTAACCGCATGAATCCAAAGCCCAATTTTTTATATTCCATAGTCTTAGCCTCCATTTACTCTTCGGATCTTCTTAATTTTTTCTCATTTTTGACTACGGCCTGTTCATATCTTGCAATTTTATAATCCAGGCGTTCCAACGTTTTCTTCATATCTTCCATTCTTATTATAAGCTGACGGCGCTGTTCAATTAAAAGCTCTTTTCTGGTCGCAGCCGTCTCTTCGCCCTGCTGAAACAACCCAACATATTCAATCAATACTTCAATCGGCAGACCTGCGCCGCGCATACACTTGATAAATTCGACCCACCTACAGTCTTCTTCTTTATAATCTCTAATGCCGCTTTTATTGCGGTTCACGCGTGGAATCAGGCCAATGCGTTCATAATAACGGAGTGTATCCTGAGGAAGATCAAATTTTCCACTTACTTCTGTAATCGTCATTCGTTTTCACCTCTGATAAGAGCTTACCACCTGGAGTTAACTCTAAGTCAAGTATTTTTTGCTATACATTTGCGGTTACTGAAACTAATGAGCTGCAGGTAGAGAATGGCTAATTAGGAAAAACACGAATAGCAGCCTCACCATCGACTGGGCATGCATTTTCACAGGAACCACAGCCCACACACTTGTCAGCCAAAACAACTGGCCGATGTTGTCCATCTGCAACAATTGCCAGTACAGGACATTGTTCGCCACAAATATAGCACATCTTCCCGTCATTCCAGGCGAGACATCTCGGCCTATCAATAACAGCTTGGCCCATCTGGATTTTTTCCAGTGGGACTTCGGCAATAGCTCCGGTTGGGCATACTTTTTGACAGGACAAACATAAGTCACAGCGGTTTTGCCGTGGAATAATATGAGGTGTCTCAAAGTTAGCGAGACCATCTGTAATAGGCATCGGTCGCAAGGCTTTGCCAGGACATACCTGCACACACCTGCCGCACCGGTTACAAACGGCAGTAAAGTCTGGTTCCGGCAGGGCTCCCGGTGGGCGCAGCACTTTTTCCGCCGCCCAGACCGTTTTTTTCCATAGAATGCCTGCCATAGTAACGGCAAAAGCCACTTTGAAGAACCTTCTGCGCGACTCCCGCCGCTTAGTTGTTGCAACATCGTCAGCGGAAACTGGCTGACTATTTTTATCCAAATAAGAACTTCGCTGCCATTTGATTGCCTTTGTTGGGCAAATCCTTTGGCAGTCTCCGCAGGCTAAACATCCGTCCTGTGCAACACCGGTATTTACCGGTGCGCTGCCAACAGTACAGATGCGCGTACATTTTTTACACTGCACACATTTTCCTGTAATTTCATAACGAAAAAGGCGCAAACGGGCTGTTAATGACAAGAGGACGCCGGTAGGACACACCACACTGCACCATAGTCGGGAAAAAAGCAAGGTACCTGTCAGTATCCCCCAAAGCATCCAAGGAATATCTCCTTGCAAAATCTTCACAATTTCATGGCTAAATAAGGCAAACGGGGTTAAAAAAAAGACCCAGTTTGATCCAAGGATAAATATTACCACTAAAATGAGGAACCAATAATTCCGCATTGGCTTCAAGGCATAAACTATTTTGGTTTTGGTTGGCAGTAGCTTTTTTAAAACTGTCCGGCCTATTTTATCTGTTAGCGCTAACAATGCGCCAAACGGGCACAGCCATCCGCAAAATATCCGCCCCCACATCACGGTTGCTGCCAAGGTCAATAGCGGCAGCCATGCCCATGAAGGAAATTCCTGATGCCAGCGGAGCTGGCTCAGCAGCATCCAAGGGTCAAGCCGTGAAAACCATTGCAATACCTGATTTTCCGCCCCCGGCGGGTAGGATATGCTGACAAGCAATATTACAAAAGACAATAATGAAATAAATTGCAACAGATGTCGTAACCAAGAGACTTTTTTGAAATTCATTCCATTACACCTTTACCACCGTGAGTTTTCGCAAATCCATTTCACCCACACCCAATTGCGCTGCTGCCGTTATGTACGCGATTTCTTCCGGTTTAACCCCGAATAATGTTGCAGCATATGTGTCAACAGCAACAGGATCAACACCAAAGATTACCTGATTCCATTCACGAATGGTTCCCGGCCCGGTAGGGCCGTTATCGATAATACCTCTTGTAGCGTCGACAATAGTAAGCTGTGGCTTACGGAATGCAGCAAGTTCAGCAATCCCCTGTATCAGGTCAGTTTTATGGAAGTAGCCGCGGTCCCATACCAGCCCCATCATATTTTTCATACCCAGCGTCAGTTTGGTTATACTGTGATGCTTGAGGATAGGAAAGTTAATAAACACGTCAGCATTTAACACATCTTTAGAAAACAAGGCATTCTTTAATATCTTCCCGTTAATATCAACCTGGGTATAGAAACTTTGCGTATTGATGGCATACGCTTTTCCCCCTACAGCTTCCACGGCGTCCTTAATCCCGCTGTTTGTTAAGCATACAGCCGGACTCTGAAAAGGATAGTCAATGACTTTAACTTCCTTAGCCCCCGCCGCTAAACATTGTTTTACCAACGCAGCGAGTAACTGCGGATTGGTTGTTGCCGCCTCTTCAGGTTTTCTGGCAACACTGAAATTCGGTTTTACTACAACGCTAGACCCGCTCCGTACCAAAGCACCTATTCCTCCGAGAGCGGCAAAACCTTTTTCGATTAGTGAATTAGGATCTGTTCCTTCCGCTATAATCAGTTTGCCGCGGTCATAGCTGCTTGCCGCCGAAGCTGCGACTTGATTGTTTGCTGTATTTTTATTATTTTGTGCTGTACCACTTTTTTCGGAAAGATTAAGGCCACATCCAGCTAATCCTAACGATAATAGCCCATAACCAAGCCCGCTGATAAATTGACGTCGATCCATGATTCATCATTCCTCCCCGCCATTACACCTGTCATACATATGTTTTTATTTACCATTCTAAGATTGAGTTTAACACCTGGAGTTAACTCTAAGTCAAGTATTTTTATTTCTAACGTAAAGAAAACACGGCTTGCGCCGAGCTTTTAGCGAAAGCGCAAGTCGATGTTGCTCTTATCCTGTTTTTAAGAAAGTTATACTTTCTGTTAGGGTAAAAAGTAAGGAACAAGTTCAACTTTTATTTGAGCCTGTTCCTTACTCTATATTGACGTTTTAACTCTGTGTTTAAGCCTGTTGTTTCCTGGTCATGGTGACATAGTTAATACGATTACCCAGCCAGGTTGAAACTATATCCGCCCCGACAGCACCGCTCACTACCAAATAAGCGCCATCAGAGTTTTTCATGTGCAAGGCTAAGTGTGGCAGTGTTTGATACAGTAAGTCATTACTGGCGCCATGAAGATTGCAGTGGATGATTGCAGCGCTCCCCGCAGCAGGCTGGCAAATATGAAAACTGAGCGGCATTTCTGCTGGTAAGTTGCACGCTAGCACTGAAGCTTTATAGCCTAACAGCCATTCTTTAGCCCGCGTACGTATACCTTTGTCTTCTTCAACCGGTATCAGTTGGGCAGCTGCTTGTGCTTCATTAGGCAGAGCCGCCGGTAATACCAGTCTAAAAATCGGAAATTGATTATCAACGCTAAAGCCTAGGCTATTATATAGCTGCATGGCTGGACTGTCTGCTTCGGTTTCCAGAAAAATATCGGCGCCGCATTCCCGGGCAGCATTAATGGCGAAAACCGTCAGTTCCCGTCCCAAGCCTTGTCGGCGAAATTCCGGCGCAACCGCTACATAGTGCAAATGCATTTGCTTGTCACCAAGCTTTTTAAGTATGAGAAAACCAGCCGGCTCATTATCTGACCATAATAAATAGATATTCCCGGCAAGCAATGCAGACATTTTTGCAGAAAGGCAGGAAAACTTTTGCGCTAGCCTCAGTCTGCGCTGCATTAGGGTAAAATAGATATCATGCTGAAAAGCGTCTGCAAACATTTTTTCGATAACCGGCCAGTCTTGGCAGGAAACCGCAGTAATGCTTAGTTGCTCTGATTGTTTATGCCTGCTCATAATTTATTAATTATGCTAGCATTGTAAGCCGCGCCAAAACCGTTATCGATATTGACTACGCTTATACCGCTTGCACAACTGTTCAGCATGGCCAGCAGCGCCGCAAGCCCACCAAAGTTCGCCCCATAACCAACACTTGTCGGTACGGCAATAATCGGCTTGTCCACAAGTCCCCCAATAACGCTGGCAAGTGCTCCTTCCATACCGGCAACTACAATAACGACTTTCGCGCCCCGAATGAGATCTATTTTGGAGAAAAGCCGATGAATACCGGCAACACCTGTATCCATAATTTTTTCCACGCGATTGCCAAGCAGCATTGCCGTTTCTGCTGCTTCCTCCACCACCGGCATATCCGAAGTTCCTGCTGAAACAATGGCAATATATGTGTCTGTGAGTTTTTGATCTCGTTTGCGGATGGTGATTGTCCTTCCCAGCGGATTGTATTGGGCTTCTGCACAGATTGTTTTTACGGCTTCATACATCTTTTCATTCGCACGAGTTGCCAAAATGTTATTATTCTTAGTTAGCATGAATTCAATAATGCCCTTTACTTGTTCTATTGTTTTTCCTTCACAATAGATTACTTCCGGATATCCTACCCGAAATTCGCGATGATTATCAATTTTGGCAAATCCCAATTCCTTATAAGGTAAATCTTCAAGAAGTTTCACGGCTGCTTCAACTTCTATTTCATCGTCCTTTATTTGTTGCAGCAGTTGTTTTATGTCTGCTTTATTCATGGTTTCCTCCTGAAATGCCTCCCGCCATAGGCTGCACTATTTGGTGCCTAACGTCTCGTTAAAGCTGCCCATCCGGTAACCTTCTAAATCCAAAGTTACATACTGGAACCCAAATTCTTTAAGCTTAGCTGATATTTGCTCAAGTAGTACTTCATTAAACAATCTACTTTTATCGTTTTTATCTACTTCAATTCTTGCCAGATTGCCGTGACAGCGAACTCGAACTGCCCGAAATCCTATATCCATCATATACTTTTCTGCTTTTTCTATTTTGATAAAATCTTCTTCTTTTAGTTCATTGCCATAAGGTATTCTTGTCAGCAAACAAGCATAGGGTGGTTTATCCCAAGTAGCAAGCCCCAGCTCTTTTGACAAATCTCTTATTTCCTGTTTCTTTAAGCGGCACTCTAATAACGGACTTTTTATATTGAGTTCTTCCAATGCTGCTAAACCGGGTCGATAGTCACCAATATCATCAAAATTGGTGCCATCAATCACATAGCGATAGCCTTCTCTTGCAGCGATAGCTTTGATCTGACTAAACACCGCTTTTTTGCAAAGATAGCACCTATTTTCCGGATTATTTCTAATTTCATCAATAATGGGCGCCTCTACTATTTCAAAATCTATTCCCAGTTTGGCCACTAATTCTTTGGCCTCTGCTATTTCCCATTTGGGAATATAGGGTGATTGTATAGTTACGGCTTTAAGGTTATCGCCTAAGGCTTCCTTAGCCGCTTTCAGTAAAAAAGTACTGTCAACCCCTCCGGAAAAAGCCAAAACAACTCTTTCTAGTTTTTTTAAATAAGTAAGCAAGTTCAAATATTTTTCATTATTTATCATAATCGTCAGCCTCTATCATTTTTTATCGCTTTTATTTTCGCAGCCGAGATATACCCTTAGAACATTTGGAATATCAAGTTCTCTATGACCAATCCCATAGCCAACCTTTTCTACTGTTAAGTCCATACTATCGGCAAACTCACCTACATTTGCTGCCAGTATCGCAGCACCGGTGGGCGTAGTAGTTTCAAAAGCCACTATCCCTGATTTCATGGGAACATTCTTTAGAATTTCAACGGTTGCCGGCGCCGGCACAGGAATGATGCCATGAGCGCATTTGACAAATCCGCCGCCTACTTGAACCGACGAGGCCATGATTTTATCCACCTTAAGATATTCCAAGCAAACTGCCGCTCCCACAATATCAACAATCGAGTCAACAGCCCCCACCTCATGGAAATGCACTTCATACAGTGGCTTTCCATGAACCTTGGCTTCAGCCTCTGCCACCTTCATAAATATAGCTAAACTTAGCTTTTTTACCTGATCACTCAAAGTGCTGTTCATGATTATATTTTCAATATCTTTTAGATTTCTATGAACATGTTGAGTATGACCATGCTCAGCTTCTATACCGTTCTGCGCTTGATGATGATGATGATGGTGGTGGTGATGATGATTGTGAATATGGGTTGCAATATGTAAGACTACATCCACCCGGGTTCCGCTTATTCCTTTTTTATTATCCTTTTTTACCTGCAGCGCGTATTCAGCATCTAGCTTGAGTTTGGATAACTCTTGCCTTACATAATCCTCATCTACGCCCAAATCGAGCAATGCGCCTAGATTCATATCACCGCTGATACCGCAAAAACAATCATAATATAATACTTTCATTGTCAAGTGCTCCATTACATAATTTTTATTTTTGTTAATTTTTCCTGCTTTTAATTTAGTCTACCACTTGAAGCTAACTCTAAGTCAAGTGTTTTTTTGTGATTCCAGTTTAGCGCCACTCACGAATGAACTTATTAAAACAAAAAGTTTGCCCCCTTCATGTGTGAAGGAGGCATTTTAAATAATAGGTTTTCCTATTTTTTATCCTACCAGAAAGTATAACATCCTTAAAAACAGGCTAAGTGCAACATCGGCTTCCGCTTATCCTAAAAGTTCGGCGCAAGCCGTGTTTTCTTTATCTCTGTTTGATCAAAAAGCTCACCGTTCTGTTTAAAAGCAGCAACTTTAAGCGAACTTGAATCTGCCTCCAGCAAAAGGTAATTCGGCATATCAAGAGGATTATAATAAAACTCATCCGTCGGTTTTCGTGGGGATTTATCCCATACCTTCTCACCACTGCGTCCTGTCGTAATATAGATAGTACCGTCTGGATCAGGACTGCCATTTTTTAAAGCCTTCGTGCGTGCGTACGAATGCACATGTGCAGTAAATACAAGGTCAACATGATATTTATCAAACACTGGCACAAAGGTTTGCCCAATCCCATCCAACGGCCCATTAAATGGATTTTTCCATACACCACGATGCATGAGAACTACCTTCCATTTTTTCTTGGAACCGGCAAGATCTTTTTCAAGCCACTCTTTCTGTTGCTCTAATAAATCAGGATACCACTCACCTAGCTCATTTTGCTGTGTATTAAGTACACTAAAGTGCACATCGCCATAATCAAAGGAATACGCATGTCGTTTTAGGCCTGCCGGACCATTTTCCGGCAAGGCAAAAAGTGAGAGATAATAATCAGGCTTCGCCATCTTCCAGTCAAGACTATAGGCTTCATGATTTCCCATGACCGGCGCTATAGGTATCGCTGCTAACAGACTTGCCGCTCCATCAACCCAAGCATTCCACTGGGAATCATCTTGCCCATTGTCAACAAGATCACCCATATTAATGAAAAATGCCGCATCTCCATAATTTCCCCATGCAGCCTTCGCTGTTTTTGCCCAAACTGCATAATCTACTGCCTGTGAATCACCAAAAACAATGGCCTTAAATGCTGTCGACTCCGATTCTGTCCTAAAATTTTTCCATGCGGACTGACGTTTGCCGACAGATATACGATATTCATAGTCAGCGCCGGCTGTAAGATGGCTAATATGCACTGTATACAGCGCATATTGATTGCCATTAGGGGAAGGCAGCTCTACCGCTTCAGCATCAATTCTGGAAATATTATTAGATTGCTTAGGCCGTATTTCCAGATATCCTGGTTCACCCATTTTTTTTGTCTTCCATGAAATCGTGCGTTCATGTTTCATATCTGCTGTAACTACATGCATAATCTGCCCTACATCAGTATCATAACCGGTATGCACCGACTTAGGCACAAATAAGAAATAGCTCGTAATTATGCTGCAAATAAGTATAAAACCCAAGATATATTTCTTCATTCCTATCACCTTGTCCATGATTTCAGTCTTTCCAAAATCCCAGTTCCTCTTTTTACTTTATTGTAATAATATAGCATGCTCATTTTCAGATTTAAACCGTTTCCATTTACGCAACTTCAAGCATTACTTCTTATCTTAATTTTTATAATTATGGAAAGAGTATATCATTGTTTCGTTCTTTGCACCAGAATCTCTCCTTTTGCTTTAACTTTATCCGCAAACACTTATCTTTGCCCGGACTGGTTTACCAGCTCTTCTGCCATCCGGCCATAGTCCTCCTCAGACACATAATTACTGCAGACGAAACATTTCAACCATAAGATTGAACTAAATACGCTAACTACCATCATGACAGCCAAAATACCAGCCACCTTTTTCAGTGCACTCACCTTCTTAGTTTGTTATATTCATCATCAGTAACAAGCTCCAACCATTGTGCATGGCCAGCCTGACACTTGGGTTGCAATGGAAAGATGTACAAACCACCTCCCGGCTTTGGATTTTCCTTTGATCATAGGTTACCACTTTGAGTTAACTCAAAGTCAAGAGCAGTTTCTTAGTTTTTCTGGTTGCAACATATTCTTTTTTTCCTGTTCTCGTTCCCGCCATACAAGTAATATTATGCAAAATAAAATTGGGACTGGACATTATTTATCAATAATGCCCAGCCCCATATTTTTACCTATTCCAAGAATCTTATTTAAACCGCTCTACATACACTTCTAACTTTTTAGCACTACTGCTGACATATTCCAAATTTGACGAAATTTCCTGAGTAGTAGCAGCTTGCTCCTCACTGATAGCCCCAGTAACTTCAATTGCTTTATTTATATCGCCAATGGCAGCACTCATTTCCTGCAACGTAATCTGAATCTTCTTTACGGCTTCTTGCGATTGATCGGCTAATTTTCTAACTTCTTCCGCTACAACCGCAAAGCCTCTGCCATGTTCTCCGGCGCGCGCTGCTTCAATCGCAGCGTTTAACCCTAACAAATTTGTTTGGGCGGCAATATTTTTGATAAACTCCAAAATTTCTGCAGTATGCCGATTTTTTTCTACTAAAACCTGCGCTGCCTTTATGGTTTGCTGCCCCGACTCAGCCAGTTCGCTGGCACTTTTCGCAACCTGTTCCACACTCTCTGCTGCATGTTTGGCTGTGCTAGCCAAATTTTCCACATTACTAATTAGTTCAAGATTATTTTTCGTATCAATCCCTGAACTCAAGGTACCAATAATCTCTTTATTTATTCCATAGATAGGGGTAAAGATTGTTTTTATGGGACGGCCATATACTTCAGCAGGAACATCGGCATAAGTATCTTTGGCAGTGTTGATTGCTTCTTCTATTGTTTGTATCCCTCTTATAGGTTTGCCTTCCGGTAAATCCAATTCAAATTCCTTGGCCCGGTAATACCCCAAATATTCTTTCAGATCAGTCAATCCAACTGCCATATCTTCGCGTACAATATGATTTAGGTATGGTAAAACTAATTTAAAAGCAGCTAAGATGTCATTGTTTGTTTTTATTTTTTCTTCATGATCCATACGAAAATCTCTCCTCTGTTATGATAAAAATTTGTCTAACTATGTCGTTGTGTTAATTGTATGTTATATTGCGAATTTTTGCAATACTATTCTTGGTTACTGCCAACCCCAGACACGTTTATGATAGCACTATGTAAAAGTACGCTGCTAAGCTTAATAATTATTTATTCAAGCTTGGCGGCGTACTTTATATGAATCAAATAAATGAAGCAACGCTAATACCGGATGTTTATATAGCATTCGGGGTCCCGAATAGCGCATTACGTCAATAATCTTTTCTCTCATAGTTTTACGATAACAATGAACCGGGCATTTCGCACATACCGGTTTTTCCTCACTAAACATACAATGCCAGAGTCTTTGCCGTGCATACTCTAACAAACCGTTGCAGTCTTCACACAGTCCATTACCAGTTTTATGCTTTGCCTGACAATATATCGTAATCATCTTTTCGATACTGGCGCATTCTCGCGAAAGCCTTTTCCCCAACATGTAACAGCACCTACCCTTTAAGCCTTCTGATTACTATTATTTTTCCTGAAACTGCTTATACTTGCTGTGACAACCATCACACTCCTTTATTTTTGATAGCAATACTCAGTCAACAATCATGTTTTCAGCAGTTGCACGCATAAGAAAAATCTTGCAACTCTATGATAATAATCACTGAACAATTGGAAAATAAAGTGTATGATATACATGTAAAGTTTTGTCCTCATTCTGATACAAAGGCGGATGATAACATGCTGGTAGATTTAAACATTAAAGACTTTGCCAATAAGGTAGCGACTGCTGAACCAGTTGTTCCGGCAGGTGGCTGCGTTACTGCATTATCAGGCTTAATGGGTGTTGCTTTACTGGAAATGGCAGTCAATTCAGCTTTAGGTCACTCAACCGGAGAAAAACATGAGGAATTTTTCCAAAATGCCAAAAGTCAGTTAACCAAACTACACACTGAATTATTAGCCTGCATCGATGGGGATGCAATCGCTTATCAAGGAGTTCTTGATGCTTATAAACTACCAAATGACTGCCCGGAACAAACCCAAGTACGCAAGGCTAACATCCAGGCGGCAGCTTTATCTGCCATTGAAATACCGTTAACAATCGGCGAAGCCTGCCTCACAGCCTTGGAGCCTGGTATATCCATGCTGCCCAAAGTAAAGCGCGGCGTACTTGGTGACTTAAAAATCGGTTTGTTGTTCCTTAGGACTTGTGTTGAAGCTTCGCTTGCCGCTGCCAGAATTAACTTGTCCTTGATTTATGAAGCTGATGTCGTTACCAGCTATCAAGCAAAAATTAACGAACTGCAAACTAAATTTGACACACAAGCAATGTGATATTTTCAATTCTTATCTGATTGGATTATTTAATATTGGGGTTAGGCAGCATCTTGACGTAAGTATAAGTCCTGTATATAATAATATCAAACAATATATTATCAAGGGGAGTAACCGACAAGCAAAGTCGACACTGCGGCGTAAGCCCGGCTTTGCTGGCCTTTAACACGCTGGTGAGACCTTGCCTAAATGGTAAGGTCTTTTTCTATTCCCCTAACGTTTAACTAACCTTGCCAAACTAGGCAAGGTTAGTTTTTTAATAACAGGAGGAATTTACTATGGAATTTATGACAACAGATTTTCTTTGGAGTTTACTGGCTATTCTTTTCATCGACCTAATCCTTGCAGGTGACAATGCTATTGTGATTGGTATGGCTGCTCACAAGTTGCCTCAAAATCAGCAGAAAAAAGCCGTATTTTGGGGTACAGCCGGCGCAATCTGTGTCCGGATCATTTCCTCAGTATTAGTAGTATGGTTATTGCAGATTCCGGCCTTAATGATGACCGGTGGCATCCTGCTCATTTGGATAGCCTACAAATTGCTGGCAGATAAAAAAGATCATTCGATAGCTTCGCATACCAGCTTGCAAGCAGCCGTACGCACCATTGTAATCGCTGATGGCGTCATGGGTATTGATAATGTAATGGCGGTAGCCGGTGTAGCCAACGGCGATCTCACCTTAGTGATTATCGGTATCCTGATTACCATTCCTACTATTATTTGGGGAAGTACTGCCTTTATCAAAATAGTAGACCGTTACCCGCTAATAGTTTATGCGGGCGGTGCAGTGCTTGCCTGGACTGCAGGCAGCATGATAGCCGGCGACCCACTACTAACTAACTACTTCTCTTTATCTGGTCCTCAAGAATGGGTGCTTAGCTTAATAATCGTTGCCGCCGTGTTAGGCGCCGCCAAACGGAATGCCCACTACGCAGCTAAAGCACACACCGCTGATGAACATACTGCTAAAACTGACGCGGCCTAAACATCTCTACTTCAACACATATACTATAAGAATAGTCCGTACCACGCAAAAGTGGTACGGACTTACTCTGTTTAAAAGCTAACTATAAGTTTTCATTAACTAACCGTAGTTAATCTACTTCATGAGCGCCTTTTCTATTCTTGTTAAGGCCCCAACTAAAACCGCCTGTTGGGTGGCAAAATTGATGCGGGCAAAACCTTCCCCCTGGCGGCCAAAGGATTTCCCGGAATTAAGTCCCACTTTTGCCTTGTTTATCAAAAATGCATCCAACGCTTCTGTATTGTCAAAATAAGCGCGAAAATCCAACCAGGCCAAAAATGTTCCTTCCGGTTTAACCACTTTTACATTAGGTAGTTTTGTTTTTACAAACTGTACAAGTATATCTGCATTGTTTTCCAAATAGACAAGCAAAGCTTTAAGCCATGCCTCACCTTCTTGATAAGCCGCTTCTGTGGCTAACACACCAAAAAGATTATTCCGTCGTAGGTGCAAGCGGTTAACTTCGGCCTCAATCAGTCCACGCCTGCGGCTGCAGGGGATAATCATATAAGAAGTATTGAGTCCGGCAATATTAAAGGTTTTACTTGCTGCCATAAATGTAACACTTTGTTTGCAAACCGGTGTCCCTAAGGAAGCGAAAACAGTATGTTTATGCCCGCCATAAACTAAATCACTGTGAATTTCATCAGATAGTACATCAACTTTATATTTCTGGCAAAGGTTATAGACTTTGGTCAATTCATCGCGTGTCCATACCCGGCCTACCGGATTATGCGGGTTGCACAACAAAAGCAGTTTGTTTTTGGGGTTCGCAAGTTTTTGTTCCAAATCTTCAAAATCAATTTCATAATAACCGTCCTTCGCAACCAGCGGATTTTCGACTATGGCCCGGTTATTATCTTTTATCGAAGCAAAAAACGGCGGATATACCGGTGGCTGGATGATCACACCATCCCCCGGTTCGGAAAGTGCTAAAATGGATAAAATTATGGCCGGCACAACACCAGGCGCCTGGACAATCCATTCTTTTTCGATATCCCAATCATGTTGGCGCTTCACCCAGTCAACAATTGCTTGGTTAAAGCTATCCTGACGGGCATTATAAGCATAGAGCGGATGCTGCGCCCGCTCAATAACTTTTGCCGTAACAGCCTCAGGAGATGCAAAATCCATATCAGCAATCCATAGCGGCAATACTTCTTTGCTCCCAAAAACGCTGCCGATATCATCCCATTTGCGACTGCCTGTTCCCTGGCGGATAATAAGCTTGTCAAAATCCAACTTCGTACTGCTATCTCTCATAATCTGCGTTCCTCTCTCACCCTAAACTGGCCTCTGCTTATAGATATAAATCACCCTATATTTCTATTCTTTTTTCTGCAACAGCTTTTTGTAATATGAATGAGCGGTATACAAAGCCGCTACCGGGTTGTGCCCGGTCAATCTATCCTTGGTCACCAGAGTTGTAACCGGTGCCTCAGAATACTTAATAAATAATGAGTCATGGCCAACACACAATCCAATGACAACATTTAAATCGGTTTTCTGATAGTTTAACACTCTGGCCTGTAAGATTGGATTACACATTGATTCATGGTTACCCGGACGAATTTTTTCTTCTTCCAATATCCCAATTTCCGTTTTGTCAGTTGCCCCTACTTTACAGATGGCACTATAATATTCAAACCCTTTAGCTGCGAGAATATCAGCAAAAATTTTGGCTTCTTCAATCAAACCAGCACAAGTGGCGATACCTATTTTTTTAGCACCAATCCTATTAGCAAATTCCATAATCTCCTCTACCCGGGTTAATTTGCCATAAAATAGCCCTTCTACTTGAGCTGATGCTCTGGCAATAATCGCATCTTGATCATCACCCTGTAAATGCTTTTTAATGTCCTCAATATCATTATCAATCGGATGTCCGGCAACATCTTTTGTGGTCAAGCAGAAAGCCGGAAACTGCTGACTCTTTGTTCTGCAATTATAAATACTGCAATTTGTGCAACTTAACTGTTCAAGATCCTTTTTACTAGCCATTTTATAATTCCTCTTTTCTTTTTCTAAGGTTTCCCTGTACTATCTTTTATTTTAAATGTCATACTCGTTAAATGAAATATACCGTGACAAAAATTGTTTTGTTCGCTCTTCTTTGGGATTACTTAATATTTCCTCTGGCGGCCCTTGTTCAACAATAACACCATGATCCATAAAAATAATATTGTCTGCAACTTCACGGGCAAAGTTAATTTCATGAGTAACAACCAGCATTGTTGAGTTCACTTCTTGAACTACCGTTTGCATAACTTCAAGCACTTCACCTACTAATTCCGGATCAAGTGCCGAGGTTGGTTCATCAAATAAAATAACATCAGGATTTAGAGCTAAGGCGCGTGCAATCCCGATACGCTGCTGCTGTCCGCCAGATAACTCATGCGGATAAGCATCAGCTTTATTAACCAACCCTACCTTCTCTAAATAAAATAATGCCTGTTCTTTAGCCTCGTGTTTAGGTAGCTTCTTTACAATAGTCAAACCTTCCATGACATTCTCTAACGCGGTCTTATTTGTAAATAAGTTATACATTTGAAAAACCATGGCTGTATGCTGACGAATTTTATGAATCTCGGCTTTTGATGCCTTTTCGACATTGATGTGAAGATCATCTAAGATAATTTCTCCACGATCAGCTTTTTCAAGAAAGTTGATTGACCGTAATAATGTTGTTTTGCCAGAGCCGCTTGGTCCCAAAATAACCGTTACCGAACCGGTAGGTATTGTGCAGTTAATCCCCTTTAATACCTGGTTATCGCCAAATGATTTGTGTATGTTTTTAAATGTAATCATTGTTTTATTCCTTTCTTAAAGAAAGCAAGTTTGTCCTCAATTACCAAAAATATTTTTTCAAAAGTAATACTTGTTCCCCAATACAGCAGCGCCACAACAACATACACTTCTAAATAGCGATTATTACTAGCGCTAAGCACATTAGCTGCTCCAAACAACTCCATTACTGTAATCATAAAAGCAATAGAAGTATTTTTTATTAAATTTAAAAACTGATTGGCCATCAAGGGCATCGCAAATACCGCCGCTTGTCTAAGTATAATGCGATAAAAGCCCTGCCACCAGGTCATACCAATTGATAACGCAGCCTCCATTTGACCTTTTTCAACTGATTGTACAGCAGCCCGGAATATTTCGGCCAAATAGGCGCCTGTGCTAAGCGTCAAACCAATAATGGCAAAAGTAACTGCCGGGATTTGATTAAAGTCAAACTTCTTGCCTGTTGATTCAGAAAAAACCATAAGGATGATCGGCAAAGCAAAAAATACGATATATAGAACAATCATTGTCGGCAATGCTCTACCTAATAGTACATATAAATCAGCTATAGGGCTCAACACAGGAACTTTTTTCATGCGAATAACCATAACCAAAATTCCCAAAATACTGGCCAAAAGCATGCTGGTTACAGCTATCGCCAGCGTCACCGGAACATATCGGACTAATTTATAAAATATTTCCATTAAAATGTAAGGCTCAATAATGATATTCATAGTGATTTACGTTCCTTTTTTTATCAAATGAATTACAACGCTACTTCCTTGCCTAGTATTGTGCGCCGTTCGATGAAACGAGTTACCGCCTGTACTGCAAAACATAAGAGAACATAAATAATCGCAACATCGATATATAACTCTAAATGCCGATAACTATAAGATCCCATCAATTCCGCTTTTCTCAGCATATCGACAATCCCAACATTAAAAATTAATGACGTACTTTTTAAGGTCCCGATCACGTTGTTGCCGATAGCAGGAATGGCCATACTAAATGCTTGCGGTAAAATAATCCGAATATATGCCTGATAACTACTCATCCCAACGGAATGAGCCGCTTCCAGCTGTCCTTTATCTACTGCTAAAATACTGCTACGCATAATTTCGGCAATGTAGGCGCCACTGTGTACTGCCATAATAAAAAAGACAAATAGCAGCACAGGTATTGAGCGAATATCTTGATAGCCAAAGCCTTGTATTAATTGAGGCAGTCCAAAACAAACCAAATATAACTGTACTAAAAAAGGCGTACCTCTGATAAAAGAGATGTAAAAGAAACAAATTTGATTTAGTACTTTTATCTTATTAATACGAATTAATGCAACTACACAGCCAATCAAAATGCCAAATATCTCTGCAACAATGGTTACAATAATCGTGACATCAATATATGACAATAAAATCGGAAACGATTTTATCATATAATCAAAACTAAAATAACTTCCCAAGATATCACCTACTTTCTGACTTTCCTTGACGTCTAACCTATCCCAATACTCCTGCTTCGGCATACCCTGTGGTCACAGGTGAGCAGCTAAGTTCCTAGACAATTTCGGTTACAAATCAGACGGCGTTAAAGCGCCGCCTGATTTAAGTCTCCATTTTTTGTTATCTTTACTTTTGCGGAATGGTATAGTCCTTACCTAAAAATTGTTCAGATAACTTTTTCAGAGTTCCATCTGCTCGCATTTCTTTGATCGTGGCGTCAATCAAATCTGCCAACTGTTGAGATTTTTCATCTTTACGTAGTGCATAGCTGGTAGCATCACTGGCAATCGTGGGGCCAACCGCCTTTATATTAATACCAAGAGTCTTTTTTGCTTCCTCGATTGCAACATCATATGCCGGAGTTGCATCAACCCGTCCGGTAGCTACCAGATTGAATGTTTCAGCTGTTCCCTTGTCAGTGTACACCAGATCAATCTTGGGTTCTGCAGTTTCATTATACTTTTGTAATTGCCTAGTCACTTCACTGCTGCTTGTAACAGCAACTTTTTTTCCACGCAAATCATCAATACCCTGTATGTCGTTGCGATCACCTTTTACAGCGAGTTTCCGACTGGTATAATTGTTAACTTCTTTTGTAAAAATGCTCTTATCTGCTCTTTGGGGATTGCTAACTATTTGATTAGCAATTAGATCAATTTGGCCAGATTCCATCGCTAAAAAGCCGGCATCCACGCTCATAGTTTTAAATTCAAATTTTATTGAAGGATTTCTTTTTTCTATTTCCCGTAAAATTTCAATATCATAGCCAGTCAAATGGTCTTTGTCATCCATGTAGGTAAACGGTTTAAAGGTTCCGCGAGTGGC
>JAGGAB010000134.1 GCA_017889705.1 Bacillota bacterium | reverse complement strand
ATTTACATAGGCTTGTCCCTCGCCAATCAACACTAACGCCATGTGTGCTTCCGGACTAAGATAGCCTACCGAACCCTCCCTGGGAGCAAACGGCGTAAGGCCACGATTAAGAAACTGCCGGTACAGTTCTACCGTTTCCAGTCGGGCGCCGCAAAAGCCCTGCCCCACATTTTGCATTACCATAAATAGCGTTGCCCGCACTTCTTCGATTGATAAAGGCTCCCCTATTGAAGTAGCATGTGATAACACAATATTGCGCTGCAGTTGTGCCGTTTCCGCTGGTGAAATTACCTGAGTGCATAGCGAGCCAAAGCCGGTGGTAATGCCGTACATCACCCGGCCCTCACCGACCCATTTTTCCACCAGGCTCCGGGATTTTTTCACTCGCTTGCAATATTCGTCAGAAAACTCCACCTTGGCTCCCTGGCGAGCAACCGCCACCACTTCCTCTATTGTCACTTGTCCACCCAAAACAACGGGGGGTGTATTGTCGACATTCCTTTTATCTTCCATAATAACTGCCTCCTAGTAAAGGGGAAAAGCCCACTTGCCTTTCCCCTTCATAATGCCAATTCTACTACTTAATTTTATCAATGAAACTACTTTAATGGCGGAAAACACTTGCAGCACACTGCGACAAACAACAGGCTTTACTGGGCTTTTAAGCATCAAGCTGCCCAGCTACAGCCTTTTGTTTAACTATTCCCTGACATTTTAAATTGTTCTATGAATTCCGCAGCCATCGGCCGCAACGGGGCAATAACGTACCTTCTTCCCCTCAATGACTTCGTCAAAAAAAGCAATCCAATACGGCCTAAACACACTGTCGATGCTAAGCATCTTAACTTCAGGAATTCCGCCAACATGCCTGTGCACTACCTTTAATGCTACCGCCCGGCCCTTGTTGACTATATATTCATCGTCTTTGTCCACATACTGAACTTGGCTTTCAGCTACATTATCCATCGTCACCATACCTGGCATACTATCAACCCAAGCAACTGAACCGTTGGTTCCGTCAGCCAGCATAGTAATCTTCTGTTTTTTTTCCTGTGATTTGCGGAATATAAGTTTCTCCAGGAAACTCGGCCGATGCGTAATTTCATAAGTAATTAGTTTGCACTCTACAAAATGTAACCTGACTTCAGAAATAGTCTTGCCACCGAAGAGAACTCTTCGCAACCATTTTCCGCGAGACTCCGCTAGTTTAGCCGCTTCTTCTTTATCAATTTTGATCGAAAAAGCTTTAATGTCCATAGATTTTATTCTCCCAGTCATGCTGATTTATCGTTTCCGGTTAGAGCTTCTTGTCCTGTGGCTTACTAAATTTAAAAACAATAGATAGATAATTGATAAATATCAATGAAACTGTAATCATAATTCCATATGGTAGGATTTGACCAACAATCAAATCATTTTGAGTTGTAATGGCATAATAAATAATGCCAACGACGATAAAATAGAGTGCGACTAAAAATCCGTCAAGCCCCAACCAGGATATCTCCAGACCTTTTTTTTCATTCGACATTATACCGCCTCCTCTGATTTTTCTTGAACAGTTTTACCAAACTGATTGCCAATAACCCATAATGCAAATGATACTGGCAAGGCTGCAACCAATGGCTCCAGTTCAAAGGCTTCCAATGGGAAAAACTTGAAATACGAAAATACCAGCGCTCCTGTGATAAGTCCCAGATAACCACCTAAGGCCGTTTTTCTCCCTGGCCATACCAGCGCGCCTACAATCGGGACAAACCCCGCAGCCATCCAAAGACTGCTAACAAAAATGAAAGCATCTTGGGCCGTTGGAAATTGGAAAGCTACCGACAATGCCAATACCGCAACAATGACAATACCCACCCTGCTAGCGGTAACTAATTGCTTCTGAGTAAGACTGTCTTTCTTCAATCTGGCATAAAGATCATTGGCAAGTGTCGCCCCACCTGAAAGAAAATATCCATCTAGAGCAGAAACTGTTCCACCCACTAAACCGATAATAAACAACGCTCTTACACCTTCCGGCAGACTTCCCAAAACAAGCTTAATATAGCCTTCCGCAGGTGCCATGTCAGGATATTTAGCCTTAACAATCAACCCAGCCAGTGTTAATACAATATCAAAACAAATCCAAATGACAAAACAAGATAATAACGCCCGCCGTCCTGCTTTAGGAGAGTCAGCTGCAGAAAATCTCTGGTAAAAGGTTGGATCTGCGTATACCCCAAAAGACAGTACTACCAGCATAAACGCTTTCATTGGCGTAAGTCCACCCAAAGGTTCCAGCATTTTAGGGGTATCAGCAAGAGCTTGCTTCAGCCCCGCCCAACCACCAACATCCGCCCATTGTCCCGGCATAACCATGGTTAAACCAAAACACATGGCCCAGAAGAACACCATATCTGTTACCGCAACCCCCATGAGTCCACCTAACACTGCCAGAACTACAACCAGGCCAACACAAAGGGCACCGGCTGTCACATTACTAATCCCCCAAGCGGCTTCGCCAATAAACCCCATGGCCGTCACATTTCCCACCTGTGTGCAATATATAAACATCATAAGAGCACCAAGTACAGCCACACCCTTCCCATAAGTACTTTCTAAAAGGTCAGGCACTGTAATATCGGTTCTAATATGAATCTTGGGTCCAACCCATAAGGCTAGCGGCATCCGTCCAGCATGAGCCGTCACACACCAGATTACCCAAACGGAAAGTCCATATATAGCGCCATATTCCACAGTGCCTATAGTACCTACCCCGCCATACCAGGTAGCAACCAAAGCACCTACAATTAAAGACCACGGAAGATTGCGGCTGCCTAGATAAAAACTCTCCATATCTTTAACCGCTCTCGAAAAATACACCCCAATACATACAATAAAAACAGTAAATACTCCAATAACTACATTGTCAAATGTCGACAACAACAACATAAACACCTGCCTTTTAAAATTAGTATATTTTCTTTATATCCCATATATAGCTTACGCCTTTCGACCTCCTTCGCGGGAATATTCTATTACATTTTTAAAGCAAGATTTATGCCAAGTATAAACAGTGTCTTTTATTTAGTAGATATTTTGTTGAAATATACTGAATTAAAATACTTTTTGCTATTTTGATTGCTTATAAGAAGAATATTTGCCATTTTACTAAAGTCTACTATCATTTTTCGTAAGCTTATCATGAAATTTTTCATTACTATAGCAAACAAATTGCCATTGTTTCCATTTGCGCAATTACATAACGCAAAATTTTTTTGCATTATTTTTTTAGTTTTCTCAAAATGCTTACTATTGCAAACAAAATAGACGCCAAATTATTCGGCGTCTATTTAAGAAAAATTTTGCGTCAAGAACCACAAAGCTGTAATTTCTTCATCCGGTACTGCAGGCTCTGTCTGCTCATTCCTAATTGTTGAGCACTATGAGTAATGTTTCCGTTGTTTGCTGCCAGCGTCCGGCGAATTAACTCGTATTCAAACCGTTCCATATGCTCATCAAAAGTCCCTGTGCCTTCTGACACATATACTTTCGTATCCGGCCCTCGCTGGGTTATGCAGTCTTCTCTTTCCAGCGGCCATAAATAGCCGGGAAGACAATCCAGCGTTAGTATACTTGCATCATCGGCTGCGCGGTTAAAAGCATATTCAATTACATGATGAAGCTCTCTTACGTTTCC
>JAGGAB010000075.1 GCA_017889705.1 Bacillota bacterium | reverse complement strand
TCTTCAAAGCAGTCGATACTTTTTCCTTATGTGGCATAAAATTACCCCCAGACAAGACAATTTGTTTTTTCATTGTCCTATCTAGGGGTAGCATACCACTTATCCGTGGGGCTTTGCTTATCAGGAGTTTATCTGAAACTGCCTGTTGCTGTATGATATACAGGTAAGCTGCCGCTCTCAAGAAATGAGGACTCCAGATTAATAAAAGCATTCACCAGTGTCCGGTCAAATTGACTACCCGCGAAGCGCTTCAACTCATCTAAAGCCTCTTCTGGGCTCTTTAGACTTTGGTAATTCTGGATGGTCGTCATTACATCAAATGCTTCCGCAATGTGAGTAATTCTGGCAGCCAGCGGTATCTCTTGCCCACGCAACTGCTCAGGGTAGCCAGTCCCGTCCCAGCGTTCATGGTGAGACAATACTGGTAGGGCAAGTTCAGATAGCTGTTTTGAACACAACAGCATTTGACTTCCATACACCGAATGGCGCTCCACTGTAGCTCGTTCAGCCTGATTGTAGATGCCTTGCTTATACAAAATAGTACTAGGAACATTCATCTTACCTATATCATGCAGCAACGCCACCGCTCCAATTTTGGCAACATCCCTACTGTTACATCCGACATAATCGCCCAGCATAACAGCATAATAGGCAACACGTCGCGAGTGATTGAATTCAAAAGCAAATTGGCGTGACATAAGCGCTATATAGAAATTAAAATCTTCCTGACGGTCCCACAGACGCAAGATACTATTGAGTATCTTTTCATAGCTTTTTTCATTAGTAAAACTCATTGCCACCACTTCCCTATCTATAAGCTATTATCTTAGCTATAACCTCGACAATAAAAAAAGGTATGAGCAAACAAGGACTTCACGTCCTCTGTCGGCTTCATACCATAGCTTTAGAAAAATATACTTATTTGTAGCAGGAATTCTTTTGTCATCCATCCGTCTGGCGAATAAACAACAAAAGAATTTTGCTTTATCTGTTTGAATTAATCACGCCGCTGGTTAAACAATTTCCATATTGCATCAGTAAAGCACCACGCCCGCAATAGGGATAAATTAACAAATAAAAAGGCTATTAGAACCATACCGAGAAATCCACCACTTGAACTTGCATGTTCAAGCACAGTTATCGCCTCCTTTCTTTTAAAGTGATTTTTTTCACTTTTTTGTACATAAACCACCCCCTTTATTAGAGCAACATTCCATTTTTAATTTTCCGAGTAAAATAAAAAGGCATGAAGCTAAAAAGAACGCTTAGTCCCTTTTAAGGCTTCATGCCTTACTTACAATTAATAGTAACATGATTTAATTTTCTAAAATTTATTTCTTACTTTATTATAGTATATTCGCTGCTATAAATCAATATGAAATATTTTATTGCAAAAAAATCTTAATGCTCTTCTTTCTTATCTTCCCTCCAGCATATACAACATGGCATTGATAATCGACGCTGCAATCGGACTGCCACCCTTGTTGCCATGAACGGTGATATAGGGTACAGGCGAATTCTGAGCTAAGCATTCCTTGGATTCCGCAGCCCCCACGAAGCCAACCGGGACACCAACAATCATCGCCGGACGCACGTCAGATTCTTGCATAATCTTAATGACCTCAAACAATGCAGTCGGCGCATTACCGATGGCCAGAATAGCGCCATCCAGTTTTTCAGCAAAAGCTCGCATAGCGGCCATGGAGCGAGTAATTCCCTCAGCCTTGGCTTTTGCAGCAACCCAAGGGTCAGCAATCAAACAAAACGCCTCGCCGCCAAATTCGCCTAACCGACGTTTATTTATGCCAGTACGAACCATTTCCACATCACAGTAAATTGGTTTTCCTGCTTTAAGCGCCTGCATGCCGACTGCAATAGCCTCAGGATGAATGCTGATGATTTTAGCATAATCCGGGTCGCCGGAGGCATGAATAATCCGGGAATACACTTTAACCGCCTGTTCAGTCAACTCCATGCCGGTAAGATGGTTAGCAATAATCTCCATACTTTTGTTCTCGATAGTCTGTGGTTCTTTAATAAAGTCCATAATTAATTCCTCCCATGTGCTTAGTTATTATTTTAATTTTGTAGCTGCCTTTTTGTTAAGCTTCGTAACCCGGAAAACCAGGTTTTAATTGGATGGTTTTCATGGTAGAGAAACACTATTGGTATGACAATCAGGGTAAAGAAGGTCGAGGTAATGAGACCACCGATCAATACCCAGGCCATACTTACCCGTATTTCTGCACCCTCGGCCAGGGATAAAGCGGTGGGCAACATACCCACTACCATAGTCAGCGTGGTCATGAAAATCGGTTTCAGCCTGGTTTTACCTGCCTCAATTAAAGCATCATAGGCATTCATGCCTTTATCCATCAGCGTTAAGGTGTAGTCGAGCAGTAAGGTGCCATTTTTTGCTACCAAGCCATCCATAACCAGGATGCCAATTAAAGAGTAGAGGTTGATGGTATTCTTCGTAATCAGGAGAAAAAACAGCGAGCCGATCAAACCCATTGGCAGAGAGAACATGCGGATGACAGGAGTGAATGTCGACTCATAGAGTACAGCCAGTATCAAATATACCATCAATAAAGATAACACCAGAGCTTGGCCAAGCTGCCAATAGCCATTTTTCATAGCAGTTGCCTGGCCGGAAAATTGGTAGGTTACACCCTCAGGCAATTTTTCTTCTTTAAACGTCCTATCAATATCTGTAAGTACATCTTTTAATGGCCGGCCATCAATGTTCGCCTGCATAATAATGGTTCGCTGCTTATTCACCCTGGTTATGCCAATAGGGCCTACCCCTTCCTGAATTTGTGCCACATCACCAAGAAATACCATTCCATTATCACTTACGACCGGAATGGACTGGATGTCGGAAACCTTAAAGTTGTCACTTCCTTTCAAGCGTACGACAATATCGGTGTCTAACCCGTTATTACGACTGTCATTGGCAAGCACGCCTGCCTTTTTACCACCGATGGCACTGGAAAACGCATCATTTATATCACTGAGCGAGGTATGAGCTCCCCGCATCCGCTCCCGGTCAACCGTCAACTTATATTCTGGAACCCCCTCTTTGAAAGAGTGACGGGCATCTTTTACGCCCTCGACCTTGCTCATCAGGTTTTGCGCCCGTGCAGCAGCCTGTTTCAATACTTCCAGATCGGCACAATAGAGGTAAATCAGTACTGGGGTGTATTCATCCACCCCGCCGGAAGCCACACCGGAAACAGAGGCTTCGGTTTCATAAACTCGAACCGCACCCTCCTTCACATTTTTACGGACATAACTGCGGATTTCCTCGGTAAGCTGCCATACGCTCCGGTCACGTTTACTTTTGTTAACAAGCTGCACCGTGAGCCGCCCCCGGTTGCTGCCCCCTTCGCCAACATAACTCAGGCAATGTCTCACTTCCGGTATTGTCAGTACATGTTGCTCCATCTGATCAACCACCGCATATGTTCTTTCAACCGTACTTCCCACTGGCATTTCCACAGAGATACGTATCCCGTTTTCATCTGTCCGGGGCATGAACTCTGCGCCAATGATTCCGGTCGGAATCAAAGCAACAGCAGCAATAAACAAGCCCACCACACCTGCAATCACTTTTTTGCCGTTGGCAAGACTCCAGCGCAGCATTTTGTCATACTCGCTAATCATCGTGCCTTCCAATTTTTCCATAAACGTCCAAAGTCGGCCAGATGGTTCGGGTACGCCGTTTTTGAACAGGCGTGCTGTTAGCATTGGCGTCAGAGTGAAAGAAATAAACAGGGAAAACAACGTAGCAAAAACAATGGTTAGGCCAAATTGCCGGAAATACTGCCCGGTAATATCAGTCATAAAGGCGATAGGTAGAAAAACAACTACATCACACAAAGTCATAGTAATAGCTGCCATGCCGATCTCGTTACGTCCCTCTTCCGCCGCAATAGCCGACGGCTTACCCAGCTGCATATGCCTGTGAATGTTTTCCAGCACAACAATAGCATCATCGACCAAAATACCAATACACAAAGTCATCCCCATCAGGGACATCATATTGAAAGTAAACCCTGCAGCATACATCATTAGAAATGTGGAAATAAGCGATGTGGGAATAGCCACCATGACGGCTATTGTTGAACGCCACCCCCGTAAAAACAGATATAGCACCAAACCGGTGGTACATATACCTTCCACCAGCGTTGCCAGCGTATTTTTTAATGAATTGTCTATATAATCGGCGTCATTGGCAACAATCAAAAATTGATATTCAGGATATTCAGTCTCTAATGCGGCAAGTTGTTTTTTTACGTCTTTTACCGTATTTACAATATTGGCATCACTGTTTTTAAACACTTGCATGGAAATAGCATCTTCGCCATTCACCTTGCTGAAACGGCTGGCCCGGCTATCTCTTTCTTCGATATCAGCCAGTGCTGACAAAGGGATTTCATTCTCGGCCGGACTCGCAACGTAAATATTACGAATTTCTTCCGGTGATTGATATCGTGCAACCAGGCGCACATCCTTTTCCTGTTGATCGGTATATATAATACCAGCAGGCATCATACGGTTCTCGTCTTTGATGCGGCTGACAATCGTGCTAAGCGCCAGCTTGTACTGCAGGAGCTTATCCCAGTACACGTCAACGGCAACTTCCTTGTCGCGTCCTCCGCCCAAAGTAACGTCAGACACCCCTTCAGCCCGCTCCAGACGTCCCTTAAATACCTGATCTGCCTTTCCATATATGTCGGCAAGAGGATATTGGGATTTGACCGCGATCTCCATGATCGGAGTTGCATTCTGATCCCGTCTATTAATCACCGGCTCGTCAATATCATCCGGAAGGTTTCGCCGCGCGCGGTTGACCAGTTTACTGACATCAATAGCTGCCATGTCCGCATTGGCCGCAAAATCAAACTCGAGCATAAAAGTGGCTCTTTCCTGTCGGCAGACGACAAGCATTTTTTTTAAGTGAGCCGCTGAAGAAATTGCCTGTTCCAAAGGTTTGACAACTGTCTGTTCAACTTCTTCCACACTGGCGCCAGGATATTCAATGGAGACAGAGCAGTAGGGATAGTTGTATGTTGGCAGTAGTTCCACACCAATGGAAAAAAAACTGTAAATACCCAGCACGACAAATAGCAGGATAATCATGGTTATACCCACCGGGCGTTGAATAGAAAATCGAGTGATATTCATGATCCGGCTCCTGCCTTGTCCTTTTGTTCCACTTCAACCTGCATGTCCTGCTTCAGCCGGGATACATTGCTGACGGCAACAACTTCTCCCACATGTACACCCTCAAGTATTTCCATAGAATCATCATTGGCTAGTCCCAGCTTCACCAGTCTCTGCTCGGCCTGATTGTTCTCATTGATAACAAATACATATTTTTTGCCGTTTTTGTCCAATAGCGCTTCCTTGGAAACAAATATAGTTTTAGGTTTAAGCAATATTTCCGACTGGGCATGAGCAAACATACCGCCTTTAACAAGCAAGTCTACCTGCAACAAAGAAATTCTCACAATATAGACTTGTGCTTTAGCATCGCTGGCAGGGCTTACATAGATTATTTTCCCCGGATAAATTCGCCCCAGCGAATCAATAGTAACCGGCAATTCCATGCCGGTACGTAAATAAGCGGCGCTTTGTTCAGATACCTGACAATCAATATACATACTGCTGTTATCAACAATGGTAAGAAGTTTCTGCCCAGCCTGGACCAGAGCACCGACCTCCGCCTGCCGGAAACCAATAATACCATTTCTGGGCGCACATAGAATCATGTCCTCCCGCTGTTGTTTATAAGCCTCTAGTTTATACTCATCCCGTGCTGCCTCTGCCCGTTTAGATTCCAACACAGCTGGCTCACCTTGCTCCATGCTTTGTTCCTTAAGAGTATCCAATGCAGCCTTGGCATTAACAAATTGCTGCCGGGCAGTATCTAAGCTATCTTTGGAAATTGCGCCAGTAGCATGCAATGTTTCATAACGCGCCACACGATCAATGTTTCTCTGATAGTCTGCTTCTGCTTTATAGTAATTGGCTTCGAAAGCCGCCCTGGATTCAATACTTTCAGCCTGTGACCGTCGCATAGATTCACTAGAATGAGCTATTGTCAGATTGATATCCCTGGTATCCTGTACAATCATCACCTGACCTGTTTGGACCTCCTGTCCCAGTTCAACAGCCACCTGAACAATGTGTCCGGTATATTTAGCGGCAATGTCTACCTGTGATACCGGCACTGCCTTCCCACTCAATACAACCTGTTTCAATAGATCTCGCTTCTGTACGGTTTCCACGGCAACCAGCGGCTTTAAAGCCGCCGCTTTATCTGCTTTACCGGATTTTCCGCCAAACCCTTTCATCGATAATCCAATCCCAGAAATAATGAGTACCAAAACAATAATTCCACCTAAAAACCATATCTTTTTAGTTGACCGGATTCTTCTTCTCAGCAAGATCCCCCACCCCATTTTCTACTGCCTGACCCGTATTTGCTGTTTTTATTATTGCAGAATATGCAGACGGTGCTGCCCAATTACTGTATCCCCCTTCAGGCGGATGGGTGCCTCACAGCCAGCAATTGTTGTACCGTCTAACGCAATATCCACTACTGTCGCTACCCCTTCTACCGGGTAAAACCAAGCAAGACTATCCGCTCCTTCAACCTGAAGATCAAAGCAATAGATGCCTGCCCGACTGTTGCTTTGATTAATATAATTGTGATACATGGCAACTACCATAAAACGGCCGTCGGCAGAATAACGCACCCGCCCCACTCCACCTTCGGTTTGCCAGCGCCATAACAGCTCACCGTTATTATTGTAAGAAAAGAACGTTGCCGAATCAGGATGCATGAAGGGAGGAGCACTCGCAGCCGTCTTATCGGCAACAAAAGTATTGCTTGTCATAAAAAAAAGTTTCCCGCCATCGGTAACATGTGCGGAACTGCCTGAAGCATATACAGGCACACCACCGACCTCATGTACTTTGCTGATCTGCCTAATCCATTCAGGCTTCAAAGCCTTACCTGTTTCCAGCATATTCACTTTGTCCAAATCAAATAGCATGGCCTGATTATCACTGGCGAAAATGCCCAGATATTTGCCATTTGCCGAAATGTCGATGCCTTCATGAATACCCACCCAGGCAAAATAAGGCTTAATTATACTGGCCTGAAAAGAAGCTGCCAAATTGCCAGTTTTGCCATTTAAAATACGAATACCACCATCCGGATATTTTTCTGCCGGGCTCCAGGATTGATTGGCAAAAACTACTTTTTCCTCGTCGGTAGATACTACTATTTTGGACACTCCGGTATCCATGGTTTCATTTTCCGGATACCGCCAGCGTTTTTGTCCTGTTTTACCATCAAAGGCGGCAACCACGCTTACGGTTGGATAATTAATAATAGAGCGCTCGCCCGCTTTTTCTACAACTCGCTTCCGATGTTGGCCGGCGGCAATTACGGTGTCACCATTGACCACTAGTGAACGAACATTGGGTCGGTTACTCCATTGCGCACTGATACCCTTGCCAATATCGTCGGCAAATGCATAATCCCAGAGGATTTTCCCTGATAAGCGTTCAAAGGCATACAACTTGCCGTCAGGACTTGACTCCCCCACAAACACAATGTCTCCATCCATTGAAAAAGCGACGCTGGTCGGCATGCCACTGGGAATTCGGTAAACCCACAGTTTTTTTCCCTGGCGGTCAACTACATATACCGAATGATCAAATGATCCTACTGCGACATATTGTCCATCAGGTGATACCGCTACACTTTCGTTAACCACAACTGACCATTCGTTGATGGTCGGCAATTCTTCCAACTCACCGGTAGGAACGGTAGCCGAGAGCCAGGCTTCCGGTTTTCCCGGTGCCGGTGAATTCCATTTTTCCTTCGCAGATACTAGCTGATACTTGTCTCCAGCCTGCCAGTTTACCGGAAAAAGAACTGTGTTTTTTCCCATATAGCGGCTATTAACCATCTGGTCTTGCTCATTAACCCTGAGTTGAGCCTTCGTTACGACCATCTCACTGTCGCTTTTTACAAGGATGCCATTTTTAGTAAATATTCCCTGAATTCCGGAGTTTTCCGTCCCAACCAGACAGCCTGTTGTTACCATTAAAACCACCAGTGCCAGCCCGCCGGCCAAAAAATTCCTGCGCAAAATTTGTTTCGTAGTTATCACTCCCACTTTCCTTGCCCCCAGCCTTAATATACGAAAACTAGCTGGTATACCTATTCAATGCCACAGCGTCCTTCTGAATTCAGCCGTACCCGTTGCATACTCCAAATAGCCAAGAGAGACAATAAAAACACATAGGTAAACAACACCGTCAATGCGGCCACCGGTACAGGTTGACCAGCACCGATGGCCCGCAACGCATAACAGGCATGCGTCAGTGGCAGACACTGAAGTATCGTTTTCCCTGTTTCCGGCAAAACATCAAGAGAAAAAAAGGTACCACAAAAAAATGACATTGGCAGCAGTACAAAGGTATTGACATTGCCAATATCCTCAAAAGCATCTATCAGCATAGCAGCCACAAAGCCCAGGGCTGCAAATATCATACAATTAAGCGTCAGCGTCAGCAGAAACCAACCATTCACCACAAAGCGTATACCAAACACATATGCCACCATACAAATAATAGTGGCAGAAAGTAAACCCTGAAATGTACCAGAAATTACCTTGCCGGCAACAAAGGAACCGGTAGATATTGGTGCAATTAGATACTCATCCAGTGTCTTGTGGTATAGACGTTCCAGATGAAGGGAAAAACCGCAGGAATTGAAGCTGATATTCATGGTGTTTAAGGCCACAATCCCCAGTGCAAGAAATTCATGATAACCTGGCTTTCCCTGGCTCGCAATAGCTCCCAGCCCCCAACCGAACGACAAGAAATAAAGCAAAGGAGCCATCATTCGCGAAAACATATACCGGTTTAAATGGCGGCGAAAAACCTGAAAATCCCGCCAAACAACTGTCCAGATATCAAGTAAGTATTGATAAACAATGGCTGTTTGCATCACAAATGTCTCCTTTCCACTTTATTCTCCGACATAACAACAAATAAGATTTAAAATTTGTAACTGTATTCCAAATAGACACTGCGGGTAGGCGCCAGATAGTAAGACCAGTACTCTCTATCAAACAAATTATCGACACTTAATGAAATAGTTGAGTTTTTATCTACCAGATACGAAACCTTCATATCAACGAGGAACACCGGATCATAGGAACCGTATTTCCCGCTCTGTGCTCCATCATCTTTTGTATCACTTATTTTTCTCCCAGTAATATTCCCCTTCCATTTTTTATTGTTATAGTCAAAGCCAAAATTAAACATGTGTTTTGGTATATCAGTCATTTGTTTACCAACAATAGCAGCCGGGTTTTCACTTTCCGTGATTTGGGCATCTGTGTAGGTATAGTTAATAAAACTGCTCCAAGTTTTGCTTAATTGTTTATTAAGTCCCAATTCAAAGCCCTTCATAACTGCTCTGTCGGCATTGCTCTGACGTTTTTCTTTAGTAACTCCTGGAAGTGTGCCGATATTCGGAACATAACCATCTATTACAGAATATTCCATGGTAGTGATGGCATCTTTAAGTTGAGTATAAAAACACGAGGCACTTAGCATAGTTTTTGAATCCACTTGATAATCCCAGTTTAGATCATAAGATGTGCTTTTCTCCGGTTTCAAATCAGGATTAGATGTGGTTATCGTGCCTGTAGTACTGTCTTGCGAAGATCGGAACAATTCATAAAACGTAGGTGTACGGAAGCCTTGTCCCACATTGAACTTCCAGGTTGTCTTGCCGTCGGCTTTATACACCATTCCCATTTTTCCGCTGAAATTAGTAGCTTCACGGTCATTATACTGAGTGGAAATAGGATCAGAAGACGTTGTTGCTCGATAGCTGTTCCAACCGCCAGAAGTTTCCCACTTCGTATATCTTCCACCAATAAAACTCGTTAATTTCTCATCTAATTTGTGTTCATCCTGAAAATAGAAGGAGTCACTTTTAGTTTTGCCGCCTGCTTTCCGGTCAATTTGATCTTCTGATTTTAAAAATCCCCAGGTATATTCAGGATAGAACTTTGTTAAACCCCGTTCATCATAAGCCCGGCCATCTTCTTTACGAAATGCGTAACCTATCGTCAGTAAATTTTTATCATCTATTTGCCAGTTGAAATGAGTATCTCCGTCATTGGTCTCAAACTTGTTGGACTGATGGGTAAGACTCTGCTTTGTTTTAGTGGAGCTATAGCCACTGTAATACCAGTTATCTGTCTTTTTTTCACCCCAAGTTATTTGGTAATTCAGCTTGTCATTTACTTTGCTTTGATAATCAATAGTAAGCCCGCGGCTTTTTTTGTTACCCTGGTCTGTTCCCAGTTCATAGTCGTAAGCACTGTTTCCTTCATTACTGCTGATGGATAATCTACTATTTTCATCAAAATGATATGTCACTTTGCCGCTGGCATGTTCTTGGTCACCGGTTTGATGACCACGATAATTGTCCTTGTCGCTAAGATATGCACTAATAAAACCATTAGACTTGATTTTCGCATAATCAACGAAATAATCAATTTTTCCAGTTGAGCCACTATGGCTAAATGCCTTATTATCTTCGCCGTGACTTCCTATCCCCAGCTTTAATACCGTTTCATTAGCTGGCTTGCTTTTAGTAATTATGTTAATTACGCCGCCTTGCGCATTAGAGCCATACAGTGCCGATCCGGGCCCTTTAACGATCTCAATGCGTTCAATATTTTCAATTGGAACTTGGCTCCAGGTAATCTGACCGTTATATCCGTCATTTTGACTTTGCCCATCCACCAGCACCAAGATTCCTCGTTGTTTAAACCCCCGCATTATCACGGTAGGCTCACTGCTGGTTAACCCATTGTTTCTTTTAATCATAATCCCGCTAACACCTTTTAAGGCATCATCCACATTCTGCACATGCTTTTTGTCCATCTCTTCCCGCGTAATAACTTGTACAACCACCGGTACATCTTTGATTTTCTTTTGGGTTTTTGTTGCAGTAACCACTACCTGATCTAATTCGAATCCAGGCGTATCCTCCTGATTTTCCGCCGCCAAAGCTGCTCCCAGCGAAGTAACCAGCATACCGGATGTTAACGCCAATACCAAACTCTTTTTCTGCCACTTGTTCACAAATTCCCCTCCAAACTCCATAAAATCAGTTCACTTTACCTTGGCATGTATCTTCTGTCTGACGCCCTGCATTTTTTTCGCCCAGTCTTCCACATCATCCATATTTAACATGTCAACCGAGCCACCCTGGAATTCGCCTTCGACATCCCCAATACGTTCTTCCAGCCAGCCTTCAATCTCCATGTAGGTTTCCTGCAAGTCTTGCAACACCTGCGGATCGGTTTGCCACAAACCCCGTTTTTCAGCTTCCATCATCCGGCGGCTGATGTCTTCCAGTGCCCAGGGGTTGTTTTCTTC
>JAGGAB010000074.1 GCA_017889705.1 Bacillota bacterium | reverse complement strand
ACCAAAGCATGGGATGAACACCAGGCTGTACAAGATCTAACACTTACTTTGTATGAAGGTGAAACACTGGCCATTGTCGGCGAAAGCGGTTCAGGAAAAACTACACTGGCCAAGACCATTATGGGATTCACTCCCCCCACCGCAGGGAACATCCATCTCAACGGAGTCAAAATCACGGAACGCAACCCAGATTTTTATAAACAAATCCAACTGGTCTTCCAGAATCCCAAAGAGGCGCTTAGTCACCGCCTGACTGTCTGCTTCTGAAACAGACAGACAAACTGCTGTCAAAAAATTGCTTACTGAAGTTGAACTGCCAACAAATGATGCCTTTCTCCATAAATACCCGCACCAGCTAAGCGGCGGAGAAGCCCAACGAGTAGTCATTGCCCGCGCCTTAGCCTTAAACCCGAAAATACTTATTGCTGATGAACCGACCTCAGCACTGGATGCCAGCATCCAAGCCAAAGTAATCAAGTTATTGCTCAATCTTCAGGAAAACCGCGGCCTGGCCATGCTGTTTATTACCCACGACATTGCGCTGGCCAGAAAAATTAGTGACCGTATCGCTGTTATGCAAAATGGCAAAATCGTCGAAGAAGGATTGACCCATCTACTAATTGCCGCCCCGACGCATCAATATACCCAAAAACTGCTGGCTGTGGCGGCCCGCATCAACTGGCGGTAAGACTATGAACTTTGAATATATAAATGTGAGGTGACCATCATGTACAATGCCCAATTTTGGGCCAAAGCGTGGGACGAGTACCGCCAGACTGGGAATAAGCGAAAGCCTGACCCAAAAGCCTGGGTAGAGTATTGGAATAACTTTGCCAGCCGTTATGCCGAACATAATGATGCCAACCAGCAAACCCATCAGGACATCATTGACACGCTTACGGCTCAGGGAGCCATCAAGCCGGGCGATACCCTGCTTGACATTGGCTGCGGCCCTGGTACCTATGCTCTGCCGCTGGCAGCCAAAGACGTCAAAGTAACCGGCCTGGACACAGCCAGCCAAATGCTGTCTACTCTTCAAAACGCAGCTGCTAAAGCAGGCTTGTCAGATACTATCAACATACTGAAAGCTAACTGGAACGACCTTCCCGCAGAACCTGCTTATGATATCACGTTTGCTGCCAAAAGTCCGGCCATTAACGACTATAACAGCCTCATGAAAATGACCAAAGTAGCCCGTAAGGCCTGCTGCCTTATCGGCTTTGCCGGCCGACACGACCTTGATCTGCGACGCTTGCTGTGGGAACAACTCCTGAAAGAACCGGCTCCCGGACCCTCTTTTGATATTATTTATCCCCTTAATATTCTGTATCAGGAAGGCTACCGGCCTAACTTAACCTTCTACAGCTATAGCCATACAGAACAGGAGCCGCTTGTTTATTTGCTAAAACACTACACCCACTATTTTGCCATGCTGGGCGTACACGGCCCAGATGTTGAAACCAGTATTCACAGCTTTTTACAAGACCGCGCAATAGACGGGTATTGTACCGAACAGTCAGCAACAACTGTTGGTGTTATGTGGTGGAAAGTAAATTAGAAATTGCTCACAAAAAGGACTGAACGCTTTATGATATGCTCCCCTTTCTGGTAACAGGTTTTATTTTTTGACCTGTCTACTTTACGGGGCATATCATTATCGGCGTTCAGTCCTTTATTTAGTAGTTGGGTAAAAGTCCAGGTAAATTAGTAAGCTATGGCTAGTAAGCATCTAGCTATTTGACAAAGAACATTTTATTCAAAGGAATTGGTACGCCCAATCCTATACCTTGTTTAGTAACGAATAAAGATATTTTAGGGGTATAAGCATAGTACCTCGTAGGATAATATAACGGCACTGCAGGTACTTCATCGGCGTACTCTGCCTGTATTTTATCAATTAGCTGTCTACGCTCAGTTTTATCTAAAATAGAAACCTGCTGGTTAAGTAAATTGGCTAAAGTCTCATTGTCCTGAAAACGGGCACTGTTAAAGTTTTTACCCATAATTTCGTTCTTCAAATAATCCGGATCAGCCCCTAAACCGCCATGACTATTTAATGCTAAATCAAAATTCCACTCACTGATACGACTGTCGGCAGTTTTAGATTCTAAAATACGCAGATTAACTTTAAGTCCCACTTTCTCTAATTGTGACTTAATAAACTCTCCGTGGCGTTCACCTGGTTCATCAACGCCGCCACTGCCGCCACTATTTCCAGTCAATAATTCCAGTTCCAGTATTTGACCGTTCTTCTCCCAATACGGGCCATTTTTCACATAGCCTAGTTTGCTTAAAATACTTTCAGTCTTAGCTGGGTCATAGACATACAAATCTTTAAGCACGGGATTGAACCATTCATTATCAGCAGGCACTAACCCAGGATTTCCTGCAAGTCCCTCACCCCGTAATGTTGTTTCAATAAGTGCTTTTCGGTCAATTGCATAGGCCAAAGCCCGGCGAAATTCTTTGTTATTGAAAGGTTCTTTACGGTGGTTGATAACCAGATTGGCAACCCAATCATGAGGCATCGCCATTACTTTTATACCAGCTTGTTCTAAGGGTTTTACTAACTCCGGCGGTATCTGAGCCATATCAATCTGCTTTTGCTTTAGCGCTGCTGCAACCATTTCCACATTCATCTTAACCATTTTGATCTGATGAAACTTAGGCTTACCCTGATAATATTCATTGTAGGCTTCATATAAATAAGTACCATTTTCTTTACTATAATCAGCTAATCGGAAAGGCCCTGTACCAATTAAAGCTTCTTTTCGCCGAAAGTTACTGGGATCTGTTACCCCTTTCCAGATATGTTCAGGCAGGATTGGTATAGTACCGGCAATGGTATCCAAAAAAGGAGCATAAAGACGATCTAAATAAAATTTGACTTCATATTCATTCAGGGCTTCTACTTGTTTAATCATACTGATGTTAGTGATATAGTAGGGATGTTGCTTTAAATATTCAAATGTAAATATAACATCATTGGCCGTAAATTTTTGGCCGTCATGCCAAGTGGCTTTTTTTTGCAAATGAAACACGTAAGAGTTTTCCTCTTTATTGTACTCCCAGCTTTCTGCCAATGCAGGAATATAGCCTTTATCATCCTTCCATATTAAGGCATCAAATAGTAAACTCATGCGTAGATAACCAGGACCACGAAAGTAGTGGGCAAACGGTGAAGGAAAGCCATGATCTCCCGTATGGTCAGCGATAGTAAAAACCATATCCGGCTTCTCCGAGTGTTTTCAAGGTGGTTTTTATCATCTTTGCTTCCAACAACACCCTCTTTTCCCGTTATTTGCTCTTTACTTTCCGAGAGCCTACTTTTAAAATGTCATTTTTATTGATAAAGTTAGCAATATAACTATTTCCATAAGCATAATCGGGCGTAACGACTTAAAAAAATCAGCTTTAAAATACTCTAGGGTCACCAAAAGGCATAAGTGTGCGGGTGACAACATCTGTCCGGCAACACCAGCCACATAACCGACTACAGCCATAGCAATATTCCCACTAGAAATTGCTGCGACAAAAGGAAATGCGATCGCCACAAAACCCGGGGAACTACCTGTAAGTATTCCTGCAAGAAATGCAATACTACCGATCATTAACGCTATGGGGATACCCATGCTTTTTAATACTAATGCAACATCTGCAATAATACCTGTTTGCTTCAAGATAGCTTGAAAAAAAAGAATGCCAATGAGTCCCCATAATAATTTTCGGTCAAATGCGTGCCTGAACATGGTGATAATATTCTCCATTTGCATCCGCAACACTAATGCCATAGAAACAACCACTATCAGCATTGACATCGCTGGTCCAAAATCAAACCCGACGACTAGTAGAAAATTAGCAACTATCGGTCCGGCCGCTAAAAACAGATATCGGTAGTTATTTTTCCCTTCCGAACAGGAATCAGTTATCATCTGATTTTCAATATTATTGGGCAACGGCGAAATGTAGACAAACCATCCGCCCACCAAACCTATAACTGCTACCCAAAGCATATTGATAATTAGCGCACTTACAGGAACTTGTGCAATTTGGCTAGCCAATAATAAGGAAGGGAGTATTGGATTGGTACACTCCCACACGTGCCGGAACCAAAGATTAATTGATGTTTTTTTATCAGGAGAAAGATTATACTGTTTTCCGGCTTCCTCCACTAAAGGTGCGGAAAAAATAGCACCACCCAAGGAGGGTAAGAAACCAAGAAAGGCTGGCATTAAAGCCAATAACATTCTGTCACTTTTAAAAAATGCCCGAGATACGGTCATTAGACCATTGACAATTCCGCTTGTTCGCAACTGATATTCTAAACACATAACCAGAAATACAGCCAGCAAAATCTCCCACGTACTCGAACTATATAATAACTCTCTTCCTGCCACCTCGAATGTACTCCATTGAGGTGAACACATTAGAAAGACCATCCCGGCACCAATCATCATGGTATTGCCCAACAGGAATCTCTTTTGCATTAAGAAAACTATTACTGTTAAAGTTAACAACACCTTAAGCATTACGATCATAATCATCACCTTACTTTGTTTCGTCGTTATATTAACCAAGCAATATATAAAGCTTAATTTCAAGCTCATTTGAACCGAATTTTTGAAAGTAACTAATGGTTTCACGGAAAGCAATAAATTAATACTTTCCATGAAACCACTGTTACAGCTAAAATTAATGTTAATTAAAAACCATGAATTAATATATAATTCATATTTCAAAATAAGTTTTTGTGTATACTAGAAATTGACTTTTTGATTATATAGCAAATTACACTGCTTGATGCGGATATATATTTTCATTAATAACATCAAAACAAGAACTACTTAGTTTACTATGGGTATAAAGTACCGCTGGACACCCATTCCTACACGAATCCCAGTTTTCACATGTTTTGCATTGGGTAGTAGCACTATTTCTTACGTTTTCAAAAAAAGAGCTAGTCCATGCATCTAGAAGAGAATCTCGATAAATATTATATCGACTTTCTTTGGGAAAGTAGCTACAGGGTATAATACTTCCATTAGCAGCTACATAAAGTGCCGAATGACTGCAAACACAAGCAATATTTGGAGAAACGATGAATCCTTTGCAGCGAGGGAGATAATTGCACATAACTGTTATGACAGGATTCATCTTATTCTGCGGCAAAATTTTAATAGCATCGTTGAATGCTTTTGCTAATAGCAGATGTTCAGACATAAGTTCAAAGTCTGAACGACCGATGGGAAGAACAGCTTTAAGTTCGATTGTGGACACGTTCAAATCTGCTAACAATTGAATAATTGGATTAATTGTATTAATGTTTTCATTGGTTACTGTAATTCGGATGTATGTTTTAAGACAAGTGTTTGTTGCTAATTTTATATTCTTCAACACCGTTGAAAGTGAGCCACCTCTAATTTTTTTGAACAGCTGGGCATCTATAGAGTCCAACGAAATTTTTACTTCATCTAAACCAGTTGCCACTAATTGATCAAGGTATTTTTCGAGGAGAAGCCCATTAGTACTCAAGCCAGATGTAATTTTGAGTGAATTGCAAGTTGAAATAATTTTTAAAACCGTATCCTTTTCTAAAAGCGGCTCTCCTCCTGTTATCCATACGGATTTAAGATCTACATACGGAGAATTAGCATTTGAGTAAATAACGAGATCTTTTATAGTCCTACATGCTATTTCAGGATTTAATTTGTCACACGATGTTTCTTCACCATTAAAACAGAATTTGCAAGACATATTACAGGAAGTTGTAAGCTGAAATTCAATCTTTTCAATCTTCTTTTTATTTCTTTCCATGCAAATTCCCCTCCTTGACATTTTTCAAGTATATAGTTCGCACTTGCCTAATAATCCGCAAAATTGGTAGTTTTAAGACGCTCAGAAATATCCTGGCCATTGTGAAAGTCTATGGGGGTACGTGGCCCTCATGAAAGGCTTCCCTTTCGTTTCTAACTTGACTTGTTCAGTGAATTCTTTCAATTTGAAATCAGTATAATTATAAAATGAAGGCGCTTGCAAAATTGACGCATTTTCCGCACGTACATGTACAATAACTGGTATCATGCTCTCCTTTGCCAATGCATATCTTTGCTCCGTAGAACACTGCAGTTGATCATCAATAGTTACTCTTAATGATTCCTTATTCAGCATGGAAGCATATTTTATACATAATTCTAAATCATCCACAGAGTCAGGAATGAGTCTTACTTGCTCAGGTGCTAACCACATTGGAAAGCAGCCCCCATCAATAATCCTTGATAAAATTGCATACATAAATCTTTCAATTGAACCAATAATATTAGCATGTAATACAATGGGATTTGAGCCATCTTCTTTCAAAATGCCAAATTTTATAGGATTGTCATAATCTAACTGAAAGGCTGATACTTCAAGTGGATTTCCTTCACCTACATCAAAATGATATTCAACATTAATTGGTCTTCCTTTTCGAGGGTTAGCTTCCAGAAGCAACGCTTCCCTTTCATGCAAACGAACCAATTGTAATATCCATTCCGAATTTTTTTCTAAAAAGTCGTTGGTAACTTTGTATGTACAATAGAAATCCAGGTTAAATTCGGATGCAAGCTCAAGTATCTTTTTATGTATTTGAAGACTTTCGTCAAGTGATTCATTTAGGTTATTAAATAATTCATGCATATCTATCATGGTAAACTCACACGCTCTACGTAATGGGCTATATTTTTCCTCAAGTCTACAGCATTTGGTCATCTCGAAAAGCTTTAGCGGTAGATGGCTGGAAGATAAACCATTTTTACCAACTAACCCCAACTGAGAATAGAGCACTCCTATTTTTGTAACAAGATGTCTTCCTGAAGAATTTGTATGATACGTGTTCTCTCCTGATTGCTCAACATGATTTGCAACAGCTAAATTCTCGAAATCTGTAAGCACAGGTGCCTCTATATAAAAACATTCTAGATCAGCATATAGACCATAGATATATTCCTTAATGAGATTGAATAAAATTGCACCTCTTGGCAGGAAGATATAATGTCCTTTTCCAGATGTAGGGTCCTGCGTTACGATTTTCAATTTTTCTATATTTAAGTCGTATTTATTAACAAAATCATCCTCTTGTTTTTCTCCTGCAAGCTTGTTCAATATTTTTGTAGTAGTAGTAGTAGTAATCGTTCCATCAACATTTAATATTCTCATTACCTAATCCCTCCTGTAATCATCCATTAAAAAATACAAATGTATAGTTACATCTAAAAATTAAAGTCAAACTAAAAAATACAAGAATAATCGAATAGAAAAAGATATAGCAGATCTATCCATTGAAAACTGAGCCACAGCAGCAAATTTTGCAAAAACGAGTAAGAATATTCGTAGTCAAAATACTTTGGATGTTTGACTTTCTTAATGTAACGATTCTTGGTAAAATAATAATATAAGGGCCCATCACTAGCCCTTTGGGGTCATTTGACCAACAAGAAAAGCGGTAATAGTACTTGCCTGGCTCCACGAAGAACATAGGCGTACTATTTAATTCGCTTTTCTTTTTTTATCCTTATAAGCACCCATAAACCACCCCTTCTTTGCCGATTACACAGTCTCGCAAGACGCACTGACGCTCTCGAACTGCTGCCTTATTAAAAACTTAACTATCAACACCTCCTTTATTAAATATAACTATTGGATTGGATGACCTACGAGTTTCATTTAACTCAGAATACAAAAAAGCCATCGTAATCTTCTTGCTGGGCATTACATGCCACGGAAGGATAGCGATGACCTTCAAGTCAAAATATTACACTTCGCTATGGTAAATCTCTTCAAGAGATTTGCTCAAACTTTTAAGAACCATAGTGCTTTGTCCCGAGAACTATGCACTTCCAGCAAATTTGCTTTGCCGATAGTAGCGCCGCTGGCTTTAGTTAACCCATCCAGACAGCCCTCGGTAGTCGAACCATTAACAACAGCATATCCGGCATTTGTCAGCACCACAACCTCCGCCGGTTTGCCTCCCATCAAATGCCAAGCTTCTTTGGCCGCCTGTTCGGCAGTACTATGCCAAAAAGCATAGTTAGTCGGAGCTTCGACGGCGCAAGCTGTGCCTACCTGACAAACAAGGAGTAAACAGGAAACTAGACTAAAAACTACATACTGAATTAATCTGTGCACGCTGGGTCACTCTCCTTTTTTGAATTAAAGATGAATGCCCGTTTATCAGGCTTAAGTAGCCATTTCAGTAGTAAATTCTATAACGCCACTATAAATTAAAAAGGTATGAGCGAACAAAGGACCTATTCACGTCCTTTATCGGCTTCATACCTTGAGTTACGTTATGTTAGAATTTACATTTCCACCATGGCTAACTTAGTAATGAGTTTTCACAACTCTATTCACCTATATATTACATTATTTTAGTATTTTTGTAAATAAATGTTTTTGAAAAATAACTATCTTATTAATCCACTCCTTTTTTCGTCACATAGCGGCAGGTGATATGTGTAGCAGCAAAAGTAAACCACAAACCCGAAAATATTTTTAGCCTAAACAATATTTTTAGATAGGAGCTAATGTCATGCAGTATGACCTGCTCAACAAAGTCGCCGTTATTACTGGGGGAACCTCCGGCATCGGCTTATCTACTGCTAAACTATTTTTATCCAGCGGTGCAAAGGTTGTTATCGTCAACTTACCGATCCCAATAACATCTGCACTCTATCAGATATGGCAAATTTATACCCGCTTGGCCGCATGCACAACCTTCAGAAGTTGTCCACGTTATTTCATTTTTAGCCTCTGCCGCTGCATCATTTGTCACTGGTGCAGTGTGGACGGTGGATGGCGGATTAACCGCCTGCTAATTTTAAAAATAGGCGAACATTGCTGAATTAACAGCTTATCCGTATATACAGTCTCAAGCTTGGGCGTTGCCAAAATCATAGGTGGCATAAGCTCCGTCAATTGAGTTGCCATCCCAGATAATTCCCTGGCCCAAAGATGGAACTATACGGCCAAAAGCAACGGTTGTCTGCTTATTCTTCCATTGCAGTTCAGCCCGGTCAAATGCCGGATTAGCATAAGTTGAACTTTTACTTGTACCATTGGCAGCACGCTTATTACTGGTATGTGTTGCCGCAAGACGGCTATTGAACTTTAAATTATCGGTAATATCTGCCGCAATATTTAGTCTCACTCGCTCTTGTATGCGCGTGTCTGCGTCTTTGTCAGTATTTTTAATTTTTTGATCCCAGTTACTCTGGTAACGAATCCGGACATCACCATTGGTGATTTTTATCGGCGATGCATTTTTCTCTAATTTATCTAATCGACTGGCAACATTATTTGTTTCACTCAGGTTAAATTCAGGTGCAAATTCAGCTTTAAGTTTTTCAATAGTGGCTTGGGCTGCCGCATCAACGTTAGCTGATTTTGCCATGGCTTTGGCTACAATAGCTGCCATTTCACAGCGCATCAGGATAACATTTTCTTTATAAGCGCCACCGTCAAAGGCTTTGACAAGGCCAGCTTCCGCCAACTGGCTGATAGCACTATAGGCCCAGTGTTTTTCCGGAACTACAGCAAAAAGATTTGCCGGAGCAGCCAGTGAAGTCCCAGCCATACTTAAACTGAATACGGCACACAGAGCAATCATAGTTTTTTTTCATCAATTTACTCCTATTCTTTTCCTCGTCAAAAATAATACAAATCAAAGGTTCATATTGAAGGCTAAATGGACGGCTCCAGTCAGATCATAACCTGAACAAACGCTAGTCTCTTAAAAAATAATAAACCACGATAAGCTCAGCCATTCTTAGCTGTGCTAACCGTGGTTTCAAACCAACAAATAACAGTTTTTAATTTTCATAATGTAAAAATTACGTACAGCATTCATTGCTGTATTGTTCATATTATAACGTACTTTTTTTAGTTTACAATACGAGTTTTGTTAGAATTTTATTTAGTTATGTATTTTACCTGTTTACACCTCGCCGTCAAATAAGGCAACAATTTCATCCGACAGTTGTCAGCTTTCTGGGTATTGTCATTTGCCTGAGAATTTTCAAAACATAAATTTCACACCATATCACTCGATATCTCAAACAAATTAAATGAATTACTTTAAAATTGTCTTTTTAAGTTCTATACAACCATAGTTTTCCTCAGAAAAATCTCCTTCTATATCAACTATAGTCAAATGATTGAATCCACATTTATGCCAAAATCTTATACCATTCCAATTTTTTAATGATACGGAAATTCTAATACTCTCAAATTTATTCTTTTTAAAATATGCAGAAATCACATCAATAATTTTTTTGCCATGTCCTTTATAACGGCTTTTATTGGATATATAAATAAAGCAAATATATATTTCTTTTTCAAAAGGAAATCCTATGTACATAGTTATAAATCCAATTAGATTGTCTCTTTCATATATTGATAAAATCTCATAGTTGTCTTTTGTCCCATTGGGTGGCAAGTCTCCTTTTGTTAAACAATCCTTTGGTTTTGTTATTGTATGATTTTTATCAAAACTAAAATAGTCACATGCTTCACTATGGATATTATTTAGTCTTTCCAATTCATTGAAAATAGATGATTTTAATGTTATATTTCCATTAACAATTTTCATTAATGACTCTCCAAAGTTATGTCTTGTTTTTCCTGGCAAGCCATTTCCTTTCGCACATTTTCATTGATACTGTCAGCCCGCTTATTCCTCTGGCAAATTCATATTTATTTTTTCTCCACCAGAACAAACCGGAATATATACGCCTGTTCATAAGTAGCCTTCATTATGTCGTCGATGCACAAAAAACCGTTTTCTTCACGGGACAGGTCAATAAAACCCATGCGGCGGCGGCGCTGGATCTCGACCTTAAACCCCTCAGCCGCAAAAGTTTCGGCAATGAAATCCAACGTATGGGCATTGGACTCCACCAGACTGTTCTGGTTAATCCATGCGGTATAATGCGCCAGACTGGGATTGTCGTTCATGTCGGTATATGTCGCATAATACACTCCGCCCGGTTTTAGCAGCTGTTTTACTTTCCAGGCGTGGGTTTTCAGGTCTTTAATCAAATATATGACGGCCTGGCTGATGACCAGATCAAACCGGTTGGCAAACTGCTCCGGAGTAGTTGTCGCCACATAAGTAAGCGGCAAATTGCCTTTGCGAGAATTGGCCACCTCAATCGATTGCTGAGCCAGATCAATGCCAAAACCTTCTTTAAACGGCTTGGTTTGATGCAAATGCCGTAAAAAACCGCCTTGATTGCAGCCAAAATCAAGGACAGACATGTTGGAGAGATCCTGTTCCTGGATTAGCTGGATAACCTCCTGCCATCCCCTTTTATGACATTCTTCCATTTGCTGCTCGCCTTCCACTTTGTTTTGCCACCAAACGTCATAAAGCTTGTCTTCTTGTTTCATAAAACTCCTCCAGTTAATTATATTACACTACTGAGATTGGAACTCACCTTTCAACATGTGAGTCTCTGTCAGATGAGTTACTTGCCATTTTAAATCATAAAAACAATCCATGAATTGCTTTTATGATTTAAATTATTTGGACGCACAGATAGCAAACATAGGAGTAGGCGCATAGAGTATTTTTTCTATTTCATCGTGCACTAAATCGCTAATACTCTCTTGGATATAGAGTATGATGCAAAAAGTGCAAAAACAGACCCGAAAGTAATTAATCCTTCATGAGCCTGTTTTATGCAGACCCTAAGTATGTAAATGACAAGCTACTCCGCATCCATCCCTTTGAATCAGTTCCGGCTTTATACTTTTGCACATATCCTTACGGACGGGACATGACATATAAAATTTGCAGCCGTTATTATGATATTCAAGATCCTCCTGCAGATTTGACACATTGTCCTCTACTTCTAATGAATCGGTTAAATGACACGATAACAACATTTTCGTATAGGGATGCCTAGGTGCATTTATAACTTTCGCTGTTTTTCCGATTTCCATAATACTGCCTTTATACATAACGATCACTCGTTCGCAAAAAAGCTGGACAAGCGCTAAATTATGGCAAATAAACAAGTATGACATACCATGTTCTTTTTGGAGTGTCTGCAAAAGAGTTATAATTTGCGCCTGAACAGTTACATCAAGCGAGCTTGTGGCTTCATCGCAGATTAGAAGCTTGGGTTGTATGGCAAGCGCGCGGGCTATTGCCGCTCTTTGGCATTGACCGCCGCTGACCTCGTGCGGATATCGCTTTGCATAATCTGCCGGCAGACCGTATTGCGTAAGCAGCGTTTCCACTCTTGCTTCTGTTTCCTTACGAGATAGCCCCCTGTTGCGCAGACTCTCGCCAATGCCATCCCCCAACGTACGGCGCGGATCAAAAGAGCCGGTGGGAGATTGGAATACCATTTGAAGATCGCGATAAGCGTCCCGCAGTTCTCGCCCCTTTATACGGGTAATATCTTTGCCATTGAGATAAATTTGTCCACTGGTAGCGTCAAGCAGTCTGCTAATCATTGCCACCGTTGTGGTTTTACCTGAGCCGGACTCCCCGACAATTCCCAGGGTTTCTCCTGCATACAAGCTAAAACTGATTTTGTCAACCGCAGTGAACTTGGTCTGATCCTGTCGACGAAATATCTTTGTAATATCTCTCACTTCTAATAACGTTCCCATTCAATTCCTCCGCAATTTTGGTACGGCGGCCAGCAACGCCTTGGTATATTCGTTCTGAGATTCATTCAGTACTTGCCGGGCTGTTCCGTATTCCAGGATGTGACCATTTTTCAACACAATAACGGAATCTGCCATAGCCGAAATCACTTCAATATTATGTGTCACTAGAATAATTGCAGTGTTGTACAGCTTGCGCAAAAACCGCATTTCCTGTACAACCTGTTTTTGCACAGATACATCGAGCGCACTGGTTGGTTCATCTGCCAAGAGGACCGCCGGGTTTAAGAGCATTGCCATTGCAATTCCGACCCGTTGGTTCATACCGCCTGACAGTTCAAAGGAATAGGAATTTAATATTCGTTGGCCGTCCTTGAAGTTGAGTTTATGGAATAACTCTAACGCTCTTTCGTTTGCTTCTTGCCTGGTTAGCCGCATATGAGCGTTCATGCTTTCGTAAATTTGGCTGCCGATTGTACGCACAGGGCACAAGGAAGCACCGGCATCCTGAAAAATCATGCCTATCTTTGAACCGCATATTTCCCGTATTTCCTTCGTTCCCAAATCCGGCAGATTCTTTCCTTGAAACCAAATATCGCCTCTTGTCACCATGCCGCTTTGTCCCAAAAGCCCCATAGCGGCTTTTATGATCGTGCTTTTGCCGCTTCCCGACTCGCCAACTATGCCTAAAATCTCACCTGGTTGCAAAGTAAAGCTGACACTCTGCACAACGGGTTTCTCATTATAGCAAATATCCACTGAATTATACGTCAAAAGTGCGTCCATGCTTATCTCCTTTGCAACAGGCAAGAAATTGTTTTAGTTAATATCCAAGTTTGCTGTAATCTCATAAAAATCGCAGGGATGTGCGACAAGTCCGGTAACCTTAGATTTTGCAATCATGCTCATGCGCAAATGCGAAGCGAATACATAGGCATTGTCGTCCAAAATGGTTTGCTGCATTTCAATCGCCAGCTGTTGGCGTTTTTCTTTGTCAAAGGTTTGTGCCATTTCTTGCGCAAGCTGCTCAAGCTTATCGCTATGGTATTTTCCGTTATTAGTCGGAGACTTATCAAGGCTGCAGTAGGCAAAGAAATACTCCGGGTCACCGGTAGGCGCTGTGACCATAGCGCTTGCATAAACATCCCAGGCCGCTGGGTTGACTTTTATGCTGTTTACGTCTGCCGTACTATTGATTTCCACAGACATTCCGATTTTTTTCAGCGTTGCCTGTACAGATTCGGCAAGCAGCGGCAGCTCCTGACGGCTGGGGTAGGTGAGCCAACGAATCACCAGTTTCTTCCCGTCTTTTTCACGGATGCCATCACCGTCTGTATCAATCCAGCCGGCAGCCTCCAAAATCTTTTTGGCACCCTCAAGATCATAGGTTTCGGTATGGACAGCTTCATTACCGAAGGTAAAGCTGCTTGGAAAAACGCCTGCTGCCGGATAACCATTTCCATTTAACAGAGTATCAACAAAGCCTTTTTTGTCAATGCCCATGGCAATGGCTTTACGAACAGCCGGGTCTTTTGTAATTTCGCTTGTAAAATTCATCCAAGCAAAGAACGCTCTACTTGTTGCCGTGCTGGTAAATACGTACTTGTCGTTTTGGAAAATAGGATAGCTTGCGTACGGCATGCCATAAGCAGCATCAATCTCACCTGACTGGAGCGCCATGGTCAACGTATCGCCATCCGAGATAGTCCTTACGGTAATTTCATCAATTTTCGGAGTACCGTTCCAATATTTTTCATTTTTAACCAAGTTGGCACGTTGGCCGGTTACGAGAGATACGGCCTTGTAGGGGCCTGTAGCAGCTACGATGCCCTCTTTAGTGACGCCGGCTTGAATGTCATAAATACAGCCGTAAGGATCGGCGAGATAGTTGATCAGTGCCGGAACCGGAACGCTGGTAACGATGGTTATGGTCTGACCATCAGCCGTAATTTTATCAATATTCAGGTTTCCGGCCGCACGCTTATGCACCTTAACCAAATTCTCCAAGCATTCCTTTACTGCCGCGCCGTCCATATGACGTCCGCTTGTAAAATACACATTATCCTGCAGCGTAATCTTCCAGGTAAGCTTATCAACAAGCTCATAGCTTTT
>JAGGAB010000133.1 GCA_017889705.1 Bacillota bacterium | reverse complement strand
TTCAAGCTCCGCAATGTGTTTGCTTAGTGCTGATTGACCTATGAATATACGTTTGGCAGCCTCAGTAAAACTCAAACATTGTGCCACCATTATAAAGGAACGTAAATGCCGGATATCCATGCTTACCTCCTAAGGGATTTCTATGAACAATGTAAGCATCCCAATAAAATGATAGATGTAAATAATAATTGATATCATTCGCTTAGGGGAAATTATTGGAATTATTAGAGATAATGAATTATAAATATTTTCGACAAAAACATTCGTAAACCTTTGTATTGTCAGGATTTACAGAAAAAAAGCGAAAAATGTCATTCCGCAACACATTGTTTGGCATCATTGTTTGGAATAGTCGTTGGAATTATTAGAATTTGACGAAAAGTATCTAGCAAGGCTATCATATGATTCATAAGAATTTTCGACAAATTAATAGCTTAATGAAAAATCTAATACGAGACTTGGCGCTTAAAAAGGAGGTGAACAAGTTATTAGTAGTGCAGCAAGGCTGATAAGGGACTTTTATAGCTGCTTTTATCGTTTAGTGGATAACTATATAAACAAGAAGGAGTGCGGTAAACAGTGGGAGATACACAGAAGTTTTATGGGTGGAAGATGCTGGGTGCCTTGTGGTTTTTGTACTTTCTGAACATGGGTTTTCCGCTTTATGGTGGTATTATTGCTAACACATATATGCTAAAAGAGATTACTATGGAGAGGTCAATCTTTGGTCTATCGTTTACTCTGATGAATTTCTTTGTGGGCGTTCCCTCGTTTTTGGTTGCTTCATCAATTGTTAAGTGGGGAGTTAGGCGCACATTTTGTATTGGCATAGGATTGATTACCATTGGTGGTTTGTTAATGAGTTTTTGGGTATCTCAACCATGGCAGTACTTGGTTGTCTACGGTTGTACTGTTGGGTTAGGGCAATGTTTTTGCACAATTGTTCCAATGTCTACGGCTATCACCAGATGGTTTGTCCGCTTTCGCGGAAGGGCAATGGGGATTGCCCTGACGGCATCCGGTTTTTCAGGGTTTGTTGGTGCCCCAATAATTAATAAGGTATTGGAAGCTAATGGAGGCGATTGGCGGCAGGCTTGGCTTGTTATCGTTAGTATTACTGTTGTAGCGGGAATTATTGCTTGCTTTTTTATAAAAGAGCGTCCTGAAGATCTGGGTCAATTACCAGACGGTATGGCGGCTGACATTCAGACGGTTCAAGCAACAGAAAGTAACACAGTTAGTAGACCGGTTGTGTGGACGCCAGCGCAAGCGTATAAAACGGTAGCTTATTGGCTTGTAGTAGTTGGGTGTATTGGTTGTTCCTTTCCGTTTTATTGGGTAATCGCTCACATGGTGTTATATCTAAAAGGAATTGGCATTGCTCCCGCAAACGCAGCCTGGGCTATGGGGCTTTACACTATGGGTGGGATAGGCGGACGATTAGTCGGTGGCTGGTTAATGGATAAAATGACTCCTCGCTATGCATTTATTTTGGGTCTGATTTCCACAATCGCCGGCAGCGTAGGGGCTCTGTTCCTAAACGGAAACCTACTGACGTTGGCCTATGCTTCTGTACTTCTATTAGGCGTCGGTTTCGGTTGGACATTTTGTTGCATGAATGCTATTCTCGCTAATTTCTTCGGATCAGCCCCGTTCGTTAAATTATTCAGCATGCTTATGGTGATATCCACTATTATCTGCGCACCTTCTGGATTTATCGGCGGAAAAATATTCGATATCTTTAAAAGCTATACTCCGGCAATAGAGCTAAACATTGTGTTGTGTGTCATTAGTATTATTGCGTTACTATTTGCTAAGGCTCCGCAATTGAAAAATGCTGATTCAAGTCAGTCAGTTAAGATGTAGGATAGTAAAACTATAAATAATGGTATCAAATAATTTAAATATAAATTAAATTATTTAAAACAGGGGGAAAAGAATATGTCAAAAGATATTATGACCGCTGAGGAGCGAATTGTTGCTTCCATTAACCTTCAGCCAGTGGATCGAGTAGTTTGTGCACCGATTATTGAACAAAATGCTGGACAATTTGCAGGAATGACGAATAAAGAATTTATTTGGAATTGGGATAAAGCTCAGGAAGCTATTCAAAAGCTGTGGGAAGCATTTCCCGTCTGGGATAGTAATGCATATATGTTGCACGGACGTATTGCGCAGGTAGCTAAAAAATGCGGTCCAGGAAGATTTAGAATGCCAGGTGAAGAATTGGAAGATAATGCCCAATATCAAATCCATGAATTCGAGGCTATGACCCGCGAGGATTATTCAATAATTAAAGAAAAGGGATGGACGGAGTATCGGCTTACTTTTCTGGAACGCGCTCATCAGGTGAGTCGTGAAGAGGTTTTAGCAGGACAGAAAGAAATGGGTCGACTCCGTCAGGATGAAATTGACCGTAGCTACGCCAGGGGTCAAAGTTTAACTTGGGGCGCTATTATGGGGACACTTCCCTTTGATGCACTTTCTATTTGCCGTTCGATGGAACGATTTTATAAAGATATGTTTCAAATTGGCGGTGAAATAGAGGAATTACTGTGGATCGTCAATGACGCAATCATTGCTGGATCTGAGGCGGCTGTGAAGGCTACAGGAGTGAATCGGGTGTTTGTTGGCGGAACAAGGGGCTCAGGTCAGTTTATTGGAAAAAAACAATTTGACCGGTTTGTTTGGCCGCAATTAAAAACCATGGTTACGGCTTTGGTCGAAAAAAATATTGTGCCAATATTGCATTTTGATTCCGACTGGACCAAAAACCTTGAATATTTCTTGGATCTGCCAAAAGCTAAATTTGTACTAGAACTGGACAGTGCTACTGATATTTTCAAAGCACATGAGGTTTTGAAAGGTCACTGTTCGATAAAAGGAGATGTGGGCGCATCACTATTTACAGTAGCTTCTCCAAGTGAACTTGATGAGTACGCTAAAAAACTTTTAACTACATTCCGCAATGGCGAAGGATTACTATATTCCTCAGGCTGCAATATGCCAATGAATTCGAAGCTAGAGAATGTGAAAGCTTTCTTTGATGCTGTTGAAAAATATGGAAGATATAATTAATATCCACTAAGTTAGTTTAATCGGCTAGTGTAAGGGGCCCGACTTGATCGGACCTCTTTTAGCATAGTTTGCATCCAGCCTAAGTTTAAGTTAGGAAGGTGTGGATATGTTTATCTTATGGCCAGGAATTAACGTAAACCGCTCTCATCAGAATAGAAGTATACCGGATTATTGCGAAAAGAATCAAAATGTTTCAGAATGGGAATAAAACTCAATATATTTTTATAGGAGAGAAAAAATATGCAAAGAAAATATCCAAACCTATGTAAACCTATCAAAATCGGAAATGTGAATTTCCGAAACAGAATGTTTTCTGCTCCTATGGGAGGAACAGACATTACTGCTGATTGCACCATTGGACGTGCATCCACAGCTTTTTATGAATTAAGAGCAAAAGGCGGTGCTGCCTCAGTTACCGTTAGTGAATGTGTGGTTCATCCGGAAACAGAAGGCTCCCATATGTATCATCTGGATCTGCATACAGTAGGTTCGCTTTCGAGCTTTACCTATACAGCAGATGCTATTCGCCGTCACGGTGCAATTGCCAGTGTAGAACTGTCTCATTCCGGACAGTTTGCCGGAACTTATCTGACCGACAAGGATAAGAAACGCGGGCTTGCCCAGTGGGGACCAAGTGCTGGGGTCCGTCCTGATGGTCTGGAAGTAAAGGAACTTACCGAAGAAATGATCGCTGAAAT
>JAGGAB010000036.1 GCA_017889705.1 Bacillota bacterium | reverse complement strand
TGAACTCTGCATCGAATCGCTGACCTTTCATGTCGGACACCTCCTGGTTTTATTGTACCAGCCATTCTTGGTGTCCGCAAAAGGCATTACGGTTCACTGTGAGCCCTCATTGTTTTTTCCCCCCCATGGTTTAACTACTATTATAATAGGCATTTATGGGATGAAGGAAATTACAATCTGTTATCGTTATAATAATTAACTTTTATGATTATGCCTAAACTTTTTTTGATAATTTTTCCTATTATTTTTTAAAAAACCAAATAATTCGAAAAGATTTTTATGTTTTTTGTCGAATCTTTAAATTTACAGACAAATTTAAATAAGGAGTCAAAGGGAAGCATGACTTTACAGCGCCACTTCAGATTATGGACGTTTCTGCTTATCATTGTCCCGAGCCTGCTCATTATGGCTATATATACTTTTGGCCAAATTTCGGCGGCTAAACAGCAACACCTGGATAGTCTCCAGCAACGGGTACTTTTGCAAGATCAGCTAATAGACTATTGGGTAACCGAACGGGCCGCCGATGTTCGCAAGCTTAGCCAAACAGATACTTTTCGAATGTTAAATAGTCAGCAAATGAAGTATACTCTCGATTTTGCGCAACAGGGTGACTATAATTTTGATTCTTTATCATATATCAATAAAGACGGAGTTTTCGTAATGTCTACCCTTAGTACAGGCATTAAGTTCCCGTCAGCCATTGGCAAGCCTTATTATGAGGCGGCACTGGCAGGAAAAGACTACGTTTCCGATGTCGTTGTTGGACGAAATAGCGGCTTACCCATAATCAATTTTTCCTCCCCTATTTATGACTACCAAGGAAATTTTCAGGGACTGATCCTTGGATCGATAAGAATGTCAACATTAGAAACCCTTTTACAGGATAATTGGATTGGTCACACAGGCGAGATATTTCTGGTTAATCGCGAAGGTATAATGCTAACCGAGCCGCGCCACATCCATACGTTGGTTGAGAAGGGCATAATTAAAGGTCCGATCAAAATGAAGTTTAAAATTACTGATGATGCTTTGAGAAATATCCGGCTTGGCGAGTCCGGCGCCGCCACCTGGATCGATTACCAAGGTAATAAAGTATTGGGCGCTTATCTAGATGTACCGAATCGAGGTTGGACGCTCATCGGCAAGATTAATGAACAAGAAGTTCTTGCTCCTATTTATAACCAACTAGCCCTAATGGCAGGCGGTACTATTTGTATGCTTTTTCTAATTCTTCCCTTGGCTGCATGGCTAACCAATCGAATTAAGCAGCCTATCGACTGGCTTATACAACAGTCGCAATGGGTCGCTGCCGAAGAATACCAGATGGTCGCTCAAGAAAAACTATCGAGAAATATGTTGCACGAACTATTGATCCTTTGCGATACGTTTGTCAGTATGAGTTCTAAAATCGAAAACACGATCAACCAGCTTAAGGAAAAAGATGCCAAGCTTGAAAGCAAAATAATTGAAATCCAAGACATGAATGCAACACTGGAAGAAGAAATTTCTGAACGGCAGGCAGCCGAAGAAGCCCTTCGGCAACTCAATGCCCAACTGGAACATAAAGTCCAGGAACGAACAGTTGCAATATCCCATTACTCCCAAGAGCTCGCAGCTACGAACACGCAATTGCTCATCTTAAATGAAGAATTAAGGCGGACTTCCCTGGCAGACGGCCTCACAGGTATTGCCAATCGCCGCTATTTTGACGTTTTTTTAGAACGAGAATGGCAACGGGCAACCCAGGAGAAAAAGCCTTTGGCACTACTCATGGTGGATATTGATTTCTTTAAGGCTTATAATGACACATACGGCCACTTAGCTGGCGACGACTGCTTGAAATTGATTGCAAAAGTGCTGGATACTACACCAAAGCGGCCTATGGATACTGCAGCCCGCTATGGCGGAGAGGAATTTGCCATTGTATTACCAGATACGGACGAGCCAAACGCAATAACAGTGGCAGAAAAAATACGTGTTGGTGTCGAAAAACTAGATATCGAACACGCAGGCTCATCAATCAGCACGCATGTTACCGTTAGTATCGGTATAGCTGTTATATCACCTGCTCCAGACACCCTACCAGTAGCTATCATTACTGCGGCTGACAGCGCCCTCTACCAGGCAAAAAGGGAAGGCCGCAACCGGATAAAAGTAGCGGAAAAGAACTTGACGGAGCAAACCAAATTCAATAATAATTATTCCATATAGTTGCACATACAGACACAGGCAAGCGGCTAGACGTTAGGATAGTTTCGTCTAAAATTCAGGAGTCACCAAAACGCTGCCAGAACTAAGTCTCTATTTATCTAATTTATAAATGTGTTTACCGCAAAAAAGTGGCCAGTTTATATGGCCACTTTTTACGGTATAATTATTTTTTATCATCCTTGTTTTCAGATTCATTAGGCATTAGTTTAGAGGCTGCTGGCCGCAAGACCATTGTGGCCTCAGTTTTCTTCGAATAATCGCAGACGCCTTCCTGCCACATATGAAAACGGTACACAGCTAAATTTATTACTGTTGAGAAACTAAACGCTATTATCCCGGCATAGGCTGGCCAGCTCATAATTCCTCTGTCGGCAAACCAAGGAAGAAGCAAAAAGAAAAAAGCTATATTTCCAGCAATTTCAATTAAAAAGTAATACCCAAATCGTCCATAAGTATATTTTAAAACCCACATCGGTATTATTACGTCCACCGACTCAGTGAAGGGTGTAAACACACCTAATAAAGGATAGATGGTTTCCTGAAAATACCACCAATCATTCGCAACCCCTGCTTCCTGTAAGATCACAAGCAAAAATGAGCTAAATAATCCGGCAGGCATATATCGTCTAATATCATCTTTCTTCATAAAGAAAAGACTCAACCAAGGAACAATAAACATAGTCCATAATAGTACCTGATTACTCATCAGCAACCCCTCTCGGCATCTGATATATATCTATTAGACATATATTATTAGATGGCTGCTGCTAAATTATACAAGCTATTTCAATTACTCTAATATATACTTTGTTACTGCTTTATAAAGATTTGCTGCTCTTGGGATATCTAAAGCAACATATTGTTCTTCATGGTCCCCATGTCCTGTCCGTACAAAGATGGGTTTTACACCAGCAGCGCGGCCTGCTTCTACATCACTATTATGATCTCCGATCATATAAGACTGCTCAATATCAATCCCCCATTCATCAGCCGCCTTTAACAGCAAACCTGGCGAAGGCTTTCGACACTCACAAGACGTCTTGTAGTGACCAATACCAAGTTTCGGATGATGTGGGCAATAATAAAAGGCATCAATATGAGCATCGTATTGCTTTAATTCTTCCGTAAGCCAGTTATGCAGTTCATCTACTTGTTCTTCGTTAAAATGTCCCAAAGCAATACCTGCTTGGTTGGAAATAACAAACACCCGATATCCGGCCTTATTTAATAATCGAATGGCTTCAATAGAACCTGGTTCAAACTCAAAGTCCTGCGATCGATAAAAATAGCCTTTGTCAACATTAATAGTACCATCACGATCTAGAAATGCAGCAGCCTGCTTGTTTGTAAAATTACTCATACTATATCTTCCTTTCTATTTTGCAACCCTTACACATATCCGATTTTCCTAAAATCTCACAGTTCTAATTTATAAAATGTACCAAGCTGAAACAAAACTGCGTCAACTAAACAAGGTTTAGCTGACGCAGCTCTTTAGCAAACTAACCGATATTCACCCGAAAGGTAATTGCGAAATGCCCTAAGAACTTCTTCCCGCACTTCTTCTTGCGTAACCAACCAGTCTGCAAATCCTTTAAGTACACCAGCCTTATTAGCTGCATCGGCAATATGTCGGACATCGCATTTGGCAAGTTTCGCTGGAGTTTCTGCAACTAAATTCAATAAACTAAGATAACTGACGTCTAAAATAGGTTTACGATTAATTTTAGTCATTTGTATCAGCCTCCAGTTGTGCGAATATTGGTACTATCTTAATAATATGTTAACATTCCTAGAAATGCAACTGCAAAATTCATGCAGTAAACCGCCTTTTTTATAATTTTGCCTGCTCTATGCGCTTTAGCTCTTGGTCACTTAGGGTAAGAGGTTATTCAAATTTGATATTAATTTCGACAATCTCTGGTTGGTTACCAATTCTTATTGGCGGGCCCCAGGTACCATAGCCGCACGACACAATAAGTTGATATGCCTCTTTTTTCAGATAACCCCAATCTTGTTCATATATTCTTTGCGTGATGAGATTATTGGGGAAGAACTGCCCCTTGTGTGTATGACCAGATACTTGAAGATCCACACCTTGTTGAACCGCCTCATTAATGCGTGATGGTTGATGGTCTATTACTATTATTGTTTTCTTTTTATCAATATCTTTCATTATATTGGCAAGCGTCCCTGTTCCTCTGCCGGCATATCGGCTAGCGGCAAGATCATCACGACCAACTATATAAATTGCATCACCAATCATAGCCCATTGATCTTGCAGGACAGTAATACCGTTATTTTCTAATAACGAAACGGCTAAAGCTGGTTGTCCGCTAATATATTCGTGGTTGCCAAGAACCGCGTATGATCCAAACCGAACCTTAACAGCTTGAAGTGGTTCTGCGATCTTGTTGTTTGCCACATAGGCAGCGTCATCATCAATTTGATCGCCAGCATACAAAATTATATCAGGCTTCAGTTCACGTAAGGATTTGGCTAATCGTTCCACACGATCACTTCCAACAACTCGACCCATATGAATATCTGAAACTAAAACAACCTTTAAATGCTCTATTCCTTCGGCCTTTTTATTGATTGAAAGTTCATAGCGGGTTATAACTGGGTTTAGTGCATTCCAAGCACCATAAGCCAGCATTCCCAGGAGAATAAATAAAACCAGATAACCTTGGTTGGTCATATCTTTAGCTATAGCCGGCAAGAAATTTAATCGTTTATCAGCGCCTTTTGTAATATCTACCATAATCCACAACAGTACTGACAAATAGGTTATGGCTAACCACCAATCACCAATGATAAACAAGTTTTCTGTCTTAGCTATACCCGCCCTTGCCAAGATACGTGCGAAGATGGGAGCGATTGCTACCAAAATAAATATAACCCAATACCATATTGGCGGAATATATACTACTGTTCTTAACCAGTAAAAAAACCGAGTACCTATATATAAGTTTGCAAGTCCGTAGACCGCTAAGAAGGTTAGAAGAAATCCCATCCGTATTAGCCCCCAGAGAAATAATCACTTTTTCATACTAATATATAAATTATTGGCTTCAATGAAACAAATCACCTGTCCCCATTTCACATTACTGAAAGCTCCCAGAGGTACAATGATGCAACCGATCCATATGGTGAATACCTTTTTACATACCTATCAAACTTTTCCTTACGGAGTTCTTTAAGACCATATAAATTCATCATTCCCCGCCGAATGGCTAAATCCCCGTAACTTACCACATCAGGCCGGCATAGTGAGAAAATCAACAACATTTCGGCAGTCCAAACACCAACTCCATTTAGTGAAGATAGTTTTTTTATTATCGCTTCATCACTCAAGGTATGAAGTGTCTCAAAATTCACCACACCAGAAGTGGCAGCATTGGCAATTCCCTGTATATAGCCGGCTTTTTTTGCAGACATACCACAACGTTGAATTTCATCCAGGTTTACCATTGCAATATTTTCTGGTGTTATTTTTCCAAGAAGAACAGATAGCCTACCCCCGACCGTTTCGGCGGCCTTCTTCGAGATTTGTTGACTAACAATGCTTGAAACAAGTGCAGCAAACGAATCAGGCTTAATTTCGCGCTGTATCATGCCAATCCGCTCAATCGCTTCTCCAAGCTTTTTATCTCGGCGTTTTAAGTGTTCAATTTCTGTATACCCATATTCAAAAAACCGCATATTATTGCCTAATCTCCATTTTTATTAACTTATTTTTCAATTCAAGCCCTCCACGGTAACCTACTAATGCGCCATTGGCACCGACAACACGGTGACAGGGAATGAATATCGGAATTGGATTACGATTATTTGCTAGTCCTACAGCACGCGCAGCATTAGGGTTACCAATTTTTTCAGCTATGCTCTTATAACTTGCTGTTTTTCCGTATGGTATTTCACAAAGACTTCCCCAGACCTGCTTCATAAAGGCTGTGCCACCAGGTTCAAGAGGTAAAGAAAAGTTTGTAAGAGTGCCTGCAAGATAGCTTTTAAGCTGTTGTGCCGCTTCTTTCAATATTGGCGCTTCATATATTTCAACATCTTTAGGCAAGTTATCATTGGCAAAGTACAAGTTAGTAATACTTCCATTCTTTTCGGCTATACCGATTTTGCCAATGTCCGTTTCATAAAAGTAAATCGTCACTATCATCATCTCGCCTTTTCCTATATTCATGCGGTGTACGCCCAGTCTGTTCCTTAAAGCATTTGTAGAAATTAGACAAGCTTTTGAAACCAACCGCATAAGCAAGCTCGAGAATACTTAGATCTTCTTGGTCTAGTAATTCCCGTGCTTTACCTACCCTTACTTTAGTAAAGTACTGTGTAGGCGTAAACTCACTATGCCGTTTGAAAAGTCTTATTAGGTGGTTTTTACTAACCCCAAGTTGCTTTGCAATATAACTTATATCAATTTGCTGATTATAATCTGCGTTAATTATATCTTTAGCCTGTCCTACAAGTTCTAACTCAGGCTCAAAAACGTCTTTGTTAGGACAACACCTTTTGCACGGACGAAATCCATGCTTCAGTGCCTCTGCTGTGTGAGCAAAGAAATTTACATTTTCGCGTACAGGAGTTTTCGACTTACAGGACGGTTTGCAGAAAATCCCTGTTGTCTTTACTCCGTAGAAAAAAATACCGTCATAGTTTCTATCACAATTCACGACTGCTTGCCATTTCCTATCATCAGAAATTCGGCTAGAATCTTTCATATATAGTATCCTTCTTAGTACGCATTCACGAAATTTTGAAGTTTATCCTGCCCTACATCCGGTTCTTGGTTCATTATGCTTACCTCCACTAACAATCCTATTACAACATATTCTACAGGAAATAACACAATAAATCTTCCTATATTGTATCGCGTAATTTTATTATTGCGTAAAAACCGGCCTTACCCTGCTCCGCTACATACTTGGCAGCTTCTTCAAACGTTGTTGTCGTGTGAAAATCTGCCGCGTGTTTCCTAAAAGAATACCACCCAAAAACGGGTGGTATTCTTTTACTCTCTTACTTATGCACCAATACCGGGTCGTTAGAAACTTTAGCTTCCTTGATCGGCAAATTTACCAGAGCGGCCGCACCGGCAAGCAGCATATCGGCATACCACATCCACTGGTAGTTACCATCCTGTGCCATCGCGATTCCACCCAGCCACGCACCTAGAAAACCACCAATCTGATGGGTGAAAATTGTTAGCCCCAATAAGGTAGCCATATAGCGCGTACCGAACAGTTTACCAACTAGGCCTGCGGTGGGTGGCACTGTGGCCAGCCAAGTGAAGCCTAGGCCGGCGGCAAATATGTAGAAAGTAAGCGGCGTCTTCGGAGCGAGAAGGTACATAGCAATCATAACCGCGCGGCTGGCGTACATAACGGCCAAAATATATTTCATCTGATAACGATTGCCCAACGCACCGGCCTCCAGGCTGCCGGCAATATTAAACAGGCCGATAAGAGCCAGCGATGTAGCCGATACGCTGGCCGTATGGCCACATAACGATACTTCCCCTGGCAAATGAGTAACCAAAAACGCTACATGAAAGCCACAGGTGAAGAAACCGGCGTGCAGACACAAATAACTTGGATTCCGTAAAGCCTGTAGTACTTGCGCGTATAACCCATCTGCGGTAGGACTAGGCGCAAGCTGAGGTGTAACAGACCTGCCGCACAGCACGCTAGAGAGCGGAATAGCCAGCAAAGTGGTGGCAGCCATGGTCAACATTGCCGTAACCCAGCCAAAGCCACTGATAATGGCTTGCAGCAAAGGGGCAAAAACGAACTGTCCCAACGAACCGCCGGCATTAATAAAGCCGCCGGCGAATGCCCGTTTTTCGGCCGGTAGTTGTCCGCTGGTGGCTCCGATCAGGACAGAAAAACTGCCTGCACCTGCGCCAGCCGCACTTAAAATACCCATCGTCACCACCAACCCCCATTCCGATTCCACCAGGGTCGTCAGTGCCGTGCCGCCCGCTAACAGCAACGTGCCAAAGATCAGGACATGATAGGATCCTTTCTTATCAGCAATAGCCCCAAATATGGGTTGGACCAGGCCCCACACAAACTGGCCAATAGCCAAGGCAAAACTGATCGAAACAATACCCAAACCCGTAGCCGCATCCAGCGGGGTAACAAACAACCCCACAGACTGCCTAGCCCCCATCGTAATCATCAAAATAGCTGCCGCACTCAGCATTAACAGCCAAGCAGATTTCGTTCTTTGCGTGGTAATCAGATAGAATCCTCCTTATGTTACCAATCAGGGCTATCTCACATACTTTAGGTTTCTGTGAAAGGCAGATTCGCAACAATTATAGTAAAATGACAGCGAAAACATCAGTGTATATACACATAATAATTATTAAGTTACTTGGTTTCCCTGATCTTGTCAAGAAAAAATGTGATTACTAACATATTCTACTCACAAGACAAGAGTCATATCAAACCACTTAGCCCCCCCATGTGTGGAATTTGATATTCCATTATTTTCAAAACCAAAGGACTCATAGTAATGAACTAATCGATCTTTGCACGTCAAAATAACTTTTTCCTTGCCGGTACTTCTAGCAACTTGAATAAATTGTTGCATTAGCTTAGAAGCAACTCGCTGCTTTCGATATTCAGGAATAACATCTAAGCCAAAAACAGATAAGTTTTTCCCCTCAACTATATGCCCCTCCGTACTATGAAACAATTCATCATAGATAACAGAGCTATTCGTAGCACACCCGTTAATAAATCCAATTATTACTCCATCTATTTCAGCGATAAGAAAAGATTCTGGAAATGCGACAATTCTTTCTCGGAACGTTTCCCTTGTCGCGGCTTCCGCCGCGGGAAAACATATTGCTTCAATTTCAGAGATACGATCTAAATCTACCAAACAAACTGCTCGAATTATAACTTCCATTCTATATCCTCTTCCCTATTAATTACTTCAACAAGTTGTTTAGCCAATCATTCTCTATGTATGCTCAGAAGGGAATGAGGTCATACCCGACTCGGTTAAATAGCATACCGCCAAAATCTTGCTCTAAAGCGCGTATCTGTCCCGTAATCGTTGGCTGGGTAAAATTCAATTGTTCTGCCGCTTGGATCATGTTACCAAGTTTTGCGACCATTAAAAAAGTTTTCAAAAACTAAATGTCCATATCTAACCTCTTCGCCTCATAAGAATATCAGTTCTGACATCGTAAAAAAAATGGAACTGCTCATATTTTATTTAATTGCTATTTACATTTCAGCAGTTGAGATCAGCAAGGAAAGAAAAGAGTACAAAAATTAGTGGATACACGAATATTCACTGTGTATCCAATTGGAAGCAATCACCGAATACATATTGCCCTTTTTCAACAATTAGATTTTATTGAACTTAAAGTAAACTGAAGTCAATTGCCTGTCTAGAATTGAAGCTCTGGATTAATTGAATACAAATGGTTACACTACTCAATGGACTAGGTATTCCGTGTAATTATTGAGTGTTTGCGGAGGCATACAGATGTCTGTTACATCATTAAGTACCAGCCATCCTGGGATTTGTGGTACTCCTATTCAGCATGGTGGATTTATATGCTATTGTTTGAGTGGATCAGTCCCAGCTTCTGTACGAGCGCCCATTGCGAGCGAAGCCCTTTCTTATGGAAAATGGGCCTGGTTTCTATTCCATGGGATTGTTTTACTAACCACATTCGGCGCCGGAATCTTTGTAGGCTTGGATTTAAAGAAATAATTCATCATAACCGTAATCGCTTTTTCTTTATGGACGATTAGATTTCCCAAAATATAGACGCCCTGCGAATTTCGCAAGGCGTTTTGCTCTATCCAAAAAGTGAGCACCTTTACTAAAATTAGAAGCGATGTGAGTTGGCAATGTTCTGGATCATTCGGTTTATTGTGTTTTGGATATTCTGGCTAATTTTTGCCGATAAGTCACGCTGGAAGGAGATGCTCCCAGTGTGTAGCTTTGCTGCTTTTTTAGGAGCATTTACCGACATTATTACCCATCATTATGCAATATGGATTTACGATACCGAAGGCGATAATATGTTTGCTGAACTGTCAGACGATGTAAGTGTTTACATTGTTGTTGTCTATTTATTCCTTCAATGGCTGCCTGCAAAGCGCACCCCTGCCAGAATGTTTACCTATTGGTTCATCTGGACGGCAATTGCAATAACTATTGAATGGATTCACATCGTCACAGGTCACATGAGTTATAGCGGTTGGAATATCGGATATTCATACATATCTGACTGGTTTTTGTTTTGGTTATTTTATAAGTACCATAAGGTTTTGGATTTACCCCGGCTTAATAGGAAGTAGGTTCCAAAACATAATTGACCGTGGTTGTCGAACCCAAAAAGATAATGTTAATACCTCTTCTCATTTCTCTAAACATAGTTATTTCCTCGCTTTCATTGCAGTTACTGCCTACCTATACAGCCTTTGCCGCTTGACTAACCCCGCTATGTATAGGTTTGGATAATAAGAAAGAACAAAACGCTGCCACTATTGCAAACAATGTCAAAAGCTCCATCGTTGCTGGCAAGCCATGATTATCTGCAAACCCGCCGATTAGCGGAATAAACATACCACCCACACTGAAAGAAAGCCCTAGGGTCACTCCGGAAGCAAAACCTATACTACGAGCTAAATAGCTCTGCCCCAAAACAACGACTGAACTAAACGGCGAAAACATAGCAAATCCAATCGGTATCATCAACGCATAACTAATGAATGCATTCGTCGTCTGCGATAGTAAGCCTACCATTGGTGCCAACAATACATAACTCATTTGTACCACTTTCAAATAACCGATTCTGTCTGCCAACAGTCCCCCAATGAGTGTAGTCACTACGCCAAACATGAACAATAATGTCAACGCCGACGCAGCCGAGGCAGCAGAAACTCCCACAACCTTTACTAAGTAAAGCGGAATAAAGCTTCGCAGCCCGCAAATAACAATTGAGCTAAAAACTATAAGCAATGTCAAGCGCGCAAAGGATACCCAGTCATTTTGAAGATTGCTTTTCGGTTCTGTGCTCTTTCCCTCAGTGCTTTTCTCAACAACTGTTATCTGCGCAATATCTGCTTTCATTTTCGGAACAATCACCAGTAAAATCATTGCCATAACCAATGCCAACAGACAAAATACCGCTGTCCCCTTCATGCCAAATGCCGTAATGGCAGTCACGGCAATAATCGGCCCAACAGCGAAACCACCGTTTCCGCCTACAGAGAAAATGCTCATGGCCGTACCTTTTTTTGTTCCAGAAAGTTTATGGATCATCCTCGCCGCTTCTGGATGAAAAATAGCACCACCGATTCCACTTACCGTTACTACTGCAAAAATGGCCCAATAATCTTCAAAAAGTCCTGCCGCTCCCATTGCTGCACCCGCTAAAAAAACCCCCAGCGGCATAAGCCATGTTTTGGACGTACGATCTGCCAACCAGCCGAACGTAGGCTGCACGACAGAAGATAAAAAACAGGACGCAAACATTAACCCAGCTACAGCTTGATAATCCATACCATATTGTAAAATAAAGAACGGCAAAATCGCCGGCAATGCTCCCATGCCAATATCACAGAAAAAATGACTTACTGCCACTGCATACACATATTTTTGATTCAATTCCAGCCCCTCCTTCTATCCTATTCTTATACTTCTTCATCTATTTTCCTATCATACTTCTGGTTTATATCATTTAGAAACCGTAATATAATAGACTGCTCGTATTCACTATAGGTTGATAAAATAGCTAGTTTTTCTTCCAACGCTTGATTATGACATTTTTTATGTTCATCATATACTTTCTGTCCTTGCTGGGTCAGACAAAAATAAATCTCTTTATTATTTTCCGGCTTTTGATAAGTGTCAATTAACTCTTTGTTAAGTAATTTTCTACTAATTTTACTTATGGCTCCCCGTGTCATACCCATCTCAGCAGCTATTTTCGTGACATTGGCAAAATTCGTTGAGCCGATCTTGTCGATGCAATGTACTTCCGCCAAATTAATTCCTGCAAAAATCTCTTCGCGATGATGCTCAAAAATACTGGAACGTTCTTGTATTCGCGTAAGTGATTTTATAACTTTACTTGCATTATCCACCTATATCCTCCTTTGTTTACTAGGAAACAATATAAGAATAGCATGTTTTTGTTTCCATGTAAACAAAAACATGCTATTCAAAACTCTACTCAGGTACCACAATAGGTCTTGTAAGGCTGGCTTGAACGCTCTGGAAGTGAAGTATACTCTTCTTGTTCCGAAGAATACGCATAAGGATCTCTATGAACACCCAGAAACTCTTTCAGTAATCTGTAATCATCTCGTTGCACTGCGGCTTCTAGCACTGCTTCTACTCGATGGTTACGAGGAATTATTGCAGGATTGGATTTCTTCATTAATTGGTGCGCCGCGGCTTCTGTTCCTTGCTGCCGCGCAAGTCGAGCCTTCCATAGCTTGTACCAATCACCAAAATCAGTACTTCCAAATAGCAGCGAATCATCCAGTGTATCCAACGTTAATGCCCGAAAAGTATTGGTATAGTCTGCACGATACTCCTGCATCATGCTTAGCAGCCCTTCAATAAGGTTCTTATCTTGTTCCTCTTCGTTACATATTCCAAGCTTTGCCCTCATTCCCCTAAGCCAATTGTAATAATTTAATTCGCTAAACTTTGCAATTTCGGCTTGGGCCAGTTTGACAGCCTGCTCATGCTCGGAATGCAGCAGCGGCAAAAGCGTTTCGGCAAATCTTGCAAGATTCCAACCGCCAATATACGGCTGATTGCCATAAGCATAACGACCTTTAATGTCAATAGAACTAAAAACTGTCGACAGATCATACGTATCCATGAAAGCACAAGGACCGTAATCGATAGTTTCGCCACTGATGGTCATGTTGTCAGTATTCATTACCCCGTGGATAAAGCCTACCAACTGCCATTTTGCAATCAATAAAGCTTGGCGCTTTATTACTTCCTGAAATAATGCAAGATAAGAGTTCTCGCCAACCTCAACATCTGGAAAGTGGCGATTTAGTGTATAGTCAGCCAGAACTCGCAGATCATCAAAAGCTCCCCACTCTGAGGCATATTGAAAAGTTCCTACTCGCAAATGACTGGAGGACACACGTGTTAGAATTGCCCCCGGCTGTTTAGTTTCGCGAATTACGGCTTCCCCAGTTTTAACAACCGCAAGACTTCGGGTAGTAGGAATACCAAGTGCATGCATAGCCTCGCTGATAATATATTCACGCAGCATTGGTCCAAGAGCCGCTCGACCATCGCCGCCGCGCGAATACGGAGTTTTCCCTGAACCCTTTAATTGAATATCAAATCGCTGGCCTGTGGGCGTAAGCTGCTCGCCGAGCAATATAGCCCGGCCATCTCCTAACATGGTAAAATGCCCAAACTGATGTCCCGCATATGCTTGGGCAAAAGGCGAGGAACCTTCTGGGATCTGATTGCCAGCAAGTACTGCAATACCCTCTTGACCTTGCAGCGCCTTATCGTTGAGTCCCATAACTGCTGCTAAGGGAGAATTAAACATTACTAACTCCGGCAAACGTACAGGAGTTGGGGTTACGCTACGAAAAAATATATTCGGCAATCGGAAATAGCTGTTATCTAAGTTCCAGCTTATAGCACTAGCCTCTTTTATCATCGATCTCCTTTCCTCCTACTCCACAGTTTTACTTAAAGTTTAGCCTGCGATTTTAATACAACGATATACTATCTTAATTAGTTTCTACCTCTTCAAATCGATTATACCCGTTATACTTTGCTTGACTTAGCCTTATATCAAAGCATCCGCTACATAGATTCTGGTGCATTTCAAACAATCAAAAATATATAACCCCTCCATTACTTACTTTTTAGTAAATAACGAGGGGTCAATAGAGCAGAGGTATATTATTCATAATTTTCCAGAAAATAATAATCTAAAATGTCCTACTATAATTGGAGGCATATATGAAGATTGCGGAAACGATTACTGATTTAATTGGCAATACCCCGCTTCTACGTTTAAATAACTATAGTCGTCTCCATCGCCTAAATAAACCACTTTTAGTAAAATTAGAATACTTTAACCCCCAGGGCAGTGTAAAAGATCGGATTGGGCATGCCATGATTGAAGAAGCTGAAGAGCGAGGCTTTATCGGCCCTCAAACAACACTGATTGAACCTACAAGCGGTAATACGGGTGTAGGTCTTGCCTCTGTTGCCGCTGCAAAGGGTTATCAGTTAATTGTCACTATGCCAGACAATGCGAGTGAAGAAAGAATACATATCCTAAAAGCCCTTGGCGCTAAAGTTGTACTTACGCCTGCAAGCGGCGGGATGAAGGCCGCTATTGCTAAGGCGGAAGAGTTACGCCAAGAAATTGAACACTCTTTCATGCTCCATCAGTTTAAAAATCCCGCCAATACTGAAATCCATCGTTTAACCACTGGGCCAGAGGTTTGGCAAGATACGGATGGGCAAGTTGATATTTTCATGGCAGGAATAGGAACCGGCGGCACAATTACCGGCGTTGGAGAAGCACTAAAATCAAAAAAGCCAGATGTAAAAATAATCGGAGTTGAACCCTTCGATTCCCCGGTTCTCTCTAAAGGTTCAGAACCTAGAGCGCATCAACTTCAAGGCATCGGTGTTAGCGCAGGCTTTATTCCTAGCACACTTAATGTAGATATACTCGATGAAATCTTTGTCGTAAAAACCGAAGAAGCCTTCACGGCTTCCAGGCAAGTGGCAAAAACGGAAGGTGTATTAGTTGGGATATCAAGTGGCGCTGCACTTCATGCGGCCGTTCAAATAGCACTTCGACCAGAAAACGGCGACAAACTAATTGTCGTTTTATCAGCAGATACGGGCAGTAGATATTTTTCCACACCTCTATATAGAGATTAAAACGTCGTCCAAAGAGCAGGCCTGGGGCATAGCACGAAACCAATTCATTCGCGCCAACGGCACGACTTCATATCAACGCGGCCGTCCCTTAGGAAAGTCACACCTTCGGCTTCCAAAAGAGCCTTGCGTATATGCGCATACAAACCACCTGTAATGGAACCGTCCGCCATAACGACTCGCTGCCACGGCAAATTATCCGGGCAGCACCGCATAGCCCAACCGACCACACGTGCCCCGCGGGGGCGTCCCAGCATCCGAGCGATCTCGCCGTAGGATATCACCCTGCCGTAAGGTATTTGCTCGACAATGGTGTAAACTTGTTTAAAAAATGGATTCAAATCCACAAAAAACTCACCCTGACTTCTTATAATTATCATCATTATAAAATACAATACTAAATTACGAAAGATTTTTATTTTTCAACACCCAATGACATGTAAACGGCGGTAGATACAGAAACATCCCTTTTCCTTTTATAGGCTAATCGCACTAAGACAGCCCCATGTTTTTCTACATTGCTATCGTTCTTACATTCCCCAAATTCTCATGACATCTCCCGGCGTCGCTAGTTCACGTCCCATACTTTTAGCTATGTTAGCCATTCGTTCTACCAAGGAAACATTTGTGGCAAGTACCCCTTTAGTATAATAGATATTATCTTCAATCCCAACCCGAACATGACCGCCCAGAGCAATCGCAATCGTAGACAAATTTACGTGCTGCGGCCCAATAATAGAAACACTCCATACCGCATCCACCGGCAAACTCTCCACAAGGAAAAACAAATTTTTAGCTGTAGCCGGCAAAGAACCTTTGACCCCTAATACCAAATTAAATAACAGCGGTCCTTTTAACAGTCCGGCCTTTTGCAAATGAACAGCATTATAAATCATTGCCGTATCAAAAACTTCAATCTCCGGTTTAATGTTTTTATCCAGCATAACTTTGGCCATATATTCCACAAGACCTGGATCATTGGCATTCACACTGGCAGGAAAATTCGAAGACCCTGTCGCGAGGCTAGCCGACTGAGGCTGCAAGGCAAGTGCTTCGGCCCGTGCTTCGCCTGATTTGCCGCCCCGTGCCCCTGTGGAGATCTGTTTGATGATTAAGCAGCCTGCAGCGTCCAGAAGCCGCACTGTTTCTGCGAAGTATTTTATGTCTGTGGTAGGAGCCTGCTGCTCATCCCTGGCGTGAATATGGGCAACAGCCGCGCCGGCCTGGTTGCAGGCAATTATGTCCTTGGCTATTTCCGCCGGCGTTACCGGAACATGCGGCGTCATAGCCTTAGTAGGAACATTCCCGGTTGGCGCAATAGTTATAATCAGCTTTTCCACACTATCAATACCTCCCTATTTCATTGAGCCGATACTATCAGCAAACTCTTTAAATCCGGCCAGCATTTTGTCAATAAGTTCGTCTGCCTGATCTTTCGTAATTGTCAGCGGCGGAGCCAATAGGAACTGATCACCGTCTACCCCGTCCGCATTACCGTTGCCCGGATAAACAATAACTCCGTGTTTTACCAGCGTAACCGTCAGTTTTTCCGCCATGCCCATAGCTACCGGATAAGCCTCTTTCGTAACCTTGTCCCTGACGATTTCTACCCCGAGCATAAGACCTTTGCCGCGTACATCTCCCACAAAAGAAAACGGTAGCAATTTTTCTTTAAGCTGCGTCAAAAGATATTCGCCAATAACCCGCGAGTTTTCTACAAGGTTATCTCGTATTAAGGTTTTCACTACTGCTAAAGCTACGGCAGCAGATAAAGGATTGCCGCCATATGTATGCCCATGAACAAAAATACCTGAGCCGTTTTTATACGTATTATAAATTTCGTCTTTTGCGATTACAGCGCCCAGCGGTGAATACCCGGCGCTCATTCCTTTGGCGGCACAAATCATATCAGGAACAACACCGAAATCTTCAATACTAAACATGGTTCCGGTCCGGCCAAAACCAGCCATAACTTCATCGTCAATGAGCAAAATATCATAATGATCACAAATCTGACGAATGATTTTAAAATAATCTTTGTGTGGAACAATGGCACCGCAAGCTGCCCCGCCTACCGGCTCGGCAATAAAGGCGGCTACATACTCTGCTCCTTCTGTTTTTATTGCCCGCTCCAGGTCATGGGCACACTCCACTTGGCAAGTATCCTGGCTTTTGCCGAAGGGACAACGGTAGCAGTAAGCAGGAGCAATATGAGGAAAGTTTAATAAGAGTGGTGTGTATTTTTTCCGGCGCTTATCTCCGGTCATCGACAGCGAGCCGATGGTATTGCCGTGAAAACTCTTCCAACGTGATATAATGCGGTATTTTGAGCTCTGCCCGTCGCGCTCGACAAAGTAACCTCTGGCCATTTTTAACGCTGATTCAGTTGCCTCAGAGCCACCTGACACTAAATATAGTTTATTTAAAGACCCGGGTGCCAGTTCGGCGACCAAGTCGGCGACCTCCTGGATAGGCTTAGATGTCCAACGGGACAAATGGCTAAACGCAACTTTCTTAGCCTGCTCCAGCATAGCTTCGAGAATAACAGGATGAGCATGACCCAAATTAGATACGGCAGCACCCGAACAGGCATCAATATATTTATTACCATCAGTGTCATACAAATAAATCCCGTCTCCGTGATCTACCTCCAGCAATTTTTTATTAACCGCACGATAAAAAACATTGCTCATTTTCTCTTCCCCTTTCTCTATTTTGCTAATTCTGAAACCTAGACATATTTTTTTCTGTAGTATATCATGTAGCTAATAATATAAAAAATGATTGTTTTGTATCATTATGATCACTTTAAATGATTACTTTGAGCGGAGGTAGGTATGGAATTACGCCAACTGCAAATATTCAGTACGGCTGCCCAAACGCTTAATTTCACAAAAGCAGGCGCAAAACTCGGTTATGCGCAGTCTAATATCACCGGTCAAATTCGCCAGCTTGAAGAAGAATTGCAAGTCAAGCTTTTCGAACGACTGGGGCGCGGCATTCAACTGACAAATGAAGGAAGGAAATTTCTGGAGAATGCAAACCAAATTCTCTTTTTATGCGAAAAAGCCAAAGGAGAATTCTCACCAGATGTGTTTCGCGGCATCCTCAGCATCGGCGCCGCCGAAACCCTCTGTGTCTACCGTCTCCCTGAAGTGCTCCGGCACTATCGCAAGCTCTACCCCCTTGTGGAAATACGGGTTCAGACAGACAGCTGCGACAACTTTATTGAAGCCATCAAAGCCAACCATATTGATATTGCCATGGTTCTCACCGACAAAATCAAAGCACCTGAACTTACGGTACAAACCCTGCATGATGAAACCATGGCCATGATAGCAAGTCCCCTTCATCCGCTAGCCAAAAAGCTCAGCATTACACCGCCTGACCTTGCTGAGGAATGCCTGATTCTCACCTTGCCCGGCTGCGGCTACCGGCCACTCATATTGGACATGCTGAAAAAACAAAACGTAAAACCTGCCTCCTTCATGGAACTGTCCAGTGTCGGCGCAATCAAGCAATGTACCATCTGTGGCCTGGGAGTAACAATCCTGCCGAAGATCTCTGTCAGGGACGACTTGGCAAGCGGCAAACTGGTCGAGCTTAATTGGGCCGGCCCAAAACTCGAAGTAAAAACGCAATTGATTTACCACCAGGAAAAATGGATTACACCGCCCATGAAAGCATTCTTGGACCTCTGCTGCTCGCTGGATATACCAGACAGTATTCCATCTATCGATATAAATCTGATTTCGTTAAATGTAAAACACTCGCAATAACCAAGAAAGCGGGGACTGTGTTGAAAATATAATTTCAATACAGTCCCCGCTTATGGTTTCTCCGTTGTTATCGTTTTTATGTTACCGTATCAATATTTGGTTTTGGAGTTTGCATTCCAGACAGATTTCTCCTTCGCCAATCGGCTGATAATACTTGCCACAGCACCTACACTGAGGTAATGACAAATTTGCAACTAATTGAGTTTTTAATTTTCTGGCCCACGTAAACCCAATAGCCTGCTGCGAACAAAAAGTGGTACAAACGCCGCACCGAGTACAAAGGAGTGGATTATGATACAACTGAATCTCAGTCTCGCCCTTTTCTTTTATAACGATCGCCCTATTAGGACAGACTTTTGCACATAAACCACAGGCGCGGCACGAGGAAGTTAGCGTAATTGTTGTTAATACTTGCTGACTTGCACATTCCGGCAGTTCAAATCCATTCTCACTAATTCGCGAATAAAAAGAGTTTCTTGACAATGGTTCAGGAGTAGTTGTAACCGGAAGAACCACTTCTTTCGCAGTTTCAATTGCAGCACCCAAGAGTTGTGTAAAAAACTTGCGTCGCGATATGAGATTGTTATCGCCTTCAATTATCTGAGAATAATCTCCAATTTTAATTACAGGCCTAGAAAAATAAGCCAATAAGACATTAGCCTTCTCGACACTGTTGGAAAGCTGCTCCTTAACCCGCACTCTACACTTCTCACAACCGCTGTCGTCAATCAGAATGCTGCGATCCTCATTCATATTCAGGGCCAGACCGACAAGTAGACGCGCGTCAAGGAAGCCAAGGCATGGCCAGTCGCTACTACTATCTTGCTTTGTGCAATTTATTAGTAAGGAGCCAGTTCCCTGTACTGCTTTCTGTAATGCTGATGCTCTGTAATTTTCGCCTGCTATCGCTTCTGCCGGACAAACAGCAAGACAAATCCCACAATCATTACATGTCGCATTAATCGATAAATCTTCATTAATAGCACCCACAGGGCAGCTTTCACGGCACAGACTGCATTTCGTTTTCTTATATTTATGAACTAAGCACAAATCCCGGCACACTTGAACAGAACTCATTTTTTCTTCCTTTCGCAGCAGTGGACTTAAACCTAAAGGTAGCAATTGTTATTTGCCGTGGTCTTTATCTGCGGGCTTTTCTTGCGTCTCCAGGTAAATAGTCTTCTGCGTTTCTTCTTTTACATCGTTGGTGGCAGACTTAAATTCATTAATGCTTTTACCGAATGCCCTACCTATTTCAGGAAGTTTTGCCGGACCAAATACAACAAGAGCAACAATTAAAACAACAATAAGTTCTGGCATACTAAAATTAAACATTTACAGAACCTCCTCGCGTTTTATTTTACGTTAACAGTATTCACCCATTTCAACTATACCATATCCAAATCAAATCTATCCCAATCAATTAAAGCAACTTTTAGTTCGCGCAGATAGTTTCCGTCTTCGCGACGCTCCATTATCTGATAAGAAATGCCAACCTCTACATTTAGTGTTTTTAACTGGCCGATTTCTTTTATATGAAACTCCAGAAAGTCATAGTCCTTGTTGTATTCATATAAAAAAACCTTACCTTTTTTAAATGCAGCCAAAACGATTGGAACATCAGACTCGAAAACTTTTGCCGTTTTAAAGAAATAGTCTTTTGGCGACAGATAAGCCAATGCAGATACAGATTGATGACAATTCTGCTGATAGACTTGGCCTGTATGCTTATTTTCTAAGGAGCAATAATGAACACCGATATTGAGCTTCTTCTCTAAAGCAAAACCGATCAAATCCAAACATTCTTGTTCACTGTGAAAAACAGGAAGTCCCCCCGCATACCAATAGTCATAAAGTACCTTGTACGGCGGATTTTTAACTTTAAATGACCGCTTGGTAAATTCGGCGGTATTATGGTATGGAAAACAAAATTCCAACAAGTTGATGCCCCTGACTTCCATTTGATCCAACCGTATCAATAATTCTTTCATTTGCTCTAAAGTTCCTGGTATCACTGGCATTTCTACCATAACATCCTGAATATAAGGTTTAGCTACCATAATGTTATGATAAGCTGCCTCTTGCATTTCCCGGCTGTCTTCTAGTTTTATACTGAAGCGAATTTCATTTAGTCCTGCGTTATTTAGTGCCTGCAGCGTTTTTTCATCAAGGAGTTCACCTGTTGTATACATTCTGGTATGAACCTCTGGAAATTTCTGCTTGGCGTATTGCAGGAATTCTATTGCCTCTTTTTTATGCAACAGTGGTTCGCCGCCTGTTAATGCCAGATACGATATTTTTTGTCCTGACTTGTAAATATGCTCTAACTCTTGTATACAGTTTCGTTTATGCTTAGCATAAAATTTGTAGTTTTCCTGATTGGGATTAAAGCAATAATAGCACTGTTTATGACACATAAGCGAGATAAAAAAGCTTACGCTGCCGATTCCCGTACGGCAGGCTTTACAAGCCGGCGACAGCCAATTAGTGTAAATGCTTTTCCCATCGTTCTCCACATTCGCGCCCTTAGCTGCAAGCTTATGGCATTTTTCTGTAATATCTGTACAAGTCTCAGGTGCCACCTCAATACCATCACTTTTTAATTGAGCGAAAAAGCGCTGATAGATATGTACATAAATTTCTACGTATTGTCGAAATACTGCGTTTTTAATGAATGGCACTCGCTTCTCATTGATTTCAATTAACATGCCTGACTCCTCACAAAGATATGTCCTTGGGGAATGCTGCTTTAAAATGAAAGGCTCCCCTGAAACCTCTTGGGAGCCTTTCATTTATTCTCTTCCGTCTAATTTAAGCCAATTGCAGTGCTAACTGCTGAGCCGTAAAATATAACCCGTCCCATAAATTCTCCGATCATCACCAGTACAAAGGCCATATAAACCCATTTGGGCAGTACTGCCAGCCTGTCCTTCCAGGCAGCGTAACAAACAAGCCCTACTCCCGCCAGCGGCAGTACTCCACGCACTACCAGGGGTAGTATATACTTTTCTGTCAGCAACTGGGCAGAAAGTTGAGCTGCTGCATTACCCTGAGCAAGACTGTTAAGGAAAACAGGGAAGAACAACAGCGGCAGAATAACTGCCATTCCGGCAATAAAACTTATCTTCTTCAATTGTCCAACAACGGCTGCAGTGAGTTGTTCTTCCCTTGCTCCATAAATTATGGATACCAGGGCCCCTACACTTCCCAATGCAAAAGTTGTACCAAAAAAAGCAAGATATGTATTAACATGCATCCATGCCGGGCGAATCGAATGGACGTAAACATTGGCCATACTAAGGACAGCCACTAAACCAACCAGGGATGTAACCCCGGCAAAAATACCGCTTGCTTTCTTCCATTGATAGGCAATAAAGCTCAAAAACCAGCAACCAAAAAATGCTCCTGTTGTTATTGATTCACGGCTTAACCAGGACGAACCCAAATTGAAAATGGAACGATACGCTCCCGCCGGACTTCCTAAATGGAATATCGGTAGGAGTGAGGCAACAGCCATAACGGCTCCCACGGCCATTAGCCCCTTGTCGGTTAATTTAGCAGCCATTGCGGCATCTTGTTTACTCAATGAAAACCGAACTATTGCAAGCATAATAAAGCTGCCAATCGCTAATTGACCTGCAAATGTGAACATTATTAAAGGCCATTCTTCAGAAAACATTAACTTTTGGCCTCCTTTCATTATTTCAAGGAAAGATATTTTTTACTTCACGGCTTCCTTTTTGGGGGTAATCGTCAGAGACGGATGAGTAATTCCTGAATCCGGCAAGGGTTTAATATCTGCTGTATTTCCATATTTTTTGCGCAACTCTTCAATATCGCCAAAGTGCAGCACCCGCATTTGACAAGCCGTAACACATACCGGCTCTTCTCCTTTATCCAAAAGGTCGGCACATAAGGTACATTTGCCTACTTTGCCAAGCTTTTCAATATATTGCGGTGCTCCATAGGGGCAGGACCAGGTGCACAGGCGGCAGCCAATACACTTTTCGCGGTCATGCATAACAATACCGTCTTTTTCTCTTTTGTATAACGCACCGGTTGGGCAGTTCTCCACACATTTGGGGTTTGCACAATGATTGCAGGAGATAGACAATTTAAACGCCCAAGGTTTTGGAAACTCGCCGCCTTCGAAATTATATACTTTGCGAAATAGCGCACCCACTTCTAAATCATTTTTATCGTTACAAGCAATTTGACAGGCCTTACAGCCGGTGCATGCAGTCATATCATAATAGAATCCTAGTTGTGCCATTTTCTTTCACATCCTTAAAAAATGATTCGTTGGGGCCATTTCACATCAGGCGCAAGCGGCTTATTGTATTTCTCAATTTTGACATTACAGGAATTATATCCGGTATGTCCTTGCCCTGTAGCGATATGCCCGTTAAGAATCCCAGTACACCCTGCTTTATCTACTCCTGCCTGCTCATCAAGCTCAGCCCAGGCGCCTTGTCCCAAGGAGATGACACCAGGCATAATACATTGAGTAACATAGGCTGGACGGATGACGGCTCCATGTCGACTGGAGACTTTAATGATGTCATTGGTTTTGATACCTAATTTTTTCGCATCGCCGGCATTTATCCGCAGCTCTTGCGGAAAAGCTTCCCGCAACCAGCCTACATTATCCAGCGTGGAATGAGAGCGTCTAAAATAGTGAATAGTAATAACCTGGAAGGGATATTCATCCTTAAGACTATCTTCATAGCCTTCTCTCGAAGGTTCATATTTGGGTATCGGTGACTTCGTTGAAAAGCCAACCTTTTCAATCCCTTTAGCAAGAGCATCACAATAAATTTCAAATTTACCACTGGCAGTACGCAATTTTTTGTTAACCGGATCGGCAAGATAATCCTGAAAACTGGTAAATTCAAACTTGTCGCCGCGCGATCTAGGAATTTGATATATCCCTTTTTCCTTAAATTCTTTATAAGTAATACGTCCTGTTTGGGTATTACCTTGTGCACCCAATTCCTTTATATCTTCCGCCGTCAAACTGACTAATTTTTCGTAACCAGACCCATCTGCCTTCATCACCGTAGCACCTGCAATCTGATTGAATAGCTGCTGCTCTTCAGAAATTGGCTGAATGGCTTTCGCCGGATCAATACCAAGGCGTTTAGCCAGTTCGGTAACAATCCACATATCACTTTTTGCTTCATATAGCGGCTTGATAATTTGCCGGAAATAAATCAAAATTTCTCGATTTCCGGTCGATAACCCGCCACCCCTCTCCCATTGTGAAGTGACCGGCAACACAACATCTGAATATTTGGCATCAGTTGAGAGAAACAGATTCTGCGCGAGAGCAAATTCCACCTTACGGTGAGCTTCTATTCCCCGTGTCGTTCCAGCTCTCTGATTTAGAGTGTTTCCAAACCAATTCCAAACCATCTGGATATTGATATTTTTCTGAACCCCTTGGCTTTCCGTGTATTTGCCGGTTATTACGGCATCCCACATTTCGCCGCTATTGATGCGGCTTTTGGCAATCGGGTTTGCAATCGCAGGAAGTCCACTGCTGCCTGGCTTGACCAAAATTGGCCCTGCGTAGGTAGCACGATTGTGCATATTCGGACTGACTCCTGCTCCCGGAATCCCGACATTTCCTGTCATCAAACCCAGAGTCAGCATCGCATGCGGCAAATGTTCACCGTTATTAATACGTGCTGGTGCCCCGCCTGCAATAATCGCGGCTGGCTTTGTGGTCGCATACTCCTGGGCAAACTGACGAATTTTATCTGCACTAACCCCGCAAATGTTTGCAGCCCATTCGGGAGTTTTGGGCGTACCATCATAGGTCCCCAAAACATAATCTTTGAAGTTATCTTTAGGGTCGGCTCCTTCCGGCATGTGATCAGCGTCAAAACCGATGCAGTATGTATCTAAGAAATTTTGATCAAGCAAATTATTTATCAGGATGTGATGTGCCATGCCCAGGATAAAGGCTGTATCTGTTGCAGGGCGAATGGGTATCCAGTCATCTGCTAAAATTTGGACTGTTTCTGAATAGATCGGATCGATAACAATAAACTTAGTACCCGCCTTTTTAGCCTGCATATAGTTAAAGGCTGGTGTTCCCTGGCTTGATTGGGCCGGATTTGCGCCCCAGAGAATGATCAGCTTAGAATCACGTAATCTAAAGCGGTCATTTCCATCGTTCGCTCCAGTACCTGCGACACCTGTGACTTTTTGCCAAACAACAGGCCACGCGCCCCAGGAAACATCGCCCCACCGTGTTGTACATCCGCCATAAGAATTCAATAGCCGAAGCGGCTCCATATCACCGCCTGATCCTCCCGCCGAAGCAAATATACTGGCATTACCATAGGTGGTTTTTATTCTCTTGATCTCACTGGAAACACTATCCAAGGCTTCGTCCCAAGATATTCGAACCCATTGATCCTGACCCCTAAGTTCCTTTTTGCCACCGCCGGGTTCCCAGTTTTTGCGTTTCATAGGGTATTTCAAACGGTCTGCACCTAACACCATTTTTCGATGAGACCGTCCGCGAGCACACCCCCTTTGCTGCGGATAGTCAGGACTGTCTGGATGGGTATCATCGGTTTTTTGCCGAATTACAACCCCCTCTGCCACATATGCCTTGTTTAGGCAGCGTCCGCCACAGTTATGCCAGCATGCGGCGGTAATCCATTCGCCTTCTTTTTTGGCCAGCTCTTCCAGCCTGTCAGAGCTCACTTTTTGCAATCCACACCCCGGCAGAATCGAGGCAGCAGTTGCTCCAGCTGCTAATGTTGCTGTGCCCTTTAGAAAGGACCTTCGGCTTATCATATAGCCTTTCGCTTTCTCAATTAAACTCATTGTTCTCCTCCCCACAATGGACTATTCCTAAAAGCTCAGCCATTGCTTTTAGTTCTAAAATTAAAAATCCATGCAAAATCTTCGCCATTCCTTGATAAAATTCTGTGTGGGCACTCTTGATAATATCATTACACAAGGCTGGAACCCACTTCATTAGATGATCTTCAAGGAAAAGCTTTTGATCTGCAAGGATTTGCTTTAGCACTTTCAGGTTTTTCTGCTCAACCGCTTCTATGGCCAAAGAATTAAGCCGAAACATAAAATCTAACTCTAGCCCAAGATGGTCATCGGCCTCGCTATCAAATTCAACAGGTAAAAAAGCATATTTTAAATACGCCTTTCTTACTTCACGAGTTTCTTTCTGAAAGAGAAGACGTTCTTCATTACAATATACTGATTCCCATGGCGGGGCTGGCAGTTCATAAGGACCGATAAAAAGCCGCGTATAATCCCAGTGTAAACTATCGAAAACACACTCACTCAATACATCATGCTTTGCCATAAAAGCCGTTACTTGTTTTACACCTTCGTCAATATATTCACTTTCTTGCTGAAAAGGAAACTCCACCGTGACAGTCTTTTGCAGGTTGTCAAGATAGGCTTTTGTTGGTTCATGCATAAAAGTACATCGTACAATATCGTATAGGAACAGCCGTACTTCGAGTAAAGGACAGATGCTTGCAAAAACATCTTCTGGTTTGTGCATTTTTTACTCCTTAATGAATGTGCCGTAAACAGTTATAGCTGCTTATGTACATTGGTTGGCGCATATACCACAATATACTGCATCCCTCACCAAATAGCATCTTACCATTCACGATAATTCCCTCTCATAATATATAATATATTATATATTATACAGCTTTTTGCTGCAACATGTTATTAAATCCCTTTGTGTTATTAAATCTTTTCTGGTACAAAATTTATATTTTCAATAAAGGAGTCGTCAACAGTTGCAAAAGAACCAGGAAGGCTAACCTTGGCCTCCTGGTTCTTTATATTGGTCTTCCTTTTTTTAGTATACCAAACAAGTCTCATGCTGTGGTTTAGGGAGCATCTACATTTTCTTCATGGTAGGTATTTCATATTCTACTAGCACAATAATTTCTTTTGCGATTGCAGTTATCTGTTCAATTATCTGCGCTACATCAGGAGCGTCATTGTCAAGAGCGCCTATTTTTCCATAAACCAGTTCAATACTTTCTGCAAGCTGTTGCAATTCAACACAGACAGGAGTTCCGCCATTGGCCTGTACATTGTTTGCTTCATCAAAAATCATAACTCCAGACCTCTGCATAACTTCTTTTTCCAGATTCACTTCCCATTGTGCTTTGCTTATACTGTCACCTTGCATATTCAGCCTCCTCTGGTGAAAAATAACGCCCAAAATTGTGTATGCCGCAGAAGGCTAAAACAATCCCATAATCTTACCATTATTATCAATATCCATCTTAATAGCGGAAGGTTCTTTGGGCAGTCCGGGCATGGTCATAATATCGCCGGTAATGGCTACTAAGAAACCTGCGCCGGCGGCTACTCTTATTTCACGAACAGTGACAGTAAAGCCAGTTGGCCGTCCCATTTTACTCATATCATCACTCAGGGAATACTGGGTTTTTGCCATACAAATCGGGGTCTTATCAAAGCCCAGAACTGTCAGTTCCTTAATCATTTTCTCTGCGGCAGTAGAATAGTTAACGCCGTCAGCACCATAAATTTTGGTAGCAATAGCCGCAATTTTGTCTTTTATGGGGGCTTTTTCATCATACGCAAAGGTAAAGCTATTAGGCTTTTCACAGGCGGCCAGTACTTTTTCCGCCAATACCTGTCCACCTAAACTACCTTTAGCCCATACCTCAGATAGCGCCACCTCGGCCCCCAGTGCATTACATTTTTCTTCAACAAAACGCAGCTCTTCGGCAGTGTCTGTAGGGAACGCATTGATTGCTACTACTGCCGGCAAACCAAATTGCTGAATGTTCTCGATATGTTTTGTAAGGTTGGCAAGTCCTTTCTCCAGTGCTGCCATGTTTTCGCCAGACAACTCATTTTTGGGAACACCGCCATGCATTTTGAGGGCGCGAACAGTAGCCACAATTACGACCGCACTGGGCTGAAAGCCCGCAAAACGGCACTTAATATCCAGGAACTTTTCCGCCCCTAAGTCAGCACCGAAACCGGCCTCAGTAACGCAGTAGTCAGCCAGTTTAAGCGCATATTTTGTAGCAGATACACTATTACAACCATGAGCAATATTGGCAAATGGGCCGCCGTGAACAAACGCAGGGGTTTTTTCCAGAGTCTGCACAAGGTTAGGCTTTATAGCATCTTTAAATAGCAGTGTCAACGCCCCTGTAACTTTAAGGTCATTGGGAGTAACCGGTTTACCTTCATAGGTATAGGCAACAATAATACGGCCAATTCTTTCCTTCATATCATCTAAGTCTTTAGCCAAACAGAGAATCGCCATCATCTCCGAGGCCACCGTTATATCAAACCCGCTTTCCCGCGGCACACCATTGGCTTTGCCGCCAAGTCCGCAAACAATATTCCGTAAAGCCCGTTCATTAAGATCGAGCACCCGTCTCCAGGTAATCCGGCGGGAATCAATGCCAAGGGCATTGCCATGATGAAGATGATTGTCAATGATGGCAGCCAATAAGTTATGCGCGGTAGTAATAGCGTGAAAATCACCGGTAAAGTGAAGATTAATATCCTCCATGGGTACAACCTGGGCATAGCCGCCGCCAGCGGCACCGCCTTTAACACCAAAACAAGGTCCTAAGGATGGTTCTCTAAGAGCAATTACGACTTTCTTGCCTTTGCGCCGCAAAGAATCACCAAGTCCCACCGTTGTCGTGGTTTTACCTTCACCGGCAGGAGTCGGATTAATAGCAGAAACCAAAATGAGTTTGCCGTTAGGTCTGTCTTTAATCCGTTCCCACGTTGCAAGCGATACTTTTGCTTTATAATTGCCGTAAAGCTCCAATTCTTCGGCAGGAATCATTAATTCCTTAGCCACCTCAACGATAGGATTCATCTTGGCTTCCTGTGCAATTTCAACATCACTTTTCATAAGTATTCCTCCAATATGCTATAAATAATTGTTTAATTTTAACCTGCTGCCCTTTTAGCCACCTCTGTAGTCGATCCATGAATCCCGCATATTGGACACATCCAGGTCTGTACTATTAATTGTACTTCCTTGTCGTCAAAATTGTATTTTACTGTACTAAATTTGGAGGTTTTCTCCTCATGCTCACACCACAAAGAAAGCTTCATACTAGGGCCTCCCTTACAATTTTTAAGCAACTTTGTAATCCAAATTGCTATCATTTGTATTGTAGCGTATTCCCCGTTAAATTCGCATAAAATTCATAATATTACATATTACAAAAACATTAAAAAAAAGCACCAACTTACAATTGGTGCTTTTCGACTTCAGTATTGGCAATCATATAACCTACCCCAGGATAGGTTACTATTAATCCGGCCTTGTAATCCGCTTGTTTGATTTTTTGACGTATCCGGGCAATGGCCACCCGCAGGTATTCAATATCGTCCCGGTATTCACTGCCCCATACATCACTGAGAAGTTGCTCATGCGTCAATACTTTGCCCGCGTTAGCCATTAATAACGAAAACAAACCATACTCGGTTTCAGTAAGTTTTAGCTCTTTATTGCCTATCCAAATCCGCCGCTGAGCCAAATTAATAATAACCTCACCGTTCTTTATTTCGCTTGTTGAGTAGTTATTTACCAGCCTCTTTGCAGAACGTCGTAGCACAGCCTGTACTCTGGCAAAAAGCTCTTCAAGCGAGAAGGGTTTGGTAAGGTAATCATCTGCTCCCATATTAAGTCCTTGAACTTTGTCAGTTGAATTGCCACGCGCTGTCAAAATAATAACCGGCACATCAGAAAACGTTCGCAACCTCTTTAAAAACGCAAAACCATCCAATTCCGGCATCATGATATCAAGCAGAATCAGCTCCGGGTCTAATAAATCAATCTTTTCTAGGGCTTCCAATCCATTCAGAAAACTATGCGGATCATAACCCAGTGATTTGAGATTGGCAGCAATGAACCGCAGTATTTTGGGCTCGTCATCAATAATGATTATTTTACTTTTCTGCATAGTTATCACCGTCACAATTGTACTTAGGTATTGAAATAGTAAATACACTCCCTACCCCTTGACTACTCTCCACTCTAATGCTCCCCCCATGGGCTTCGATAATCCCTTTACAAATGGCTAATCCTAACCCAGTGCTGCCATTTGGTCGCGTCCGCCCATTTTCTACACAGTAAAACCTGTCAAAAACTTTATCCAAGTGTTCTTTATTTATCCCAATACCATTATCTGCTACACTGATATGCACATACTTTTCATCACTGCCGGCTGAAATTTTGATCTGCGGACTACGTTTATTATAGCGAATGGCATTTGTAAAAAGATTTAATACCACTTGAGCCAAACGAATTCTATCACCAAAGATAAACGGCAAGGTTTTCTCTACCGTGGATTCAATTGTTACCCCATTGGCAAAATGCTTAGGTAACTTTTTAATGGCATTATCCACAACAACACTTGGCCGCACAGGCTCCCGATCTAGCGCAATCGCTTTGGCATCAATTCTCGAAATGTCCAGCCAATCATTAACCAACTCCTGAATACGGTCAATATCTTCATGAATTCCGGTTAACATTTCCCGTTTGAAGTCTTCCTCCCATTCAGCATCTATACGCAATAAGGTTTCAACACTGCCTTTTATGCTGGTAATAGGTGTTTTGAATTCATGAGATACCATGGAAATTAAATCACTCTTGAGTTTATCTACTTCATGCGCCTTAGTAACATCCCACCAAACAAATCCTTTGCCAATAGTGTATTTTTCATCACTAATAACAGGGAAAGCCGAAAGCATCATATACTGCAGCGCATCGCCACTTGCAATTTTGAACTTGTAGATGCCATAGTTCTGTCTGGCTTTCTTAATAAGTTCCCTTTCAGAGTCAGGCATTCGTTCAGCCAGCGTCTCAAATATGTATTCTTCCGGCATACCGCGCAGCTTGTCAGAAGAAATACCAAGCAACTTGGCCATCCGGCCATTCGCATAGGCTACTTCCTGACGGTTGTCGACTAAGGTAATGGCATCATTCATACTTTCCAGAACGGCCTTTAGAACAGCATTATGTTTTTGCAAGGTTTGAGACAGCATTTCCTTTTGAATAATAATCCCGGCATATCGGGCCAAATTTTCCAGAAAGTTCCGGTCTGCTTGACTGAGCGGGCAGTTTGGCACTACTAAATGTCCGAAAGTCGTATTACCTGAACGAATAGATTGAATATAATACCTGTATGCATTCTTGTGCCTGGTTCTAACCGCTGCTTCGTCATTAATGCCTCGCATATCCTCGTCATAAGGCCCCAGTAAGGAAAATACCGGTTTGGTAAGGTACAGTTTTACAGTAACGCCTGATATCTCAAAAAACTGTTTAAGACATCCCCTGATAATCTCCCCACCTTCCGGGTAGGGTGTAATCGGACTATTTAGCTGATTCAGTATAGCAAGTTCCTGATTGGTTCGCAGCAAGCTTGCTGTTCGCTCTGCGACCCGCTGCTCCAGTTCAACATTCAGCTTAAGTAGCGTTTGTTGTCCCTCTTTCGTTTTCTGGGCCATCATGAAAAAATGTTCGGCCATCAGTTGAAACTCACGGGGAGCAAATCGCGGAAAATTAACTGATTTTATTTCATGGCCTTCACCCATAACTTCTTGAATATATTCCACAAGAATTTTGATCGTTTTATTTATTCGTTTTGCTTGAAAATAGCCTAACAAAAGGATGAACACCAAAGTAATACTAATATTCAAAACCACCGACTGTAGCGAAACTTCCCTGGTCTGCAACAGTTGCAGAGTACTGAGAAAAATTACCGGAATTATTGGGATAAGTGCGAAAGCAAGCCAAAGATGTGCTTTAATCGACAAACTATTCATATTTCCCCTCCCCCAGCCATATATAAAAAAACCAGGCATCCCGCAACACGGTTCCTGGTTCTTTTTATGTTTTAGTCTTCCTCGAACTTCAACAAAAGTACTGGATAGTAAGATAACCTTTTCCCATAATTTTTTAGGTCAGTTATATATACATCTATATATAGATTATCGAAATATCGTTGCTATGTCAATATTTTTTTACTATTCTTTCAATTCGCGACTCCTATTAGCCCTATTCTCCTAAGCTGTATGTCCTCTTCTATCTGCATTACCTCATCAATCAAGGTGAAAGCCGGCCGTTCGCCTTCCCCACGTCCTACGGCAAACAGGTACTGCTGGCCCAAATCATACACCAGCAGATACTCCTGCCCATTTTCATCAATAAGCATTTTAAAACGGATTCGGCTAAGAATGTCGTCGTGAACAGTTGCTGTTACGTGTAGGTGTTATGGCACCTGCTCGTGCCTATAGGTGCGCCAACACTTATAGGACACGGCGACTCTACTTTTTAATTTCCATTCTTTTCTAATAATAGTATGTTTTTTACAGAAATTGCAAGTGGGTTGGGATAAAATCTTTTGTCCTAACCACTATCACCAAATCTGGCTCAGTGACATCATTTTTTAATTAGTCAAGATATAAAGACAGAAGGGAGGTTCCTTTTTTTGTAGCTTTCGTGCAACAAATTAAGAACCTCCCTACTGTCTTTTAAGGAAGCATTGGAACCCCCTGCGCTTCCCCCATCTGCAAGTTCGACGATGTCAAGTTTGCAGCAAAGACGCGGGATGTTTGGAAATGATGTTGATTATGCGGCGTGTCCACTACTAGTATTTGCGCGTTTCACCCACCAGGCCGTGACAATTGGCACAAGTACGGCGGTGACAATAACGCAAGTAGCAACAAGAACGGTTGCTGTTGGTGCGACGACAGCATACGTGTTATCAATAGCCGCAATCGCAGCGGGTACGGCGGCCGCATTGCCCGCTGTAGAAGCGGCCGCGAGGCCGGCGACGCCATTGCCGCCCGTAAGTTTGTCTACTAACAACAAGATGGTACCACTGATAATCACTACAGCCACTCCCATCAGGATGCCGAGCATGCCGCCGTTGACGATATTAGTCAGATTCAAACCGCACCCCAGCGCAAAAGCGAAGAAAGGGATCATCACCGGAACGGCGCGGCCAAGATAGTCTCGCATATCGCGATCAAGACTTCCTAAAAGCATGCCGACGATCAGCGGCAATATAGCGCCGACGAAGGTTTGCCAAGGGAAAGCCGCCAAACCGGCTATGCCTAAAGTTACCATAGTAAAGAAAGGACCAGACTCCAGGCTCATAACAGAGTAAGCGCCCACATCCTCTTTTTTGCCAAATTGCCCCATGAGCGCCATGTACAGGCCGCCGTTGGTGTCATTAATGGCAGCGACGATGGCAAGGACGGAAAGACCTGTGAAAAAGCCTGCATCAACGTGTCCGGTCGGCATCAGCCAAGAGGCGACGACTGCAAGCAGCGCGCCAGTAATAATTTTGGCGCCCAGCAACGCGCCGCCTTTGCGTAAAATGTACGGAGTGGCCTTCAAATCGATCGTAGAACCCATACATACATAAAACATGGCTAAAATCGGCATGGCACCAGTCATGAGTGCTCCGGTAAAAGAGCCAAATGTTTTTCCAAATGCGGGGAAAAACGTGTTTAATAAGGCACCGATAAACAACGGAATAATCATCATACCGCCCGGAACGCGCTCGATTGATTGTTTAATTTTCACAGTTATACCACTCCTATTTTTTATTCAGCTACAGCTTGTTCGGCTGTGCCATAAGCTACCTTGGCAGCAAATTCGATTGCGGCTATCATACTGCCACTATCGGCAATCCCTTTTCCGGCTATATCAAAAGCTGTGCCGTGGTCGACTGAAGTCCGGAGAAACGGCAAGCCGACGGTAACATTAATGCCTGTGTCAAAGCCCAAAAGCTTAATGGGAATGTGACCTTGATCGTGGTACATAACGACTACGATATCAAACTCTTTATGCTTCACTGTCCGGAAGAAAACGGTATCCGGCGGGATCGGCCCACTCGCGGCAATACCCTCTTGTTGCGCCGCTTCCACGGCTGGGAGTATTTCATCAATATCTTCACGCCCAAAGAGGCCGTGTTCGCCGGCATGCGCGTTGAAACCAGCCACGGCGATGCGCGGTTTTTCCAACCCGAGAAGACGTAGCGTACGGTCAGCAAGACGGATGATCCGCAAGACGCGGTCTTTTTTGATCAAATCAGCCGCCTGCCTCATAGAAACATGGGTAGTGACGTGGATAACCTTAAGGTCATCGCTGGAGAGCATCATGGCGTAATCTTTGGTATGGCTAAGTTTTCCGAATATTTCCGTATGCCCCGGAAAGAAATGCCCACCTTTGTGCAATGCTTCTTTATTGATCGGAGCCGTAACAACCGCAGCTACTTTTTTGTCCATGGCCTGCTGAATAGCCGCTTCGATATACATGTAGGCCGCATGGCCAGCGCGGCCGTCTACTTGACCGAAGGGGAGGTCAGTCGGAACGTTGGCAAAATCATGTACATCGATAGTGCCATATTCGTACAATCCATTTTGTGCGTCAGCAGTGGTACGAATGTTCAACGGGCTCTTCACAATCTCAGCCACCAAAGCCATGCGGCCGGCATCGCCGAACACAAGTGGGCGACATATACGGTAGATCTGTTTATCTGCTAGTGCCTTTACAATAATTTCCGGACCACAGCCGGCTGCATCACCCATGGTGATGGCAAGAATAGGACGTTGTTCCTGTAGCATTAGGGGATCACCTTCTTTGTTCTAGTTTTTGTACTGCTTTTACAAGTGCGTCAGGAGCGCCGAACGCCCCAGCTTTGGTGACGACAAATAATTTTTTTCCCTCCTTGGTCGTCATGGCGCCAAGAGGAATGGCCGGTGCAATTTCTTCCAGGACGCGAATACCAGTCACGCCAAGCGCGTTGCATACAGCCACGGCCGTATCACCGCCAGTCAAAACGACGCCTGTAATATCTTGTGTCTGTAAGATTTTAGCGCCAATCCAGCCAAGAATCCGGGCCACATTTTCACTGACTTGCGCAGAGGACATACCGATCTTTTCCCCAGCTACGCGGGCTCGTTCCACCGCATCGGCTTTGTAGCCAGAAGCAAGAACAATGCGCTTGCCTTCTGACAGCGCATCCTGTACTTGTTGTAATGCAGGATGCGGTTGGCCTACCTGCCAGGGCAAATAACCTGCGACTTCCACTTCGATCATTTCATAGCCTGAAGCCACCAACTGTTCCAGTTGACCGCGCGTTACGGAACTGACGCTGCCGGCTACGACAAAAATCGACTGGTGCGCTGCCCGTTCTGCTGTCCAGTGAAACAAATGCGGAAGAACTTCAGCAAGTCCGGCTGACCCGGCCCATAGGATTTTTTCTGAAATATTGGCTGCGGACTGCGCGGCGATGAGAAAGTGTTCATCATGCCATGTATCGCAACTGATGATGCGGCAACCGGCATCCAGATAACGGCGAATGGCTTGAACAATCGCGTCCTGGCCTTGGGCCATGTCGTCAAAACCGATGTGGCCGACCAGAAAGCCCGTCTGCTTCCGCAACAGTTCCGGCAGCACCGTTTCGTGAACAGGGCATTTAGGATCATGGGCAATTTCCGTAGTGGAAAGAGGCACACCATTCAGTAAATAGTGCCCGCCTACGGTTATGCGTCCGTTTTTAGGGAAAGCGGGCATGACCAGGGCAAAATCATGCAGGTTTAAGTCGAGAATAGCCTTGATTTCTATACCGATATTACCCCTCAGTGTCGAGTCCATCTTTTTGTAGTATTGGCAAAATCCTGCCTCCGCCGCTTCCCTGGCAACCTTTTGTACCTTTCCATAGGCTTCTGGGGCAGGGATCGCACGGCTGCTCGTATCAACTACGATAATGTCGGCCATGACGTTATCGTTGAGTGATACCCCATCCAACAACACCTCTGTCTGCAGTCCTTGACGTGCAAACTGTACCCCAGTGTCATTGGCACCAGTCAAGTCGTCGGCGATGATGATCATGCGCTTGCTTTTTGGATTCAAATCGCTTGCCTCCTTCTTGGGATAACTAATATGACCAAGCAACTCAGGTGGACTGGTTGCGGTACTGCCGCAGGGCGAGACGTGACTGATTTACGCCTTCCATGGCCGGCTCGCCAATTTGAAGTGCCAGCATGACATACAAAATATCAATGACAACGAGCTGAACGATGCGGGAAATCATGGCATCAGAGCGCATTTTCGTTTCACACGTGCAACTTAGTAAATAGGCGTCAACAAGTTGGGTAATACTGGAATCGATGGAGCTAGTCAATGCGCAGATAAAACAGCCACGTTTCTTGGCGAGCTCCAGTGTACGAAGTATATCTGTTGTCTCACCGGAGTGCGAGATGGCTAAAAAAACCTCGTCTGGTCGGGCAATTGACGCAGCAATCGTCATAAGATGGGAATCAGAGTAGTCAATAATCTTGCAGCCCAATCGCATGAATTTATGCCTGGCGTCTTGCGCCACTACGCCGGAAGCACCCAGGCCAATGACGTGAATAACAGAGGCGCGGCGCAATTGCTCGGCAATTTTTTCCAACGCGTCCATTGAAAGCTGCTTCTCCAAGTCAGAAATTCCTTGAGTGGTAGAGTCGATAACCTTGCGAATGACGTCGGATAGTCCATCGTTTTCCTCCACTTCCTCGTAGATCGGGCGTGCGTCCGCTTCGTGCAATTCCTTAGCTAGCGCAACGCGAAACATGGCATAATTTTTATAGCCAAGCAGCCGGTAAAATCGTATCACCGTCGCATCGCCCACACCGCACTTAGCGGCAAATTCATTGATAGGCAATGTTAGCGCCTCTTGCGCATGTTCTTGTAGATATTGAACAATTTTATTCTGAGTGGCTGTGAAACGATTACTCTGTAGCCGGATTTCAGAAAATAACATCATCAAAACCGCCTTTGGAGATTATTTTTACTATAATTTATTCGGAGATTATTTTCTTCAATAAATTATGTTCGATGTATTATCTCCATTTCCTGCTTATTATCACAAAACTTTATATTATTTTTAAAATTCACATTTATTGATCGTTTTCTATAGCCACCCTTAGGGAAGCGACAAGTGGACAGGTTCATCCTCCCACAAGCAATAAACTCAAAAAAATTGGGAGTTCTTCATCAATGCAGCCATTGCCGACTACCTGGACAATCATGACTCCATCCTGGATGACTGGATACAATGAAAAACTGATTATCAGTATAGGCTTAAACATATAAAGTTTCCTTATCAAATACACGAGGCCGTGTTGAAACATAAAAGTTCAACACGGCCTTTTTCCATTTAAACAAACTAAACATCCCTATGCTTTTCTTGGGTACATGTGGGACACGTGGACAGCAGACTGTGTGAAATCTCCCGCTTTTAAAAGATCAAAAATAAAGATGCTAGACTAATCCCTAACCTTCTAGTTCAGCTGAATA
>JAGGAB010000073.1 GCA_017889705.1 Bacillota bacterium | reverse complement strand
CAGCAATTCCCTGATGCGGCGGAAGCTCTATTTGAAAAAACCGAGCAAGATGCCAAAGAAAGATTGGAAAAGTATAAGATATTGGCTAAACAATAAAGGAGGAAATTTTTCATGAAAAGTGTTGTTAATACCGATAAAGCTCCTGCGGCGATAGGACCATACTCTCAGGCAATAAAAGCAGGAAACTTTATGTTTGTTTCCGGTCAAATACCTGTTGATCCTGCAACTGGAGAGGTAGTAGATGGAGACGTTGCGGCCCAGACAAAACAGGTGTTAGAAAATATAAAAGCTATTTTGGAAAGCGAAAATCTAAAACTGGGAAATGTTGTAAAGACATCGGTGTTCCTTGCGGATATGAATGATTTCCAAACAGTAAACCGAGTTTATGGAGAATATTTTTCACAGGATGCCCCGGCTAGGGGTTGTGTCCAGGTAGCCAGGCTGCCCAAAGACGTTTCTGTTGAAATTGAAGCAATTGCTTATCTATAAGTTTAAGGATGCTTGTTTAATGACAGCAACTATTTTGTAAGATAACCATAGTATTCAATATTACAAGCGGGTGAAAGTTGGTTGCCACTTCACCCGCAACCCTAAGACGTAAGATATCGGTCAAGGGGATTACGCTTGGGACTCCCAGGTGAGGAGGTTAGTAGTGGATAAAGTTATTGCCAACAAGATTATGAATTTTATTCATCATGAAACAGGACTAAGTGCGGTTATCTGTGATCATGAAGGGATAATTGTTGCAGCCCAAGATCCTTCAAGAATAGGAACTGTTCACAGTGGATCTAAAAAGATACTTACCGAGAAAATTGAGCATCGAATTGTGACTGCCGAAGATGAGGAACGTTCTGGCGGGACTCTTAAAATGGGTGTGCATCTGCCTATTGTGTACAAAAACCAATGGATCGGCAGCTTTGGTATAGGCGGAGATCCTATCTATTCAAAACCTATCGCTAAAATTGCCACAGGTATTATTCAGTGGGAAATACAAGTGGCGGAACATAAAGAAATGTTGCTTGAACAAGCGCGGGGACTCAATGACTCGATTACCAATATTGCAGCTGCTGTCGAGGAAATGAATGCTTCGCAGGAGGATCTGGCTGCTACGATGCAGGATGTTGCCGATTTATCTGATCGTGTGTCAACAAATCTCAGCAATACCGATACGGTTATCTCAACCATTCAACAGATTGCCAGTCAGACCAATTTGCTTGGCCTTAATGCAGCAATTGAAGCTGCCAGAGTTGGTGAGCATGGCAGAGGTTTTGCTGTCGTAGCTGAGGAAGTTCGCAAACTTTCTGATCAGAGTCAGCATTCGGCCAAAGATATTAGGGCTATACTTCAGGATTTAAAGTCATCCATGGAAATGGTTATTAACAACACGCAGCAAACAGCAGGTATTAGCAAAGAACAAGCTATGGCCACTCAGTCGATTACCGAAAGGGTAATAACTTTAAAGAATGTTGGGGAAAGATTGCTTTACATGGCAGAAGATGAATAAGAACACGTAACAGGACTGCGCTTAGCCGAAAAAGTTTGGAGTGAAGATATGAATACTCAAAAAGAACTTGCTTGCCAATTTATTGACACACACCGGGATGAAATGTTGGCGTTGTGGCAGGAGTTTGTCAACATGGAAAGCGGGTCACAAAATAAGCCGGGAATTGATGCTGTCGCCAATAAAATTCAGGAAATATTGGTAGCCGAAGGGGCTGCTACGCAAATAATTACTATGGAACATGCCGGAAATATGATGACCGGTGAGCTTGGCTCTGACAGAAAAAAACCGAAGGTTTTATTTTTGGGTCATATGGACACGGTTTTTCCAATGGGCACTGTTGCTAGCCGGCCATTTACGATTCGGGACGGTGTTGCCTATGGGCCGGGTGTGCTTGATATGAAAGGCGGAATTGTGGTTGCATTGTATGCCATGAAGGCATTGCAGGCTGCTGGCTATAATACACGGCCACTAAAGATGATATTGGCCGGTGATGAAGAAGTAGCCCACGCAAAATCCAATGCGGCTGATGTGTTTATGGCAGAAGCAGAGGGTGCAGCAGCAGCGTTTAACTGTGAAACCGGGTTTACGGATAACGCGATCGTTGTTGGACGAAAGGGGACGGCTTTATTTGAACTCGAGGTCAAGGGGGTTGCCGTACACGCTGGCAACGAGCCGGAAAACGGGCGGAGTGCCATTTGGGAAATAGCCTACAAAGTAATTGATATTCAACATTTAACAAATTGGGAAACCGGCACAACCTTTAATGTCGGTACAATTCAGGGTGGGATAGTCCCCAATGCAGTACCAGGCCAGGCGAAGATCGTTGTGGATGTGCGGTATCTTGATCCTGCCTTATTGCCGGAGATTCGGCAACAGATACAAGCAGTTGCCGGTAAAACATATATCCAGGGAACGACTACTACGGTTACTGAGCTTCCTGGTATAGGGCCTATGAAAAGAACTGCAGGTGTGGAGGAGCTTTTTTCGATTGTTGAAAAGACCTACGGGGAAATGGGGCTGGGTACTCCCTATGCAAAATTGGTTGGCGGCGGATCAGATTCGGCGTACAGCGTAATGGCCGGCGTTCCCACCGTTTGCGCCATGGGGATTAAGGGCGGCAGAAACCATAGCCCGGAAGAGTTCGCCATTGTAGAGAGCCTGTTTGAGCGAGCCAAGTTACTAGCTGCCTGTATAATTAACCTGGATGCTGAATAAGAAAAATTTAATTAATATATGTGTTTTAGTAAACAAATTCATAATAATCGAGTAGTATTCTTCTATGTAAAAGTAAAATTTTAAGGAGAAGAATATTGATAATAAAAAAATCATTTTTGGTATTGGCAGCGGCATTAGTGTTAACAGGCATATTTAGTAGTACTACTGAAGCTTATAAACAGGCAGATGTTAATAAACTGCTTAAAACAAAAGTATGTCCTAAAGGCGATTTATCTTATGCGAATTTAAAAGACGTTAATTTGCAAGGGGCAAACTTAAAAAGTGCGAATTTAAAGGGAGCCAATTTGCAAGGTGCTAACTTAAAGGGAGCTAATTTGAAGGGCGCAAATCTGAGTGGAGCGAATTTTAAAGGCGCAACTCTTAAGGATGCAATCATGCCTGATGGTACAAAACACAAGTGATACAAAAACTAAGGCTCTAGAATACCTAGAGCCTTAGTTTTTGCCTATTTGATGCGATTTAGCCGATGATTACCGCCAAGGAGAATTAAGTCGGTCAATGTAGACGATAACCAGGCCGATGATAACAAGAACAATAACGATTGCCAGCATGACTGCCTCCTAAGTAGCTACTCTGATAATGAGTCATAAACATTTTGGTTTGATTTGACGGCAGGTTCGTCACGTAAGTGATTTTTTAACTTATTTTCATTAATTAGAGTATTCATAGACTTGCTGGCGGTGTTTAGTGCTATAGATGATTTGATATCAGTCTTGAATTTTAGGTAGGAGCCATTTGTTCTATAAGTCATAATTATCGCCTCTGTGTTTAGTTTTTACTGATAGTTTCAAATGTAGTTTATGCGAGTCAGGATTGTTTATCCTAGCCATAAATTCGGACGGCATAAAAAAATACCATTTGCATTTTAGTCTCTATCTTCATGTAGACAAAAACGATTAATCGGCATAATGTAAGAATGCTAATCATAGAATGTACAAGCAGTGACTGGATGACGCTGTTGATACATTATGGTTGGAGGTTAGCAATTATGCAAAAGTGTAAATGGCTAGTTGTTGTCCTGGCATTAGTATTTATGGTGAGCTACGGCGAGGGTAGTGAGCATGCTGATTCTCTGGTATCAGAAACCTATACCGTAAAATCCGGCGATACGCTTTGGGGTATTGCGCAGCAGTACATAACCAAGAATACCTATGGACCCCGTGAAATCCGAGAATTTTATCATGGGATTATTGAACTGAATTATGATTTGTTTGCAGATAGAGTGCCTGGCGAAATCCATCCTGGGGACAAGATCAAAATCAATTATTTTGTGAAAGAGTGATAGAGCGCCAGTGGTATTCTCCTGTCAGGTATGTTCTGCAATACTGCCGTTGCTTACAATAAACAGAAAAAGAGTGGAGTATTCCGCTCTTTTTTTGCTGCTTGGATAGTGTTTTGGGGGTGTGTGTTAGTGCGTTTTGTAGGCAATGCTTTTATTGGAAGTTTTCAGGTTTTTCTATAGACAAATCTTGTTCAAAGGTAGAGTTTGTAGAGGCTTGAATAGTAAGATTGTCAGCAGGAAAGTCGGAACGGGCATCGTTTACGACTTCTTGTATTTGAATAGTGTCTTTGTATGTAAGGGGAAGCGTAGCAGAAATATCAAAATAAGCATCTTGCGGACTTGAGGCAGTGACAAAATCTCCAGTAGCTTTTTCATTGACGAATACTTGGTAAACCGGCATGCTTACCAGCCCCCTAAAGAGAGTTTTTATCCGATGACTAAAATTCAGGTGGGGTTAAAACCCCATCTTAATCAAGTCTCATTTATATTGCGGGCGGCTACTCTGCCGCTTTGTCCTTTAGTACCTGTGTTAATTCAGTTTTGTTTTGGCCTTGTTTTTGCCGGCGACAGCAGTATTCAACCCGGTTGTCTTGGTTTGCGCAGACGATTGTAGGCGTTGGGCCATATCGGCTTCGCTTGGGGCTGCCTAATCATTCATGGAACCACTGCGCGCGTTTGTATTATTGTCACTCAAAAGTATCACCTCGAAAATAGTGTTTCTAATGAAGGAGATTTTAATACCCCCATAAAGTGAACGCAGTTTTCTGGGAAATATACTTCAAATATCAGATAGTCATTAAGAAGATAGAAGAATCTCAGTACAAATAATTACTAGACAGGAATTGTTATCTGCTATAAAATATAATTAAAAGAGTAAGGGGCTGGTTGTATGAAATACAGTCTTATGATGGAAGAGTGTCCTAAATGTAAAAAGACAGCAGTCATTACGTATCGCGAAGGCTTAGATGGATTTAAGAAATGTAAGGAATGCGATTATCAGGAAAAATTATCGCCAGAAGCTGATAAGGGTTGTTGCAACTGTTGCTAATTAAATATAACTAAGGCCGTCCGCTACCGGGCGGCCATTTAATTTATAAATCATACTAGCCTGGGCTTAGTGCCCAGGCCTAAAGAGGTTTAGTCCCGATGATAGATTTGATAGTGATGAAAGGCTTTTAAGCCAACATACACTACAGCGCCTACAGCGAGGACTTTTAATAATGGTGATTCGCCACAACTACAGCCGCGATGCGAATGATGATGACACACTATTAATCACCTCCTGTTTTAGCTTGCCACGTATGATAATTATTTATTTCTGGTATTGTCTGATTCAGTATTTATGGCTATAGTAACAAGAGAAGCTATTAGGTAGTGAGGTTAGAAGAACATGAAAAAAAAGATAGCCTTTCTTGCGCCAAGTAATTTGAAATTAGAACAAATTAAGGATTTCCTGCAGGACTATCATAATGAAATCATCTTTGACATTGGGTCACTGGACGATGGATTAGTTAAGGCAAAAGAGTTAATTGACAAAGGTATCGAAATTATCATTGCCCGGGGCGAGACGGCATTTAATATTCGTGACGCACATCCGGAAATTGTAGTTATTGACGTCCCAATCAGCGGCTTTGACTTGGTCGTGACTTTGGAACAAGCCCGCGAATTCGGGAAAAATATTGCGGTTATTTCCTTTCCCTCGATGATTAAACAGATAGAGTCTCTGGAAGCTGCCTTAGGCGTGCGAATCATGAAATACAATCTGACATCCAGGGATGACGTCAATGTTGCCATTGACAATGCTGTGCGAGACCGCGCTGAAGTTTTGCTGGGGGGATATACAACAGTAACTGCAGCAAGAGCACGAGGCATACCCTGTGTGGGGATTGTAACCGGCAAGCAAGCCTATGTGGAAACTTTCTTGCGCGCGCGCGATTTTTTGTCGACAATTGCAATTGAAAAAAGAAAATCTGGAATGATCCAGACAGTGCTGAACCATTCCTATGAAGGAATAGTATCCATTGATGAAAAGGGCTTTATCACTACCATCAATCCTGTTGCCAGAAAGATTCTGGGATTTACCGGTCACACACAGCAAAAGATTGCGGATGTTTGGCCTGAACTGCAGTTGGACAAGCTTTTGGCAGGTGGCAAAGAAGAATTAAATCAGTTATATACTATCAATAACGTCCAGGTTCTTTGCAACAAGGTTCCCATAAAAGACCGAAAAGGGATAATCGGTGCGGTTGCCACCTTTCAGGATGTAACCAAAATCCAGTTGATGGAGTCGCGGATTCGCAAGGAAATATACTCTAAGGGGCATATTGCGTCTTATACATTTCAAGATGTACAGACCTATGACCAGAAGATTAAAGCTGCCATTGAAATGGCGAAAAGCTTTGCTGCTTCTGACGCCAGTGTGCTGATCAACGGTGAAACCGGCACCGGCAAGGAAGTATTTGCTCAGAGCATTCATAATCATAGCAAACGCGCAAAGGGGCCGTTTGTCGCGATTAACTGCGCCGCTTTGCCTGCCCAACTCCTGGAAAGCGAGCTGTTTGGCTATGTGGGCGGAGCCTTTACCGGCGCCAATAAAGAAGGCAAACCCGGACTGTTTGAAGTTGCCCATACCGGCACTATCTTTCTCGATGAAATCGGCGAAATGGACTATATTAACCAAGGGCGTTTGCTTAGGGTTTTGCAGGAAAGGGTAGTAGTCCGCCTGGGGAGTGATAAAGTTGTGCCTGTTTCGGTCAGGATTATTGCGGCAACAAATAAGAAATTGCCTGACTTAATTGCTGACGGTAAATTTCGCGAGGACTTGTACTACCGGATCAATGTCTTAAACTTGATTATTCCGCCGCTGCGCAAACGCAGAAAAGATATCATCCCTTATGCGAAGTCTTTCCTGGCTGACATGTCGCGGGAAGCTGGTAAGAGCATTACCTTAAGCCAGGGCGCGCTTAAGGTGCTGGAGGAGTATGACTGGCCAGGCAATATAAGAGAGCTGAAAAATGTAATCGAAAGGCTTACTGTTATTGCTAAACGGGGAAAAATAAGCGCTGCCTTTATCGGCCGAATAATTAAGCCTGGGAACGACTTAGAAGAGCAAGAATTTGAATCAGAAGACGCAATAATAATTAAGCAGGCATTAGCTGCCTGCCGTGGCAATATCTCCGAAACCGCTACTATGCTGAATTTGAATCGGACAACACTTTGGCGCAAAATGAACAAATTTAATATAAAGAAATAGAACAACTGCAAGAAGATCTGAGTAAACATAAAATAAGGAGGTGATAACTTGTCACAATATATATTTCAACATCTAATCATGATATTGATTGTGGTATTAGGTTGCGTATTTTTTCTTACGAAAGCACGAAGTTTTCGTAATTTAATACTTAAACGGCAGTTATCAACGCAGGAAAAGATAGCATACTCCATTGTTTTTGGGATACTTGGCATTGTGGGAACCCATACCGGTATTCAAACAACCTACGCTATCGCCAATACGCGACCAGTTGCTATTATAACAGCTGGTTTGATAGGTGGGCCATGGGTGGGACTTGGAGCCGGAGTTATCGCCGGAGTGGAACGCTACTTTCTGGGGGGCATTACGGTATTATCTAGTCCCGGGTCGACCATTTTACAAGGTGTGCTGGCTGGTTTTTACCACTACCGGTTTAATACATTAAATGTTCGTTGGCCGTCAGCGTTAGCTATGGGTTTTTTTCTAGAAGCCGTTCATATGATCGTCTTATTGCTTTTTTCCCGGCCATATGACCAAGCTTGGCAGATAGTACAGGCAATTAGCCCGGCTATGCTGTTGATTAACCCATTAGGTATTGCTATATTTATTGCAATATTGGACAGCATTTATGAAGAAAAGGAAAAAGTTGAAGGGAAAGCGGCACAACTCACGTTGCAAATTGCTGGAAAGACGTTAGATTATTTAAGGAAAGGGTTAAACGAAGAGAATGCGTATCAAACCGCCAATACGATTTTTCGGTCTGTAGGCAATATCGATGCAGTGGTTATAACCTCGCTGGATAATGTATTGGCGTTTATAGGAACAGGGGCCGATCATCATCGGGGAGTAATCCAAACTACAAGTACGATGGAAGTGCTTGCTAGTGGCAACTACATATTGGCGAAAAGCAAAGAAGAGATTGGTTGTAAAAACCCAAATTGTCCATTACAATCCAAAATTGTAGTAGCGCTGAAAGATCAGGGTGCGATTATCGGTTCGCTTGGGTTTTATAAAATAAAGCCAGATAGTATAACCCCTTTTGAAATTGAATTGATCAAGGGTTTGTCTCAGTTAATTTCTACGCAATTGGAAGTAAGTAAGGTGGAGCAGTATTCAGCCCTGCGGGCTGCAGCGGAAATTAAGGCATTGCAGGCTCAAATTAATCCTCATTTTCTTTTTAATGCTATCAACACGATTGTGTATTATTGTCGGAGTAAGCCTGAAACAGCCCGAAGCCTGTTGCTGAATTTAGCTGATTTCTATCGGAATAACCTATTACAAGCTGGTGAATGGGTAGATTTGCAGACTGAAATCGACCATGTTGATTCTTATGTTCAGATTGAAGCAGCACGATTTCAAGGGAAATTACATGTCAGTTATAATTTTGCGGAACCTTATTATAAGAAGATTCCTGCACTGATATTGCAACCCATTGTTGAAAATGCAATCAAGCATGGATTATATCCGAAAAAGTCAGGAGGCAAGATTGCTATTTCCGGATGCAATGTCTCAGGTAAATATGTCGTTACTATTATTGATAACGGCGTCGGTATTCCCGAAGATAAACTGACCACGTTACTGGAAGAAAATCTGGGTTATAGAGAAGTTGGCGCGCGAATTGGACTTCGAAACGTGCATGAAAGGTTAAAAACCATTTATGGTCCAGATTATGGACTGACAATAACAAGTGAATTAGGAAAGGGTACTTGTGTATCTCTTACCTTCCCGGTATGAGGAGAATTGCGATGAAAATAACAGCGATTATTGTGGACGATGAATTTCCCGCCAGGGCGGAACTGAAGTCAATACTTGAAGAAATCGGTGATATTGATATTGTCGGGGAATGCGAGGATGGCGACGAAGTTCTCGATATGATTAATGAAAAGCAGCCGGATGTGGTATTTCTGGACATCCAAATGCGGAATAAAGACGGTTTAGTAACTGCCGGCGAAATCATGGAATTAACATTTCCGCCTAATGTCATATTTACTACAGGCTATAATCATTTTGCGGCGCAGGCATTCGAACTTAATGCAGTTGATTATATTCTAAAACCCTATTCCTATGAACGCGTAGCGAAAAGTGCAGCCAAACTAATAAAAATGAAAGCCGGATCATTAAGCCAGACACCTGTAGCTGAGCCAACTAAAACCAGTAAGGTGTTACCGCCGAATCTATGCGTATGGTCCAAGGATCGGATGATCATTGTGCGGCCATCTGAGATTTTTTTCGCCAAGGCTGATGAACACCGGCAGACTTTGCTGCAAACAGAACAAGGAGCCATGTATACCAAGCTGGCATTGAAAGATCTTGAGAGCACGCTTAATGAACAAGGTTTTTTACGAACCCATAAAAGTTATTTGGTCAATTTAACCAAAATACGGGAAGTGATTCCCTGGTTTAATAATACCTATGTATTAGTATTAGAGAACTGCCGCGAGACCAATATTCCGGTTGCCCGCCATTATATAAAAGAGTTCAATAAAATTATGGGAATTTCATAATGAAGCTTAAGCACAAAAACAGGGCGTTTACGCCCTGTTTTTGTTATGTTATGCAGAATTTCATCAAAATTGAAGAATATTCGCTACAATTAAGGCGAAATGTCAAATAGCAGGAGGGGAAACAATGAAGTCATTAGAGAATGTCGTAGTGCTTGATTTAACCAGAGTACTGGCTGGTCCTTATGCATCCATGATGTTTGCTGATTTTGGAGCAAATGTTATCAAAATTGAAACTCCAAACGGCGGAGATGACTCACGGGCATTTGGCCCATTTGTTGGCAAAGAGAGCGCTTACTTTATGAGTTTGAACCGTGGCAAGCGTTCTATGACCTTGAATCTGAAGGAAGCCAAGGCCAAAGAACTCTTTAAGGAAATGGTCAAAAAAGCCGACGTTGTGCTGGAAAACTATCGTCCCGGCACGATGGAAAAACTCGGCTTAGGATATGATGTACTCAAAGAAATCAATCCGAAGATTATCTACACAGCCTGTTCAGGTTTTGGTCATACAGGGCCATATAGCTCCAAACCGGCTTATGATGTAATTGTTCAAGGTATGGGTGGCATTATGGGTATTACTGGCCAGGAGGGTGGTGAGCCGACCCGTGTTGGTGCCTCTGTAGGTGATGTTACCGCAGGTCTGTTTGCGGTAATTGGTACGTTGACGGCTTTGTATACCCGGGAAGTAACCGGAATTGGCCAGAAGGTTGATGTTGCCATGCTGGACTGTCAAGTGGCTATTTTAGAAAACGCCATTGCGCGCTATGCAACCTCAGGCGTTTCGCCGCAGCCAATCGGCAACAGACATCCTTCGATTACTCCGTTTGAAGCATTTAAGGCGAAAGACGGTTATATTATCATCGCTGTTGGCAATGACCGGCTGTGGAGTGAGTTTTGCAATTTAATCGGCAAACCGGAAATGATCCAGGATGAACGGTTTGCGACAAATCCGAAACGCACAGACAATCAAAAGGCTTTAAAGGCCATTCTCGATACCGTATTCCCTGACAAAACGGTAGATGAATGGATTGCAGCTCTTGACAAGGCTGGTATTCCTTGTGGGCCTATCAATTCGATCGAGCGAGTTGTAAATAACGAGCAGGTGAAAGCACGTGACATGATTGTGGAAACCGACCATCCGGTTGCCGGCAAAATTAAAATGGCGGGAATACCGATTAAACTGTCAGAAACACCTGGTTCTGTGGAAAGGCCGGCACCACTCTTAGGACAGCATACCGAAGAGATTCTTTCCGAGATATTAGGTATTTCCAGTGAGGAAGTTGCTCAGCTTAAGACCCAGAATGTATTGTAGGTAGATCAGCTGGAGATAAATCAGAAAACAGTATGGATTCTTACTTTTTCGTGGCGATATCTTCGGCGCAAAAAAGCAGGGATTCGCATAAGAGAGGTGCACAATGGCAACTGTTCAGGAAAAAACACAGGAACTCGTACAAAAACAGCAAAAAATAATGCTCGGTGGCGGTACGAATAAGATTGAAAAGCAACACAAAAGCGGTAAGTTAACCGCGCGTGAGCGAATCGAAAGATTACTGGACCCTGGTACCTTTACCGAAATAGACCAGTTTGTTAAGCATCGCTGTGTTAATTTTGGCATGGAAAAAGAAGAGGCACCGGGAGAAGGTGTTGTTACTGGTTATGGAACTGTTAATGGCCGGCTAATTTATGTATTTGCCCAGGATTTTACCGTAGTGGGTGGTTCCTTGGGGGAAATGCATGCTGCTAAAATTACAAAAGTTCAGGATCTAGCCTTAAAAATGGGAGTGCCGATTGTTGGTCTTAATGACTCCGGCGGTGCCCGTATTCAGGAAGGTATTGACGCATTATCCGGATTTGGCGATATTTTTTTCGGTTATTATGGGACCCTGTGCCGGCGGGGCTGTATATTCTCCTGCTATTACCGATTTTGTCTATATGGTTAAAAATACAAGTCAAATGTTTATTACCGGCCCTGCTGTTATCAAATCCGTTACGGCAGAGGAAGTAACTGCAGAAGACCTGGGCGGTGCAATGACTCATAGCTCGGTGTCCGGTGTAGCTCATTTTGCAGCAGAAAATGAAGAGGATTGTATCAGTCAAATTCGTTATCTCCTGAGCTTTTTGCCAAGCAACAACCTGGAGGAAGCTCCTCTATTCGATAATGGTGATGATGCAAACCGGATGGATGAAGGCTTAACTACTGTCGTACCTGATAATCCCAATATGCCTTATAACATGAAAGATGTAATTACAATGCTTGTTGATAAAGGCGAATACTACGAGGTTCAGCCTCACTTTGCACAAAATATCATTACTGCCTTTGCCCGTTTTGATGGCAAAACGGTAGGTATTATTGCCAACCAACCAGCTGTTATGGCTGGCTGCCTTGACATCAATGCATCTGATAAAGCGGCAAGGTTTATTCGCTTCTGTGATGCCTTTAACATTCCGTTGTTAAGTCTTGTTGATGTGCCGGGCTTCTTACCTGGTACTAGCCAAGAACATGGTGGAATTATCCGGCATGGTGCAAAAATGTTATATGCCTACTCAGAAGCGACTGTACCTAAAGTTACCGTAATTACCCGAAAGGCTTACGGTGGTGCCTATATTGCTATGTGTTCACAACATCTTGGTGCTGACCAGGTATTTGCATGGCCAACCTCTGAAATTGCGGTAATGGGACCTGCTGGGGCAGCAAACATTATTTTCAAGAAAGATCCTGATGCTGTCGCCAAAACGGAACAGTATGTCAAAGAATTTGCAACCCCTTACAAAGCTGCAGAGCGTGGTTATGTTGATAGCGTTATTGAGCCGAGAGAAACAAGACCGCGTATTATCACTGCGTTAAATATGCTAGCTTCAAAACGTGAATCTCGTCCGGCGAAAAAACACGGTAATATTCCGTTATAGTTGTCGGAGAAAGGAGATTAAATATGGGTTTTTTTGACTCGCTTTTTGGTGGTGGCAAAAAGCCAACTTCCAAGAAAAAGAAAGCGGCTGCTTCGCTGGAGCCCGCGCAAACGACAGCTGTGGCTACGGGTTTGTCGCCTGAGGTAATTGCCGTTATTGCTGCCAGTGTTAATATGGTGCTTGGTGATGAAGCCGATGCAGCTGTTATTGCTGCTGTAACTGCAGCTATTATACATGCTAGAAATAATGGAGTAATGGCTGTGGAGATTAAACGAGCTGGCAATGCCTGGGGCGAAACAGGGCGGCAAAAAATAATGGATGCCCGTCTATAAAACGAATGGAGGAATTAAGTAATGAAAAAATTTAAAGTGACCGTGAATGGTACAACGTATGAGGTGGAGGTACAAGAGGATGGCGGTGTTGCTTCAGCAGCGCCTGCTGTTACCCCTGCAGCAACTCCTGCTGCCGCACCTGCTGCTGCACCTGCTGCTGCACCTGCTCCTAAAGCCGCTGCTCCTGCACCGGCAGCTGTTGCCGCTGGTGATACCCCGATAACTGCTCCAATGCCTGGCAAAGTA
>JAGGAB010000072.1 GCA_017889705.1 Bacillota bacterium | reverse complement strand
ATGACCAAATGCCAGGCCAATTACCCCCTTACTGTAAAAGAATAAGTGTAATTGTTCAACCATTTTCATGGTTAACAATTACACTTACATAGTACCAAGGAAGCAAAAGGTCTAGGCCTGAAGCCTCCACGCTAACCTGTTCCACTAGAGAGTATCTTTCATTGCTTTATAATAAAGTCTCCATATCAATGTACGGACCTGAAAAGCCGGGCGATATTCCTAAAACTCGTAAACTCGCTGCGCTCAAACAGTACGGGTTTCTTAACGGAATAACGCCCGGCTTTTCTCCTGCGGAACGCTTTTTCCGGCAAAGGCCGAAGGGGAACGGGGGTGCGAAGGGGGCCTGGGTACCCTTTGGTGACAGGTGCCTATACCGGTTTTTACTTGACACCTCTTGTTTCACCGGGCTTCTTCGACTCTCAGAACTTATAAATTCTGATACAGCAAAGAAACAACTCAGTCTTCTGGCGTTTTGCCTAAAGACTGAGTTGTTTGTATGTCAGAATCAATTATTCTGTTGCTTACCCTTTGATCTGGTCAAATACTTCGTTGATATCAGGCAGCTCGGGAATGGGATATACCTTGACCCAGAGGACTTTGCCGTTTTCATCGATAAGCACATTGGCCCGTTCAGAAAAACCCTCTACATCACGGAAAAGACCGTAGTCAAGGGCCGCTTGTCCATGCGGCCAAAAGTCTGCCAGCAATTTTACTTCAGCAATGCCCAGTTCTTTGGCCCAGGCATTTTTGCAAGGGTAAGAATCAATACTGAGCCCAAGGGGAACCGTATTATATTGATCAAACTTCGCCAGATTGTCTTCCAGTGATTTCATTTGTTCGGCGCAAACCTTTGTCCAGGCAAGAGGATGCCAGGAGAGCAGAACCTTTTTTCCTCTGTAGTCTGACAAACGGATTTCCTGGCCGCGATTATCTTTCAAAACAAAATCAGGCGCCAAGTCTCCAACAGTAATTTGCTTCATTGCAATCGCCTCCAACGTGTTAAAAAATAGGTATATATAAAAATTAGAAATTATTGCCGGAAAATCCTTCTTTTATAGAAAAAAATATAAATTATTTTTATCGTGATACAATAAATAGCTTTCCCGAAAGGGTAACTATTAAAAACAGCTTGAAGCAGGTTATTCGCTTTGGGCGATATGCATTTGACAAAACAAATCTAGATATATATAATATTTATTGTACCTAAAATATTTATCTATAATGTTGGGGCGTCGCCAAGTTGGTAAGGCACGGGACTCTGACTCCCGCATTCCTAGGTTCGAGTCCTAGCGCCCCAGCCATATATGACTCACTAGCTCAACTGGCAGAGCAACTGACTCTTAATCAGTAGGTTCGGGGTTCGATTCCCCGGTGTGTCACCAGAAACAACAAGGCTTCCGAGTAATCGGAAGCCTTGTTGTTTTTGAACATTGTTGGGTAGTGTTTTATTCTTTGACAACTATTTTAAGTATGCGGCGGTGTCAATAACTCCGCCCCCCTGCCAGTCTTCTAACCACTCCTCAAACATATAGAAAAAAACAGCAAAAAATTCGCGTTTTTTTAATTCCCCAATTTATCCTCAGACGCTCTGTGACCTTTTCGATATTTACCGCAGCACTTCTTCCCCTAATGCATTCTTATTTTCTATAATGCGAATAGTGTTGTCAAGTTTCTCAAATATTTGCTTTGACAACCGCTCTGCATCTTGGAGATATTTTTGGGCTGCAATTTCATCTGCAATTCGCACAGCTTCTACAACTTTATCGCCAATCTTGTGAAATTGATCATGAATTTCATCAATAGAAGCCCATTCTTTTTTCACCTCTGGATTGTCCATCGTAATTGAATGATAGAAGTGTCCAAATGCGCATCGTTTTGAATCAGTTTGAATAGGATACGTTTTCATTTCTCCAACAATGCGCTTAAGGTTTTTTACCCAATTCCCGTGCGCTTCTTTGGCTTTATTCAAATTTGCCAGCAAATCTTGGTTAGAAATAGAATGGATTCCTCCATTTAGCGCAGCAACCATCTCGCGAACTACTTCACTTAGTTCCGTATCAATATGAGAAATTTGCTTTGCATTTTCTTCGCTCTCAACAGCATCTTTATGGATATCCTGAGTCATTCCGTGGAGTTGCTCCGCATCAGACGCAGACAAGGTCATCGCTTGATTTACTTGTTGCGCTGACTCCTTAACCTGATCCATCAGTTGTGAAATATCATTAACCTCGTCGACTGTATGTTTTAACATTTCAACATTTTCGTGAATAGTACCTGAAATAGTATCTAATTTTTCATTCATCAAGCTGGTCGAACTCAACGTATTAAGCAAGCTTTCTTTTCCACCTTGAGCGGCCACTTGAATATTAGTTACAAAGCCTCGCATATTATTTAAGTTTTCCTTTGTACTATCTGCAAGTTTACGAATCTCTGCGGCTACAACAGCAAATCCTCGTCCCATTTCACCAGCCCTGGCAGCTTCAATCGAGGCGTTAAGGGCTAGCAAATTCGTCTGCTCTGCTATTGCCGCCACTCCATTCACTATTTCGCTAATATGCTCTGCCATGGTCGTAAGTTCTTCAATTTGGCGGCTCATTTTCTGTGTATCTTCTACTACATGCTCCTTCAAATCTACCAATTCATTGATTTGCGTCATGCTTTCATCATTTTTTTTTATCAATACATTAGACGAATTTGATAATGTCTGCATTTTATGTGATGTCTGCTCCACAGTATCATTCACATCATTCATACTAGCTGTTATTTCTTCTACAACAGCTAGATTAGACTCACTTAATAACGCCATTTGTTTTGCGAATTGCGATAATTCATACGCTGAATGAGTCATTCTTACGTCAAATTCACTTAACGATGACACTGTCGACAACATACGCTTACACGAACTTGACATTTTCTCTTCACTATTTAGCAGCTTTTCAAATTGACTTAACATTTGCTTATGTATAGGATACTCTACTTTTAAGCCATCAAATACATTTGGCTTTCCTTGTAATCGTTCTTCAACGTTTTGTAAGATGCAAACCGCTTCATCGCATGGAGTCTTTTTCTTAAAAAAATTGATCATTCCTGTCACCATCCTGTTTTCATGCTTCACTAGACTTTGATTTTTCCGCATCTGTCATAAACTCTTAGCATTAATAATTAGTTAATATTGATATTCTTTATCATTGATAATTATTATGATAATACAGATTCATCCAAAATACAATAAAGGCCTGCAAATATCTATCAAAATAGGCATTTGCAGGCTCTCTCATTTAGGGTGTCTAAGACCAGCTAATTAAAGTCAAGTCCCTTATCTGCAATTTTGTTTAAAGAAAAATAGGTACAGCAAACAAGCCTTTCTCAATATCGAACGATATCTAACAAAGGCATATGTAGCAGCAAAAACCTATTCTCAGCCAACAAGGCCAGGAGAGGGCAGTTTTATTTTTACTCAGTTATGTACCTGTTTCCATCTGACACCGCGCTCCTAGACATACCCCAATAGATAAAAATTACTCATGTTTTACAAACGTGAGTAATTTTTTCGTTCGTTTTATATCATGTTTTGGAGTGAGCGAAGGGATTACCCATATGTATAAAGGACCAATGAGGTGCGAGATAGTAATTAAAAAAGAGGACAGGGAGTTATTTTTCGAAGAAGCAAGGGGACGCAAAATCTGCTTCGCGGTAACACTTGATTGTATGCATTCTGGAAGGGGATCGGAATTTGGCACGGCAGAAGCAAAATGTACGTCCCGGTGCTTCTTCCATATAGCCCGATTTGTGCTTGTTAACTTTGTATTAATTCCTAACAAAATTTGATAGCCGCCTAGCAGTTTTGTCCTGGTGGGCGGCTTTTTTGTTTATTCCCTCTCAGGCATTAGAAATGAAATATTTTAATTTTAGATAGAATAATAGATTAAACATATACATGAGACTTTAGTCCTACTAACCTAGGTTAAAAGTCTTGACTGTTTATGACGATTGATGTAATATAATAACAGAAGTTTACATTTCTGGAAGAGTAATTGAAATATAATGTAGTAAGTAATGCTAGTAGCGGAGGATTTTTATGAGCATCGAATTAGCTAAAACATTTATTAAAAGAATGAAAACTGATGAAGAATTTGCCCAAAAAGCTATTAAATGCAGAGATGAAAAATCTTGGATGACACTTACGAAGAAAGTCGGACTTGATATTACGGTTGCCGACATTACGGTGGAGGATATCCAAGAAGCTCTTGGAAAGGTAAACGACGAAGAGCTTAGTTACGAATTTGATTTCGACATGACAGAAGAAAAGTTAAAAGAAATATTAGATCAGTTGCCATGTTTTTTATTAGAGCTTGAAAAAGAAAGTGATAGTGAATATAAAAAATAGTAGCTGTTGGCCTTATAAATATCCAAATAAATAAACGGATGTGATACTGTGGCTACTGGCATGGGAGAGACATTAATACAAAAGTTAACAATACACATGCAAGAACAGCTTATAATAAACGGAATTACTGATTTTATAATTGACAATGGTAATTTTCTTTTTAAGAATGCTGATGATAAATCTAGAGCAAGTATCATTATTCAAGATTACTTAACTCATTTGCTTAATAATGACACAGAAAATTTAATGTAGGTTATCGCCAAAATGTATCATATAAAGACAAGGGGGGACGTTCCTCATTTGTCAACTTCTTAGATACAACGCACTGCCCCACTTTGGACATCATTCGAGAATAAGCTACAACCACCATCATAGCGACTGCCTACCTCCTACCTATAAGCAAAATGTACCATCTAAAAACAGGACTTATGGCTCAGGTATTTTTTGTATTTTTGTGGTATATTTTGCATGAGGTGAAATCATGCAAACGACAATAAATAATATTATAGTGAAGTATGATGAACAATTACAACCTGAGGAACTCAATATGTACGTTGAGGATGAATTGAAACACTGGAATGAAAAGTATCCTAGTAAGGAAATCGCTTATATCTCTGTTAATATTGAAGGTGACGAGGTAATTATAAAAACTGTTGAGCGTTCACCGATTACACGATTGAGAAGAATTAGTGGTTATCTTAGTGAAATAGATAGGTTTAATGACGCTAAACAAGCAGAGCTACATGATAGGGTAGTACATGCATAGATAATATTGGCAATAGAGTGAAGCAAAGGGGCGTTCGTTTTGATTCAAAAAACAGAGGATTGGTGAGTTGTTTTTGAGAAAAGCAACTCACCGATCCTCTTATTTCACAAACTCCTGCACCAAAAAATCAATAAAATACCTACTCGCTATTGGCAGCGTCGTTTTATTTTTAAATGCAATCCCAATAGTGCGGACAACAGGCGGCGAGATTTCTTTGGTAATAATGTTATAGTCGGTTCTGTTTAATACCAATTTAGGTAAAATAGAAATCCCTAGTTCATTTTCAATCATGGACATAATGGTATAGTCATCAATAACGCGGTATTGAATGTTGGGGTGCAAATTATGTTGTTTGAATAGCTCCAAGGGTTCGCTGCGTTCACCTTCATTGAGGAGGATAAACGGCTCGTAGGATAATTCCTCTAAAGAAACCTTTTCATGAGACGCTAACTGGTGATTGTTCGGCAGTATGGCCAGCATTTCATCTTGACGCAAAGATATTGTGGTCAGACCAGAAACGGCATCCGGATTCACAAAGCCAAAATCAACGCTGCCTTCTTTAACCCATTGGGCGATGCTTGTGTATTCACCTTGATGAAGTTCAAATTTAACAGCGGGATACTGTGTTTTAAAATCTTTCATTAGCTTTGGCAGCCAATGGCAGGAAATACTGGTGAAAGTTCCGATGCGAATAATTCCGCTCTGCAGACCCTGCATTTCTTTGCGCTTTTCCATTAGCTCACAGTAAGAATGATGCAGGTTTTTGATATAAGGCAATAATTGTTCGCCATCTGCTGTGAGGGCAATGCCCTTGCGTGAACGAAGCAGCAGTTTGGTAGACAGTTCTTGTTCCAGGGAACGAATGATCTGACTGATGGCGGATTGGGTGTAGCCGAGTTGTTCGGCTGCCTTGGTAAAGCTGCCGGATTCAATTATTGTGACAAACGCGCTATAACGATTCATTGCTTACTCCTAATACATTAGAATATCTTATATAAAGATTATAAGTATTCATTTTACTTATTGTCAATGTGCATGTTACAATAAGTAAAAAATTCGGGAGAATAAGTAATGAACGCTAATATTGAACAATGGAAAAACGGCATTAAGGATGGCATTCCCATTTGTCTGGGATATTTTGCTGTTTCATTTACATTTGGTATTATGGCGAAAAATGCCGGGCTTACGCCGTTTCAGGCTGTTCTTATGTCAGTAACGAACCTAACGTCTGCAGGGCAGTTTGCGGCGCTTGGATTAATTGGAGTATCTTCAACCTATATGGAAATGGCAGTTACGCAATTCATTTTAAACTTGCGATATTGTTTGATGTCGTGCTCAATTTCGCAAAAGCTGGATTCCCAAAAGTCCTTTATGCATAGGTTTTTAGTTGCTTGCGGGGTTACTGATGAAATATTCGGGGTGTCGGTCTGCAAAAGCGGCACATTAAATCCGTTTTATAATTATGGCTTGATGAGCGCCGCTATACCCGGTTGGACATTGGGCACATTGTTTGGAGTTGTTTCCGGGAGCATTTTGCCGGAAAGAATAATAAGTGCGCTAAGTATTGCTATCTATGGGATGTTTCTGGCAATTATATTTCCTCCCGCTAGAGGCAATAAGCTATTAGCCTGTATTATCTTGCTATCTATGGTTATGAGTTTCTTTTTTACCAAGGTTTCGGCATTTGCCCATGTTTCAGCAGGCTTTAAAATTATCATTTTGACTGTACTGATTGCCGGATTGGCAGCAGTGTTATTCCCGATAAAGGAAGAGGCGGAAGACGAGACAACCGATTTTGTAGATTGCGGCACCCCTGTCCTTGAAAAGGGAGGAGCCGAATGAGTAATAATATCTATTTGTACATATTGGTTATGGCAGTAGTTACTTATTTGATAAGATTGATACCGTTGACCTTGATACGAAAAGAAATTAAGAATACGTATGTAAAGTCCTTTTTATATTATGTACCTTTTGTGACACTGGCGGTTATGACATTTCCTGCTATCTTAGATGCAACCGCAAACCACTGGGCGGCGTTGGGCGGGTTTATCGTGGCGGTTATGCTTGCGTATCGGGGGCAGAGTTTGTTTAATGTTTCTGTGTCTGCGTGTGTTTCGGTTTTCTTAATTGAGCTTATGATTTATTGAATAAAAGCAGATATATGCTAACTCACGGCTTCTGGAATAACAGAAGCCGTTTTGTTTTTGCAACTAGTTGCCTGGTATCTATTAGCTTTGGTTATGGATGACTAAAATTTTTCGATATTACCATAATAGTTGCAATTATATATATAATTAATGAAGCAGAGATCTCACGCTATTTTAGAATCTTCAAAGATAAAGGATATGGAGGGAGTACTTTGGATAGTAAGTGGATTCGTGCATTGGTAGTGGTTATTGTTGGTGCAATTATTTGGTTTCTGCCTATACCGGAAGGCGTAAAGCCTGCGGCTTGGCATTTGTTAGCGATTTTTACGGCAACTATTTTAGCATTTATCCTTCAGCCACTTCCAATTGGTGCGGTTGCTTTTTTGAGCCTATCATTTACAGCATTTTCAGGAGTTCTAAAAATAAGCGAGGTTCTAAGCGGGTTTTCTCAAACCGTAGTCTGGCTTATTGTTGCGGCATTTTTGTTTTCCCGTGGCTTTGTAAAGACCGGTGTTGGACGCCGAGTTGCTTTCCAATTAATCAAGTATTTTGGCGACAGCAGCTTAAAATTGGCTTATGTATTAATCGTCAGTGATCTTTTTATTGCTCCGGCTACTCCTTCTAATACAGCTCGTGCCGGGGGAATTCTTTTTCCTGTTGTTCGTAGTTTAGCAAGCTCTTTTGGGTCAGAACCAGGTCAAACGGCGAAAAAAATCGGTTCATTTTTGATTCAAGCGGTCTATCATGGTGACACAATCACGTCTGCAATGTTTTTAACAGCGATGGCCGGCAATCCCTTAATGGTGGCATTGGCAGCAAAAGCAGCTGGTGTAACCGTAACTTGGGGAATGTGGTTTTTGGCCGCAAGTCTTCCTGCTCTATGTTCGCTCTTAATCATACCTTATTTCATCTACAAACTGGAGTCGCCTGAGATTACCAAAACACCGGAGGCAAGACAGTTAGCCGAAGTGGAACTTGCAAAAATGGGGCCAATGCGGCGTGAGGAAAAGTTCCTGTTAGGGATTTTTGGCTCTGCATTACTATTATGGGCAACATCACAATTTACCAATCTGGATGCTACCTTGGTAGCCATGCTTGCCGTTTCAGCCATGCTTGTTACGCGAGTACTAGAATGGAGTGACGTTACCGAAGAGAAGAGCGGCTGGGATACTATGATCTGGATGGGCAGCTTGATCTGCCTGGCTGGTTTTCTTAATTCTCTCGGACTTATTCCCTGGTTTGCCAAGACAGTCAGCGGCTCTATTGTTGGCATGCCCTGGCAGTATGCGTTTGTCATTGTTGTTTTGGTATATACCTACGCCCATTATGCTTTTGCCAGCTTGACAGCGCACATTGCAGCCATGTTTTCGGCTTTCCTGGCGGTTGCGGTGGCAGTAGGAACACCGCCGTATCTTGCGACACTGGCTTTGTTTTTCGCGTCTTCGATTTCGCAGAGCATTACTCACTACGCAGCCGGACCAGCACCCATTTATTTTGGCGCAGGCTACATTACTCAGGGAAGATGGTGGAAGATCGGCTTTATGGTTTCCGCTATTAACCTAGTTATCTGGATTGGTTTAGGTTCAATGTGGTGGAAGGTATTGGGGCTGTGGTAAAGTCATTTGGAAAGCTACAGCACAGGAAAGGGGCGTAAGTAATAATGACTAATGAAAAAGCCTGTGAAGGTATACAAGTGCCTTATTCTGCCGGAAGGCAGTACCCTACTATAATGGTGCCGGATAATGCGTGCGATTGCCATCACCACATTTATGACCCTGTCCGTTTTCCGTATCTGCCGACAGATGTTCGCAATCAACCGCCGGCTACTGTTGATGTTTATCGTTTGCTGCAAAGGCGGCTTGGCCTGGTTCGTAATGTTATCGTAACTCCTTCGGCTTACGGGACTGACAATGCCTGTACCCTTGATGCACTGAGGAAAATGGGAGTTAATGCCCGTGGGGTGGTAGTTGTTGACGGCAGTATTTCTGATGCAGAGCTACAGGATATGCACAACCTGGGCGTGCGTGGTATCCGGTTTAATATAGCAACAGGTGGATCAGATAATCGTGAAATGATCTTTACACTCTCAAATCGTATTAATGAGCTGGGGTGGCATGTACAATTCTGGATGAGTGCCAATGACACTGTAAAAATGGAAGACTTCTTACAGTCCTTGCCTTCGCCCATTGTCTTTGATCATCGGGGCCATTTGCCTCAACCTGAAGGCGTAACTCATCCTGCGTTCCGCACTATCTGTAAGCTTATTGATCAAGGCAAGACCTGGGTTAAGCTGTCAGGCATTTACCTGGATACAAAGGTTGGTGATCCAAGCTATGAAGATACTGTGCAAGTAGGTAAGGCCTATGTGCAATATGCACCAGAACGGCTGGTATGGGGAACCGATTGGCCGCATCCAACCATCTTTTCTGAACGCAGGGCTTGGCCGGATGACGCCAATATGCTGGATTTGCTGGCCAAGCAGGCAGAAGATGAATTGGTGCGCAAGCGTATATTGGCGGATAATCCTGCTGAGCTGTATGGTTTTTGAGAGGTTAGTTAGCTTAAGCGTGGTTGACCTAACTAAAAAATTAATATTGGAGGGAGTTTCATGTCACAGTTTTCAACTCCGTGTAGTGTGTATAGAGGCGGAACAAGCCGGGGGTTATTTTTCCACAAGAAGGATTTACCGGCAGATGGTAAAGAACGCAATAAGATTTTTTTAGAAGGCATTGATTGTTACAACCCTTCGCAGGTAAATGGCTTGGGCGGGACTACGTCCTCAACAAGCAAGGTGGGAATTATCGCGCCGCCTTCTGTCGAAGGGGCAGATGTCGATTGGACATTTGTTCAGCTTGGAGTGGCTGAAGCGGTTGTTGATGAAAAAGGAACCTGCGGCAATTTAATGGCGGCTGCCGGTGCGTTTGCAGTAGATGAGGGATTGGTTGCCGTAGATCCTGCTGCGGATATGGCAGATGTTTATGTATATAACACCAACATCAAAAAACTGCTGCATATGGAAATACCGGTTGTTAGCGGTAAGGCCAAAGTCAGCGGAGATTACCAAATGCCTGGTGTTGTAAAACCAGGCGCAATGTTCCGGGTTTCCATCATGAGCCCTGGTGGTGAAATGACCGGAAAACAGTTGCTGCTTGGACCTAAGTCAGAGGTAAAAACAGCGAAAGCTGCCTATGAGGTAACCTTCTCTGATCTGATAAATCCATTTATCTTTTTAGCAGGTAAAGATGTAGGTTTAACCGGAGCTGAGTCCCAGAAGGAAGTTGCCGCAAATCAAGCAATCCTTGATGAACTGAATTTAATTCGTGATAAGGTTGCCGTACTGGCTGGCATGGCAGCAGATGAGCAGGATGCCAGGCAGAATAAACCCAACGTCCCCAAAATAGCGGTTATTGCTCCCGCGCAGGATTATGTAACAACCGGGGGCGAGCAAATTAAAAAAGAAGAGGTAGACATTCTGGTCAAGGCGGTATCTATGTGGAAACTGCACCGTACTTGCCCGGCCAGTGGCTTATATAATCTCGCGGCAGCAGCCCTCCTCACCGGTAGTGTTCCCAATCAAATTGCCGGCTTTACGGCAGGCGAAAAAGAACGCATGGTAAGAATCGGCCATCCGGAAGGAATTGTGGAAGTACTTGTTACAGTTGCCGAGGATGGGCAAAGCGTATCACGTGTCGGTATGGAGCGTACCGCCAGAAGAATTATGAAGGGCGAGATCTTTACACCTGTTGAGTAATACACTACTTGCTTGTAAGAAGAGGAGAAATGAAACATGGGAAAACATCTAATCGAAAAAATCATTTCAGCACATATTGTTGCCGGTGAAATGATGCCCGGTAATGAAATACAGGTGAGTGTCGACCAGACATTAACCCAGGATGTACTGGGCACTATGGCTTATTTACAGTTTGAGGCACTTGGCGGCGGTAAAGTGAAGACAAAATCGGTTTCGTATATTGACCATAATACCATTCAAGATGGCTTTGAAAATGCCGACGATCACCGTTATCTGCAAACAGTAGCCGACAAGCATGGTATTAAATGCTCGAAGCCTGGCAATGGTATCTGCCACCAAATTCATGTAGAACGCTTTAGCCGACCGGGAGAAATTCTAATTGGCGGTGACAGCCATACGCCAACCTGCGGTGCCGTGGGTATGGTGGCCTTTGGGGTCGGTGGGCTGGAAATTGCAGCCGGTATGGCTGGCGGCAAATGTTTTATGACTTATCCCAAAGTAGTTAGGATAAACCTGGAGGGTACTCTACAGCCGTGGGTGTCTGCCAAAGATATAGCACTTGAAGTACTAAAGATGTTTACAACCAAAGGCAATGTGGGTGTAGCTGTTGAATATGGTGGCAGTTTTATAAAACAACTTACCGTACCTGAACGGGCAACAATAACCAACATGGGTGCGGAAATGGGCGTCACGACTTCCATTTTTCCGAGTGATGAAGTCACCAGAGAATTTTTTAAGGCGCAGCA
>JAGGAB010000132.1 GCA_017889705.1 Bacillota bacterium | reverse complement strand
TCCACCAGTTCCATCGTCAGCACCTCTATGCTCAATGTATTTCCTTATATTGGTATTATATATTGTATTACATTCAGCGTAAACGGTTTCTATGGTAACCGGTGAAAATGTTATACAAAGCCTTATACTGCCTATATTCGTGGGCATTTTCATCAAGTAACACAACTCAATTTTGTTACTTTGACTAAACATTTTAAATGATTATCATTTTACGCACCAGTTTGAATTCCTGATTTTATACATTTATGATATTCCTTACATACGTTCGGATAAATCAAATACTTTGCATGCAGTAAATGATCTTTGACAAACCATCGTCATTTTCATTTAACAAGACAGGTAAAACAGGGGGACAAGGAGTTTGTTTCTGTTTTCTACCAACTCTCCTATGAAAAACAAATCCCCTGTCCCCACGTTTCCATCGTATTTAAACCTTGACAAAAAAAACGAAAAATATTACCATATAAGTAATTACTTAGTAATAAGGAGAGATACGTTGACCACTAAAGTACGCCTTAATGGCGAAGACCGTCGTGCACAAATTATCGAAACTGCGTTAAGCGTTTTTTCGGAAAAGGGTTTTAGCGGAAGTCGAATAAAAGAAATTGCTGAGCTGGCCGGCATAAGCGAAACCCTAATTTTTCAGCACTTTGCCTCAAAAGAAGAGCTGTACCGGGTCACTCTTCAAACATTATTTAGCCACCATCCGGTGTTGCCAGAGGTTGAAGCCGCAATACAAACAAAAAATGATAGACATGTTTTCTCTTCAATAGCTGCCCATTTAATAAACCATGGTCAACAAGATCCAAGGATTATTCGTTTGGCTTTGTTTGCAGCTTTAGAGAAACTGCAGTTCAAGGAGATTACTCATAATGGGGCTGAAACAAGTCTAACGCTGACTGATCTTTTGGCAAGCTACATCCAGCAACGAATCGACGACGGTGTTTTCCGAAAAATCAACGCAACAATAGCAGCTCGTTTAATTATAGAAACTGTGTATATGTATGCTTTTGATCAACACGCGGCCATAAGCGGACCCGTCCTACCTAACCCAGGCGACGAGGTTATCGAAACATTGACAACCCTCTTCTTGAATGGCCTCAAATCATAATACTGATGCTATGGATGATGGTTACTTCAATCGAAGGAGTAACCTACTTTTTCAAAGCTTTTATTAGTAAGTACTTAGTTATTTTTATTTTTAAGGGAAAGGAGCCCTACATTATGACTAAACAAATAAGGACCTATTGTGGGCAGTGTTATAATAATTGCCCCGTTGTTGCCCACGTTGAAAATGATACCTTGGTAAAGGTTACCCCTGACAAAAATCACATTTACTATCGTCCAATCTGCCCAAAGGGTATTGCTGGCCCTGAACTGATTTATAACGAGCAACGTATAATTTATCCCATGATGCGAACCAGACCCAAAGGTGATAATGACCCCGGATGGGTTCGCATTAGTTGGGATGAAGCGCTTGATAGCATTGCCCATCGACTAGCACAGATAAAAAAAGTCAATGGCCCAGAAGCCATCGCTATTAACCAATCCTTTGCGGGGTCACCTTTATGGGAAATTGGCTGTTATTTACGAAGGTTTTCCAATCTTCTTGGTACCCCGAATATCATAACTACGACACATATTTGCAATTGGCACCGTGACTTTGCCTCATCACTCACCTTTGCTAAGCCCGGTGTTGGTTTTCAATCAGGTTGGCCGGAATTTGAAAAAAGCAAATGTATCCTTATTTTGGGGAATAATCCAGAAACCACTTTAAATTCTTTCCACTGGAAAATTAATAATGCACATAAAAGTGGGGCCAAATTGATTGTCGTTGATCCTCGTAAAACATCCTTGGCTTCCCAGGCCGATCTTTGGCTCCAGGTAAAACCGGGAACTGATGGAGCATTGATTCTTAGTATAATTCACATCATCTTAACGGAAAATCGCTATGACTTGAACTTTGTACGCGACTGGACCAATGCGCCCCTCTTGGTCAGGATGGATACTGGTAGTCTGCTCAAAGGTAAAGACCTTGGCCTGTCCGCAGACGAAAATACCTTTGTCGTACTGGACGCTGAAACAGAACAACCAAAACTTTATCGTCCTGGAGCAAGGTTATTATCGATACCACTATTGGAAGGCGAAATCACTGTACAAATCAGTAAACAGGCAATTACGTGTAAAACCGTCTTTCAATTACTCAAAAAAGCTGCTGAACAATACCATCCGGACCGGGTAACACATCTGACTGGAGTTGATAAAAACCAACTTCGAGAAGCGTCCCGGCTGATAACTCAACATAAACCAGCTTGCTGGTATTCCTATAACGGTGTTGAACAAAGTTTCAATGCCACCCAAACAAACAGAGCCATTTGCATTCTTTATGCTCTCACAGGTGATTTTGACAAATCCGGCGGAAATGCCCTCCTATCTCCGTTTCCGCCACTAAACTACCCGTATGGCTTTGAATTTGCCACTCAAGATATGTTTCAAAAAAACCTTGCCCTCCATGCCCACCCGCTTGGGCCTGCAGGAACAATTATGTCGGTTCCCCCTTATCTTGCCTATGAAGCAATCCTTAATGAAAAACCATATCCGCTTAAGGCATTGCTCTGTTTTGGCGGAAATTTAGCTATCTCCAATCCAGACAGTAACTTTGCCAGGAAAGCATTACAAAAACTTGACTTTCAGGTGAATGTAGACCTTTTTATAAACCCCACGGCAAATTTTGCCAATATTGTACTTCCGGCGGCCAGTTTTTGGGAAGTCAATCGTTTGGGGTATATCCCCAATTATCAGGGTAATGAATCAACCCTGCAGTGGCGGCCTGCTGTTGTTCAGCCCCAGGGAGAAAGCCGGGACGATTTATGGATTATCTTTCAACTAGCTAAAAGACTTGGTTTTGACAATCAATTTTGGCATGGGAATATTGAGGCTTCCTTCGAGCACCAACTTAAACCTTTGAATATCACTCTAGCGGAGTTAAAAAAAGCGCCCGGCGGCATCTTGATAAAACACGACATTACCTACCAAAAATATAAAACTCAGGGTTTTGCAAATTTGACCGGACGGGTAGAAATTTTTTCACAGCCGCTTAAGAATATCGGCCAAGCTCCATTACCCGATTGGCAAGATCCCTATATTCAGTTTTCAGACAGGGGTTGGACAGAACAATATCCGCTTATTCTCATCACTGCAAAATTAAAAGAATTTTGCCATACGCAAAACCGGTCCATGCCTTCCTTGAGAAAACAACATCCCCATCCTTTTTTGGAGATCAATGACCGTCAAGCCGCACAGCTTAACATTCAGAATGGCGATTGGGTAACATTAGAAACTGTTCAAGACGCAATTACCCTAAAAGCTAAAATATCACCCGACATCGCTTACAATGTCGTATGCACACAGCACGGCTGGTGGCAGTCTTGTCCCACTCTCAAGCTTCCAAATTACGATCCCTTTTCAGCAGCAGGAGCTAACGTAAACTTATTATTCAATAACGAATTACGGGACCCGGTAAGCGGGTCAATTCAAGTCAGAGGATTTCCCTGCAGCGTAAAAAAGAAAGCTGGACACAGCCAAGAAGGAATTAAATCTAAATAATTCTTATCGTCAAGCTTACTTGATAACTATTTATCAAATCTTATATTATTAAAACATCACCTCTGTCTAGAATAATGCCTTTTTTAAAAAATAATAGCCAAGAACCATAATATAGGTTCCTGGCTATTATTTTTTCATCAGTATAAGATCTGCAGACACTAGGGGACGTTCCCGTTTTGTCAACATTTTGCTACAACGCCACGCGATATTCCAGTTGCCCTCTCAATTTGGCGAATTGAGAGGCATTCTTTT
>JAGGAB010000035.1 GCA_017889705.1 Bacillota bacterium | reverse complement strand
CCGCTGCCGCTTAATTGCCGCGCCTGCCTTCCCATTTATCATCACCTCTGACAATAGTATATCACAATAATGACAAAAAAGGAACGTCCCCTGCTGTCTCACTTCATAGCATTCGTCAACGTGAGCGTTTCCTACATATTTCATTGTTGCAAAACTAATGGCCGCAGCAGCAACCTGACCCGCAAATGGTATGTATTTTACAATCTGTCTCACAGCAATTTTTTTAGCCATTCCTTTGAGAACCTGCATAATCAATTCCTTCGAAATCACCTTACCTACGAATGCACTACCTACCTTTTTGATTATCTGCGCAACCAATATTTTAGTGCTTTCATCTAATTGCTCGATTTGTTCTTCGGAAAGGCCAAATTTTCTGTTTATCGCTGGAAGCAACTCCATCAACATACCGATATCAGCCGCGATATCTGTTCCTGGAATCGGAACTATAGCTGTAAACCCAGAAGCAGCAGCTCTTTTTGTAACCATAGACTTACATTCTTCTCTAATCTGGTTTAATTCTTCTAAGGACCTTACTATCATGAAATCAGCACCCTTTCTTCGATCATATTACATATTAGTGTTAATTCCTCCTTATGTACCCAAATAGTCTAAGATTCTGATTATCTTTTTCGGAATATGCGTTTCCAATATAGTTAGCAATGCTCATGATATCCTTTTTTTAGGGCTAGTGAGGGCAGCGTTTGAGAACAGAAGTATACAGACATTCTTGCACCCTTCCCAAACTTGCAGGGCAATCAGGGCAGCTTCCTTCCCCTAACCTAGAAACATACAAAAAAAAGAATACCTCAATCCCTGCACATGCAAGGCTTGAGGCCATCTTTCGCCGCTACCAATGATACGGTTCCCCCCGACTTATCTTAAACGCCCGATACACCTGCTCCACCAGCAGCAACCTAATCATCTGATGCGTAAAAGTCATCTTAGAAAACGACAGTCTCTCCTTCGCCGCTTTCACAACTTCGGCCGACAAACCAAAAGCACCACCAATAATAAAAGTAATGTCGCTCTGTCCGCCGAGGGCCAAACTATCAAACTTTGCGGCTAATTGTTCGGATGACATTGCTTGTCCGGCCACATCTAAGACGATGAGGTAGCTTCCGGGACGTACGGCCTTTAAAAGGCGCTCACCCTCACGGGTGAGCGCTTGTGTTTTTTCAGCTGGTGAAGGGTTGTCAGGCATCTTTTCTTCTGCAAGCTCAATGATGTCGAGTTTGCAGAAAGGGGTAAGACGCTTCAAAAATTCCTGGATGCCAGCGGTTAGGTATTTTTCTTTGATTTTACCAATGGTAAGAATAGTGATTTTCATGGTTATTGTCCCTGCATTTCTTCTAAGAGAACACTAATCGTTCTGGTATCATTATTGCGTCTTATTACCACATCGACCTTGCTGCCAACCTGCTGGCTGTCAAGCACGGCCCTGAGTTCGGGGACGCTGTTGGTCTCGGCTCCGGCCACTTTGAGAACGATGTCTCCTTCGCGGATACCGGCTTTATAAGCCGGGCCTGAAGATGAAGCTTTGGCAACATACACGCCCTTGTCGAGTTTAAGTTCATAGCCGTATTTGGCGGCAGTAGCCTGATCTAATGCTCCTACTCCGAGGTAAGCCCGAACTACCCGGCCTTTGTCGATAAGGGACTGTAATATCGGACGGGCGCTGTTAATAGGGATGGCAAAACCAATGCCTTCTACGCCGGAAAGAGCAATCTTGGCACTGTTAATACCAATGACTACACCATCAGCATTAACCAAAGCACCGCCGGAGTTACCGGGGTTAATGGCCGCATCGGTCTGGATAAGTTTAAAACGACGTTCGCCGATATCGAGCGAACGGTTAAGAGCACTGATAACACCGGTTGTCACACTGCCTTTGAATTCCAGGCCAAGCGGATTGCCGATGGCAATGGCCGGTTCACCGACCATCAAGGAATCTGAGTCACCCAGTGTGGCTACAGGCAAGTCCTGAGCCTCGACTTTGACGACAGCCAAATCGGTTACCGGATCGACACCAATAACTTTGCCGTCAAGTGTGCGGCCATCAGACAGGGAAACCGAAATCTCCTGGGCATTTTGCACTACATGATAGTTGGTGGCAATATAGCCCTGAGCATCAAAGATTACACCCGAACCTGTTCCCTGTTCGACCATCACCTGGCGGTTGCTGAAGAAGTCGCGAACCACACCTTTGTTGGTAATGCCGACAACAGTTGGGCCAATGGCTTGCGCAGCCCGCACAATCGGCGTATTGCGGGCTTCCGATACCTGCGCCTGAGCAGTAGGCGGCTGCAGCCCCTTAAAGGTTGAGCCCTGATTAGGTTTCTGCGCTTTATCAATATTGCCTGAGCAGCCAACTACAAAAGCTGCACCAAGCATCATGCTGACTAATGACACTACAATATAGGGAGTCAATTTCCCAAACCATTTCTTCATGTTATCGCCTCCGGTTAGTATTTACCTATTCCCGTAATTTGTCCAGGATAGGTAAGGTGTAGTGTAATATCTTTATTTAGTTGACAGCCTTCCTGGGTTAATATCGCGGCAACTGTGTCCTCAGCCAATTCGGGACGATTATTTTCCTGACTGAGATGGGCCAGAAAAACGTCAGTGTGCGCCTTGCGGTCAAGCCTTGCCAGTGTCCAGCCGGCATCAGTGTTTGCCAAATGGCCGCGGTTACTCATAATCCGCTTTTTCAGATGCCAGGGATAATTGCCGTTTTTCAGCATTTCAACATCATGATTGGCTTCCAACACCAATACATCAGACAAAGATAAGGCGTCTTTGACGGTTGGAGTGACAAAACCAAGGTCAGTCGCAAAACCGACTTTGGTTTTACCTGCATGCAGCCGGAAACCTACCGGGTCAGCCGCATCATGGGAGATAGAGAAAGGCTCGACTTTTACGCTGCCAATATTGAGGCTGTCAGGAAGTTCCCGGCAACACTCATCTGGCAGCAAATTCCGGCAATACATGGAGTTCCAGGTATCTGGCCGAGCATAGGCCGGCAAACGATATTTTTTGAGCAGTGTTGTCAAGCCATTCACATGATCGCGATGTTCATGGGTGATCAGCACACCGTCAAGTTCTTCAATATTGATCTCTAGTTTATCCAACGATTGTTTGATACGCCGAGTACTGATACCGGCATCAACCAAAAGTTTGGTATTTTCCATTTCAATAAATGTAGCATTTCCGGTACTGCCGCTGGCCAAAACGTGAATTTGCATAATTACCTCTTTTACTTCTAGCGTTAATGATACTAAAACCGCGACTTACGCCTATTATTTTGGTAAAGATACAGGCTGATCGCAATGAAAAATATATTCGACTTAGTACCGGCAAATCCTTTTTTAGCAAGCCAATTACCGTCATCATGCTTCTTCACAAATCCCGGTGTATCGGCCTTCGTGTCAGGCAAATATTTCGCAGTCTGTTACATACATTCTGGCGGCAGTTTGGCGATAACCGCCTCCCGGACTTTCGCAGTCATACCGCCAAGCAGGATTGCCGTAATTGCTTTCAAACGTTCTATTGTTTTGGCTTCAAACCGCAGCGTAAACAGCGGTTCTGTTACCGAAGCGCGAATCATACCCCAGCCATCGGCAAACTCAATACGCACGCCATCAATCCGGTTGGGCCGGTACTGGGCAAGCTTGTCCGCAATCTGATCAAGCACGGCTTCCTTGTCATTTCCCTGATAGGTAACCCGGATATCGGTAGTTAAGAGGTAGTTGGGAATATCGTCCACCTGCGCGGCAAGACTGCCATGTTCAGCGATGAGTTCACAGATCTTGAGCCCCGAAAACATTCCGTCATCATAACCAAGATCGCGGAAAAAGAAGTGCCCGCTGATTTCACCGGCAAAGAGTGCATATTCCTGCATAAAAGCAGTTTTGCTAAAGGTATGTCCGGCACGGGCCATGACCGGCCGTCCGCCGGCTTTGACAACCTCCTCCGGTACCACCATGGAACACTTGGCATCATAGATAATTGCCCCCGGCTTATTTGCCAGACACTGACGCGCAATGAGTACCATAATATCGTCATTATCAATAGGGCGGCCATTCTCATCAACAACCCCCACCCGGTCACCGTCGCCGTCAAAGCCAATTCCCACTGCGGCGTTATGAAGGCGTACAACCTCACCCAGCGCCGCCAAATTTTCCGGCAACGCTGGATTGGGCGGCCGATGCGGGAAGCGCCCATCTGGCACGCAATTAAGTTCAATTACTTCATATCCCAGTTTTTTAAACAGCCGGGGAGCAATCTCGGCAGTAGCGCCGTTGCCGGCGTCAATCACGACTTTCAGCTTGCCATGGCGTGCCTTGCCTGCTGTATAGTTTAGATACTCTTCAATAACAGGAAACTTGGTTACTTCGCCCTTGCCCTGTGTCTGAGCATCCCTGTCTACCAACTGCCCAATATGAGCCACATCTTCTTCACTGACAGGCTTAGGCCCAAGCACTAATTTGAAACCGTTATATTGGGCCGGATTATGCGAGGCAGTAACCATGACCCCGCCTGTTGCTCCGGTAGTTTGTAGTCCATAGTAAAATACCGGTGTTGCCACTGTTCCAATATCAACGACCTGACAACCGGACTCAGCCAATCCTTCAACCATGATCTGCTGCAAAGCCGGAGTGGATAGCCGTATGTCGCCGCCCACCACCACTTTTTGCCCGGCAAGCACAACTCCTACCGCCCGGGATATCCTCCTGGCCATATCGTCAGTCAGCTCTGTACCGGCCACACCCCGGATGTCACAAGCTTTAAATATACTCATATTTATCCCCCTTTTGGGTAGCTAACGCGTGTAGACGCGATGTATTTTCATAGTCAAAAAACTTGGCAGTTAGCCAAGTTTTGTTTGTTTGCTATGTATTATTGTACCACGCCCCAGCCTGCACTTCAACAGTGCAGGCTGCGTGCTTCCAGCATATGCACGGCACAGGTAAAGCAGGGATCAAACGAGCGAATCACCCGCCCGGCCTCAATCAGGTTGGCCCCATCCGCCACCGGTGTGCCGATAAGCGCTTGTTCAACCGGACCGCGGATGCCCCGGTTGTCACGCGGTGAAAAATTCCAGGTTGTCGGGGTTACAATCTGATAATGAGTCACCTTATTATGCCGGTATTCAAACCAATGTCCAAGCGCGCCGCGCATGGCATCAGTTAAGCCCACCCCTGTCCCGCTGTCAGGCGGTGTAAATGGTATAAAGCTCGGCGTATTAGGCACAATCTCATTAAGCCAACCTTGCGCCAGCCGGCAAATTTTTAACGTTTCCTTAGCTCTGGCGATTAGCCGGTCCAGGACCGATATCCCCCGTCGGTAATCACCGTTAATAAACCCTCTGGCCAGCGGCCCTCCTTCCACCGGCAGCTCCTGATAACGCGGCGCCTTCACCCAGGTATAGCCATCACTCTTGTTCCGGTCAGGTGTAGTGCGGCCTGCTGCCGGCCTGCGCCGCTCTTCTTCATCAGTATACCAACTGTAACGGACTTCCTCAGTGATATGGTTGATATCAAGCTCTTCCACCTGTCCCCGGTTTACAATCAGCCCCGCCTTTAGCGCTCGTTCCCCGGTCAGCGGTGCGGGAAACATTCCAAAAGACATGAGATTGCCGTAACCCCCACCAATGTCATAGTAATCTTTGTAATAATCAGCAATTGTCATAACATCAGCAATAAAAAACTTTTCCACCCATTCTGTCACTTCCTGCAAAATGCTGCTATATGCCATCAGCCGCTCTACCGAAGCCTGCTCGGTAACACCGGTAGGTATAATAGTCTGCTGCATAGGTGCCTTAGCCCCAAATACCGCCATGGCCTCATGAGCACGCACCGCCTGTAGGGCGGCTTCTTTAGCATGCTGCAGCAGTTCGGCATTGACCTTGAGCGGCAGCCGAAAGTCGGCCTGCGGCCTAGGTGTGTAGGGTGCCATATCCGGGCCTTTTACATAATCATATAACACCAAAATATAGAAATGCCGCAGATGATTTTGAATAATATCAGCGGCAAATAATAAATTAATTAAGTGCTGCCCTGTCGGCGTAGGCGTAACACCAAACGCCTGCTGCTGGGCCATACCGGCGACAACAGCATGAGCGCCGGAACAAATGCCGCAGATGCGTTGGGTAAAAAGCGCCGCATCACGCGGATCTCGCCCTGTCAGCATGCTTTCCATGCCTCTGAATAAATGCGCCCCTAGCCAAGCATCCACGATCCTGCCATTTTGCACCTCAACATCGGCACGCAGCGGTTCATGAATGCGTGTTACCGGGAAAATTGTCTGCACAGCCACGGTAACTACCTCCTATGTTTTTGTCCGGGACGGAAGAAGTCAACCACTTTCTGCCTGAAAGTTTTCGGCAATCTGCGTTTAATTCTAACCTGCTCCAGAGCTTGACTTTCACTGATCAACGCATTTTGTTGGCGAATTAAGTCATCCAGCTCCTGTTTAAGCTGCTCCAAATTTTCCGGCGGATCAGGTTCATTGGGGTTGGTGCCGTCAAGCCAGTGTTTGCCCACCCGCTTGCCAACAACGCCGGTAATAAGATGAGCCCCAACTGCTGCCGCCCCCAAACCGGCAGCTGCCGCACCAAATTTCTTAATATTAAGCATACCAAGCGGAGTTGCCAGATCAGGCAAATGATTATAAAATGGCATAGAGCTATCAGGAAAGCCCGGATTAACGCAGCCAATGCACGGTGCGCCGGCTCTTACCGGCCAATTCACATAATGATTCCACTGCCGCTTAGGACAATCGGCATGGGTAACCGGCCCCTTACAGCCAACCTTGTATAAACAGCCGCTTTCACCGGGAAAGGAGGCAAAAATCCCATCTTCAAACTGCTGGCGGCGTTGGCACAAGTCATGGATTGTCTGTCCGAAAAACATCTTGGGCCGGTTATAACCGTCAAGTTCAGGCAGTCCATACATAATAAGATGGCTAAAGATGCCTGTCATCCAGTCAGGATTGGCCGGACAACCGGGAACATTGATAACCGGCTGCTTGATTACTTCCCACACCCCTTTGGCTCCCGCGGGATTGGGGTAAGCCGCCGATGGGCCTCCAAAACAGGCACAGGTGCCGACAGCAATAATATGCTTGGCTTTCGGTGCCAATTCCTGCAGCGCAGTTAGGCCGGTCACTAGCTGATTGTCACGCATATAAATGTGATTATAGCGTCCATTATCGGCGGTCATAACTGACCCTTCGACTACCAGCCAAAAATTGCCGGCTTCTTTTTCTGCCGTATCCTGCAGTACTTTTACAACTTCCGAGCCCTGCACTACATTGAGCAGCCAGTTATAACGCATATCCACCATATCGGTAAGGATTTGATTAAGATTGGGGTTAACGGCGTTGTCAAGTGCAATCGAATTACCGGTACAGGAGCCAAGTTCCAGCCAGATCACCGGCGGTTTACTAATCTTACCTGCAGCAAACCCCTGGGACATAATAGGCATTAGCCGGTCAGTCAGAGTTGCTGTCGCCAAAGCAGTTGTGCAAAGTTTCAGAAACTCCCGCCTGGTAAGCATGCCTTTCCCCTCCTGCCGTGCAAAATATACTGTTACTGTTCCCAACTTTGGTTTATCTATGTAAAAAAGGGTGTGCCGTGCGGCACATCCTTTAATTGGCGATCTTGCTATATTGTTTCATATTGCCTTTAGCCCACAGCATAGCCATGGTTTCATAGGTAGCATAATCCATATCCAGCGATTTTTCAATGGCTGTTTCGACCTGCTGACCTGACATCAGATAAGACAAAACCTGCGCCAGTTTAGCGTCACCGTGAACAGCCGCAATATAGCGGACGGCTGCCAGTGACTGTCGATAGGCCAATGCCTGATTGGGCAATCCGTCAAAATCTTCCTCGAGTTCTTTAAGAGAATACACCTTGCCGGCTAGCCCGTTGTCAGCAGTCACCCATTCGTAGCCATTGGCTTTATACTCAACATACTGGGCCAAGCCTTCGGTAAACCAGCGACTGTAGTTGCCGCGAGTCATACAATCAAGCACCAGGTGAGTATACTCATGAGTCAACGGCCCAACAGCGATAAACTGTTCCAGCGACTGGCTATTTTCAAGCCACGCCTTCGGGGACAATATCTGGATAACTCCACCCCAATAAAACCCCATGGCATTGGCGCCGCCTTCCCAGCCATACGCTTTTTTCATTGCCTGGCGGTCAGGATATATTAAAACCAATGATTTCCCCTTAGGCGCATAGGCAAGCGCTGTTGTCACCGGCTTATAGGCTGCTTCGGCAGCGGCTGCCACCATATCTACCACATCGGCATCAGCTGGGGTGTAGCGAATGACAAAATGCGGCGTTTCTTTCGCCAGCATATTTTTTGTCTGATAATCAATCTTTAAAGCAACTGCCTGCCGTACCAGAGGATACAGCCACAGTTGCGGACGAAGCGGTATCATACTGAAAAACAAACAGATTACAATTAAACTGGCAATTACCGGTATGTTACCGGAAACAAATTGCATAACAGAACGCATGATGTGCTGCCCTCCTTTCGAACAGGTAAAGGACATTATATCATGCGTTCTAGTTTACTTCTATAGGTTTTTTATGTAAATATCAGACTTTCTTGCTGTGATTCCCCGCAATTTCAATACCGGCACTTGTCCCGAGGCGTGTTGCCCCGGCAGCAATAAGCTCCTGAGCTTGTTCCAAGGTACGAATACCACCAGATGCTTTAATCCCGATTTTGTCACCCACTACCTGCTTAAAAAGACGAATATCTTCAACCGTGGCGCCCCCCGGTCCAAAGCCTGTGGAGGTCTTGACAAACTGGGCACCAGCATCCAGCACAGCCTGACAAGCACGGCGTTTCTCGTCATCAGTTAGTAAACAGGTCTCAATAATTACCTTGACTGTCACGCCATCTGCGGCTGCCACCACTTGCCTGATATCCTCGGTTACCACTTCCCACATTCCGGCCTTAGCCGCGCCGATATTGATGACCATATCAAGCTCATTGGCTTTGCGTGATACCGCCTCTTTGGCTTCCGCCACCTTAGCTTCAGTAAAAGTGGCTCCCAGAGGAAAACCGATAACCGTGGCTGTTTTCACCCCGGTACCAGCAAGACAATGGGCAGCTAAATCCACATATACAGGGTTTACACAAACAGCAGCAAACTGATGCTGCTCTGCCTCCCTACATAATTGAATAATATCTTCGACCGTGGCAGACGGTTTCAACAGGGTATGATCAATATAACTGGCCAAATTCATGTTCTCAACCCGCCTTTGTAATAATGTTTCGCTGCATAACGAAAAGACTGCCGGTATAAGGCAATCTTTTCAAATAATGTCTAAATCCAGATGGCGTTTTACCTCCATCCGGTTTGTTTGTCAGACTAGCTTACAGCCGCAGTTACGCCCTGACACTGAGGGCACATACCGTAAAAATAAAACTGCTGTCCTTGAAGCGAATACTTAGTCATAGCAGCAACCTGATCAATAAACTCGGAAGAATCCACCCCATACAGGTCATCTACCCGGCCGCAGCCCATGCAGCGAATATGCGGATGGTTGCTGGTATCGGCATCATAACGGAAGCTGTCTTCGCCAACATTAAGTACCTGAACCAACTCCAAGGTTTTTAAAATCTCAATAGTCTTGTACACAGTTGCCAAGCTCATTGTAGGATATAACGGCTGAAGCTCGTTATAAATCATTTCTGCGCTGGGATGAGCTTTGGTAGCAGCTAAAGCACTATAAATCGCCAAGCGCTGCGGCGTAACTTTAAACCCTTTATCCCGTAATAACGATGTAACACAAATGTCCACTAATCTCCCCTACCCTCACTACAATTTACCACTGGAAAATAGTTATTGAATAATTCTTTTTATATTCTACATCTGAATAAAATACCTGTCAAGAAATTTTATATTTGGAATGTTTATACAAATTCAAAGGGCAATTTTTTGCATAAAAATGCAAAAATCGCCCTTTAATTCCTTGTATTTACTGTGTTTTCGTTGGATTGCTACTATCTTTGACTAAATTTTGATTGCACTTGGGCAATATCCTGCGGACTGGCATTTTTAACTTCGTAATAGCCTTTTTGCTGCATTAACGCAAAAATCTGCTTTTCTTCATTGTGAACATCGCCCAGAATGGTTAAATAGTCACGACGGAGAGTGTCGCTGGAACATTCCAGTGCAAATGTATTAACAGCAGCGGCTGTCATCTTGGTTTCGTTAAGAGCAAGCTGCAACAGCTCGCGTTCAGAAAGGCTGACTCCCTGGCCGCTCATACCGCTTTGCGTCGTTTGCCCAGATTGTTGACTCATTTGTGCCATAGTATCACCTCGTTTGCTTATTGCAAATTTTGTCCTGCATTTAAATGCTTGCTGATGGTTTGTACATGCTGTTGGCTATTTTGCGCAATTTGCTGGAAAAGCTGTTTGCTCTGAGCATCTTGTACACTGCTGGCAAAAAAGTTCATGGTTTTGCCACAATTTTGCTCCATACCCAAGAAGTCTTCCAGGTGCATTAATTCTTTAGATGTTAGCATATATATATATCCCTCCTTTGCGATTGATCCGATACTAGCATGCCTGGTATTTCATCTGACTATTCATGTTGCGTTATTCCTACAGTTTGTCTGATGACTAAGATTCAGATGGGGTTAAAACCCCATCTGAATCTTAGTCTCATTTATGATACTCGACACGGTTACGTCCTTGCTGCTTGGCACAATACAGCGCCTGGTCAGCCGCTTCAATAAGTTCACTGGCGGGATCAGCCCAGTTACTTGTGCTTTCAAATGTGGCTACCCCTAAACTGATGGTAATGTTAATTACAGCATCATCTACTGCGAAGCTCGCATCTTTGATATGAAGCCGGAAATTTTCCGCCAACTGCACAGCCTCCTCCCGACAAGTTTCCGGCAAGACCACCGCAAATTCCTCACCACCATACCGGGCAACCACATCGGTCGGCCGAAAGCCTTCTTTAATGCACATTCCCATATGCTGTAAAATAACGTCACCGGCTAAATGCCCCCAGGTATCATTGACTTTTTTGAAAAAGTCGATATCCAGCATGATTAAGCTTACCGGACGATGATAATTAAGGGTTCGGCTGATTTCCCGCCCCAAAACCGCCTCAAACTGACGACGATTGGCTAGACGGGTCAGCGGATCGGTAAGCGCCATAGCCTGGAAATGATCATACAGATAAGCGCGTTCAAGGCCAATCGCTGTTTGGCTGGCAATAGTGCTAAGCACCATTTCCTTACCTGGAGGGATTTCCTGTAACGGGTCATCCCAGCCTAGTACAATAAGTCCCTGGAGTTTGCCGCTGGCCAGTAGCGGCAAAATATTAAGACGCCGCGACAAAAGCACTGACATCGTGATCAATCCCCGCTGCGTTTCATAAGCGGTACCCTCATCCATACTGCTGAGTCCGCTCCACGGCCAGGTCATTTTTCCATCGGAAAACACATGCTGCAAATGGTCAATTTCTTTTTGTTCAAAACCGGTTGCAAATACCGGTTCAGTGTGAATACCGTCATCGCGGTAGTGCATAATAAACGCCACGGTTCCATCAGCAGCAAACAAATTATAGAGTTTGTCCGCTACCCTTGTCAGGATGGCAGACGGAGACTTTTGAATGGTCAGTTCTTTTACAATATCATACAGCAAACTGAGTTCGGCAAAACTCTCTACAGTATTTTCATAGGCCTTGGCATTTTTGATGGCTTCACCGGCGTGATGAGAAAAGACACTCAGAAATTGGGCGTCATACTGCGTAAATCCCCTTTCTTTCCGAGAAAAAATTGACAAAACCCCAATGACATCACCATTATGCCGAATGGGTGCTCCGACCATCGACTTTAACCCGGCCTGGCCGACTGCCTCAATAATACACTCTGGAAACAGGCTGATATGATCAACAACCAGCGGTTTTTTCTCGGTAAATACTTTCCCCATAAAACTGCGCTGAGGATTAAGTTTGTCTGGCGGTTTAAAACTGCTGATATACGCCATTATTTTTAATATCTTATTTTCAGCCAGCGCCAAATACACATGGTCACACTGGAACACCGTGCCGGCTGCCGACACAACCTGTTGTAGCATGCCCTCCAGATCATGCTTGCTTGCCAGCGTTGCCCCTAGCTGAATAAAGGCTTGTTGCAAAATGCGTTCGCTGTCCTTGGTATCCTTATACAAGCTCATATTCTTAACAGCCATCGATTTCAGCGCCCGGTTAAGACGGGAAATATGCATATACGGGCGCAAAACAGAAGTTTGCATCAAAGATTTCAGCACACAGGAATAACCGATGATTTTGTACACATGCCCCATTAAGTTAAAACTGTCATAGGCGGTTTCATATAAGGTAAATGCCAGCCCGCCCACCAGACTAAATACTAAACCGATGCGCAGCCAAAAAACGGCCTGCTGAGACGGGTTGCGATGACCGTACATGTAGATCGCCAGACCGTTAAGCAGCATAATCATATATTCAAGCGCAATTTTTTCAAAGGTTTGCCCCTGTCCCGCCACGAACAAGGGAATCAATGAGCGCTCAAACAGTATTACCAACGCAATAGCTGTCAAGGTTAAACCAAAAGTTACAGTGAATAAATACAGCCGGTGAAAAGCCGGATTTTTACTACGACGTGGCATATAGACGGCAGCCAGAATCCCTGCACTTGCCAGCAGCCGGCTGATAATCCAAAACCAGGCGGCTTTGTTCTCGCTATTGACAGTAATAAAATCAGGCATGCCTTTATAGGAGAGCAAATGAGCTAGGTCTAGCAGCGCTACCGCTAAAAAGACCATGGCAATCACTAAATCGCGGCTATTTTTTGTCTGCGGCCAACCATACCACACTACTACAAAAACACTTAGCCCTATCGCTAAACAAATAATTTCAATCACAGAGTGGATGCTGAGATAGAGTCCATCGTTATAAACAATATAAAAAACCTTAGGCATCCAGGTTACTATTCCCAGAATACCTAATAACACTGCGGCAATTCCTGCTAAGTGCATATTCGATTTGCTGCCAGTAACCAATGACGACATTTTCCTCCTCCCTTCGAGCTAAGAAAATACGGCTTTCGTCGAGCCTCAGGCGAAAGCGAAAGCCGTATTTTCTTATGGCAACAGAATTTAATTATGAATTCTATTGGGCTAAAGTAACTATTTACACCGCTTACTAACATAATATGCCACGCCTAAAGGTGATGTGCCTGGCATTATGTATAGGCGAAAAGTCCCAGGTAACCAGGACCAAAACATATTTCTTTTCTAATTTTGATTATGTATAATAATGGTAGGCCTATAAGGGGGGTACCTTATGCTTATCACAGAAACTAAAGCAGGCATGATCTTAGCACGCGATATTATTGATAACAATGGTAATTTACTTTTGGAACAAGGCATTGCCCTCACCGAATACTATATTACCCGCCTGGCACAGCTCGGCGTAACCAATCTTCCTATTTATGACCCTTACGCCCTAGAACTACAAAAACACAAAGTAATCGCTCCAGAAGTTCGCGAGGAGCTTGCCTTGTGTTTTCGTTCGCTTTTCCATAAAAAAAGCCAGTCGATATTGAGCACCAGTCTTCGCACCATGTATTTGAAACAAATCCAGCAGACTGTCGATCAGGTTATTGACGAAACCGAGAAGAATCTGGCACAAATTCTCAATGTTCAGGTGCGCCAGCCTAACGAGAGCGAAATTGATCATCTTATTAATGTCTGTTTGCTGGTAGTCGCAACCGGTCTTTATATAAAACTCCCGCGTCTAGTTCTTATGGATCTGGCACTGGGAGCACTTTTTCATGATTTGGGTAAAATGGTCATGCCGGCTATTGATGGCGGATCAATCGATCATGGGCACTTGCATCCTGTTTACGGTCAACAGCTTTTGCTTAAAAATAAAGTCGGCACTATTATTTCGCGGATTGCGGCTGAGCATCATGAGCGCTATGATGGAAAAGGCTATCCGTCCGGGCTGGCCGGCAAGGAAATTCACCCATTATCACGGCTTGTGGCCATTGCTAATCACTTTGATAATGCGGTAACTGCCGCTGCCCAAACAGGCGAATCCCGGAGCACCATTATGGAAAATATGATGGCTAACGGCAACACCGTCTTTGATATGTATCTGTTGCGCGCTTTTTTCCATACTACACCACTATATCCAATTGGTTCTCTGGTCAAACTAAGCAATAATCAAAGCGCCTATGTTATCAAAAACAAAGTGCGTTTTGCGGCTACGCCTACGGTTCAACTTGTTGAACCGCGAGCCCGCGCTACTGAGCAGGCCAACGGGCAGATCATCGATTTGTCAATGAAGCCTCAGCTTACCATTGTCCGTGTAATTGCCGATTAACGCGAAGAGACTATCATCCGCAACGATGATAGTCTCTTTATTATTCCGTCCATTTTTTCGAGTCAAAGCGCCACCATAACACAGCTGATCTTAGTAAATAATCTACAGCCGTTATATACCAGGCCGCCGTAACATCATAACCCCAAACAACAATAAACAAATACACCAGCGGCAGACGTACAAACCATACGCCGGTTGTGGTAATATACATCGGCCATTTTGTATCGCCTGCCCCACGCAAAGCGCCTCCCAAGACAAAACAAATAGCAATTGTGGGCTGCTCCAATACCGAGATCATAACACACAGCATACCCCACTTAACAACCTGGGCATCATCAATAAACAAGGAGGCCAGCGGCCCGGCGAAAGCAAAAATGGCCGCACCGATGACTGCCATGCATAAACAGGCGATTTTGTTGGTCAGCCAGGCAAATTGGACGGCCCGGTGGGACATGCCTTTGCCCAAATATTGTCCAACTAGAGTCATTGATGCCACCGAAAAACCAAACCCCGGCAAAAACGACATGGACTCAATTTGAATGGCAATTTGATGAGCGGCAAATTGCTGAGCACTTACTCCGGCCAGCATAATGGTAAAAACCATACGCCCGCCCTGCATTGCCAGTTGCTCTACAGCAGACGGAACACTGATTGTAAGAATTCGCGCAATGACTTTACTGCGAATTACCAATATATGCCGCCAGGATAACTGAATTCTTTTTTGACGGTTAAGTACCGCCAAAACGGCAGCGCCTCCCACAAACTGTGATACACCCAACCCCCAGGCAGCACCATACGGCCCGATTGCCGGCACCCCCATGCCGAAAACAAGGATGTAGGCAACCCCAATTGCCACAATATTGCTAAGCAACGTGATATAAAAAGCTATCTTGGTTTTTCCCATCCCCCGCAGAACCGCACTGCCAATCGACATAATTAGGAACATGGGCGTAAACAAAAATGCAATTTTTACAAGTCCTGCAGCCAATACAACAACTTCACGGTCAGCCGCTGTTAGACTCAGCGCAGCTTCGGCACTAACCCAGCCAATACCGGCGAGCAAGCTGCCAAACACTATGCCCAGCATAATAGCCTGACCGGTAATACTTCTGACTTCCCGCCAATTGCCGGCACCAGTTTCACGGGCTACCAGCGCCGCCGCGCCTGTACCGGCAGCAGCAAACACCATGGCTGCTGAAAATTGCAGCATATTAGAGAGGCCGACACCTGCCAGAGCCACTGCGCCCAGACGGCCTACCATCGCGGTAAGCAGCACACCGACAGCCATCATTCCGGCGCCTTCTAAAATAACCGGCCAGGCAAGCTTGATAATTTGCCGCCGCATATAGTCTTCAATAGAAACAATCACTACAGAATCGTCCCCTTAGTTCCGAAGTAAACCTTGCACCACAAGTTCATCTGCTTCTAGTTTCTGCATCCTCAAAAAATAATCCTTTTATTAGATGGGGGTGATAATATTGTGTTAACCGTGAAAACTGATTATAATATAGCAAGAATACACAAAATTAACTAAAGATGGTGAACACATGTTACTTACCGATATTCCTGTCATTATTGCCCGTGAGCTGACCGTAAAGCCACATCAGGTAACAGCTACCATGAACTTATTGGACGATGGTAATACCGTGCCGTTTATTGCCCGTTACCGCAAAGAAGCCACCGGCGAACTTAATGAAGAGCATATCCGTACCATTGAAGAGCGCACCCAATATCTGCGCAATCTTATCAAACGTCAAGAAGAGATTCTTTCCAGCATTGAAGCCCAGGAAAAACTGACTCCGGAATTGGCACAGGCCATTCAGGCAGCCACCAAGCTGCAGGAACTGGAAGACCTCTATCTACCCTACCGTCCGAAGAAACGGACAAGAGCCCAGATCGCCCGGGAAAAAGGCCTTGAGCCGCTGGCCGAAATCATTCTGGCACAAAAGCTGACTACCGGCGATCCTTTAGTAATCGCAACTGAGTATATCAATGAAGAACACGAAATTACCACAGCCGAACTGGCGCTAAGCGGCGCCCAGGACATTATTGCCGAAACCGTCAATGAACAGGCCGACATTCGCGCCCTCTTACGCAAAGAACTATGGCAGAAAGCAGAAATCGCTACCCAGCTCGGAATCGCCGAAACCGAAGCCAAAGAATTTTTGACTTACAAGGACTACCACGAGCCAGTTAATCGCATGCCCTCCCACCGTATTTTGGCTGTCAACCGCGGCGAAGCCAAAGATGTTCTCAAGGTGGAACTCTCCACCGACCAGAACGCTAACATCAAACTTATTGCCAATAAAGTGATTACCGGCTCTTCTATTTTTACGCAAGTCATTACCGACGCCATTGCCGATGGCTACAAGCGTTTGTTATTCCCGGCTCTCGAGCGGGAAATCCGCGCTCTCCTGACCGAAAATGCCGAAAAGCAGGCTATCCGGGTCTTTGGACTTAACCTGCGGCCGCTACTATTGCAGGCACCGCTGGCCGGCCATACGGTGATGGGACTTGACCCCGGCTACCGCACAGGCTGTAAGCTGGCGGTAATAAGCCCGACAGGCGCAGTGCTGGACATTGATACACTTTATCTTACTATGAGCGACCGCCAGCGCCAGGAATCTGCTGCCAGAGCATTAGCTTTGATAAAAAAACATGGTGTTACCCTTATTTCCATCGGCAACGGCACCGCTTCTTATGAAACTGAAGAATTTGCCGCAAGTCTGATCAATGATCATAATCTAAATATCCACTATATCATTACCAATGAAGCCGGAGCCTCGGTATATTCAGCTTCCAAACTGGCTAAAGAAGAACTGCCTGATCTTGATGTTTCCATCCGCGGCGCCGTATCTATTGCCCGTCGCGTGCAGGACCCGCTGGCCGAGCTTGTTAAGATTGATCCCAAATCCATTGGTGTCGGCCAATACCAGCATGATGTCAACCAGAAGGAACTTGGCCAGACCCTGGCCAATGTTGTGGAATCCTGTGTTAACCATGTTGGTGTTGAACTCAATACAGCTTCACCGGCCTTACTTACCTATGTAGCCGGTGTCAACGCCGCTGTTGCTAAAAACATTGTATCTTACCGTACCGAAAATGGCCAGTTCAAGAGCCGCAAAGAACTCTTAAAAGTCGCGCGGCTGGGCAAAGCCGCTTTTACCCAATGTGCCGGCTTCCTGCGGATCGCCCAAGCTGCTAACCCGCTTGACAACACTCCGGTTCATCCAGAATCCTATGAACTGGCTGAAGCCATCTTGGTCAAACTCGGCTTCACCTTAAAAAACCTGCTGGACAAAGACAAGTTAGCTGCCTTGCAGCAAACCGCTCCGGCCGCTAATGCCTCCAGTTTGGCAGCAGAACTTAACGCCGGTGAACCTACCGTCCGGGACATCCTAGCAGCTTTAGCTAAGCCTGGTCGCGACCCGCGCGAAGATGTGCCGCCGCCGCAAACCCGCAAAAACATTGTCAAACTGTCAGATATTATGCCAGGCACACTGGTCAAAGGCACTGTCCACAATGTTACTGACTTTGGCGTATTTGTTGATATTGGCATTAAAATCAACGGACTTATCCACCGTTCAGAACTCAGCCACAAACCTTTCCGCCATCCTACTGAGGTCGTGGCTGTTGGCGATATTATCGATGTTGTCGTCATTAGTGTTGATGAAGAACGCAAACGCATCGGACTTAGCCTCAAACAGGTTCCGAAAGCGTAATTAGCAACTACATATAGTTAGCAAAAAAGTATAGCCGGCGCTATCCTTATGGATAAGCGGCGGCTATACTTTTTTTACGCTTGCGCAAGACTTAGAGCACGCTTGTCTTATCATTGTTTTTTCATGGAAGGCTGATATATCGCATACTGGTTTTTGCCATTCTTTTTTGCTTTATAAAGCGCAATATCACTCTTTTCCAAAAGTTCATCCAGGTGGACAGGATGATCCCCTGCAAAGGTAGCTATACCTATGCTGAAGGAAAGTGGTTCTGCGCCAGGCATTATATGAAAACAAGTTGTAATGTCCGCAAGCAGTTTTTGAGCTTGTTCTTCTATTTCGGCGACACTGACTTCACCAATAATGGCAATGAGAAACTCATCGCCGCCCATGCGCACACAAACATCATGGGGGAATATCTCGCGCAAAACTGTACCGATATTTTTGAGCAAAATATCGCCATAATGGTGTCCATAGGTGTCATTAATAAATTTAAAATTATCCAGGTCCATATAGAGTAGGTGGAGTTGAGATATAGTCGTATTGTTATCGATATATTCATAAAGATAACGGCGGGTAAACAGGCCTGTGAGTTCGTCGGTATACGCCATTTTCTTTAATTGTTCTTCAAAGTTGCGTTCAACTGTTATCTCCCGGTAGATATAAAGATTACCAATAAGATTTTCAAAGAAATCATATATTGGCTCTCGGTGAATTTTTAAAATCATATCTGTATTGTCATATTGCAAACACAGTTCTTTGTCCTGCTCATTAAAAATCCTATCAGGAACATTGGCATCATTGGTTGTTTTGACTCCGAGGATATTATAAGTTATACCAATAATGTCCTCTTTCTTGATTCGGAAGTACTCTTCAAATTTCGGGTTAATATTAAGTACCCGCCCATTTAAATCCTGAACCAGAATAGCAAAAGGCATGGTTTTCAAAATAACTTCCAGCTCAGCATCCATATTCTTTAACTCGGTGACATCCTGAGCTGCACCAACAGTGCCAATAAGTTCCCCGTTATCATCAAAAATCGGTGTCTTATAGGTTTTTAACTGACGCAACCCTCGCCGGCCTTCTACTTTTTCATCAAATACACCCGGCGTTTTTGACGCAATAACAATAGAATCGGTATCCAGACATACATATTCACTGTTTTCATATTCTTCTTTGTCAATATTCCAGATATGATAGTGGTCATGCCCTTCAATATCCTGTTTGGCTTTGCCGACAGTATGGCAAAATTCATTATTTACTTTTACATGGATGCCGTCAAGTCGTTTAAACCAAATAAGATCTGGCATGTTATTGATCAAAGCATCCATGTAAATTTGGCTGAGCCGATATTTACGTTTAAGCATTACCTCTCCAATAAGTTTTCGAAACTGAAATTGAATCAGCTTGGGGTCAAAGGGTTTAAGCCAAATGTCAGCGAGCTGATTTTCGACTGACTTTGTAAGTAAGGCTACCTGCTGTTTAGTTATGCATAGAACAACCGCAGTGCTAATGTCCCCGCTCTTTACACTAGCCATAGAGCCAGCAAAGGTGTCATCTATGAGAATATCCATGTTATATTGATCTAGTTTCGAAATTTGCTCTACTGTTGTAAAGGAAAGAAAACTTTCATCAGACTCATATGCTTTTGCAAGAATATTTTCCAGTTGCAAGCTTGTACTTATTATAACAATATCAATTCTGCGATTATACATACTTAACTCCGCAATACAGTAAATGGCGCATTGCTATATACTAATTCTTCCATAGCCGTTTTCAGCTCATTGCCGGTTGTGCGAATCAGATAAACCTGACCGCTAAGGCCGCTGACCAACGCTTCATCCTGAAGTTCCTCAAGGTTAATGGCCGTACTTAACAAGCTGGCGGTAATACCTGCATGAGCTGCCACCACACCTGCCATCAAATCACTCACTACCATTTTGTCCACAATGCCGATAATGGCTTTACCAATTTCCATGACCTCCAAACAGGCTCTGGCTGTCTCCAGTGGTACTTCCGCCGCTTGTTTAAGCGCCTTTTGCAACGCCAGATTGCGCACCTTTTGCTGTTCCCCACTGCTTTCCGGCAACCCCGCCGCAGATAGTAAGCTCCGCAAAGCCAAGGCATCACGGTCAACCAATATGGTTAGTTCAATATGCAGTCTGGCCAAATCAGCCTGCTTTTCCAGGAAAATTCCACTGGTTAGTGCTGGTTCTTGGTGCTTTTGAGAATACGTAATCGCCATCTCGATCAGCGACGCAGCCATTAATCCATAAACAGCCGCCGTACTCCCACCTCCTGGTGGCACTTCATCTGAAGCCAGTTTTGCAGCAAAATCAGTAATGCTTAATGAACTTAACACAGCAATCCACTTCCTTCATTTCACGAGGCACCTCTTGCCACTCCCAATCAGCGCCTGTTTACTCACTCAACACTTACAATAAATGGATATAACGGTTGGCCGCCAAAATACACCTCTACTTCAAGCTCGGCAACCTCCCTGGCAAGCCGCTCTGCTATTTCCTCAGCTTCCTCCCCGGTAAGTTCGGCGCCATAATACAAGCTGACCATACTGCTATCAGATGTTGCCAACTGTTTGACAAGTTTCGATACTACCTGCGCCAACTCCTCTGCCCATACAGCCACACTGCCGTCAATTATGCCAATATAAGACCCTTCAGGCACCAGCTGCCCATTAACACTGGAGTCCCGCACAGCGGTTGTAATGCTGCCAGCTCTGACAGTTGTTTGCGCTTCGGTCATGCGCGCAAGATTAGCCGCCAGCGGACTGTCCGGCTCAAACGCCAAAATGGCGGCAAGGCCCTGCGGCACATTGGTGGTGGGCACAACCTCCACCTTTTCACCCAAAAGTTTTTTGGCCTGCGCCGCCGCCAAAACAATATTTTTGTTATTTGGCAAAATAATATATTGCTCAGCCGGGCCATTATGGACGGCTGTAATAAATTCTTCCACAGGCGGGTTCATGGTTTGTCCGCCGGCAATAATAATGCTGGCGCCAAGCTGCTGCATAATGTCAACCAGCCCGTCGCCTGCCGCTACACTGATGATTGCCAGTGCAGCCTTGCTCTGCTCGGCGGCAATCGGCAGTTTTGTCCTAACAGTCTCCAGTTCCATTGTCGTGCGATGCTGGTCAGCCATGTTGTCGATTTTGATATCATGAAGCGTCCCCCAGGCGATAGCTGATTCCAGCACAGCCCCCGGGTGGGCGGTATGAATATGTACTTTTAAAATATTTTCACCTAAGGCAAGCACCAGCGATTCACCCATTCGCTCAAGTTGGCGTTTAACTTCCTTCAAACTGGCAGCAAATTTTTTCACAATAAACTCGGTACAATATGGATGAGAAATAGAAATATCCTGGTCAATACCTGTTACCGTAAGGGTTCGGCCAAAATCGGCCTCCGGCCCGCTAAACCGTCCTTCCAGCCCCTCCAAACAGCCTGTCAGAAAAACAATCAGCCCCTGCCCGCCGGCGTCAACCACTCCGGCCGCTTTGAGCGCCGGTAATAGTTCCGGCGTTTTACGAAGTTCTTCCTGGCCGGCAGCAATCGCCGCTTTTAAAATATCGGCAAACACCGCATGTTCCCGCACCGCTCGCTGAGTTCCTTTGGCAATGCCTTTGGCTACCGTCAAAATAGTGCCTTCCACCGGTCTGGCAACAGCCCGGTACGCATATAGCACTCCATACTGAAAAGCTTTGCCGACTTCAGCTGAAGTCGCCGTGTCTTTCCCTGACAAACCTCTGGCAATACCTCTGAGCAGTTGGGATAAGATAACGCCTGAATTGCCTCTGGCGCCCATAATGGCACTGTCCGCCCCCCGCCGCGCCAGTGATCCAATGCCCTCATCAGGAGCTTCGCCTACGGCTTTGGCTACCGCCCCTAGTGTCAGCAGCATATTGGTGCCGGTATCACCATCAGGAACCGGAAAGACATTCATACTATTTATATATTCGTGTTCACGCATAAACTCGCTGTAGGCTCCGGAAATCATGCGGCGAAAATCCTTGCCATCGATTACATCAACACTTGGCTGCACAGTATTATCTCCTTTCCTTACAGCTTGCTTTGAAATATCAGTCCGATAATTCTAGGCCCCAAATGCGCCCCTAAGACCGAACCAAGAACAGATTTTGCTACAGGAATATCGGGATACCGGCGTCGAATGGTATCGATTATTTCCTCGACCACAACGGGTTCGCCTCCGTCGACGACGCCAATGTAATCTAAGGTATCATGCCTGGCAAGCTCATCCAGCATGCGGGCAATAGCTCTCGGCTTGGTACGAACCTTGTCAAGCACCTGCACCTTGCCGTCCTGCAAAGTAAGAATAGGCTTAATCTGAAGAATAGAGCCAAATAAAGCTGCCGCACCGCCGATCCGCCCGCCCTTATGCAAATACTCTAACGAATCCACAGTAAACAAGGTGTGCGTTGCTGCCGCCATACGCTGCAGGTGTTCGGTAATGACCTTAGCCTCTTCACCGGCTGCCGCCATAGCTAGCGCTTTCTCCGCCATTTTCGTGACACCAATTGCTCCTGTACACGAATCAATAACATAGATTTCCCGGCCTTTATATGCTTTTGCCGCCGCTCTGGCTCCATCAACAGTTCCGCTTAATCCACCTGACAGGCAAATCACAATGACCGGATGACCTTCAGCAGCCGGGGTAAGAACTTGAGCAAAGTCGCCTGGTGCCGGTTGCGATGTCCGGGGATGTACCCTTAGTTCCCCGATTTTTTCGAACAAATGAGTGGTAGTCAGCTCAGGTTCATTCCACTCATGCTCGCCGAGAATAACCTTTAGCGGCACAACATGAAGATTATCATGTGCTGCCAGCATTTCTGTTGGTATGTTGGCAGTACTGTCAACCACTATATGTATGTTTTGCAATCTTGCAAACTCCTCTCTCCAGCTCTCTCTTATATCTTACCAAATAAATTACTGCAAATACACAAAAAAATCACTACTTGCCTAAATGCCTGCGCCAGACAAACGCTTTACCTGATTCGCCAAAATACGCAAACATTCCTAAATATTATTATAATTAAAAGGAAACCTGACAAGATTCGGCGAAATTAAAAACAATTATATTTTTTTGAAAGTAAGGAGCAATTATGGATAAAGAACTCCTCTTTGCCTTGGATATCGGCACCCGCAGCGTTGTCGGCCTTGTCGGCGAAATGGAAGATAACACAATAAAACTGTTGGCGTCAGACCGGGAAGAGCATCACACCCGTGCCATGCTTGACGGTCAAATTCACGATGTAAGGGAAGTAGCCCAAGTACTGGCTAATGTAAAAAACCGCCTGGAAGATTCGACCGGCAAGCTTACCAAGGTAGCCGTGGCTGCCGCCGGCCGTGCGCTGTGCACCCTTAGGGTTACAGCCAACTTAGATACCACCTCCCGCGGTGCCCTAACTCCGGAAGACGAACGTTCTCTTGAACTAGCCGCTATTCAAACAGCTCAGGCTGAACTGGCTTCCTCAGGTACTGTCCCCGATCCGACTGATTATTACTGTGTAGGCTATAGCGTCATCAGCTATACCTTAGATGGAACCCGCATAAAAAGCCTTGTTGGCCAGCGGGGAAAACTTTCCTCGATTGAAGCGATTGCAACTTTCCTGCCCCGCCAGGTAATTGACTCCTTGCAATCGGCCATTCAGGCCGTAGGACTAGAAATGGCCACCCTTACACTAGAACCTATTGCCGCCATTAATGTGCTGATCCCCTCCACCATGCGTCACCTTAACCTGGTGCTTATTGACGTAGGTGCTGGTACTTCTGACGTTGCTATTACCCGCGACGGCTCAGTCATTGCCTATGGCATGGTTCCGTTTGCCGGTGATGAAATTACCGAGGCCATCTCCCAAAGCTACCTGCTGGATTTTAATGTTGCCGAATCTGTCAAACGTCAATTAGATGATCCTACTAAAAATGTCTGCTTTACCGATGTATTAGGTATGCAGCAAGAAGTTGCCGCTCAGGATATTATTAATGCTATTACTCCCAAGGTTTGTGAGCTCGCGCAGGCTATCGCCTCAGAAATAATGAGCCTTAACACAGAATGCCCACAGGCTGTATTGTTGGTTGGCGGTGGTGCTCTGACCCCGCTTCTGCCAGCGACCCTGGCAGAAGCACTTGCCATGCCGCCTGCCAGAGTGGCGATTCGCCGCCCGGATTCCATTGAAGGCATTGCCAACATACCTGCCACACTCTGCACACCGGATTCAGTTACACCGCTTGGCATTTTGAAGCTGGCTGGCGGCCATACGCTAAACTTTATAAATATAACGTTAAATAACCGGGCCATCCGTTTATTCAATTTGAGCAAATTAACGGTAGCCGATGCACTACTTGCGGCCGGCATCGACATCCGGGCGCTGCGTGGTCGCCCCGGCATGGGGCTGACTATTACGGTAAACAGCAAAACTCAGTTTATCGCCGGCAGTCACGGCAGCCCTGGCGAAATTCTGGTTAACAATCAGCCTGCCAGGTTAACAGATGACTTGCAAGATCAGGATATCGTTACCGTAAACCTTGGTACTGACGGTACATCACCGGCACCGCGCCTTGAAGATATTGTAGAAATACCTGAGCCACTCTTCATTACTGTTGAAGGCGAAGATTATCAACTAGAACTGCCAATAACCATTAATGGCATTCCTGCCAAGCCTGACTCGATTTTACAGGATCGCGATGAAATCTGCGCGACGTCAAAGCTCACGCTTCCCGAAGCATTACGCCAGTTGAATCTTGCTTTTGCCCAAACCGAATATGTTTATCAGGTTAATGGCGTTGAGCGCGCATACACTATCTGGCCCAAATACACTATCGACAAGGAAGAGGCCGCCCCTACTGCCATGATAGCCGCGGGTAATAGTATCGAAATACACCAAGCTCCGCCGCCAACGCTTGCGGAAATTTTAGGAATTAACCAGGATACTGCTGAAGGTGCTATGAAGGTTTCCTTTAACGGCTCACCTTGTATTATTCCTACCCGCCGTTATACCGTACTGGTAGATGGGCTCCATGCCGACATTAATCAGCCTGCTCCTACCGGCAGCAATATTGTTTTTACTTCCGCACCGGATCTTCAGCCAATGATCAGTGATGTGTTATTAGCTGCCGATTTTGATCCGCGTAGTTTGCCGGTTACAGCCAGAATCAATGTGCTTTTAAATAATATGCCCACAGAATATACGGCTTTCGTCAAAAACGGTGACAGTGTAACCATTCAGGTCACTGAGAATAAATAAAAAACTATACAGGACTGTGATACGAATCACAGTCCTCCTTAATTTTACCCCCTATAATAAAAGTATAAGTTCAATAACAAGGGGGATACATAATGAGTATGTTTTGCTATCAATGTGAACAGACAGCAGGCGGTTCCGGATGTACTAAGGTTGGTGTCTGCGGAAAAAATGAGGACATCGCCAGCCTGCAGGATACTCTGATTTTCGGTCTCAAAGGGATTGCTGCCTATGCGCACCACGCGCGTGAGCTTGGTGCCCGTGACGAGGCCGTAGATGCCTTTGCGCATGATGCTCTCTTTTTTACCTTAACCAATGTTAACTTCAGCCTGGAAAAACATATTGAAATGGTACTCAAATGTGGTGACATCAACCTCAAAGTCATGGAACTGTTAGACAAGGCCCATGTCGCGCATTTTGGCTCACCTGTTCCTACCGAAGTATTTACCGGCTTTAAAGCAGGCCACGGCATCCTGGTAACCGGTCATGACCTCTTAGACTTAGAAGAACTGTTAAAACAAACCGAAGACACAGGCATCAACATCTATACTCATGGTGAAATGCTGCCAGGCCATGCTTATCCCGAACTCAATAAATATAAACACCTTGTCGGCAATTACGGTACTGCCTGGCAGAACCAGCGCACAGAATTCGAAGCCTTCCCCGGCGCAATTTTAGTTACTACTAACTGTGTTATGCCGCTGACAGCAGGGCAAACTTATGCTGACCGGATCTTTACCCGCAGCGTAACAGGTCTGCAGGATGGCAATCATATCGCCGACCGCGACTTCTCCGTACTAATCGCCAAAGCCAAAGCTCTGCCGCAATTACCGGAACAAGCCGGAGATTACACGCTCACAACCGGCTTCCATCATAATGCTATCCTTGGCCTTGCCGACAAAATTGTCGATGCAGTCAAAGCCGGCAAAATCAAGCGTTTCTTCTTGATTGGCGGCTGCGACGGCGCCAAACCCGGACGCAACTACTACACCGAACTGGCTGAAAAAGTACCACAAGATTGCATTATCCTTACAGTAGCCTGCGGCAAGTATCGCTTCAATCACCTTGACTTTGGCACAATTGACGGCATTCCCCGCCTGATCGACCTTGGCCAATGCAATAATGCCTTCTCCGGCATTCAGGTGGCTGTTGCCCTGGCTAAAGTATTTAACTGCGGTGTAAATGATCTGCCACTATCCTTTGTCTTATCATGGTTTGAACAAAAGGCAGTTGCGATCTTGCTTACCCTGCTGCATCTTGGTGTCAAAAACATTCGAATCGGCCCTTCAGCACCGGCCTTCTTAACCCCAGGAGTGCTTAACGTGTTAAGTGAGAACTTTGGTCTCAAACTCATTACCACTCCGGATGAAGATTTGAAAGCTATCTTGGGCTAGTACGAAAAACGGGACTGTCGCCAGAGCGATATAGAATTATCGCGAGCGATGGTCCCTTTTTATGAAAATCTAATTCGCGTTATTAATATAATCGATGAAATACAAGGGGCAAACGGTACTTTTGGCATCCCCCCAAAAGTACCCAAAAAGTCTAGGCCAGTCTAGGCCTGAAGCCTCCATACGCTAACCTGTTCCGGTAGAGATTTGCTTTCATAGCTGTATGATAAACTCTCCTTTTCAATGCGCGGACCTGAAAATCCGGGTGCTCTTCCTAAAATTCGCAAACTGCGCTCAAACAGTACGGATTGCTTAACGGAATATCACCCGGCTTTTCTCCTGCGGAACGCTTTTTCCGGCAAAGGCCGTTGGGAGTACGGGGGTTACGAGGGGATACGTAGTTTCATCACATCCTAAAACTTATAATTCTAGTACATGAAAAAGGCCATCATACTAATTAGTTAGCACGACAGCCTGTACGATTTGAGTTATACTTCCGCTTATACTCTTTTTCTCTTAATACACCGCACATTGGTTACGGCCCTGGCGCTTAGCCCGATAGAGTGCACTGTCGGCCTCGTTAAACGCATCCTGACAGGCTATCTCCGGGTTCTTGTGCGATACCCCGATACTAATAGTAATTTTAACATGTTGGCCGTGATGAATAAAATCGCAGTTAGACACCTGAAAACGCAATCTTTCCGCAATCTTCAGCCCGAGCTCCAGCGAAGTCCCCGGCAAGACCAGCGCAAATTCCTCGCCGCCGTAACGGAACGCCATATCCTTACTGCGAATACTCATACGTATCATTCTGCCGACCATTTCCAGGACATGGTCACCAAACAGATGCCCGTGGGCATCATTCAACTGTTTAAAATGATCAATATCAACAATTAACAAAACATATTGCGGCAAAGTAGCCGTCTTTTCCAAATAAGCGCGATGATTTAACAAACCTGTCAACTGGTCGGTATGGGCCAGCTCGTAATGACGGGCATTTTCTTTCATAAGTTCCGCGATCTGCCCCTCATTTTTAAATTGCCGTTCTACTACATTGCGCATGTAAACAGCAGTAAAGGACAGCATGGCAAAGCTAATTACTGTATAAACTATTTCCAGCCAGAAAGCGACTGTATTGACATGGGCTGCCGCCAGCTGAGCAGCTATAAACACCACGGCAATAACCAAAGTCAGTCGCATTGCCCGGTCGCGCCCTACCCTAAGTACCATCCGCATCAAAAGCAGTTGGTATAATACATTGCTATAAGCCGCTCCGGCTACAGTAAGCCCGGCACACAACGCTACATTAACAACAAACTCCTGCAAGTGCGGCTTATCCTGACGCCAGCACAAAAACATATTATAAAGCAGGTACACACCAGCCAAACAAATGATTACCTGCCAATACAGACCTTTATTAAGAATTGCCGCGGCTGTCGCAAACAACACGGCAATGCCGCTCATTTGTCTGATAATAAGCTGCAGTCGTGAGGCGGGATCACTCCACAATTTCGACATGTGCTTGTCCTTAAATGCATTCATACTGCTCAGACCCCTTTAAAGCACTGGGAGCTTGTACGCTCATTAATACCATATTATAGTAGCATATCCTTGATATAAAAAAAAGGTTTATTCCGCGGGCAGTATATAAAATTTTGTCACAATATTCACTATAATTTTACCAAATGTGTCACATGAAAACAATCCCTGTGTCGTTAATTTGTACACAGGGATTGTTGGTTTATATTGCTTATTATTAATTATTTTTTTGCAAGGTATTCCGCCACTTTTTTAAAGGCCTTGCCACTGGCATAGATGGTGGCGTTAATATCTTCCTGAGTATGTGCGGCAGACATAAACCCAGCCTCAAACTGGGAAGGAGCCAGGTAAATCCCCTGTTCCAACATAGCATGGAAATAAACGTTAAAGGCAGCTGCATTAGAAAGTTTGGCACTTTCATAATCATAAACCGGTTTATCGCTGAAAAACATGCCGAACATCGAGCCCGCCTGATGAAACTGATAATTAAAACCGAACTCTTTTGCTTTGGCCTGGATGCCATCACATAGCGCCGTCGTTTTGGCTGTGATCTTTTCATAGAAATCAGCGTCCTGGGTCACTAGCTGCAAGGTGGCAATACCAGCAGTCATAGCCAGAGGATTGCCACTTAGTGTGCCTGCCTGATATACAGGACCTGCCGGCGCAATAAGTTCCATAATATCCCGCCGTCCTCCATAGGCGCCGACCGGCAGGCCGCCGCCAATTACCTTACCAAGACAGGTAAGATCAGGTGTGATATTATAAGCTTCCTGGGCACCGCCGTAAGCTACCCGAAACCCTGACATAACCTCATCAAAAATCAGCAGCGCTCCATAAGTCTCAGTAAGAGCCCGTACCTTGTCAAGATAACCTGGCTGTGGCAAAACCAGCCCCATATTGCCGGGAACAGGTTCAATAATAACAGCCGCAATTTCCTGTCCCTGTTGTTCAAACAACTTAGTTAAGCCGTCCACATCATTGTACTCAACAGTTATAGTATTGGTGGCAATACTTTCCGGTACGCCCGGGCTGTCAGGCACCCCCAAGGTAGTTGCCCCTGATCCCGCTTTAACCAGCAGACTGTCATGATGGCCATGGTAACAACCGGCAAACTTGACAATCTTATTGCGCTTGGTATACGCTCTGGCCAGCCTGAGCACACTCATGGTAGCCTCTGTTCCGGAATTGACAAACCGGACAAGCTGTATCGATGGAATAGCCTGAGTTACCATTCTGGCAAGCTCGGTTTCCAGCAAAGTAGGTGCACCATAACTGGTACCGCGTTCCATAGCATTCCTGAGCTCTGCCATCACTTCCGGATGGGCATGGCCCAAAATCATCGGCCCCCAGGAACCTACATAATCAATATACTCGTTACCGTCAATGTCAAAAATATGACTGCCGTTTGCTCTGGCAATAAAAGGCGGTGTCCCGCCAACTCCCCGGAACGAACGAACCGGGCTGTTGACACCTCCAGGAATATACCGTTTGGCTTCGGCAAAAGCCTGCGCTGCTTTGTCTAATTTAAATGTCACGCTGAAAATCTCCTTTCAGGTTCATTATTCACCAGCATAGTATATATGTATAATTCCAAACACGATTGTCCGCAAATCACCTGCAGGCAATCATGTTACTGGTTACAACCATTTTACTGCGTCAAGTGCATGATAAGTAATAATAATATCTGCACCGGCGCGTTTCATACTTGTCAACGTTTCCATAACCATTCGCGGTTCTTCAATCAGGCCCTGGGCGGCAGCAGCCTTAACCATAGCATACTCACCGCTGACATTGTAGGCGGCCACAGGCAGTAAAAACTCATCCTTAACCTGGCGGACAATATCCAGATAGGCCAGTGCCGGTTTAACCATCACAATATCTGCGCCCTCTTCAATATCAAGAGCTACTTCCTTAAGAGCTTCCCGGGCATTAGCAGGATCCATCTGATAAGCCAGCCGATCACCAAACTGTGGTGCCGAATCGGCTGCCTCACGAAAAGGGCCGTAATAAGCCGAAGCGTATTTAGCGGCATAAGACATAATACTAACATCGCTGCAGCCTGATTCATCCAGCAACGAACGAATAGCTGCAATCCGGCCATCCATCATATCTGACGGCGCAACCATGTCAGCTCCGGCTTTAGCATGGCTGAGCGCAGTCTTAGCTAAGAGCGGCAGGGTGGAATCGTTATCCACTGTATGACCATGAATCAAACCGCAATGGCCATGACTGGTGTACTCACACAAGCAGACATCACTGATAACTACCAGTTCAGGTACAGCCTTCTTGATTGCGGCAATAGCCAGTTGCACCGGACTGTTCATATCCCAGGCACTGCTGCCGCACTCATCTTTATATTCAGGCAAACCAAATACCAGCACAGCCGGTATGCCTGCGGCGTAGGTCTCCCGGGCAGCTTCAACCGCTTTGTCAGGTGACAAGTGGTAAACGCCGACCATTGACGGAATTTCTTTTTTAACATTAGTGCCAGGCACGATGAATAATGGATAAACCAAATTGGCCGGTGTTAAAATATTTTCCCGTACCATTCTCCGGATACCGCCGGTAGCGCGCAGCCGCCGGGGGCGGTAAATCATAGACATGGTTTTATTCCCCCTTATATAGCGCCGTAATAACTTCTATCAAACCCCTGATCGTATATTCTTCGGCAATGACTGTCGGTTTAATGCCATGCTCCATACAGGTGTCGGCGGTTATCGGACCAATGCAGGCAACTTTGGCTTTAGTGATAAGCTGCACCCCATTTTTCCCTAATAAATCCAATAAGTTAGTTACGGTTGACGAACTGGTAAAGGTGACTAGTTCAATCTCTCCTTGTTCCAATTTAGCAGCCAGTTCTTGCCCATTGGTATCGCCAGCAATTGTGCGATAGGCCGGCACAACATTGACCCCGGCACCTAACTCAGTCAGTTTTTCCGGCAAAATATCCCGCGCGATGAGCGCCCGGGGAATCAAGATCTTCATGCCGGGTTTTATATAATCGGCCAAGGCTTCAATAATCCCCTCGGCCCTGAACTCTGCAGGAACAATATCGGCAATAATGCCATAATTTTTTAACCTAGCGGCGGTTTGAGAACCAATTGCGGCCACTTTGGCTGAAATGGCTCTGGTATCAAGTCCGGCGGCCGTCATGCGATTAAAGAAATGTTCAACGCCATTAACGCTGGTAAAAATCAGCCAGTGATATTGACTAAGGCCGGCAATAGCTTCATCAAGCGGCTCATAACTCTCAGGCGGCACAATCTTGATAGCCGGCGCCTCAATACAGTCGGCACCAAGTTTCTTCAAACCGTCTGTCAACACGCTAGCCTGCTCGCGCGCCCGAGTAACCAGTATTTTTTTGCCAAACAGCAGTTTATTATCAAACCATGCCAGTTTTTCGCGCAGAGTAACAACTTCGCCAACAATGAAAATAGCCGGTGGTTTTAAGTTCCTGGCAGCAACGTCCCCAGCAGCCTTACCAACCGTTGTTACCAACACTTCCTGCTCAGGTTTGGTGCCCCAACGAATAACAGCAGCCGGTGTGTCAGCCGAACGGCCATGTTCAATCAATTTACTGGTAATATGCGGTAAGTTCTCCACTCCCATGAGAAACACCAGCGTATCCACCGCAGTCGCCAACTTATCCCATTTCATATTGGACTCGGTTTTTGTCGGATCTTCATGTCCGGTAATCACGGCAAAGGAAGTGGCGATACCCCTATGGGTTACCGGGATACCGGCATAGGCCGGCACTGAAATTGCCGAGGTGATTCCGGGAACCACCTCAAAAGGGATGTTATACTCCAGCAATTTCAGTGCTTCTTCCCCCCCGCGCCCAAACACAAAAGGATCGCCGCCCTTGAGACGGACAACGGTTTTGTTCTCCAGAGCCTTATCAACCAGCAGTTGGTTAATATCCTCCTGCCGCATAGTATGGTCACTGGAGGCTTTACCTACATAAACTAGTTCAACATCAGACCGGGCATTATCCAGTAAATGATCGTCAGCCAGGCGGTCATACACGATGGTATCTGCCTGTTTAATACACTCTATTGCTTTTACGCTAATCAGCCCGTAATCCCCGGGACCTGCGCCAACTAAATAGACAATTCCCTGTTTCATCGAATATCCTCCTCTCAATAGTTGAAAGCGAGATTGCTTCCCGCGCTTGCAGTGACTTACGCCAATCCGGCATCACTGCAGCACGTACAACAATCTCAGCTTTTGTTAACCTTCATACAATTTTGCCAATATCTCACGGCCGCCATTTTCCAGCATGCAGACAGCCAGTGTACGCCCTAACTCAGCCGCCTCACCTGTCTGGCCGCTGGCAGTCTCCCTAACAACTGCTTTGCCGTCAGGCGACATAATTACCGCCTGTACCTGGAGCATATTGGGGTCGGTTACCTGCGCATAAACCCCAATTGGGATTTGGCAGCCCCCCTCAACTTCAGCCAGAAAAGCACGCTCAGCCAATGTCGCTTGACGGGTTGGTTCGTGATTTAAAAACGCCAATAATTCCAGGGTATCAGTATCATTTTGCCGTGCTTCAATAGCCAAAGCCCCTTGACCAACAGCCGGCAGACAAATATTTTGGGGCAATACCTGGGTAATATGTTCGTCCCAGCCCAAACGCCTCAGGCCAGCAACAGCCAGCAAAATGGCATCGAGTTTCTCGGTTATCAGCTTTTTCAGCCTGGTATCCAGATTGCCGCGCAAATCAACAATGTCAAGATCAGGACGGGCATGTAAAAGCTGTGCTTTGCGCCGGAGGCTGGAAGTACCAACCCGGGCATTTACCGGCAACTTATCAAGTGTTTGGTATTCCGGACTGATTAAGGCATCCCCCGGATCAACCCGCTCAGTAACCGCCGCCAGTATCAACCCTTCCGGCAGTTCTGTCGGCATATCTTTGAGGCTGTGTACAGCCAGGTCAATTTCTCCGCTTAACATGGCAACTTCAAGTTCCTTGGTAAAGAGGCCCTTGCCGCCGATTTTAGCCAGCGGTACATCCAGAATTTTGTCGCCGGTAGTCACCATATTTTTTAGTTCTATCTCCATATCGGGATAACGCTCCCGCAAACAGGCGGCCACATGATTAGCCTGCCACAAAGCAAGTTTACTGGCGCGCGTACCGATGACAAGGTTTCGTTTCACTGTCTCGTTCCTCTCCTAGCTGCTCTTCTCTATCCACTTCCAGTGCAATGTCCAGCTTAAACATTTTGCGCAGCGCATCCTGATAATAATGTTCTTTTTCGGTACCGGCTGCTTCATTTAGGCGAACAATAGGATCACGGAGCAATTTTCTTACAATCATTTTAGACATATTTTCCAGCACACGGCGCTCTTCTGGCGTTGCTTCAGGCAACTTGGCCATAGCCCGCTTTATTTCACGCTGACGAATGCGTTCAGCTTTATCTGTCAGTTGGGCCAGGGTCGGTTGATAAGACAAATAGCGAAAACGGTCAATAATACCGTCCATTTCCTCACTAATTAATTTTTCGGCTTCAATGGCTTCGAGTTCGCGTTCCCGCAGGTTGGATTCCACCACTGCTTCTAAATCATCAATATTATAAAGAGTAACACCGGCAATCGCACCTACCTCGGGCTCAATATCGCGCGGCACAGCAATATCAATGAAGAAAATCGGCCGGCCCTGACGTTTGGGCATAAGGTGGGCAACATCCCAGGCCTGAATAATATAATGCGGCGCCCCGGTAGAGGTAATTACAATATCAGCTTCAACCGCACATTTCAAAAAGTTCTCAAACGGTACGGCAACCCCCCGGAACTTGTCAGCCAAGGCAGCAGCCCGCTCATAATTCCGATTAGATACAAAGACAGTCTTAACACCATTGGCTACCAGATGCCGGGCTGTCAGTTCGCTCATTTCACCGGCACCAAGCACTAATACATTGGAAGCCGACAAATCCCCCAGCACTCTTTTCGCCAGTTCAACAGCTGCATAGCTGACAGATACGGCATTATAGGCAATCCTGGTGCTTGTACGCACTTTTTTGCCGACAGCAATAGCCCGGTTAAATAAAGTATTAAGCACAGTGCTTGTGCTGCCGGCAATTCTGGCAATGGCATAAGCCGACTTTACCTGGCTGAGGATCTGACCCTCGCCCAGCACTAACGAATCCAGACTGGCACTTACCCGGAATAAATGCCGGATACATTCCTCTTGCTGATAATAAAACAAATAATCATAATTTGTCTCGGCAAGCACATTAGGTGCCATATGATCAAGAAATTCCTGCATAACGGCAAGAGCGTCATCAGCCTCTTCCACTACCGCATACATTTCTGTCCGGTTGCAGGTCGACAAAATAACGCACTCACGAATATCATCATATTCATAAAGGCGCTTATAGGCGGCCTTAATTTGTTCTTCTGAAAAAGAGAAGCACTCTCGTACTTCTACCGGGGCCGTTCTATGATTCAGACCCAGTACCACAAGCTGCATTTCGCATTCTCTCCTCTGCTTCACAAAACTTGCCCTGTTTCAGCAAGTCAAGCGTCTCCTGGTCAATGGCCTCTCGCCAAAAGGTTTCCCGTTCCTTGGAAGTTGCCAGGCGTTCTTTCAATTCAGTTCTAAGCTTGGCAACAAGTGCCAGATAGCGTCCGTATTCCGGTCCGTATTTGGCTGCAAGCTCATCTTTCAGACGCCGGGCAAGAGCCGGACTACCGCCCCCTGTTGATACAGTAAGCAACAATTCCCCATGAACAACATGGGCAGGCACATAAAAATCAGATAAGTCAGGCGCATCGGCAATATTGACCAAAGCACCCGTAGCTTTAGCCTCCACCGCTGCCTGACGATTGATTTGCGAATCATTTGTCGCGCAGAAAACCAAAAAAAAATCATCTAACGTTCCGGACTCATACGCGCGCGGCACCCATACCAAACAACCTGCTTGCCTAAGTTCACTAAGCCCAGCGGTCAACTCCGGGCTATACACGCTTACCTCAGCGCCGGCTGATAATAGTGCCCGAACCTTGCGTTCAGCCACTGCACCGCCGCCGATAACCGCGCACCTGCGCCCGGTAAGTTTGAGGTTGATGGGGTATAACTCCATTTATTTCACGTCCCGGATCAGTTATTGATACCACAAATATTTTACTATAATTCGTGGTCAAACAGTCGTTTTCCTTTATATCACAAATAAAATAAAAGAATTATTTCTCATATTGTTTTAGTCGGTTCTCGTTACCGGCGGCAGGGGTTTTGCAGCCAAACCAAAATACGCTTCCAGCACGCGCCGGGTGACAGGCGCAGCCGCCATTGACCCCTCGCCGCCATCCTCTACAAATACCGCCATAGCAATCTGGGGATTGTCTGCCGGCGCATAACAGACAAACCAGGAATGAGTAGTCCCGCGTCCGGTTTCGGCAGAACCTGATTTGCCGGCAACACTTTGGGCAAAGCCCTGGAAAACGGCCGCCCCTGTCCCCCTTGTCGTAACTGCCTGCATGCCTTGACGGATAAGCTCCCACACCTCAGACGTAAGGTATACCGTCCTGGATATTTCCGGTTCGAAATTCTGGGCAACCCTGCCGTCTGTTGTTAACACTTTGTCGACAAGCATTGGCTTATAGACAATACCGCTGTTGGCAACTGCCATAGCCAGTTGGGCTTGCTGCAGCGGCGTTGCCAGATAATAACCCTGACCGATGGCCGCAATCAGCGTTTCACCAGGATACCAGGGCTCCCCATAAGCAGCCTGTTTCCAATCCTGAGTTGGCACTAAGCCCTTTTCCTCGCCGGCTAAGCTAATGCCGGTAATTTGCCCATAGCCAAACGTCAGCGCGTATGATGCCAGATTGTCTACTCCCAAACGATTGCCCAATTCATAAAAAACCGGATCACTTGACCAGGCTAACGCATCTGCAATATTTAATTTTCCAAGCCCTTTGGTATCCCAACCATAAAAACTCCAGCCGTTTAAGACATATACACCCTTGTCTTCAAATATTTCCTGTGCTGTTGTTTTATTCATATCCAAAGCGGCAGCAGCCGTAACAATTTTGAAAACCGATGCCGGCGGATACACATTTTGTATAACGCGATTAGTAAGCGGGGTATTGGGATTACCAATAAGCTGATTCCACTCCCGACTGCTAATGCCTCCGGCAAATTGGTTAGGGTCAAAAGCCGGATTGCTGGCCATAACGAGCAAGCCTCCAGTCTTAACATCAAGCATAACCACGGCGCCGCCTTTGGCCGGCGCCCCCAGTGAGCGACTGGCAGATACCTGCGCCGCCAAAGCTTCTTCGGCAGCTTTTTGTAAATTAGCGTCAAGAGTCAGTACTAGTCCCAGCCCCGGCACTGACGGCCGGTCACCCAGTGGCCTTGTTTCTTCTCCGACTGCATTTATCTCTACCTGCTTCGCCCCATCTTTGCCGCGCAAGGCGGTTTCCCACACAGCCTCCACGCCGTCTTTGCCGATTAGATCATTAGGACGATATCCCTGTTTTTTTCGCTCTGCATATTCTTTCTCGCTGATACTACCGATAAAACCCAGCACATGGGCAGCCAATTCTTTGTAAACATAGTGCCTGATCGGAATAGCTTCAATGATCACACCTGGCAGATAATCCTGCCGTTCTTCAATTTTGGCAATAGCCGCAGCATCAATATCCCGTTTGACAGGCACCGGCGTGTACGGAAAATCCGCACTGGCCCCCAGCAATTTAGTAATGTCATCAGCAGCAACTCCGGTAATTCCTGCTAACAATGCGGTAGTCTCCCGGGTCTGATTATATTCGCTGGGAATAATGGATACCGCAAAGCTTGGCCTGCTTGTCACCAAAACTGCGCCGTTCCGGTCATATATGGTACCGCGCGGTGCCAGCGCCACAATTTGTCTGGTACGGTTGAGGTCTGCGATCTTTTTATATTGACCGCCCTGAAATAGTTGCATCCATACCAGCCGTAAAATCAGAACGCCAATAATTCCGATGATAATCACAGCCAATATCCTGATGCGGCGGCTTTTTTCATCCCACATATCTTGTCACCTTTTTAGTAGAGTAATGCCTGACAGTCTGTTATAGTATCCCTTAATTGCAAAAAAATAGCCTGCCTTCCGCAAATACAGAAGACAAGCTATTTACCGTATTATCCCAGCAACATTTTTTTAATTTGTATAATCTTTGCCGACTATTACCCTCACCACATTGGGGCGGCTACTGTCATTATTAATTTGCAGCGCATAGTTAAATGGCAACCCGGTTAATTTATCGCTGGCTCCCCGACTGTTGGCCACAACCAGCGTGTTTTTGTTAGTAGAGCTTGAGGTTGATACACTGACAACACTATAGCCCTGCCCTCTGAGACTGGTAGCCATTTTCTCGCCGGCGCCATTAACGCCGCTGGCATTAACTACCTCAAACTGCAGTTTAGTATTAGTGGCTGTTTTGGAGTCAGTGGCTTTGGTTTTATCGGTGGTTGTTGTTTTATCGGCCGCCTTAGGATCGGTCTTTTTGGCGTCCTTAGTATCCTCAATTTTCTTGGGCTGCTCAATAATTTTCATTTCCTTAGGAATAGAACGTTCATACTGGCTGGCAGTAGTTTTGACTTCGGCAAAATATTTATCATCTGCCGTCATTCCCTGCGATGCCGCCACATAGGCTCTAAGCTCACTAATATCAGGCAACCAGTAGCTAACATCATCAATATACGCGGGTTTACCAGGTACCATAGCGGCCTTCAAGCCTGTTTTGCTGGCATCATTGAGGAGTTTTGCCAGTTTAAGCATATCAGCGGTTGTCATATCAGTAGTAACCGCCGCATTAACTTCCCTGATGATGCTCGGCACCCGTGGCAGTATAAAGGGACTGGCCACTTCGCTCAGCATTGCTTTGATAAATTTTTGCTGGCGGCTAATCCGACCAATATCGCCTTCTTCATCCCGGTAACGCACATATTTAATGGCAGTACGTCCGTCAAGTTTCTGTTCACCCGGATCCAGGTCAATAATCAGATTATCATAGGGATCTTCGTAATACATGCGTTTCTCGACGTCGATGGTTACGCCACCGACAGCATCGACGATTTTATTAAAAGCCGCAAAGTTAATGAGAACATAATAATCCATAGGAATTCCCAGCAAATCCTCAACTGTCTTTAAGGAGAGCTTATGTCCGCCATTGGCAAAAGCATGGTTGATTTTATCCCAGCCAAGTCCGGGAATCTTAACCCTGGTATCACGTGGAATAGATAGCAGCGATACTTGTTTGGTCGAAGTATCTACTGTCACTACCATCATTGTATCTGAACGCCCCACATCGTCACTGCGTTCATCAACACCCATTACCAAAATATTTACCTTGTGCGGCAAACCGACAACTTCCGCACCAGCCCGCCGGGCTTTTTGGAAGGTCCCGCCGGTTGCCCAGTAATAAGTAGCACCGGCTACCGTTATAAATAAAAGCAAACAGGTTAATATAAGCAAAAGCCGGGTTTTCCGGACTTTGCGCTGATCTTTCATGCGTTTTTCGAGGCGTGATGCCATAGAACAATCACCCTTTCGTCGTCCTTTTACAGCAAATATTGGTACATAACAAGACAAGCCCCCTCGGCACGGGGGCTTGTCTTGAAGTATAGCAAATTATGCAGTTTTACGTCAAGAAGTTTTTCGGACGGTTTTGCCTGATTCTATTGCCCTTTAGGAAACTTTTTGTCAATTATTCCCCAGATTTCAGGCTGTTCCTGCCCTAAGCGCCAGACAGCGATACCGGCAGGATTATATTTTGCCACAATGTCCAATTTAGCAGCCGTACTTTTGTCATTTTCAAACCAAACTTCATGGTCTTTGTACTTAAACCACGGAGCCTGTGCTTTGTCGTCATAATTAATTTTCGCACCATGCTTTTCAGCTAGTACAATGGCATCAACATACTTCACGGTTTCCCCTTTTTTACCAACCCAGTCATAGCCATAGGCGCTGACGCCGATGATAACCTTATGCGGGCCGCCGCATTGCTCAATGGCGTACTTAATATTTTTTTCATACCATTCAACCGGCGCAATCGCCCCTGGTTCCGAGGTAGCCCAGTGGTTGTCATAGGTCATAATCTGCAGAAAATCAGCATTGGCAGCCAGTTGCGGATAGTCATACGCTCCTGATACGTCTTCTGCCACTTCAACCCGGGGAAATACCGAGATAATAACCTGCTTATTAATAGCTTTCATTTTGGGGTAGAGTTCGGCCATAAAGGCTGTCAGATTGTCTTTGTGCTTAGGCGGCAACAACTCAAAATCAATGTTAATGCCATCATAGGCTTTTTCCTGAACCATCTTAACAATACTGTCGGTTACCTTGGTACGGGTGGCCGGATCACCCAGCACAGCGTCAGTAGCACCAGTTTTATTAGTCACCAGCGGATACATTTTTAGCCCCAGTTGCCGAGCCGTATCATATACGAGCTGACTGTCCTTAGCTTCCAGTGAACCGTCGGCAGTAGCTCTGTACCAGAAAGGGCCAACTGCCGACATGCTTTTGGCATGAGCTTTCATGCTGGGAAAAGAGCCGGTCTGGTCAGGTGTCCCCGGCCAGGGATTCTCATAATATCCGATAACCAGTCGTGGCGGCATAGCCACATTGCCGGGCGCACCGGGACTTGCTTGCTTAGCCTGATCACCAGGCAGCTGCTTAGGTGCAGGGTTCTTGGCTGTACCGCAACCGCCTGCCAAAACAGCAGCACATACAAAGAGAATGAGCAGAACAGATGTAATTATCTTGCCATATGCATTAACGCGCAAAACTGTCACCCTTTCCGTTATTTATTGTAGATTTGCATCAACCTTAGTATTAACTGGGTAACGGTTCTTATGCCTGATAAATGCCGACTTTGAAGAATAGTCATCAGACAAATTGATAAGCCGGGCCGCTATAGGCACCGGCTTATCTATAAGTATTAGCTTAATTAAATGCTGCAGCTGTCATCTTCATTAAAGCAGCAGAATAGTAATATTATGATTATGATTATCACAATCCACGAATTTCCACCTCTACCATGACCACCACAGCCGCCAAAACCAAAACCCATATTATTTCCCTCCTTCCACTTAACTTTCAATAGTCTTTGATCAATGTATCCTATGCTGCACCACGTGATTTAGCTACTGCATTATCTATGGCTGTAAAGAAAATATCGCCACTGCCATTGATGCTGTAAAAGCTTCATCGGAAGCGGCAAACCCATATTCCCCGCTATATTTACCTATGCCTTCACCGCCTCATAGAATTACAGCAACCTATACAGGGACAAAAAACAAAAAGATCTTACATAGACTACACTATGTAAGACCTTAATCAACAATATATATGTACAAGATAAAAGGACTGCCGCGAGGCAGTCCTTAACTTATTAATCTTCGTAACTTTGAGCATAAGCCACTTGCAGCACTTCGTCAGGAAGTTCTTTTTCCCAACGGGCAACAACAACAGCGGCAATACAGTTACCGGTAAGGTTACATACAGTACGGGCCATATCCAGAATACGGTCAACACCCATGATAATACCAATGCCTTCAACAGGCAGGCCGAAGGCTGCGGCAGTACCGGCAATAACGATGAGCGAAGCACCAGGTACAGCGGCAATTCCTTTAGTGGACAACATCAGGGTAATAACCATGAGAATTTGCTGGGATAAATCAAACGGCACACCATATACTTGCGCAATAAACACAACTGCCAGCGCACTGTAGAGCGTCGAGCCGTCTAGGTTAAATGTATAACCTGTAGGCAGTACGAAAGTAACAATATGCTTAGGCACACCGAATTTCTCCAGCTTTTCCATAGCAAGCGGCAAGGCAGCTTCACTGGAAGCGGTCGAGAACCCAATCAGCATTGGCTCTTTCAAAGCGCGAATCAGGTGGAAGAAGTTTACACGTAAAACCAAAGTGGCACCGGCCACAATGATAGCAATAAAGAAAATTAAGGCAAAATACAGAGAACCAATAAGTTTAGCCAACGGAATCAGCATACCCAAACCGAATTTACCAACAGTAAAAGCAATCAGGGCAAATACGCCGATAGGTGCTAATTTCATTACATAGAAGGTGAATTTGAACATGATTTCGGCTACGCTAATACACATATCTACTGCCGGTTTGCCTTTGGCACCCATAGCAGCGGCTGCTACACCGAAGAAAGTGGAGAATACAATAATTTGGAGCATATCACCGCGGGCCATTGCGTCAACAACGTTAGTCGGAACAATATTTACCAGCATCTGTGTCATGTCAATGGTCTTTTTAGCGGCAGTAGCGGCAGCGCCAGCATCAGCGCCAACAACATTCACACCTACACCAGGCTGGAATACGTTAACAACAAGCAACCCAACAATTAAAGCAAGCGTTGTTGCAAGTTCAAACCAAAGAATTGATTTTACACCTAGGCGACCCAGTTTTTTGAAATCGCCGGTACCTGCAATCCCCATAACCAAGGAGCTGAATACTAACGGCACAACAATCATCTTGATCATCCGGATAAACATGTCACCAATTGGTTTAAGTTCAACAGCATATTTAGGGAAAACATAACCAAAAATTACACCGAGAATAAGACCGAGAAAAATCTGTGTTGTCAAACCTATACCCTTTTTGGGTTTCTCAACTGCTTGAGACATAAAAATTTACCCCCCTCTTTGCATTTTCTATATTGACCAAGCTTTCTGAATTTAGTGTAAACAGGCCACTATAAAAAACTACAAAAACAGACGATAAATTTCACCTTCGGTTAACAAGTATACAAAATACAAAATGCAAGCTGTTTCAATTATTTTAATCTGCCGTTAAAAACAGCAAGCCTTCCAGGAACTTTTTGATGTTGACTTTGCCGCGATAGGAACTCTTACCTTGGATAGCGGCCATCTCTTGCCTGATTTCCTTAAAATCAAACAAGGCTCCACTATATACCGCAAAGATGTCATTATGGTAATCCTCAACACCCATTGTCGCTACATTCTGCATGGCTTTGGCAATAGCACGCCGTACCCGTTGTTCGATAGTTTTAACATCCTGTTCAATGGATACTGACAGCTCCTGATACAACTCATGCAGTTGGTAGGTCTGATCCTGTCCACTGCGCAGCCGGTTTTCGACCAATTGCATTAACTGCTGAATGTTCTTTGCCCCTGCTTCACTGATTATTCCCAACTCGGAAAGGATCTTGTTCGTCCGGTTGCGTTTACCATTATCCTGCTGCTCAACCTGCTGAGAGGCAGGGCTGCCATACCGGGCGGTGGTTTGCGAAATCAGCGACATTACCGCCCGCAGTCGCCTGCTTTCCTCCACTTTACGGATCACTGAGGTAATTTCAAGAACATTAACCGGTTTGTGGATATAAAAATCAATCCCGGTCTCGTATGCCTTGGTAATCATCGGCTGGCTGCTGCTTTCCGAAATCATAATAAAGGAGCTTGCCACGCCTCTTGCCTTAAGTTTGCGAATGAGTTCTACCCCATCCTGTCCTGGTAATAATAAGTCAACTAAAGCCACATCAGGAGCATAGTCGGCAACAATGGCCTCAGCCTGAAGCCCATCACCGCATTCGCTCACAACAGTTCCCAAATTATATTTATCAATGATATTGCTGATAATTTTCCGGACACTTATATCGTCTTCAATAATAACAAACCGCATGTACGCACCCCTATCTACGATTACCATACTACACAATCCTACAGGCTATTACGTTCTGTTCAAATTACTAAGCGGCAGTAACACAGTAAATACTGTCTTCCCCGGCTGCGAAATCAGTGTTATTTCACCGCCCAACAGTTCTGTCAAATTCTTAACATGACTAAGCCCCAAGCCTGTTGACATTTGTCCGGTTACTTCCGAAAACTTGGTAGAATAACCGGGAGCAAATACCAGCTCGGTTTCTTCTGGCGCAATGCCGGGGCCATTATCGGCAACCACCAGTACCAGTTTACCATTGCTGCATTTGCCGCTTACGGCGATAACGCCGGTAGGCAAGGCAGCTTCCACGGCATTGATAATTAGATTATTCAAGATCGATACAATCGAGTAATATTTGTCAGTAACTACGTCACCATCATAATCAAAGGTAACGGTTACCGGCTTGTCCAGGCCGCTGATATACCGCTTAGTATTTTGCTCAACAATATGGAAAAATTCGAGTAGCGGCAACCCGCCCTCGCTCACTGCTATGTCAAGAATCTCCTCAATACCTCGGGTAACACGATAATAATCTTTTTTTACTTCATGAATATCCCGGGCAATCGCCAGCGCCCGTGCAGCCGGTGAATCTTCTTTCGCTAACTCTCCTGGATAAACCTCATTCAGGTTTTGATACAGGGTATACCCTTTTTCCATAACTAATTCAATGTCGGCTGACGACTTTTTTAAGTAAAACAATTCAGACTTTAGCTTGGCAATAATAAATATTAATTCGGCATAGCGAGCCGCATAATCTTCTGCTAACACAAAATCGCGATACCGTTTAAGCAAGAAATAACCAACTACGATTAATACAGCGCGACCAATGCCCACGCCCACCAGCGGCGGCAAAATGCTTTCCAGACTGCGGCCTACAAGCTCCCAGCGAATGATCAGTTCCACGCAGTTACTGGTAATGTCACAAAGCCCCAAGAGCAGAATAAGCGCCGGAATATTATTAGTATAATCGCGTACTTTAAGTAGGATAAATAAACTCCCGTATGCCAGATAATAGCCAAAAGACGGCAAATTATGTATAAACGCGTTATACATCGTATCACCAATAAACGGGTATTTAAGGGCTGTACGCAAGAGCAGCACCAGTACCCCGGATAAAATCGTAACCCGGGCAACCGGCAGTTTTTGAAAATATAGTAGCAGTGTAGCTAATACTACCACACTCAGTGTGAAACGAAAATATCCGTCAAACGGATAAGTAAACAAGAGTCCTGTGATACTTACCAGTAAAACAACATGAGGTATCATAATAAAGGATACCCGCTTACCCTGTCCTGACAAAGCGAAATAAATGCCGCCAAGACTCTTGCCGTTATGCCCCAGATAACATAGTTATTATACTGATAAAACAGCACCGGATATTTGGCTCGCCGCCGATACCCCTGTGGATACTCCGGCGGCAGCAATTCATAAGGAAAACCCTCTAGCGGACGGGTAGCGGTTTCCATAAATGCGGTCTGCGGCTTGGCAGCAAGCAAAAAGCTTAGTGGCACAGTAAATACTTCGGCAACTTCATCAACATTGGGTACAAACGCCCTCTCGGTCGCTAGATGTACAACAAAAGGATATAACATCACACCAATAGGACTGACTACTAAATCCATTGCCCCTAAAGCCACAATTTCTTCTCTTGTTACCCCAAGCTCTTCCACTGTCTCCCGCAAAGCAGCATCCAATGGCGTGTCGTCACGGCTTTCAATACGTCCGCCTGGGAAACAAATCTCCCCTGGCTGCCAGTTTAGTTTACCTGAGCGCACTTCAAACAAAATCGACGGTTGTCCTGCTATATCAATAAGCGGTATGGTAACAGCCGCTTGTAAATAATCTTCTGCGTTGGCAATTTTGCCTGAATGACTGGGGAGCGCTCCGGCCAGTGCCCGTTTCACAGTATGAGTATCCATAACTTCACCTCATCACTAAAACTCTATTTTCCCTTCCAGTCCGGGGGAAACTATTTTTTTTCCATCGGTCGTGATAAAAATAGCTTCTGTCCCCGGATACTGTTTAAGTAATTGCTGGCCTTTTTCGACACCCAGCACAAACATGGCCGTACTTAACAGATCAACATAATTATCGGATTTCGCTACAATGGTAACGCTGGCCAGTTCGCGCGGCTGATACCCGGTACGCGGATCAATGATATGAGAATACCTCACGCCGTCTTTGACAAAAAACCGCTGATAGTCGCCAGATGTCTCCAATACATCCCATTCAGTCATCGCCAGTTTAGCAGCTATGCCTTCCGAGTTACGCGGGTCCTGCACCCCAATACGCCAAGGCTGGTTATCCTGACGTTTGCCGATAATCCGGACATCACCGCCTGCATTCACCAATGCCGATTTAATCCCTCGCGCTTTTAAGGCATCAATTGCTTTCCGGTTGGCATAGCCTTTAGCAACAGCCCCCAAATCAATCCGCATGCCTAGTTTCGGCAAAAACACCGTATTAGCTTTGTCATCAATCTCAATAAGCTCATAGTTAACTAGCGGCAATAAAGCTTCAATCGCAGCCTGACTAGGCACAAATTCGCCTTTATGCCCCACACCCCATAACTCAGTAATCGCCCCAATACTTACATCAAGCGCGCCATTTAGCTGCTCAGCCCGACTGCGCGCCAGCTTAAGCATGGTAATAACCTCAGGGTCTACCTGCACCTTTTCTTTGCCTGCCGCCTGGTTAACCTTAGACACCTGGCTACTGGCATCAAATTTGTTTGTCAGTCCGTTAATACGTCTGAACTCATCAAAGGCTGCCTTAACAGCGACTTCATTATTATTGCCGTATGCCGTTATTTCAATAATGGTATCCATCAAAAACTGCGTTTCTTTGTACGGTTTCGCGGCAAACAGGGTGCCTGTTGAGCAGCCTGCGCTGATGAGCAGTGAGCACACCAGCAAACTACTTATTAGTATGCGACTTAACACCTTCATAATATATAATAGCCTCCGGAAACAATATACTATTTTTTCTGCCATTACCTATTATACCATCGAATCGCCTTTCTGGAAGTATCTAGTATAACGTAATGTAAAAATTCAAAAAAATTTAACTGTTTAGCAGGAATAACCAAATCTGCAGCGAAGTATCTTAATATATGAAATTATTCACAATGCAGTGTGTCATGAAGATACCCGCGTTCTGAAGAACCTGTGAATCATTTTCCTTACACAAGGATATACTGACGACCAAGGCTACGAAAGTCTCTTCTCAGCAGCAATGGCTGGGGTTTCTTAGTAGTCTTTTTTTGTCCGGAGTCCTTGCGAAATTAATATTTCTAGGAGTGATTACATTATGCATATGGCAGACGCACTTATTTCCCCGGCTGTTGGCGGGGCAATGTGGGCAGCATCCGCAGGTATCGCGGCTTACGCTGCAAAAAAAGTACAAACCAACCTTGATGATCGCAAAATCCCTCTTATGGGCGTCTTAGGAGCCTTTGTCTTTGCCGCCCAAATGATTAATTTCACTATACCTGGCACAGGTTCCAGCGGCCATTTAGGCGGAGGCCTGCTGCTTGCCATCTTATTAGGTCCGCAGGCAGCCTTTCTAACTATTGCTTCGATTTTAACCATTCAGTCCTTATTCTTTGCTGACGGCGGCATCTTGGCCCTTGGCTGCAATATTTTTAATATGGGCTTTTTAACCTGTTTCGTTGCTTATCCCTTTATTTACAAACCACTGACCGGCACTAATCCTTCACAGGGCCGTCTCTTCCTGGGTTCGGTGCTGGCCGCAGTTATTGGCTTACAATTAGGAGCCTTTGGAGTTGTACTGGAAACCCTTTTCTCAGGAATTTCGGAACTTCCCTTTGCTACCTTTGTTCTGCTAATGCAGCCTATTCATTTAGCTATCGGACTTGTTGAAGGGCTGGTAATCGCTGCTGTCGTCCTGTTTATTAAAAAGGAAGCACCTGAGATTTTGCAAAAAACCGCTGCCGGACAACCTTTTGGCACAATTTCCATCAAAAGGGTAGTACTTACACTCTTTATTGCCGCTTTGGTTATCGGTGGTGCCTTAAGCTGGTTTGCTTCTTCTGACCCGGACGGACTGGAGTGGTCTATTGCCAGTGTAACCGGTGAAGACGAGTTAAAAGCCCCGGAAGGAATTCATGGTTTTTTTGCCGAAATACAAGCAAAAACAGCGTTTTTGCCAGACTATAACTTTAGCAAACCCGAAGAACCGGCTGCGACTGCTAGCACCGACCAGGAAAAAGCAGCTTGGCCGTCAGTTGACACCGGCACCTCCTTTGCTGGCATCGCAGGCTCGCTCTTAACCCTAGCTCTGGCCTTCTCCATCGGTAAAGGTTTGCGACATTTAACCAGCAGAGGTTAGTTTTTTAGGCGTGGTGTAAAAGGTACGAGGCAAGCCGGCATACTAGCGCACCCCTATCTAGTTATATATAAAAGAGGTTGATTTATGCTAAAAGTTGAAGCCAATTGGATAGACCTGCGCTATCTTGATGCCCTTTCCACGCAAAGCACTTTTATTCATCACCTTAATCCCTGTGCAAAACTCATTACTACCTTAAGTTTTATTATTGCAGTTACTTCTTTCTCCAAATATGAAATTACCGGTCTTTTTCCGTTTTTTCTTTTTCCGGTTATTTTATTTTCCTTAGGCAATCTGCCAACCGCCCCCATACTGAAGCGCCTGTTAGTTGTAGCGCCGTTTATTCTCTTCATTGGTATATTTAATCCGCTGTTTGACCATACGCCCATCATGAAGATTGGTTCTGTGGTAATAACCGGCGGCTGGGTCTCCTTTTTTTCCATTACTATCAGATTATGCCTGACCATCACTACAGCACTGATTTTAGTGGCAACCACCGGAATTGACGCCATTGGTGCGGCACTTCTCAAAATCGGTGTACCCAGGATTATTGTCATCCAATTGTTATTTATGTATCGCTATTTACATGTTTTAGTAGAGGAATTTATCCGCACCATAACCGCCTACAGCTTACGTTCCTTCCATGGAGAAGGAGTCCAGTTCCGGGCTTGGGGTTCACTTTTGGGGCAACTCCTTATTCGCTCGATTGACCGGGCCAACCGTATTTATCAATCCATGCTCTGCCGTGGGTTTGATGGCGAAGTACGATTGCGGCGCACCAGCACTCTTACCTCCACCGACATTGGCTATCTTGCCTGCTGGCTAATCTTTTTTCTACTTATTCGCTTCTTTAACGTTCCAGAACTATTAGGCAAATTGCTTGTGGGGGTTAACTAATGAGCCATCATATTGTTGAACTAAAAGACATTACTTACACCTATCCCGACCAGACCGAAGCCCTGCGTGGCCTGTCAGTCCGCATCACCCACGGTGAATCAGTAGCTATCGTAGGAGCCAATGGCTCTGGCAAAACTACCTTGCTTTCCCATCTCATTGGCGTCCTTTTCCCTACAAGTGGTTCTATCAACATCGGCGGTTATCCGGTCACCAAAACGACTTTACCCCATGTCCGCCGCGCAGTTGGTATGGTCTTTCAAAACTCAGATGACCAGCTATTTATGCCCACAGTCTATGATGATGTTGCCTTTGGCCCGTTAAATTTAGGACTCCCCCCCGAAGAGGTAGACGCACGGGTAACAGCCGCCTTAACCACCGTAGGCGCACTTCATCTGAAAGATCGCACTCCTTACCGCTTGTCAGGCGGCCAAAAACGCTCGGTAGCCATTGCCTCTGTCCTGGCAATGGACCCATGCATACTGGTTATGGACGAACCCACTGCCGGTCTTGACCCGTTTTCACGCCGCCAGCTTATCAACCTCTTAAAAACCTTCGAGCATACCAAGATTATTGCCACCCACGACTTAGATCTGGTAGTAGATCTCTGTGCTCGTACAGTGGTGTTAAGCGAAGGCACTATTATCGCTGACGGCCCGACTTTGGACATCTTTAGTAATGAGGAGCTACTCAATAAAGCTCATTTGGAAAAGCCCTTTCGCATGCAGGGCTGTCCAATTTGTCAGCGGCAAGACTAAACCCATATACTGGACTAAATGAGGACCTTGTTTGGATTTATTTGTCCACAACTGCATCACAAAAATGAAAAAGCCCAGCAGGTAATTTTAGATTAACCAAAATTCCCTGCTAGGCTTTTTTCACGGTATACTCGACTCGGCCAGTGACAGACCCCGAACATATTGTTCATTCAGCCACTGAGCGGCTATGTATACTTTATTCACTTATTAATTATAACAGTTGTGTATACAAAAAGCAATCGACTTTTTTTAGGAAAAATTCCTTTAATGGTTCCTAAAAAGCCGATTGCTTTCATTTACCTTTTTTTATATATTCAGCAAGTGCCTCCTGCCAAGAACGGAACTTATCTCCCACACTGAGCTCTAACATATAGTTACGTAATACTGAATAATGAGGCCGCAAGGCAGGTGCGGCAAATTCGTCTGAACGTACCGGTTGTACCGGTGTAGCCAAACCAGCAAGCCTTACAATTTCCTTTGCAAAATCGTACCAGGTACAATAACCATTGTTTGACATATGATAAGTACCAAATCCATCGGTTTCGACAATTGACATAATGCTTTGTACTAAATCTGCCGTATAGGTAGGTGTTCCTATTTGATCATTAACGACAGTTAAATATTCTCTCTCTTGAGCCAACTTCAAAATAGTGCGAACAAAGTTGCGTCCATCTCCATACAACCAGGAAGTCCTTATAACAAAGAGTTTCGGGCAGATCCTGGAAGCGATTAATTCGCCTTCCAATTTACTGCTACCATACACGTTTATCGGATTAGGCCGGTCAAATTCAGTATACGGGTGGCTTTGGTTCCCATCAAAAACGTAATCAGAACTGAGATATACCATTTTGCTGTTATAGTTTAAACAAGCTGCCGCAATGTTACGAGTACCAACCACATTAATCTTGAAAGCCTGCATTGGTGATGCTTCTGCCGCATCAACTGCAGTAAAGGCGCCAGCATGAACTACGACATCTGGCCGTATTTGATTAAAGCGATCGTTAACCTGGCAGGGAATAGTAACATCCATCTCGCGTGAACTCAAGGTAACTATCTGGCCTTCAAACGAATCTGCCAAAACGGCAAAAGCCCGCCCCAATTGGCCGGTGCCGCCGGTAACAATAATCTTCACACTATCACCTGCTCATCCTTCATATATAGGTAGGCTGTTGACCGCTATATCTCTGAGCTTTTGGTGCTTTTTATCCTTATCTGATAATATAGGTTCACTGACCGGCCACTCAATACTTATATCTGAGTCATTCCAACAAATACCTTGCTGACCTGAAGTCAAATAGAAGTCTGTACATTTATAAACAAATAATGCTTCGTCGCTTAATACGCAAAATCCATGGGCAAATCCTTCAGGAATATACATTTGCCGCCTGTTTTGTGCCGATAACACTACTCCTACCCAGTGTCCGAAAGAAGGCGAACCATACCTTATATCGACGGCTACATCAAACACTTCTCCTTGCAGCGCATATACCAATTTTCCCTGCGGCTTAGGTTGCTGATAATGAAGTCCCCGCAAAACTCCTTTTGTTGACAAAGACAGATTATCCTGTACAAAGTTTGCTGTAATTCCCCATTGCGCATATTGGTTAGCATTCCAAGCTTCCATAAAAAATCCGCGGCAATCCTCATACCGTTTTGGTTCAATAATTTTTACACCCTGCAAAGCTGTATCATAACATCTCATTCGCCGCTGCCTCCACCACGAGATGCAATAAGTACTTGCCGTAGGCACTATTGCAGTAATTGTTGGCTATTTCCTCCAACTGTTGTGCCGAAATATAGCCCAAGCGGAAGGCAATCTCTTCCGGACACGCAATTTTTAATCCTTGCCTTTGCTCAATTGTTTCAATAAAATTTGCTGCCTGAAGGAGTGATCTCTGTGTACCCGTATCAAGCCATGCATAGCTTTGTCCCAGGCGTTCAACCTGCAGCTGACCCTGATTAAGATACATGCGATTAATATCAGTAATCTCCAGTTCACCCCTGGCACTCGGTTTGAGATTCTTTGCCATGTCAACAACTTGATGATCATAAAAATATAACCCGGTAACCGCATAATTTGACTTAGGCTGTTGGGGCTTTTCTTCAAGGCTGACAGCATTGCCTCTGTTATCAAATTCCACTACACCATATTGCTCCGGGTTACTAACCCAATACCCAAAGACAGTTGCCCCCTTACTTTTGCCGACCGCTTGCCGTAGTTTTTTAGCAAGACCGATACCGTAAAATATATTATCCCCCAGGACTAATGCACACCCCTGGTTGTTTATAAAATTCTGGCCAACAAGCAAAGCCTGGGCAATCCCCTCTGGCCGTGCCTGAGACGCATAACAAATATTTAATCCCCATTGCGAGCCATCCTGAAGAAGTTTTTGATACAGCGGCAAATCCTGTGGTGTTGAAATCACTTGTATATTTAAAATTCCCGCCAGCATAAGGGTCGATAAGGGATAGTAGATCATTGGTTTATCATAAACAGGCATAAGCTGTTTATTTACTACCTTAGTCATAGGATACAACCGAGTACCTGAACCACCGGCCAAGATAATTCCTTTTTCTATCATGTCACCCACTCCCAGCCTTCTTAATCATTTATTATGGGTATATTAAGAACAGAGTTGGCAGCTAAGAAGTTATGCAAAAGTATATGGTGCATTTTGTCCAAATGTGATTACCTTGCTCCCAGTGAGGAAAACAATTCCGGATGAACCAGATCATAACACTGATATTCTTGTGTATAGCGAAAAACCTGAAGCAGTTTGGGATAATCAATAAGCTTTGTTTTATCACAAAACAGAATTATATTCTGTCGATACCAAAACTTAATATCACTGCAATTCCATACCCTTGGCCGTATGCAATCAATAGGAAGATATCTATATTGTCCGAATAAATTTACCCAATAGCTTTGCCATTTCTCATTAATGTGGTTTACTCCACCTTGTTTAGGAATAGCAGCGGAAAAAACCACAACCGGACTTAAACTTGTAAGTTCTTGTATAAAGGACGGAGCTCTACTTTCGCTTAAATGCTCGGCTACCTCCAAGGAAATTGCCAAATCAAATACCTGATCACACGCGATTACCTGTTCTAAATTTGTTGGCACAAAGCAATCTGCGGCGATACACAGCAGGTTTTTGTTAACATATTCACCGTCTAACCCCAAAATCTCTACTCCGCATTTTTCAAACACCGAAAGCCAGGTACCGACTCCGCATCCAACATCAACAACGCTTTTGGGATTTACATATTCTATCAATAATGGCACGATACTGTTTGCAGATGCTAGCGAGCCATTCATCTGATTTTTATAAAAGTCCGAACTATACACTGCCCCTGAATTCATTGGCAATACTTCCCCTGCCTGTTTTTGCAATTGTCCATGATTCATCCGCCCTCGAAATCACTTATTATTTTTAAACATAACTGGGCTTCTGTCTGTAGTCCATGTTGTTGCAACGCTTCAGCCAAAATACGTATAAATTCCAGATTTGTCACAACATTTGCACGCATTTTTGCAAAGTTAGAAGCCAGAGCTGCCGCATTTTTAAGAGTACTTTTTAAATAATCCACCTGGGCAAGCTCTGCATACTTAATTTCAATTTCCTGGCACCAAGAAAGATCTATCGGCTTAAAGACTGTCTTAATATCTGCATCCTGATTATGTCCCATATCATAAGTCTTGGAAATGGTTTCTAGCATTTCCGCAGAAATCTCCTGATTGTTAACGATTTTGTCAAATAGATACTGCCGATGAAACCCCTGCCCAATCTGCCTGTCATGCCTGGCTAATGAATTTATCCAGCCAATAAGAATTTTTGTTTTTAACTGTGCAACAGAGCGAACAGGAAAATGGGCTAACCGCATGCCCTCATGCAAAATCTTCCTGTAGCTTTCTGTTATATTCGGACTTTTATAATTGTGCGAGCCTACTTCCAAAGCAAGGTGACCTTTTTTTACATGAGCGGTATTTACAATAATTTTGGAAAAGGTTTCGTGGGAATCCTCGCGCGCATACTCTAACCTTTTGGGAACAAACAACTCGCCGCTGCTGTCTGACGCTTTCTGAATATAAGTTCTCCATTTTACATGGTAAATGGTTTCTGCGTCAAGCTGCTGCAGTATTTCCCGGGGATTTATTGAGCCCACCGAAGTTAAAAATTCATCTGCATCCAGCGGCATAACAATGTCAGGACTATATTTTTCCATTGTGTCATATAGTAACTTTGTCATTTTTTTGGACTGATAATAATCTCCATTGGCATCTTCTAAAACAAACAATGGCAAGCCCTCTTGCTGCAGTTGTTTCAGTATTGCCAGTGTATTATCATTGCTTTTATTGTCTAAAATTACTAAACCGTCAAAGATTTTTGCATGATATCTGACAAAGGACTCAATAATATCCGCTTCATTCTTAACCATACTAATAGAAAATATTTTTTTGGAACAAGCAGTAGTCATGCTCGCTGCCTCCCTCTGTGCCTCAGTTGTTTCAGGCATTTGCGCACCAATCCTGATTAGCCAAATACCATGTTATGGTTTTTTCCAATCCGGTTTCAAAGGACTCTTGCGGAATCCAGCCCAGCCTTCCTTGCAGCTTGGAGGAATCTATAGCATAGCGGTAATCATGACCTGGACGGTCGCCAACAAACGAAATATATTGGTGATAACTGCCGCCATGCTGGCAGGGCCGTATTTTATCAAGCAAATCACAGATCGCCTGAACTACCTGCAGATTTGTCTTCTCATTATTACCACCGATATTGTAGACTTCTCCTGGTTGTCCTTGTTTCAAAACATTTAGAAGGGCACTGCAATGATCTAGTACGAAGAGCCAATCCCTAACATTACTGCCATCTCCATATACAGGCAGCGGCTGGCCGTGGAGTGCCCTGAGTATCATTAGTGGAATAAGCTTTTCCGGGTATTGATATGGTCCGTAGTTATTCGAACAATTCGTAATTAAGATTGGTAAACCATAAGTATGAAAATACGCCCGCGCCAAATGGTCTGCGGCGGCCTTTGAAGCAGAATACGGTGAGTTAGGCGCATACCTTGACTCTTCCGTAAAATAACCTTCTGTCCCTAAAGAACCATATACCTCATCAGTCGATATCTGCAAAAAACGAAAAGCTTCTTTTGTCGCTAAGTTTTGCCTGGACCAATATTCGCGGACACACTCAAGCAATACAAAAGTTCCCACAATATTTGTTTGGATAAACACGTCTGGATTGTTAATAGAGCGGTCAACATGAGATTCGGCTGCAAAATGCACAATCCACTCTGGCCGGTATTGTTCTAATAATTGGGCTAGCAGCGACCGATCCGCTATTTCTCCCTTAACAAAAAAATGGCGTGGATGCTGCAGCACAGCTATCAAATTGGATAAATTCCCTGCATAACTTAATTTGTCGAGGTTGATAATCCTACAATTACTGTTTGTTAACAGATAATGCACAAAATTACTGCCAATAAAACCCGCCCCACCAGTAATTAATATTGTTTGCAACAAACTACCTCCATCTACTTAGCATTGGCCTGCTGGTTACACACGCGGAAACCATGCATCCCCAGAGGCTGATATAGATATACGACCATATTTTCCTGTCTTCTCTGTCATTTAAAAATATTTGCAAAAGCTTCTGTATAACACTCCATAAGCTCAGCATACAAATTCTCATTTTCTAATATTGCCTTGAACCTTTCCGGCTGCGGGTATAACTTATAAACACTCCCAACCCAGGCCGCTATAGCAGCTTTATAGTCTTCGTCAGACAGAAATACGTTATCTTTATATGACAAAGTAATTAATTTGTACCAGTCAATTCTCCCCAGCACCTCTAAATCTTTGTTGCAGGAGTTTTGTTCTGAATGAAGCCTGAACTGGCTAAGAGGTTCCCGGATATATAGCAAATCACCTTTTGCAAGCAGCTTCAGCCATATGCCCACATCAATGAGACACCGGAGTTGATATCCCTTATATTCAAGCAATTCCCCATCAATATCCGCTTTGCGGAATAGTGTTGTTGTCGGTTCCCCAATTACATTGAATATATTTCTTAAAATAAACCTGCCCATATCCTTGCCGGCAACTCTTGTTGTTACATCAAAAAGTGGCCGGTTTATATCAATATCCTGAAAGATATTATCTGCAGAATCAATTAGTTTGCGATAAGATGTGACTAGTTTGATATTGGCATCATCTGTAAGATAGTGAATCATACTGCTTACCTTATTGGACATATAAAGATCATCATGCGATAAATAACTGATATATTGTCCCTGGCATACCTCAAAACATTTTTTATAATTAAAAATACCTCTGCCGCCTAATGGTCCGTTATTGTTATAATAGCTAATTTTGTCGTAGTTTTGCCGGAACTGTTCAACCAGCAGCTTTACATCACCGGTAGTACTGTCATCGCAGATAACGATTTCGCAATTAGGGTAATCCTGCTGTAAAGCGCTGCCAAGCGCTTTTTCCAAAAATACTGTTTGATTATAAGCCGGAATTAATATGCTGACTAATGGAACACTTTTATCTAGATTCATTTTTTACCCCCAATATTCCGAGACTGGCTTTAAAGGTAGCTTTCATCCACAGCTCTTTTTCTTGCCAGCCTTGCCGGAATACCATACCACACTGCCTGATTTCCTATATCTTCAATAACAACCGCGCCGGCGCCAATTAAACTATGGGTACCAATGGCAATTTTATGAATAACCTTAGCTCCCAGCCCCACAGTGGAAAAATCTCCTATTGTTACATTGCCACCGGTAACAGCCCCTGGCGCAATTGCAACAAAGCTTCCCAGAGTATTATCATGCTCTACAGAAGCATTAGTGTTGATAATACAGTGACTCCCAATTACTGTACCACTGTTTATGATAGCTCCCGCCATTACTGCAGTACCTTCGCCAATTATAACGTCTCTGGCAAGGTTGGCAGACGGATGAATTGCTTTTATAAAACTACAATCCGGCTTCAACTGCTTGATTGTAGTTGCCACTCTGCTTCGCACCCAATTATCACCGATTGCGACAATTCCATGAGTAATATCTTTATAATCGGCAGTTGCTAATATCGCTTCACCACCCAGCACTTTGTACCCGTAAATTTCAGTTCCCGGCTTTCTAAATCCGTCAATCAACCCAATAATTGAGAAACTATCCTGTTTCTCAATTATGTCGATTATAACTTTGGCATGACCACCCGAACCAACCACAACTACATTATTTTTAATAAAAATACCCCCTTTGTCATCCAAACTCAGCCAGCAGGGAATTTTCTCTTTCCGTGGTCATGCTAAAAGTATTGTGAGCTTTATGCTAAAGCATTAGTTCCGGATTTCTTTGATAATTTCACAGATGGTGTTTACGTCAGCCAGTGTCAATTGTCCATACATGGGTAAGGTTAACACTCTTTCAGCAATATATCGGGCATTGGTTAACTTACCTGGAAACTTTCCCCTATAGCATGGGTAATCTATTGTTAATGGATAAAAATATTTGCGCGTAAAAATGTTATAGGACTGAAGTTTTTCGTGTACTGCATTTCTTGTCAGACCATACTCCTCTTCCTGTACAACAATAGGAAAGTATGAATAATTATGTTTGACTCCCGGATTGTCTTCAAGATAAATAATGCCGGGAATCGCTCTTAGGCCAGCTCTATAAGCGAGGGCTATTGTCCTTCTTTTAGCTATTTCCTCATCAATATATGGCAGGTTGACCAAGCCCATTGCTGCCTGAAATTCATTCATCTTGGCATTTATTCCAGGCGACTCTACTACATCAGGGCCGGTTATCCCAAAGTTTCTTAATAAATGAAACTCTCTTGTTAATAAATTATTATCATACGTTAAAATCCCGCCCTCAATCGAATGAAAAACCTTAGTCGCATGTAGTGAAAACATGGTCACATCCCCGAAAGTTCCAATGCCTCTGCCCCCCACTTCCACGCCAAAAACATGGGCGGCATCATAGATTACTTTCAGACCATACTTTTTTGCCACTCTTTCGATAGCATAAACATCGCAGGGATAGCCAAAAACATGGACCGGAAGCACAGCTGAGGTCTTTTCGGTAATCAGCGCTTCAAGCTTAGTTGCATCAATCGTGCAAGTTTCTAAATCAATATCGCAAAAAACAGGAGTTAAGCCACAATTAACCAGGGCATGTGTGGTTGATGCAAAAGTAAAAGGCGTCGTAATAACCTCACCTGTCAGCTCAAGGGCTTTGATGGCTGCTTCTAAGGCTAAGTGCCCATTGCTAAAAAGTGTTGAATTAGCTACATGAAGATAGCGGCTCAGTTTTTCTTCAAACTCGTTATGAAGCACTCCGCAATTTGTTAACCAGTTACTTTCCCATATTTGCTCGATCTTGTGCTTATATTCGTCAATAGGTGGCAAAAAAGCTTTGGCAACCATTATAGGGTCTTTAAAACTTTTTATTATTACCAAACACCCCTTCCCTATAAGACTAAGGTTCCAGCACTGCCCCACTTTTGTATAATATTCTTCTGTAACTAAAATGTGCTAGATACCACGCCAGTGCACTACCCAAGCTGGTATTGCCCTTATCTCTGAAGAATAACAAAAGTCCGGTTATGCTGACTTGAGCTTAGCTCCCGGTCATCATAACTGGACTTTTTTCAGTGCTGCTTCTCAACATTGTCACCTGACAATACTTTAGTTAATAACTCAATACGCGGTCGGATCTGCTTATCATAACTATAAATATCTTTTATCCGGCTGCAGCCATTTTCGCAAATACTTCTGAGCTTACAGGGATTATCATAATAATATGAAATTTTCTCAGCGATTTTAGCTGCTTCATGTTCAACAATAACAATTTCTTCCCCGTTAGAAAAATATCCATTATTCATGTGCAATGGATCAGTAGCAAAGATGGCCACCTTTCTAATTCCGGCATCTATACAACTTGCGGTCGGAAACCCGTCAAAAGCCCCCTCGAAGACCTTACCCGGAATATTTGGGGAAAGTATCATGTCCTTATCCCGGTAAAATCCGTCAAACCACGCTTGCTCCTGAACACCATAAAAGGTTATCCTGTCCTTTATGACGGAAACGTCGATGGTCTGCTCATTAAAATTTCCTACTACATGAAAATTGACATTAGCGTATTGGCTGCAAAGTAATTTTGCTGTTGCAATAAAAACATCATAGCCTTTATCTTCACCATACAGGGTATATTTGTGGGCAACAAAGCAAATGTCTAAGCTATCTTTTTCAAAACCAAAGTGCATTTTGGAATTATATTCTTGTTCCAACCGCGTTAACGGCGTCACTACTCCAAAAACATACTCCATTTGCTCAGGTTTACAAAACTTCTTCTCAAGTAGATAATCACAAACAACCTTTTGGGTGACAATGACACTTTTAAAATAGGGCGAACACACCACCCGCCGCAGCATAGCATCAGAAGTTGGATTATTAAAGGCAAAAGCGCCACCCGGATACAAGGTAAAAACAAACGGTACTTGTCTGCTCTCAGCTAAATTAACATAATTATAAGCATTCGACAAAAACACAAAATAGAACATATTACATTTGATAGTAGTAAAACTGGCAGGTTCATATTCTTCTACATTTGCCGCAAATTTTGGATACTCTTTTTTGAAATTGACCAGCAATTCAGCAGCCGTTTGACCGCCTAAACATGGTAACGAGACTCCTGACGTAACTATCTTTACAGAGACAAAAGTCTGTAAATAACTAAGAAATTCCTGGTATCGAAACCCGCTGAGCGGATGGGGAAAAACATCATCGATTATTGCCAGTTTAAATTCTTCGCCCCCTATGTTAAATACGCATTTATTGCGATATCCAGTGAACTGGGCGTCATATCTAAATTGTAAGAACGCGTTATATTCATCGATATACCTGATTAGTCTCCTGTTTTGTTCATATAGCTCTTGTGATGACCAGCTGCCACTACCATGTTTCCGGTAAACACTCATCGGACGTTTAATATAACCAATATTTCCAAACTCGGAATAGACTATATTAAACATCCAGTCCACCGTGAACAGGTTATCAAACAGCTCGTTTCTTAACAACTTAATATATTTTGCATTGTAAAAACAGCAGGAAAAATTGCCAATAAAATTGCAGGTTACCAGTTCTTTGGTCATAAAAACGGTTTCCGGGCGCTCTTGATGCTCTTGGTATGGTTCAAAGCGGTTTTCGCTTTCATAATAAAATACTATACTGTTAAAACAAAGTGAACACTGCGGATTATTTATTAAATAATTCATTTGTGTCTGTAATTTATCACTGGCAGTCCAATAATCATCGCCTTCACAGAAAGCAAAATAATCTGCGCCTTCACATAACCGCACACATTGACCAAGGTTTTTTGTGATTCCGATATTATTGGGGTTTTTGATTACCGTAAAACTGATTGGGCCTGCTACCTGTTGCCTCATAAAATGCTCGATTATTTCCGTTGTTTTATCGTTTGAATTATCATCACATATGACTACCCGCAGTTTAAAATTTCCAGTTTGCAGCACTATTCCCTCAAGACACTGCCTAATATATTTTTCATGATTGTACGTAAGCACCCCCACAGCAATTACCGGCCTGTCGTCAATATTGGTCTCTGTATAAACTGCAGCTATGTCATGAGCATATTCAGACAGAAACACTTGGCAAAACTGCCAATACCCATTATTTACGTTTACAGTTTCGCAATCGTGAATGCACCACGGCCCGTGCTGCCTGGGAATTACAATTTTATAGCCGACACGAAGAAATTCCATACACTGTGATGCGTCGTAAAAATGCCAGCCAGTAAAAATATCTTCCCGCCATGCTATATCATACTGCGAAACCATAATTAAACCATCAATACACTGAACTTCCTGGTACTCTCCTTCCACTTCCTGAAAAGCCAGTTGCTGCATTGTCCCAGTATGGCTGTCATAGACTTTGCCAAAATTACAGTCTGACTCCCACCAAATTCCGCTTGCAGGAATTCTGGCACAACCGGCAACTCCGATCATTCCAATCTGATCATCTTGAAAAATACTTATGACATCTGAAATAAAGTGTTTATTAATGATGAAAACATCTTGATGCAAATAAACTTTATATTTGGCATCTGTCTGGCGCATGACTTCATTGAAGCCACTGGTAATAGAGCGGGCATTCCTGATGCAGCGTGTTTCAAGTTCAAAGCCATCGGGAAGCGCAAGATTATTAATATGAAAAAGGCATTTCCGGTATAAGGCGTCATCATTGACGCAGGTTACAAAACAGATTTTCTTTATATTCATTAGTTCCTCCAGGACTAGCCTCTTCAGCACATTATTTAGTTACCTTCCCCAACCTAACCGAAGCAGGTGTGACTTAATCCGGCTTTATGTTGAAAGCAAGCTAAAATGACATCCCGATAATCATACTTTTGCTCGCTATTGTCTGGAACCTCTGCAGGCTGATGTTGGCTGGGCAGAAGCGAATACAACGTAGCTAACTGTTCAGGCCAGCATAAATAGTGGGTTGCCTGAATTGCCGTCTGCAACCGCTTCCCCTGGCTAAGCCGGAAACTCGATTCATGAATCATTTTATCTGCCATCTGAAAAAACTCCGATATGCTATTGCCGTGAGTTTTTATACTATCTGGCACTATATCACCGCTAAAATGGGTGGCTATATCGGCAGCCAGGCCAACAACCGGAATTCCTAAACCTCCGGCTTCCAGGGCCTCTTCCAGCGATCCTAGCGGTACGGAATCCAGGTATACATCTGCTGCACTATAGAACAAATTCAAATCCTGCCGATAACCAAAAGCCCGGATACGTCCAGCGCTCTCATCTTTAAGCTGTGTCCATTCGCCAATATCAGAAGGCCCTACCACCAAAATCTCAATATTTTGGTGTCTGTTGACCAGTTCTTTAAGCAAATACACAAAATTGTATTCTCCACACGCTACCATTTGGTATGGCGCGGCAACCGTAAAAAAAACAATTCTGTCTTCTCCTACTGCCAGCTCTTTTTTTGCCGCTTGCTTATCTGAAAGATTTCGTAAACCTTTCAGTGGCAGCGGTAATAAAAACGAACTCTTCCTGTTTCTGCGTTCGATTGTTATCTGCTGACCGCAGGTTCTGTAGTCGGCTACTATATCAGCCGCAGTCGTTCCTATGCTAAACGCGTGATCAGCATGATTAGAAAACACAACCGGCGGTCCGCCGGCAACACCAAAGGCCACCGGTGCAATGGGATCATGGGGATGTATGTGTAAAACCACTAAATCAGCCCATATTGCCGCAGCATCACGTACCACTTTGGCTTTTTGGCACAAACTAAGATTAGGAAAATCAAGGGCGTTATACCACCCGCCTGAATGAACCACAGCATCTTTTAACCAGGCCGGCGTAGTAGTACTATTTAATGTAACTAACAGCGAATGAACTGAAGATACATCCATAGATATCCAGCGTTCGCACATTCTGGTATGCTGACCGGACGAGTAGCCTTGGCTCAAAACATGCAGTACATTTCTTTTTCCTTTGTTTTTCATTGGTATATTAGCAATAGGTGTTCCGGCCTGCTTACTTATTTTTTTGGCAGCTTCGCGGAGAATCTGCTCTAGCCGGTGTGAAATAAAAAAGCCCGGATAAGCATGATAAGCATAATCAGCTGCCTGTTTTGCCAATACGAGAGCGCTCTCAATTTTGCCAGCCAGCACTGCAAACTCTGCCTGCTCCACAATTGAAAAAAACTTTCTTCGCGTATTTTCCAGCCAGTGTTCATAAAAACTCAATTCATGCTGATAAATAAACCACTTCCTGACACTTAGGTCGCGAGTTAATTCATAAGGCGCGGCAATATGCGGAGCTACTCCCCATTTGGCGATAAATTTTTGTTTATTCACTTCCAGAAGATTATTGAATAGAGTTGCCTGTTCACCGAAAGACACACTGCCAAAATGATGAATAAACGTATCTCTGCATAAAACCAAACGGTAACCGGCCTTTCTAATCCGCAAACAATAATCGTCATCTTCAAAATTCCCAGGTGAAAAGGCTTCCTCCAAAAAGCCGATTTTATTTACCACTTCTGCCTTAATTAACATACAATACCCCACAAGCCGGGTTCTGTTCTCCCAACGCTCGGGATTAGACAGGTTCATTTCCTTAGCAAAGGTTAGCATTTCCTTTCTGCTGGCATACTCACAGGGAATGCTTTGAAAGTTTGAACAAGCATTGGTTACAGCCCCAACCGCCCCAATATCAATTGAACTGAACAGGCATTTATTTAGATTAACCAACCAGTTGGGCGTTACAATGGCATCATTGTTCAACAAAAGAATACCGTTGCCAACAGCCACCTTAATCCCTTGGTTGCAGGCTGCTGGGAAACCAAGATTAGCATTATTCTTAATCAGCTTTAAGTCGTGCTGGCTCTGAAGCCATTCGCATGTGCCGTCTGTGGAGTTGTTATCCACAACGATTAATTCATACGACCCGGCTTTTGTATATTGTCTGATGCTTTCGATACAGAGCTTATTATAAACAAGCTTGTTGCACATGATGATAATAATACTTGTTATTGCCTGCGGCAACGCAGTTTGCGCTTCAGCTACCGGTCTGTCATTACTTGCAGTTAGAATGCTATCACCGGTAACACTCAGTTCATCCCCCACATTAACGTCTCCTTCTGAGTTTGTTGGTGTTAAGCCATGAAACTTTTCGTTATCTTTCTACTTATATGCTTGAAACCTTTGCATTGCAACTTCCTTTTATAGCTGCTTCTTATGCAGGAAGGACTGACAACATTGTCAGCCCTTCCTGTTTTTGACTATGCAGACCGCCCTTATAAAGAAAACACGGCTTGCGCGAGCTTGCGCGAAAGTGCAGGTCGATGTTGCCCTTATCCTGTTCTTAAGAAAGTTATACTTTCTGTTAGGGAAAAAAAATAAAAATCCCTTTATTACCAAGTCACTAATAAACATAACTCATCATAATATATCATGTAGTGTACTCTATTTGGCAGAAAGGAGAATATTATGGATCAATCAGATACTATTAAGGTATTCGGACCTTTAGAGGTAAAAGAATACAAAAAAGAACCTTCTTCCCGTCATTGCCACCACCATCACTATGACTCACCACAAGACCATGTTACTAAAGTATGTGGTTCTTGTGTACCGAAGGGTCATACCGGGGCCACTGGCGCAACTGGAGCTACTGGAGCTACTGGAGCTACTGGAGCTACTGGAGCTACTGGGGCTACCGGCGCAACCGGTGTTACCGGAGCTACCGGCGCCGGTCTGCCAACTCAATTACGCGGACTTCAGATTCAATTGCAAAATCCAGATGCCCAATCTGTCGCAGAAGGGGCGCCAATCATTTTTGATACTATTGTCAGCGACCAATCAGACACTATTTCCTATCTACTAGGTACAATAACGATTACGCAAACAGGCGTATTCTATATTAATTGGTGGGTATCAACAGACGGTCTGGTAGACGGAACAGACTTAGTTCCAACCTTTGCGATTGTAAGTAGTGCCGGCGATAACATCAAAGGTTCCAGTCCTATCGTGACAGGTGAAGTAAGCGGCAATGCCCTAATCTCTGTTGCAGCAGCCCCCGTTACTTTGGCTCTTATTAATGACACTGACAGCACAATATTCTTTGGTGCAACTCCAGTAAAAGCAGATCTAACCATTATTAATGTATCAATCTAAAAATATTGCACAGGAAGTTTGAATACTTTTCAGTGCACATGTAGGGAGGGGATTATATTTGAGTACCGTAGGTCTTCAAATAGAAAGGCGAGCAACCGGCACAATCAATCCGGGTGCGAATGTAGAATTTGATAATACAGTATTTTCTTCCGGAGCTGTAGTCTATAATCCGGCAACAGACGAAATAACTATATCCCAACCTGGAAGATATCTTATCAACTGGTTTGTTACCACACAAACAGCAGGAGTTGGAGGCCCCATTCCCAATGGTATTACTTTTTCCATAGTAACATCTCTTGATCAGGAAATTCCCGGAGATTCCCCCTTGAAAACAGGTGAAGTTGTCGGTTTTGCACTGATTGAAGTTCCAGCCTCGGTAACATTAAGCTTAGTAAACCAAACACCAAGTGTAGTAACGTACTCACCACTGGTACCTGTTAAAGCTTCCTTGGTAATCGTTCAAGTGCCTGATGTATTAGGTCCTACCGGTGCTACCGGGGGTACTGGCGCTACGGGTCTGACTGGGGCTACTGGTGCTACCGGTCTTACGGGGGCTACCGGCTTAACTGGGGCTACCGGCCTTACTGGCGCTGCCGGCTTAACTGGCGCTACTGGTCTCACTGGTGCTACCGGCTTAACTGGTGCTACTGGCCTTACTGGCGCTACTGGCCTTACTGGGGCTACTGGCTTAACTGGTGCTACCGGCCTTACTGGCGCTACTGGCCTTACTGGTGCTACCGGCCTTACTGGGGCTACCGGCCTAACCGGGGCTACTGGCCTTACTGGGGCTACTGGCTTAACTGGGGCTACCGGCCTTACTGGGGCTACCGGCCTCACTGGGGCTACTGGCTTAACCGGGGCTGCTACCGGCTTAACTGGGGCTACTGGCCTTACTGGGGCTACCGGCCTTACTGGCGCTACCGGCTTAACTGGGGCTGCTACCGGCCTTACTGGTGCTACCGGATTAACTGGTGCTACCGGCCTTACTGGTGCTACCGGCCTTACTGGCGCTACTGGCTTAACTGGTGCCACCGGCCTTACTGGTGCTACTGGCCTTGGTGCTACTGGCCTTACTGGGGCTACTGGCTTAACTGGCGCTACTGGTCTTACTGGGGCTACTGGCTTGACTGGTGCTACTGGCCTTACTGGGGCTACCGGCTTAACTGGAGCTACCGGTCTCACTGGCGCTACTGGTCTTACTGGGGCTATTGGTCTTACTGGCGCTACTGGTCTTACTGGGGCTACCGGCCTCACTGGTGCTACTGGCCTCACTGGGGCTACTGGCCTCACTGGGGCTACCGGCTTAACTGGTGCTACTGGCTTAACTGGTGCTACCGGCCTTACTGGGGCTACCGGCCTAACCGGCGCAAGCTTTATTGAATACGGTAATTTCTGGAGACTAACCGATGGAACTGTTGCTAGTGATGAAGACCTTGAATTCGATTCTGGCTTCTCCACGAGCGGCATAACCTGGCCAACTTCAGGCGATGCTGCGCAGATAACGATTGTTGACGGCGGCTTTTACGCTGTTGATTTTTCAGTCTCGGTACTTTCGGCAGGCGGCAATTTTGGCGCAGCTTATGCCATTACTGTTGATGGCAGCGAAATTATCCAAACAACTTCCGGTATTGATCCAAATGGAGCCAATGTTCAAAATCCGGTGCAAGGCTTTGGAATCATAGAGGCCAATGACGGCTCAATCATAACACTTAGAAATATCGGCACAGGTACTGACACCTTGTATATTTCTGCAGATTCAACTACCGTAGTCTCTGCTGCTTTACGCTTGTTCAAACTGATCGATAATTAGCCGCTAAAATTACCGTTACTTTAAAAAGTTTAACGAGGTTCTCATCTTAGGGTGAGAACCTCTTATTTTATTGAAGCTGCCATATAGCGATTGGAACAGGTGACGTCTATGTAAACCACCCGCTATTATCGCTGTCCACTGTCACCACTGGCCAATTACGCGCATACAATACCACATACGGCATGTGAGTAATTGAAACTTGCTTATGCAGAGTATCGCTTGGGGGTATTTATGTGAAATCAGCTTTAATTACCGGTATTACCGGTCAGGACGGCGCTTATTTGGCCAAATTGCTGCTAAATAAGGGGTATCACGTCTCCGGGTTAATTGCCCGCAGAGCAACGCCGACAACTTGGCGGCTGCAATACTTGGGCATTGCCAATGAGGTTGACCTGATCAACGGAGATTTAACAGATTTGCCATCAATCGTGCGAGCCATGAATAAAGCAAAACCCTCTGAAATATACAATCTTGGCGCCCAAAGTTTTGTTGCTTCTTCCTGGCAGCAACCGGTTCTTACTGCGCAATCCACCGGCATTGGTGTTTTGCACGTACTGGAAGCAACCCGCCTGGCAGATTGCGCCATCAGGTTCTACCAGGCCTCCAGCAGTGAAATGTTTGGGTTAGTTCGCGATCCCATACAGTCTGAAGCAACACCTTTTTATCCCCGTAGTCCTTATGGTGTTGCAAAGTTGTTCGGACACTGGATGACGGTAAATTACCGGGAAAGCTTTAATATGTTTACCTGCAGCGGCATTCTGTTTAATCATGAATCCCCTCTCCGCGGTATTGAATTCGTAACAAGAAAAGTTACCGATGCCGTTGCCAGGATAAAGTTAGGCCAACAAAAAGACTTGCGGCTGGGGAACATTGATGCCAAACGAGACTGGGGTTATGCCGGGGACTACGTTGAAGCTATGTGGTTAATGCTCCAACAGGAACAGGCCGACGACTATGTGGTTGCTACAGGACGCTGCACAACGGTTCGTGACATGTGTAAAATCGCCTTTGACTATGTCGGGCTTAATTATGAAGATTATGTGGTCATCGATCCGGCCTATTACCGCCCGGCGGAAGTAGATATCTTGCTTGGCAATCCTGCCAAAGCCAAAAAGGTGCTCGGCTGGGAAGCCAAAACCAGTCTGCATGATCTGATTGAGATGATGCTTGAGGCCGATCTTGCCCGAGTTAGGGCGGAAAAGTAGAGTAAGGAGTGTACTTTCATATAATGAAACCAGAATATATTACCATTGCCATTCTTGCCAAAGATAAAGCTCATGTTCTGCCGCTTTATCTAAGCCTCGTCGAAAACCAAACCTACCCGTCTTCGCTGATTAAGCTCTATATCCGAACAAACAACAACAACGATAATACTGCTGCCATACTTGCGCAGTGGGTCGAAAAAGTCCGGGACAGGTATTCAGAAATTTATTTTGACGCCACAGATGTTGCAGCACCGGTACAGAACTATCAGCCCCATGAATGGAATACCGTCCGCCTCAATGTGTTGACACAGATACGTCAAGAATCAGTAGCCTGGGCCAAAAAGAAGAATTCCCATTACTTTGTGGCAGATTGCGATAATTTTATTGTCCCGGAAACAGTAGAAACCTTGCTTAATACCGGCTTGCCGGTCATTGGGCCGTTACTGAGGCTTGCTGATAATCCACTGGCTTTTTATGCCAATTATCATTTTGTTACTGACGAAAATGGGTATTACCGGCATGCACCGCAGTATTTTGAAATTCTTTACCAGCATATCAGAGGATTAATCGAAGTGGAAGTAATCCACTGCACCTACTTAGTGCGCAATGAGGTTTTGGATTGTGTTAATTACATTGACGGCAGTAATCGTTATGACTATGTAATATTCAGCGATACGCTTAGAAAGGCAGGTATACCCCAATATATTGACAATCGCCGTTATTATGGCAAACTTACCTTTTGTGATACAGAAGAAGCTTTTAAAGCACTGAATATCACAATATGAACCTAATTACCAGCCTGCAGGAGGATGGATATGTCAGAGAAAGGTAAGCCACAAACACCGATTACAATAAGTCTGTGCATGATTGTTAAAAATGAAGAGCAAACCATTGAACGCTGTTTGCGTTCAACAGAAGGAATTGTTGATGAAATCATAATTGTGGATACAGGCTCAACTGACAATACCAAAAATATCGTTAGAAAATTCACTGACAAAGTGTTTGATTTTACATGGATTAATGATTTTGCAGCCGCCCGTAATTTTGCTTTTACCCAGGCGACGCAGGAATTCATTCTGTGGTTAGATGCTGATGACGTTTTCTTGCCACAGGATCAAAATTTTCTCATCAAGTTGAAGTCAACGCTTGACCATGATATAGATGTTGTCAGCATGCTTTATAATTTGGGCTTTGATCAGTATGGCAAAGTCATTTTTCAACGACGCCGAAATCGTCTTGTTAAGCGCAAAAAAAATTTTCTCTGGATTGGTCCAGTGCATGAATATCTGGAAGTATACGGCAAAGCCCTCGATTCTCCAATTGCAGTCACGCACTTGCCGCTCAGTCACGATTCTGAGAGAAATCTGAAAATCTATGAAGAACGCCAACAAAAGGGAGAACAGTTTTCTCCGCGGGATTTATACTATTTCGCTAATGAATTATTTGACCACAAGCTGTATAACCGTGCTATTGAATATTATCAGCAATATCTAGCTGCAAAAGGCGGCTGGGTCGAAGACACAATCGGCGCCTGCGGCAAATTAGCCGACTGTTTTAGCAGTCTGAATGATGTTGAAAATATGCTCAAATATATATACATGTCCTTTAAGTTTGACATCCCCAGAGCAGATTTTTGCTGTCGTCTTGGTTTTTATCATCTTAATAACAATCAATTGAACCAGGCAATATTTTGGTATAAGTTGGCGTCAGCAGCCGAGTGTCCCAATGACGCCTGGGGCTTGGTGAACAATGTGTGCCAGACCTGGCTGCCGCACCTTCAGCTTTGTGTATGTTACTCCCGTGCCGGCCAGTATAAACTTGCCAGTAAACATAATGAAATAGCCGGAACTTTTATTCCGGATGATCCCATGATTCACCATAACCGGGCATTCTTAAAGAATTTAATTATGGACTGAGCGGCTGGTTTTATCCAAACAGTCAAAAGCATAAAAGGCTATCATCAACCTTTTCAGGTGATGGCCTTTTATGCTTTTGCGCCGGCAAGCTCCGTACTCTAGACACTACCTTATCTATGTATTGTGGGTTCATTCCTGCAAAGCAGCGTCTGCTGTCAGCAACCCTCGCAGCTGATCGTTGCCATACAAATTATTACAGGGCACGCCGATGTGAGGGGGCAAAGGTCTGGATTCATGTGCAAATCTAACGGAATACACCAGCAGATTCAGTGAGAGTCTAATGCTTCGCGGATTTATAACCTGGAATTCAAAAATTTCCACCACCCCTTTTAGTTGAGCATGCATGCCTTTACAGGCATACCGATGACTAATCATGCCATCAAAAGGTTTTTTTAAGGAAACAAAATGTATCGGCTGCGAGCCGTCCGGAACGCAGGCCACATATTCGACATGGATAAGTATGTCCCCGGAAAAAATCAGTCTCCGGTCTGCCGCCATTACTTTTTCAAAGGACGGGGTTACCGTCGCGCGCAATATGCATTCGATATCAGGTTTATCGCAGGGAAGTAACAAGGTATCATTCAGGGCTAGCTGCGTACTTTTTCGATGATGTCTCCGACTCATCGCTGAACCCTCCTCACTAGCATACTTTCATTATTTACTACTAGTTTATGATACAAAATAGATTCTGCTACTTAGGCCATCGCAAGCTACCTCAGATAAACGTCGACTTTATGCAGGCGTGTTTGAACGTCGCCTGCACTGCAGTTGAAATGTTCAAATAGTTATGTTTTTATCCTATCATGTACAATAAGCCGAAATACTTTACTTTCCCTCAGCCATTTTAGTATTATGTCACTATTTTCTGGAACCACTGCTGAATTCGCAACATATAATAACTTAGAAGATCAGTTCTTTTATACAGCCTAATCCAAACCCAAAATAACAAGGAGGAATGGAAGTGGATAGCAGTTTAATCAATATTGCCGGAATTTGCGATGTCAGCACAATTGAATTACATGATAACGATAGTTGGACAGAAATTTCAATTCCTGAAAATTTGATTCTCCCCAGAGAAAAGCCTGATATCGAACAAATCATTTCAGCAAACGTTGGTGCAAAAATCGTCCGAACAAAAGTTATAGTAACCCCCAGTACAGAAAAGGCACCAAATTTTGAGAATAAAATATTAACAGGCAGAAAACTCATAATCGAAGGCGTACTTTGCCAGTCAATCACATATACCGCCGACTTCCCTAATCAGCCGGTTCACTCTGCTCATTTCGTAGTACCATTTTCAGCTTTTATTGTCATCCCGAAGTATGTAAGGATTGTAAATGAATGTACCTGCAGCGACAAAAAGATTGATTCCTTATATATCAACTATCAAGTTAATCCTTGTGTTGAAGATGTGTTTGTTCAGGAAGTTGGGAAACGACGAGTATTTAAAAACGTCCTGCTATTTTTACAGGCTGTTCCGACAACAATGGATGAATATTAAAGCCCTCAGCGCCTAAAACAAAGGAGGAACGAAAATGCGTAATTGCAATATCGATTGCCATAACGAGTGTAAGGTAACCATTGGCAATGTTGAATGCAGCATTGCCGGTAATTTTGAAAGACCTTCACCTAGCGACTGTGAACAACCGGATCAAATGGTAATCATTAACGGCGTATGTCCTAAAGAACAATTGGAAAAATTTTTGGATTTCGGCTGTATCAGAAGATGGACACAGTTATTTATTCCGGAAGTACTGTGTATTCCTTGTCAAAAACCTGATATTGAGCAGATAATCAGTATTTCTGCTTCAATAGAGATTATTTCGCAGCAGGTTATTCGCACACCAGGTGATGACTGCATGGTTTTTACCAATGAGGAATGCACCAATTTGACCGGCAGAAAACTCGTTGTGGAAGGAGTTCTGCAACAAAAAATTGTGTATGCGGCTGCAGTAGAAGAACAAAGCGTTCATGCCGCGCATTTTGACGTTCCCTTCTCGGCATTTATTATTCTGGCACCGGATGATCCGCCGACAAGAAAATTTAAAATTGATGCCTGTATTGAAGATATTTATGTGGCAGAAATTACGCCAAGACAAATATTTAAAAATGTAACCTTAGTAATCAGGGCATTACCTGTTATATCGCCGGAAATTTGCATATAGGATTTATGAGGAGGGATATTCAGTTATGAAAACATGCCCCTGCCTGGAACAAAATGCCGTTGAAGTAATAGGCTTATGTGATGCGAATCAAGTTTCGTTAGGCCTGAATAAGTGTGATCTTGGTCAATGGACGCAAATATCCATACCGGAGGTTTTGCAATTACCTTATAGCAAACCAGATGTTGAAAAGATCGACAAAGTTTTTATTGATGTACAAATCAAGTCCATAAAGATTGTGAAAACACCGGCCGGAGAGTGCCACCAGCCAATTGTTAATCGCGAAGGCTTACGATTAACAGGCAAAAAACTGATTGTGGAAGGCATTTTAAAACAAAAGGTGGTTTATACGGCGGCCCTTTGTAATCAACCTGTTCATTTTGCACATTTCACTGTCCCCTTCTCAGCATTTATTGTATTGGCCTGCGACACACCTTTGGATCAGCAATTTTGCGTTGAAACCTGTGTTGAAGACGTTTTCGCAATGCCTTTTAACTGCCGGGAAATATTTAAAAATGTGACTTTGTTTTTGCAAGCCATTCCCATTTAAAAGAAGCTGATGTATTACATGCTGATCTGACTGTAATTTTCCGGCTTTATCAAAGATGGTTTCCCAAGAGTACAGCTCAAATTGTTTGGCCGATATACTACTTCGGCCAAACAATAGAGTTTGAGGAAAACTCTTATGGATGCCAGCATGGATATCGGACAAACCTTACGCTAGCCCGCTTAACTTTATCCGATAACTGAACCGTTCTAAGACTCCCACTTATGGAGGTGGGAGTCTTAGAACGGTTATTATGCAAAAGCAGCCAGGATTGATCTTACCCGTTAATTCTTAATTTGTCTGTAATTAAAAATTTCACATGCCTCTGGCTGCACCCGCAACAGCGAGTGGTTGGATAGAGGTAGGCAGATAAACTTTACCGTATAGGTCTAAGTCTCTGCTGACGTCATTATGATACGACTTATTTGTGAAGCTAAGGTTATCCGGCTCTTCTTCACAGACTGGAAATATCACTTCTTGCTTACAGTCAACAGGATTATAGGTTTTTTCCCCAGATTGACCAAGTATCTGTGTTCCACAGCAGCTTGATTGCAGATATGGCTGAGAAACCGGATGGACAGGTTGACATCCCTCCCCTGATGGCAAACAGCATACCGGCGGCCATTTTTTTATGCGGCCCATTTTGCGTATTTTGAGCTGTAACACTATCATTTTTTTGATAGTGTTTGGATCGAGTAAGTGAAATTCCTGAAATAGCACTTTTGTTTTAACATAGGCCCTTAGCCCCGGGCGGGCTCTGCGATAATTCACAATTGCCTTAAAAGGTAATGCAAACGACACAAAGTGAATAGGCTGCGTCTCCGCCGGAACATAGGCAGCATACTCCATACAAACACGTATATGCCCGATAAAAATAACCACCCTGTGACCTACCACGGTTTTGTCAATAACCGGCGTTGTTGTTACCCGAAGTATAGTCGCAACCTTGGGCTTATTTAAGGGAATGCAGAGCTTGCCATTTACCGATAATTGAGTACGGGCGCGCCCCATATAGATCACCTCCTTTTTAAATTTGTAAAAACCGTTTTATTTTCCATAATAATAACGATGATCGGAACGCATTATATGCTGAGAACCACAACTAGTACACTTTGTGCCGGACTGGTATTTTTTTTGTGTGGACTGGCCTTGTCCAATACAGCAATTCTCATAAGGAATATGGTGATTACAGGTATCGAAACACTCGTTTTGGGGTTTGCACGGCTCATGACATTCACATTGATTATGCGGAAAGCTGCTTGCCTCTTTTTTAAATACCGGGCAAATAAAAATAATACTGGTGACTGTTAAACATCTGCAATCCAGTAATTTTACGGTAATATCTTCTATTGCTGTGCAAACCTGTATTACTTCATGTTTAATCTCGCCTAACAGGATAAACGCACAAAAGGGAATATCAAACACGGCAGAATGTACTGACTTGCAAGGATCATCAGCTGTAAAATTCACCTTTATTTGTTTTTTGCCGTCAATAACCAATTTTCTCCCTAACGGTGTACATATTTCTTTTGTTGCACACACAATTACGTTTACACATACCTCCCGTATTGCGTCAATACCAGGATTGGGACAAGGTATAAATAATTTGTCGATTTCACAAAATTGAGTGCAAGGATGATTGGGCGGGCATTTGGGGAAATGTGAGCTTGGGGTAATGCCAGACACCTCTACAAAATCACCACTCATTTATGTTTCCTCCTTATTTTTTCTAATAATAGACTGCAATCTCCTTAGACGTTATATTTTATGGTTTTAGGATGGTTTATGCTACTCTAACGCAAGCTATTAATTAAAATTCTTATGTTTTGTAATATCGCGTGATAATAAAGAAAACACGGCTTGCGCCAAGCTTTTAGCGACGGCGGAAGCCGATGTTGCTCTTATCCTGCTTTTAAGAAAGTTATACTTTCTGTTAGGGTAAAAAAAGCTGGTACATTATAAAAATGCCCAGCACTAATCATTATTTGTCAAATTCACGGTTACAGCAATAGATACATCTTCCACATCCGGGGCATTTTAAGCATCTACCACATTCATGACATTTTAGGCATCTACCACAAACAGGGCATTTGCAGCACTCACACCCTACCGGCTTGCAATGGTTATCTTGCTTGCAATGGTCTTCCTGCTTGCATTTTATGCAATAGTGCACAAAGTCACCTCCTTTACTTATAATTCATCTGACATTACATAATATTAAGACAGTTGCTTAAATGTTACTGTTCGCCACAACCAACTTATCTAATCCAGCGGGTACAAACCGTTCGAGTGCTGGATTTAAGCTCAGCCCTTACTGTATAAAAAATCAAGCTGACTTCTGGGTGGATATTCTGAAATCAGTTGCATTCACAAATCAGTTGGTATACATTAAAAGTACTATTATAGGATAAGAAGGTGATCTTATACTAATACAAAACAACTCCTCTTTTGCCCGATTAATAGTGGAAAGTGATATCCCGTATGAAAAAGGGATGTGCTTTCCATTGTTGCAAAGCGAAGTAAGCTTAGGCCGGGCTACCAACTTGTTCAAACCCGATATTTCATTTGACAGCTTACTTATATCCCGCAAGCACTGCTCAATTACTCAGCTTGATGGAACTTGGTCAATATCGGATTTAGGCAGCAAACACGGAACATGGCTCAATGACCAGCCATTAGAACCCGGTCTTCCTTACCCCTTACATCACGGAGATAAAATCACGCTGGCAACGAGCATCGTGCTGCTTCGTTTCGCAATTGCACCGGAACTAGAAAAAACACTGGATTTTGAAAACACGCGGTCATTAAAAAATACCCAGCCTTCCCCGGCTGACGTACCGGTTATTATCGACACAACCAACAAGATCCTATCTATAAACAAACAGGAAATCCCGTTATCGGTTAAGGAATGGTGTTTGCTGGAATTACTGTATCATAACCGCAGCAAACTCGTTAGCTATACAGCCATCTCTGCAACTGTCTGGCCAGAACGCCCGGTGCTTAACAATAATGAACCTGATGTAGGCTTGGACGAAATCAATGCTATTGTATACCGCCTGCGCCGCAAATTCGGCATCTACCGCAGCCTGTTAAAAACGCGGCGCGGTCAGGGATGTATTTTAGAAATTAAAGAAGCCACGACTTGCGCCGAGCGTTAGCTCGGTGCAAGTCGTGGCTTCTTTATCATGGTTTTATCAGGAAACCGTCATTTTATTTCCTACCAAATTGGAATATACTTACATCATAAGAAAACTTAGGAGGAATGCTCGCATGAAGAAAAGATTACTCATACTTACCTTGTGTGTTATGGTTCTCAGTTTTGTCCTTACCTCTGCCAATGCAGCTGAAGTCACTATACGTGACGACTTAGCAAAATACTTCGAAGGATTTACCGGTACTTTTGTTATGTATGACCAGACCAATGATACTTATATCATTTATAATGAGCCGCAAAGTCAGAAACAATTGTCACCCTGCTCAACCTTTAAGATTTACAACTCCCTCATCGGCCTGGAAACCGGCGTACTTGACCATGAAGATGTATATACCCTCCTCAAATGGAATGGCACCAATTATCCTTTTCCCTATTGGAACCATGACCATACGCTGGCATCTGCCACCAAAGAGTCAGTGGTCTGGTACTTCCAGGAGCTTGCCTCCCGTATTGGGCAAGAACGCATGCAGGGCTACCTCAATAAAATCAATTATGGCAACCATGACATATCTGGCGGACTGACAACCTTCTGGCTGCGCTCTTCATTGCAAATTTCAGCTATGGAACAGGTTAACCTCCTCAACAAACTCTATTCCAACGAACTGCCTTTCTCGCCTGAAACCCAGGCAGCAGTAACAAAGAATATCACCCTATCTGACACTAACGGTGTTAAGCTCATGGGCAAAACAGGTTCCGGCTTTCAGGATGGAAAATGGATTTTAGGCTGGTTTGTCGGCTGCATCGACAACCAGGGGCATCGGTACATTTTTGCCACTAACATCGAAGCAGAAGATGGGGCGATAGGCGGCAAGGCCAGGGAAATTAGCAAGCAAATTGCCAAAGACCTTGGTATATTGCCTGCGGCTAATCTGTAAGCAAAGCTTGTATTAACGCAACTGCCGCCTTGGCTGTTTGGTTATCTTTATCCAGCAAAGGATTAAGTTCAACAAAATCAGCTGATGTGATTACCTTGCTCTGCGCCAGAATGTTCATTGCTTGCAGGTTGCTATCCATAGAGATTCCGCCGGCAACCGGTGTTCCTACACCGCAAGCTTCGCTTGGATCAATTACATCCATATCAAAACTCAAATGGATACCATCACATTGCCTGCCCAGATAGGCAATGGTCTCTTCCATTACCGCGCTTATCCCCAATCGATGTACGTCTTCTGCGGTAAAGGTCTTTATCTGCTTTTCCTGAATAAGCTGTTTTTCTCCCGGATCGATGTCGCGAATACCAATTAACACAACATTCTCAGCCTTAACTTTATGGCGGTAGCCGCCAATCTCAATCAAGTCAGGATGGCCTAGACCAAGGCTGGCAGCCAGTGGCATACCCTGAGCATTGCCGCTGGGTGAAGTCTCCGGTGTATTACTGTCAGCATGGGCATCATACCAAATGACGCCCAGATTGCGATAATGCCGGGAAAGACCGTTCAACGAGCCAATGGAACTACTATGATCCCCGCCCAAAATAAGGGGAAATCGCCTGTCCTTAACAGTTTGTGCAACCTTTTCCGCCAAACGACTTACACCGGCGCAAACGCCCTCGAGGTTGCGGACAATGCAGCTATTCGAGCTACAAACTACATCTATTTCAATATTTATTGGTAAATTTCCGGCATCAACTACCTCACTATGGCTTAACTGCAATTGCTCTATCAAACCAGCCGACCTGATGGCATCAGGTCCTAAATGTGTGCCAAAGTGCGTTTGTCCAAGCCACATTGGCACACCAATTATTGTAACTTTTCTCATATTTCCCCCTTATTCTGCTCCGAACCGCTTAAAAGGGGCTGTCGCGGTACCTCCGTACTGTCTACGGCAACCCTCGTAACTCCCGTAACCCTTGGCCATTGCCGGAAAAAGCGTTCCGCAGGAGAAAAGCTGGGTGGTATTCCGTTAAGAAATTCGTACTGTTTGAGCGCAGCGAGTTTACGAATTTTAGGAATACCGCCCGGCTTTTCAGCTTTTGTAGGCTTCAGGCCTAGACTTTTTGGTCCTTTTATGTCATGACAAAAGGACATTCCGTCCACTTGTATTCAATTGAATTGCAATAGCCCCTTTCTCTGAACCCGTGTATCATATCATTTAATTAAGTACTATTTGTAAATTGTTATTCACCAAATTACCTTTCAATCCTTCTGCGTCTTTCTTCCACCAACGCAATCGATATATATTAGTCTGCTGTATAAATGAGACTTGATTCAGCTGAGGTTTTAACCCCACCTGAATCTTAGTCGAATTATCCAGGGACTTAGCCGTTCTTTACTCCCGCTACAAAGGACGGGAGTATTAGAACGGGTTAGTCATCGGATAAATATAAAAATGCTAAACAAAGCATTCTCCTTGTTTAGCATGTAAAGACCTAGTCGTCATCCCGCCAAGGTATTAAATTAGGCTTAGGATCAAGAATGGAAAGGTACTGTTCGGCAATTCCGTATTTAGCCGCAGGGTCTAACTGTTTGTACCTGAAGTATTTTGCAATCCTGTCTTCCGGACGAGCCCATCCAAAATGCTGTAAGCGTAATTGACTTTGTTTGCCTGGAAGGCCAGCAATATTTACCGGGAATCTGCCGCAGTGCAGCGGCTTCTCCTGCCACTTATAGTCGTAACCGAAACGGAGCCTTACCAAAAATGTCCGGTATACCAAATGGGCGGCCCAATACTCGTCTTCCCGTAAGCTATTTTCATTCCACATATCATATAAGCGAAAATAAATCACATCCACGCTGTCATCTTTTAGTAATTCCCTAATGCTACTGATGGCTTTCGCTTCAAATATTTCATCGGCATCCAAAATCATGATCCAATCCGGCTGAGTACTTACAGCCAAGTCCCATAGCGCTTTACGCAGTTCTATTTCGTTACCAAATTTACTGGTTTTATTTTCAACAATACGATGCGGTACATTTGCAAGTTGTTTGCGGCAGATGGCAACAGTATCGTCTGTACTCGCATCATCCAAAACCACTATTTCATCCGCATATTGGGTAATTTGCTGCAAAACCCGTTCTAAATACCGCCCGCTTTCATTTCTCACCAACATACCCACCGTTAGTTTAGGACGATTTGCGTTATTCTTTACGTTAGCCTTATACTCAACTAAATCTGCTAATTCAGATTCCCGATAGATATGAAACGGCGGATACCAGGTGTCTGCATAAAGTTCAAAACCCAAGGCCACCGCCCGTAGACAAAAATGCCTGTCTTCCCCAATAAAACCAAGGTTATAAATTTCTTTAAAACTTACACCTTTCTCAAGTGCATAACGGCTGATCAGCGTACAGGCTCCCAGACCGCCCACCTTATAAACACCGGAAGTTTTGAGCATGGTAATAAATTCTTCTGTTTTTGCCGCTTGTTCATTCTCACTAAGCTGTTCCCCGCGTGCCACAGAAAACAGTCTGTACTGATCGCCTACCCAAACCTGCGGTAAAGCAGTGAGTTCCTGGGTCCATTTAGTCCAAAAAACTTCAGACACGATATCCTTTTTCAATCCAATTAGATGCTTAAGTGTTTGTGGCTGCAAATACAAATCAGAATCAACAAGGAATAAATAATCGGCTCCTGTTCGCAACGCATATTCAATGATTTCGTCTTTATAGGCAGCTACTTTCCAAATGAGATTTTCCCGCCAACAGTGGGTTTCCTCATTACAAAAATATGTTAAGGGATTATCTCCTCTAATAATCAGAGTATTAGCATGTTTTCCGGCAAAGTCACACAACAGACTGCTTGTTGTTTCGTTATCATCTACGAATACGTATTCTATCGCCAGCCCTTGACTGTCCAGAGTGTCCAGTGACTGTAGAAACTGCTCTAAAATTGCAGGTTTCTGCTTCACCGGACTGCCAATGACTACCTTAATCACAAACAACACTCCCAAATGTTTTTCACATTATGTTCAGGCCACAAGGCTAACCACATATCCAGACTCTTAGTTACTGCCTTTGCCAGATAACCATATACTATCAGACACTTTTTATCGGTTGCTAAAACAGCCTTGCATATCTCGATTTGTTGGTACAAAATATTCAAATATTCCTTACCGCTTACTGGCATACCGCTTGCTTGCTTTATGAGCAATTGATATAAGGTATCGCATTGATCAAAGTTTTGTATATCTTTAGCAACGGCAACAAGACAAATAACAGCCGCCGCATAATAATCCTCTTCTTGCACAGCTTCCTGTGCCAATTTAATAAAATGCCCGTCCATAGCATCAGCCAGTGCCTTATCAACATCGGTCTGCCCCTGATTCATAATTTCAATCAGCCTTACCACGCTATACAAGGACGGCATTTTTTCCAATGACCGCTTAAAATAGCCACTTGCCTCCGACCATAAACCCTGCTTAAAGAAAAGCTCGCCAAGGATTGCATGAATGAGGTGAGCAGGCACAAGGACAGTATTGCAGCCTTCTTTGAGAAACAACTCCCCTGCCTGATGATAATCTCCCAATAATGCTTGACGCAATCCTGCTAAAAACGCTATATCACCATCCTCGGGCAGCATGCTAAGCGCCTTTACAAATAACTCTTCTTCTGCTTCGCCATAGTTGCCCTTTTTGAAGCTTGACATTAGCGCAAGCAGTATTACTTCCCTGAAGTACCCTTCCTCCCCAGTCATATAATGCAGCGCTTTCATAGCTGCATTATATGCTTCTTCGTACTGTGCCTGTTGAACAAGCTCAATACCAAGACTATATAGCATAAAAGTATCCTCTTGTCGTTTTTCCAACTGTTTTTTAATGATTCGGCTGTTTCGATTCCCCTTCTGTTTACGTAGAATTTCTTCTGGAACATAGCCCCTGTGTTTGACAATAATATGGGAAAAGCCAATCGCCGCCTTGCCCTTATGTTCTTCTATACTAGATGCTATCTGCTCATGAATGGCTCCGCGAAATGTATACCCGCGACCGTTTCGAAAAAATCGTACCACATGATCCTCGCTCTCAACACCGATTCCCAAGGGGCTTTTTATTGTAAGATAGTAGCCTTCATAGTCTTTCGCAACAAGATCTGACAGCATCTCTAGGTTTCCTTCGATATATTCGTCGGCATCCAATACCAAGATCCAATCACCTACTGCGAATTGCAAGCTGTAATTTCGCGCTGCAGCAAAGTCATCTTCCCAGGAAAAATATTCGACTTGAGCCCCATAATAGCTGGCAACCTCCACCGTATTATCGGTTGAACCAGTATCAACAACTACAATTTGATCTGCCCAAGCTTTAATGCTGTTAAGACACGCTCCCAAACAATGTTCCTCATTTTTTGCAATAAGACAAACTGTCAACAACCATCCTTTTTCCATACATATAAACCCCGCGCACTTTTATACCTTACATCAAGCAGCATCTCTATACCCTTTCTCTCACCCTGCCAGAAATTAAGCAAAGCCCGGCTTCCCAGCTCTGAATCACTCAAGATTTCCGCACAACATTTGGCTGCCTGCGTAAAGATACCCGAAAATTCTCCGCACGCATGCGCACAGTCAGCAATTATCTCAAGCAAGTTCTCAATCAAAACGGGTTGGTATTTTTCGCTGAAATTCAGTCGCTGTCCTGCTAATCTTTTAACAAGCGTCAGCAAAGCCAGCGCATCAGCCCGCATCGTCTGGTAATGCCACATAGCCAGACACTTAGCCTTAGCTGTATCAAAATCATGCAGGAAAGTATAGCAAAGTATTTCCAGCTTCCTAACTACCATATCATATAGTTCTTGCCCGGTCTGAAGCTCATCAATTATGGCTAAAGCCTGTTTAGCATCGCTGCTATACAGGTAATACTTAATCAGATCGCCGGAATAAATTCTTGCGTTTGCTTGTTGATTACACACATTTACCGCTAAGTCAGGTCGTCCGCTAGTAAAGAGGAGTGCCCCCAGTGCCTGCATTCCTTCTTCACCTGCCAAATATCCTCGGTGTAGGAAGTAGTCGATAATTTCCTCACAGCTCTTCTTAGTTATCAACACCATATATAGTCCATACAACGGATAAATAAATTTTGGATTAGCCGCAAGTGCCTGTTCATACCATTGTTCTGCTTCCTTGGACCTCCCTAATATCTGGCAGCAATGTCCCAAATGATATTGCGCTAAAAAGGTTTCGGTGCCGTTGCAGTGCCAGTACACAGTAGGCGGCGTTTTTAAGGAAACGGCAGCCTCAAACCACCGCCGTGCCGCCTCATATTCATTCATTTGTTCCAACACGACGCCGCCATCAAAAAACAAATCGGTATATTCCGGATATACCGCCGTTTCCCTCATACAAATCGCTAACGCTTCCTTCAGCTTCCCCAAAAACCGTAAGCAAGCAACCAGATTGCGCACAGCACTTGACCGAAAAAATATGTGATTCTTATCCAGTTGTTCATAGGCCCAACGAAAACATTCGGCAGCCTGTTGATACCGGCCCAATCCCAGCCATTCACAACCCAAATAGTACTTAATATAGGCTTCATTTTGGGGTTCATCCTGTAACTGGGCTGTCAACATATGCAAATTACGCCAACGTTTTTCCTGGCGGCGCCGCGGTTCGATATAGCTATGACTGATAACCGGATAATCGCTAAAACCAACCGCTTCCTGGTTTGCAATTCTAATCTGTTCGTGTATTTTCCCTATATAACGGTATTGCGGCAAATTGCGGAACAGTCGTAATACACTAATTATGTTGAAATCACTATCGCCGGGGCCGCTAAAGTTTTTAAGTGGCAACATAAAGGCCTCTTTGGTTGTATTCGTAATTAGTTCCCGCAAATACTCTTGCCTGACCTCTATTCGTTCGTCAGCATCTATAGACAGAACCCACTCACAATTGCATTGGTTAATAGCAAAATTACGGGCAGCACTAAAATCCCCTTGCCACAAAAAACAATAGACCTTATCAGTGTAGCTTTTTGCTATCTCTATGGTCTTATCAACAGAACCTGTATCCACAATAACAAGCTCATCCGCGATTTCCTTCACACTATCCAAACAGGCTTCCAGCATAGCTTCCTCATCCTTAACAATCATAGCAACACTAATTAGCCCGGTCATTGCCTAGCCGCCTCCTGTGCCAGCATAGTTTTGAATAATTCTATGTCAGGGTGTTTCTCTGCTGCATTTTTTAAAGCTTCCAAACTAAGTTCATCATACACTTTCAATAAGTTAATGTAGGCCTTAGGTCTATACGGAGCCAAACTAGCAGCAGCCCGGTAATATTCTGCGGCTTCCCAAAACTCTGCTTTTTTAGTTTTTATTTCACCCATACATACAAGTACATCAAAATCGTCTGGAGTAGTATCTAAACATATACGTCCATATCGCTCTGCTTCATCAAGTTGGTTATACCTAAGATACATCTGCATAAGCCTGCAGGCAGACATCTTTATCCATTCCTCCTGCATCTTAGCTAAAATGCCATCCACCTTTTTAACGTTGCCATGATCCATAGCTCTCAGTAAAATATCAAAAAACAGTTCTGATGAGTCCGCCCTTATGTTTACAAGACCTATATCCTCTGATCTTAACAGCCTAACTATCGCCAAAAAGTCCTCATCCAGACCCAATTGGATCAGACTGTCGGTAATACCTCTAACATTAAAAACATCGTCCTGAAACCAAAAAAGAATAGTCTTGGTAACCATTACTTTTACCTGTTGTTCCCGGTCATTTATATATTGGTCAAGCAATTGTAAAGCTTCCGTATATTTATCCTGCTGCACAAAACACATAGCCCGCCAGATATCAAACTCGGCTGTCTTCAATCCCCGTTCTACCGCAGCCTCGAAATACTCCCCCGCAATTTCATAGCATCGTTCGTTAAACAACATGCCTCCTACCAGGAAATTGGCATCGGCTGTACAACAATCACACAAATTTGCAAGAGCAATCCTGATGTCCTTTTTTTCCTCGCCTTTCACCAAAATCCGAATTATTTGCGCTAACGCAATATGAAAAGAAGGGTTCGCGCGGAATGCTGCCAAGTAGTGCCCTAAAGCTTCTTCCGCGCGCTCAAATTCTTCGCAAATTTTTCCCAAGTAGAAATAACTTCGAAACCCTCTTACGCCGGGATAAGATCCATATATATAAGGCTGTTCTCCTAAAGCCGTAGCCCTTTTAAAATACTCAAAACCTGTGCCATAATCCCTAAGCTCGTAGGAACACAATCCACCATAATGATATAAGTCTGCATAATCCGGATATAGAGACACGCCATATTTAACATATTCTATTGCCTCTTCATATCTGTGGGCCTGATAATGAGCCATAATCAGCAATCTGATTAACTTAGGATAATACATTCCCGCCGATCCACCGGGTTTAAGACCTGCCAATGACTTTTTCAGCATTTCGATAGATTCGCCATAGCGCTCAGCCCGATAAAGATCCAAGCCATATTGATATTGCACATATCGATCTTCAGGGAAATCCTTAATCTGCTGCTCCAGAATTTTCAGATTGCGGTTTATCTTATCTTTTTCCCGAATCTGACTGTCCAAGTATCCATAATGATAGATGGTAACATCATGGGCGATATCAATCTTGGCATTACGATCTTTCTCCAAAATTGAATTTAGCACTTGTTCATGAATAATCCCCCGGAATCTGTATTCCCTGCGATTACGAAACAAACGGAACAGTAGTTCTTTACACTGTTCCGGCTGCTGTTCATTGCCAAAAAAATTAACAATAGGTATATAGTAGCCTTCTACGTCACCATGCGTCACTGCTTTACGCAACGCCTCATGGGTGGCAATATCCAGATATTCATCGGCATCAAGAAACAGCACCCAATCGCCTTTTGCAGCTTCAATGGATGCATTGCGGGCATCTGCAAAACTACCATTCCAATCAAAGTCTATTACCTTAGCGCCAAAACTGGTGGCTATTTTTTTTGTGTCATCGTTAGAACCTGTATCCACAACAATGATCTCATTCGCTATTTCCTTAACACTGGTTAAGCATTTAGCAATCGATTTTTCTTCATCGCGAACAATCATGCATAGGCTAATTGCAGGCATTTTTCCACCCCCGAATATATGTCCCCTTTACTATATGTTCGACCTGACAATATTGTGCGTGAGGGCATATACTAGGTTATTTAAAAAGCATCATGTTTTTTATGTCTATATTACTAACCTTTAGATGTTAAGCATCATAGACTATATCATGAGATAGATATTGTAACATTATGTCAACTTCTCTCATGGAACCGACTTTGCTGAAACCCAAACTCAACTAAGGGGGAAATAATAAGTGGCCAACTTTAAAATCTTTCAAGACCAAGCCCAACAATTAAAAGTGCAAATTTACGGTAGTAACACAAATAATCCTCTACAAACTGATTCTTCCGGCAATTTAGAGATTACCGCAGCTTCTGCTCTGGCTGTCTGCACTACTACCGTCCTTCCAATTTGCACTACCTCTGATATCCCGGTCACCACAAATTCAGCTCTGGCTGTCTGCACTACCACTGTTCTTCCTATCTGCACTACTTCTACAGTCCCTATCTCCACAGCTTCAGCTCTGGCTGTCTGCACCACCACCGTCCTTCCGATCTGCACTACTTCTGATATCCCTGTCACCACAAATTCTGCTCTGGCTGTCTGCACTACCACTGTTCTTCCTATCTGCACTACTTCCACAGTCCCCATCTCCACAGCTTCAGCTCTG
>JAGGAB010000071.1 GCA_017889705.1 Bacillota bacterium | reverse complement strand
GCTCCTGTAGTAGCCGTCCTAAGTGTCCCAATGGTTGCCGTAATCGCGCTTAGTGAATCAACACTTATTTTAGCTGCTGTCACCGCTCCGGCCTGTATCATCCCGGTAGCTATGACGTTTCCTTCAATCAGAGTATCAGCGGCAATATGCAGCAAACTAGAATTTATGTTTATCGTCTCCGGACAAACGTTAATCAACGAAATTAATTCCGCGCTCTTAGCTCGAAGTTGGATCGCATCGTTTGCTTGCGCTATTGCAGTATAGGAACATTCGTCAACAGATTTACCTAATTCCGTAACAATAGAAGTAACGCTATTTGCCGTCTGGGTAATAGCTGATCCATTGTCTGTATCAGCCTGCCGTAACTCATTAACAGTAGTATTGAAAGTTGTTCCACTTACAAAATCGCCACCAACAATGCTTTCTAATGCGCCTTGTATCTGTGTGTCCATCTTCTCCATACTAAGGCTACCGGCTTCAATTAGCGCGGGATCTATTGTTACTTTAATCGTTTTAATTACAACTGCCGATTTATTTCCGGCACCAAAATAATCAACATAAGCAACCTGTATGTCGTAAATGCCGCCAGTTGAAGAAAATGTATAAGCATTGTTTGTTGAATAATATACCTTTGTCGCAGTACCATCTTCGATATAAACATTTATCCCAATACAGGTAGTTGGCAAATCATCACAGCTTATTACTATACCTTGGAATATATCAGTAATGGTTACGCCAGTCGGTACAATTGGAGCAGGTTTGTTGTATGCATATGTCAGCGGCGTCGAATACTTACCGGATGGATTATGAGCATACAAATATAAAGTACCTGTTCTGCTGGTCAATGATATATTACTTGATGTCGCATTGCCTTGAAATAACATCCCCGACGTTACTCCTGTATTGGTATCAGTTCGCAGTTCGTAAAAATCAATATCTGTGTCGGTATTTTTATTCCAAGATGCATAACACACACTACTAAATGTAAGTACTAACCCTGACGGCGTAACCGGCGTATATGGTTTAATCACGCAAGTATGTGCTATCGCTGGTGCACTTCCGCTGTCAGCAGATTGACCAAAGGTATCAACAGCAACAACTTTAAACGTATATGTTGTGTTAGCGGCACATCCTGGTATAGTTAATTTGTTTATTGCTGTGCCAATATATTTATATACTTCAAGGCTACTAGTATCGTTCCATGTTGCATTTCCTGCGCTATTCCACGTTGTAGGTGCCGACTCGTTCCATGTTATTTTGTCGCTTTTTCTGTAGATGTCACAATGATCGTAAGTACTAATATCGGGCGGTGTAAACGATAAATCTAATTCGTAAATATATGTGCCGTCTCCAACATCATGATAATTTTGAGCAACTTTTAAGGCAGATGCCTGCGGAACATATGCATTGCTTAAAGTATGTTCGTATACAGCTACATCTTCCAGTGATTGTTCTGCCAACTGAAATTTATTATAGGATACAAATTTAAGATATATCTTTTTACCAATGTCAGCCTTTGTGAATGCATATTTGAAGATATAATCAGACAATCGAACAAATTTTGAACCAACGGCGTGGGTAGCAATTGTAGACGAGTCGGCGCCACGAACCAAGTAGCTTAGATTGTAATTATTCACTGCTGTTAATGTCGCCGTTTTATATGCTAGTAGTTCGCCGTCAACCCAACACAGTGTATTTAAGTTTTCTGCATCGGCTTGAGTACCACCAGCAAGTACCCCGCCGCCTAGCAGATTAACGCTAAGTGTATTCGTTGTATCGGGGCTTGTCGCCGATGGTAACACAGCGGTCAACGTGCCATGTTTTGCCGGACCTTTTATTTCGCCTATTTGTGCGTAAGTTTCTCCGTCGTCACTAGCCCAAACATAACAACCGCCCCAATTATCACCGCCACTAACCGCTAACCAGGTTTCAAGTCCGGATGTAGTTATCGAACTTGGAGCGTCAAAAATTGCAGGAGCATTCACATTACCTGGTTCTATGTAATAATTAATGCTTGGCCTATCTGCCTGATGCGCGGTATAAATGCCAGGAGAATACACACCTGTTAATAATGGGGATGCTTCAACCTCAAACCCTTCTTCATCGTCAGCCTCTTCAAAAGTCTCGATTAGCACCGGTTCTTTATTCAATCCTATTACTGGATCAGTGATGGTTACAATATCTCCAGGTTCCAACAAACAATGTGACCAACCGAGTTTAAAACTATAAGTATTTCTAGAGTATACACTCTTTGTAGCAGCAACTTGCGCAGCATAGTTTGCCCTGGTTTTCGTATACAAAAAATCATACGATAGAGTAGACATAGGACGTAATCCGCGCTCGTTAATATCGGCTTGTACCAGATAATCGGTTGTTTCTGATTCATAGCCATTTTCTCGATTTGTGAAGGTTACAATTGCCTGGTTATATGTTTCTGCATTTTTAGTTCTTTTGAAAACTACATGCCTGCCGTCGTCATCAGCAATAAGATCTTCGGTAGTAAGATCATATTTAGGTGTTGTGTCTGGGATATAGGTCTCGTTATTACCTGTTACGGTCTCGTCGCATCGAGGAACGAATTTAATTTTATTCTGACTAGAAAAAACAATAACATTTAAAGCTTCGCACAATGTGTTAATGATTTCATATACTTTACTTTGTTCGTTAAGCTTTAAAGTAACGTACATATCAGTAGCTTTAGCAAACAGCCTAAGCCTAGATAATCCGTCTGCATCGATATTACTGGTTGATAGCCCTGTGCCGTTATATATATTTGTAGCGATATACACAATACCATCAGCAGGATTTATGTCAATGCCATCACCTGTGCTTAAAAGCTGTCCTTTTAGCTCAAACTGGTAATTCTTTGGCGCAGCACTCGAACTTAAATCAACGTATCCAGCCACATAAGCTAAACCGGAATACGGCAATGCCCGTGTTGGGTCTTTGCTCTGCGCATAGCTCCATGGTGATTGTCCGTATTCACCAGTAAACAATGTAAGTCCTGCGCTGGATAGCGTGATTTCGCTATCAGTATCTTCCCATACGCTACCTATTCCGGTTACAGGTCCTTCACTTAATCCAATTATTAGTGCAGCTTTATAACTGTAATCTACTGTAGTTGTCTTACTTTTGCCGCCCTTACCAGTACTTTGAGTGGATTTGTTTGTTATGGTCGTAAAGTTAAAATAATCAATAATATTACCGGATATTTTCGCAGTTCCCAGAATAATAGGTACTATTTCGTCGTAGGTGGCAGAGTTAAGCTGTATCCCGGCAATTTTTTCTGATGATTCGATTGTTGTTTTTTTTGTTTTAAATAATCCAGACATTTACTCTTGCCCCCTTAGGCGGTATACCCCTGCCATCCTGGACTCTCCATTGTTATATAGCAACAATGACTCATTAACGCTTGACATGATTACACCGACACCTATATATGCGTGAATTATCGTCGGCCACTCAACTACAATCCCTGCATGACTCACGCATCTGCCAAATTTAAAAACCGCCACATCCCCTGGTAGGAATGGCGGTTCTGTTTGGTCACAAAACATATTAACAAACGAAAGATATTTTTCCTCTGATTGATGCAAGTGAAAGTCTGCAGGATACCACCCAACATCGGTATGTGGTATGAGTCCACAGTGTTCAAAGACTTCTAACAATAATGTTCCACAATCTACCCCTGCACCTTTGATACGAGCAGCGTTTACATGCGGTGTTAGCATCCAGGTTTTTGCCTCAGCCACTACATTATCCCGCCATGTCATGTCACTGTCTCCGTTAGCGGGATATATGGAGTTGCTCGGTTTCGATTCCAGTTGTTAAATTTTGATTGACATGTTGCTGGCAGTTGGTTGCATCCTGGGTAAATCTCAAAGGTATCATCATAACCGGGCAACGCATCTAGGCTAACCAACATTATTAAATGCCCGTTTGCAGCGTAGGAGTCTTGTATAGCCATTTTTACGCCAGTTAACACACCAGATGTAAATTTTATACCGCCTAAATCGTAATATCCGTCGGTAAACGTTAGGCTAGTATAAAGCACTCGTTTACTAACGGCTTGAACAATGGTCCCCGCAACAGTATAGTTGGCAATGTTTACTCCGCAGCCTGCACCATATAAAACGTATGGGCAAGTTGGGTAGTATTTTCTGGACGGATAATCAATATTCGCCTTACTCATTATGGATAAGTTATCCATGGAAATTTCCATGCCGCCTGCATCTTGAATGTCAATATTGCCGGAAAACCATAATACCCTACCTACAACTATGCCTGGCGCAGACATAAAACATATATATACAGTGCATTCAGCATCATCAAAACCGCCATTATGTACAAGTGTCATAATAGGCGTTGCTCCGATCAGATCTGTCTGAACAACATACATGGTTATGCCTACAGAGTCCACGCTAATTGTCGAGGATAGTTTTGTTCTTCCCCGCTTAATAGTCGGTCCATGTGCTGAATATGTTATGCCGTCAACTGTTACGTTCTGGTCATAATCTGTATATCGCAACACCGTGCCACTCTTGAGCGTTATGTCATATAAATTACACTTATAAAATTTAGTAGACAAATTAAGCAAAGATATTACTGCTACTGATGCGTCTTTCATAATACTGTCACCACCGTAAACGATCCCATTTTATGGGCTTGATACCAGAAATTTGTCCATTCCAGGTTATTATCATCAAACGCTACCCTGAAATAGTATTGGAAAGTGGCAGTTATCGCCGCTCCCTGTGCTGGTACTATTCCGAACATAATTAATCCGTCATCTCCCAGCGTTACAGATCGTGTTGCTCCGGCAACTTTCACAACCAGGGAGCTATCCACAATATCCTTTACCGGCTCAAGGTACCCGCCGATATTGCGAACTAAGTAATACTTTACTGTTGTGCCATCACCTGTCCCAATTCGCACATCAGTAGCAATATTATCTTCCGGGTCCAGCCACAGAAACGTGCTAGTTGGCCCCTGCAACTGCGCAAAAAAACCAGCAAGCTGGTGCCGCTGGTCATCGGTAAGATATGGATATTCACATTCTATTTCCCACGTGGGATAGGACTGGGTGCATAACGCCTTGCGTCGTCCGTTTGCTGATTTCTGTGTATATGTATTTTCCCACACCTGACGTTTTTTGGAGTTCCATCCAAACGACATAATGTCTGGGAATATTGCTAATGACAAGTTAGCACCCCCTTAAAATACTGTTTCGTATCCATTGCCCATTGCACTGTTAAGAGCTTTTGCTATTTTTTTAGCTCCACCGTTACTAAGCCACTTATCAACTGATTTACCATCCCATGCATGCAAGGTTATTTGTGGTTGTACTGCTGTTTGCGTTTTAGAATCTGACGCAGTGTTAGCGGTTGCATTAGATTTTATTGCACTGCTTGTATATCTGCTGGACAACGAAGATAGTGACGGACCTGTTACTAGGCCGCCGGTGGCGAAGCCGGATAAATTACCACTATTCAATGCATCTAGTTTATCTACGCCTATAGCTGATACAATGCCGCTATTTAACACATATTCCCCGGCAGCTAAGACAGCCGGGATATGGTCTTTAGTTCGACTCCCAAAGCTTCCAGTATATCCGCCACTTGCAAAACCACCAATCATACTGCTAAGCGTACCACTACCAGAAACACTACCACCATTTGAAAACAAACTTATTCCAAACACACTGCTAAAGAGATTCATGGCGGCCATTTGTATCTGAGCCGCTATCCACTCTGCGACCATATTAGATATTACTTTGTTTATAGACTGACCTAAATCAGACCATGCATCTGACACGCTGGATGCACCACTTATAGCATCCGAAAAAAAGTCTTTGAAGCTACTACCAATGCCTGACGTTAATTCAGCCATGTAGGACATGCTAGTCCTGTGTGTTTCCTTCAATGCGTCATAGTAAACATCAAACATTTCTTGACGACCAGCCAAATCTTGAGCTAACGCTAACCGTCCTGAGTTAAGCTCAGTAACCAATGCAGACAGGTTTCCATCGTTACGAGCCTTACTTAAATTACCCTCAAAATCAGCTATTTCTTGATGAACAGTCTTTAACTTCTCAGCCATTTCCTGATTTACAAGTACCGTCTTATTAGCAACGTCCTGCGCCAAACTAATCTGCGTATTCGACATGTCGGCAGCACCGGCCTTGACTTGTGTCGCAAGGTCTTTAGCGTCAACCACCATCCCATTTTTACTGACGGTAAACGCTGTTTTGGCCTCGGTCATTACCTGAATACTTTGCAGCTTTGATTCATTGGACAATTGCTCAAATGCTTGCTCGGTATCCCTTGCCGCATTTTGTATTTTTGTTAATTCTTCTGCTGCATTTGATTTTATTTCAAATACTTGTTTAGTGCCGTCGCCCATACCGATTTCAGCTAATCGGTTTTGATAATCGGTTGCGTCGGATAGAGCTTTATCCCAGATCGAGTTAGTTTCTTTTTGTTGGTCAGCAAGAATTTTCTTCTTTTTCTCGGCGTAAATTTCGTCAAGTCGGGTTAAATCACGTTGGTAGTTTTCATTTGCAGACTGAGATTCGTCAAGAGTTTTAAGTTCGTCGGCTTTCCATTTATCGAGCTGCTCTAGCTGAGTGTTAGTGAGTTGTATCCATTCCCCCTCAATAGACTCACTAGCCTGCTTGGCCTTTTCTTGCAAATCTTCATACGCCTTTGCTGCTTCGTCTACGCCGGAACTGCCGCCACCACCGCCGGATGGTATTTCTGGAATTACTGGCGGAGTTGGCACCACTGGCGTTTCGTAACCTTCGCCTGGTGACCTATGTTCTTGTGCTGTTTTATTAAAGTTAGCCATGGCGGTGGTTGCATAATTAGCAGCGTTACCAACGCCGTTTAAATTGCCTGCGGCATCACTTGCATACAAACTAACCGCTGCCATGCCATCAGCACCAGCATACAGAGAGATTGTCAATGCATCGGTTTCTGTTTTTGCCTGCATCGATTGATAAACTACTGTACCAAGAGCGGCGGCAACTAATGCACCAATACCCATAAGAGGCCCTAGAGCAAGACCAACTGCTGTTTCTGCTATTGCCATTTCATATAATGCAGGAATCATTTTAGCCGTCATTGCCCCGGCAGTGGCTAATAATCCAATTTCCACACTTGCTGGCACCATGTCAACCATCGCACCGCCAATGCCCAACGATTTTACTTTACCGCTAAACTCTGTAAGAGTATCCAATGCATTGTTGGTTGCGGTTTTAAGATCAAACGCAGCGACAATATCCTCACCAACCTGGCGCATGGTGTTACTGGCTTTATCCTGGATATTCGACAGTATACCGGTTATGGTATTAGATTGTTTTTGCATCATGCCGCCGTACTTGGTGGACATCTGTGATAACATACCGGATATGGCCGAATTTGCGTCGATAGATTTTTTCTCTGCAAGGTCCATTGCAGTGGGCACGTCTGTACCAATAGTTTTTGCTAACATTTCCCAAGCCGGAATACCAGCTTCTGCGAGTTGATTCCGTGTAATTCCCGCATTACTGCGGGCACAGACTATATCTTCATCTCAAACGTTGAGATGCTCCGCACTTCGGGCAGTAGCTTATCATCTGCCCTACTCCCTTTCGGGATAGTCGTTGCACTTTATTTATATTCCCATTTAAAACCTTTGTGTGTTTTTAACTTACCGTTGCAAACTTTTACAACTGATGAGGGGTCAAAACATAATTTTGCAACCTGAGAAACAAACTCAAATTCTCTCACAATTTCACCCGTAAGCGTTTTCTGTATAACAGCTCTTGCGTTAGGTTTCGCCGCACCATGAAGAATATATTTCTTTTCTCGCAGATACTCCCTGTTTGTTTCAAAAGTACTTTTAGATGCTTCGTAATTATCAACATAGCACCAAAAGTAGCCTTTTATCTGCCTTGTTTTTCCCCTGCAAGCTACTGCTATTGTGCTTCTATCGCAACCAAATGAACGCGCAGCTTCAGACGCACATTCAAATATTTTTATTATGTTAAGCGTTTCAATATCTACTTGCATTACAGGTTTTGATTGCGAATTTTTACTTCCAATCCTACCAAACATAGGGTTATTTCTGCCAGAAAAAGCCTTTCTTAGTTTTTCTTTATGTTCTTCGCTTAGGTGCTTTCCTTTGTGAGAATTTGAAATCTTGAGTTTTGTTTCTTTGGACAAAACATGTCCCATAAACATTTTTGAGTGTGCTTCCTTAAACGCATTAGACCTAGACCGTTGTTTTCGTCCTATTCTTGCTAAACTTATTTTTCTTTTTCTTTCTTCAGTCATTGGAACATCACAAAAAGTATCAGCCGACCTATTAATATTCATACATCTATCGTGGTCAATATATGCGTTTATGTACATCTGCTCGACTGCTACTTGTTGATCTTTATCAACAACAGTAATAACGTCAAAAATCAAGCTTTCTTCGCCATACTTGTTATAACAATTTTGCAAACGTTGGTTTTTATGGGTGTTTGTCCGTAATTCTCTCAGGTGATCATTTTTTCGTTTTTCAAAATTAACTGTTCTCCCTACATAAAAATGCTTGTTTTTAACACAAAAGATTTTATAAATATAGCTACTCATGGTACAAAAGCACCTCCCATGCAATTATACCGCATTCAGTAAATTAATACAAGAGAATATAAATATTAGCACAGGATTGCCCTCGTCTTTCTCGTAGGGTTTCCCTGTTAGCACCACAATTAACAGGCCATTTCCTGCCTGAAGCTATCGCTTGCAGCACACCCCTAAGCAATAGAGTTCACGGAGTTTATTTTTCGTGCTATCACTAACACGCGAGACTCTTTATCCAAATCTCTTCTGCGGAAACACGCTGTTTGGCTTTCATTTGGCCAAAAGCCAGCGTAACCCTGTCTAGTACTTCCGTACTGCCACCGACAGCCGCAACAGCATCACCAAACGCCGTCAATGATGGTAATATTTCTTCTACCGTAAAGCCCATTGCCAGCATGCGCTTTGACCCCGTTACTAATCCGTCAAATGTAAATGGTGTTTTCTCGGCAAAGTCCTGCAACTGCTGCAAAAATGTATTAGCCGATTGCGCTGAACCTAACATAGTTTCAAAGGCTATGCGGTTTTGCTCCATATCAGCGGCCATTTTAACAGCCTTTACACCGACTACGCCCATACCTACTGCAAGCACGCCCATTAATTCACCGGCGCGCTCTACTGTTGCGTTACTAGCGGCCATTGCTTCAGAACCAAAAGCACGGTTAAGCTGGCGTTTGCTGGCCTGAAGCTCTTTTCGTAATCCCGAACTATTTGCTCCAATAGTAACCATTAAAGATGCGATTGTACTAATTGTGTTCACCTCCGATCAATTGACATTTACGTTTTTGGTAATATTAGGAGCTGGATTTATTACCTTGGCATTAAAAATTTTGTTGTCCTTTTTAGTGACGACGATAAATAGTTACAGTCCAAAAACCTTTCTTAAGTGCGCTTCCTCAGCTTTTTTATCACACTTAACAGCCTTTTTTTGTTTTAACGGCTTCCACAAATCCGTAGGCTTAACAGGTTTTTTCGTGTGTACCGACATCATAGCCGCCGTAAAGTAAGCCTGCCGTTCGCAATCGTGGTTTTCGCGCCACTGGTAGCCGTCCAGCAAATCATAAAACTCCCAAGGCTGTATATTGTCAAATTGTTCAGGTTGTAACCCAAGCGGTCCATAAGCAATTTTCCTTGCCCATTCCAACCACTCATGAAAAGAGAGGACGGTGTTTTGTTCGCCGTCCTCTACTCGTTTGGGGATTCTTCCTCTGGTTTTTTGTATAATTCCGGATAATAAATCGCCATAATAGCGTCTGAGCTTGCCTTGCCTAATGCCCCAGCAGCCATTAACGCGTGTCCAATCTTAGTACCGATATCGTGAATGTTTCGCCCTTCAGCACCAAAAATGTAATCATCAATTTTTTTGTCGTAGTATTGCGATGGTCTGCGCTCCAAACAAATTGGCAATGCTGCTAGGCAAAGATCATAACCAATGTTTGACGTATGGATAATTTGCGTTACCGTTTTACCAGTAATCCGTTCAAGTTCGGCCATGCCAGGATTGGTAAATGTTAACTCCTGCTTTTCTCCAAATAAATCAAATGGAATTTTACGATCCATAATAAATCCCCCTAAAAATTAAGGCGACCGTAAGGCCGCCTATTATTTATGCCGTGATGGTGATTGTTACAGTCAACGCGGCCCCGTCGCCGGTAGTAACAGTAAATGTATATGCACCAGCAGTTAACCCGTCCAAGTACCCGCTTAAAATTGTCAACGTGCCTGACGAGTAGGTGTAATCAGTTGTTACGGTAATAGCGGTCGAACCGTTTTTAACACTAGATACCGTGGTTGTAGCCGGTAAGATAGTAAATACTTTATCTGCAGCAGCAGCTAGGCTCATCGTTGCTGTGAGTGGGCTAATGCCGGGCGTCCGGTCACTCAATGCGCCGTTTCCCGAAATAGTACCAGATAAACTTGCTTCGCCGTCGTGAGGGGTTTCCATGCTGAAGTCAGTCAAACTTCCCCAGCCAGTTTGATAGCTGCCGTCTGGATAAAGCAATTGAATGTTTACTTCTATGCCTTGCATAAACGCATATTCAAGTGCTTGCAATCCTTCGTCTTGCAGTAACACCAGGCCGTCAAGGTCCATTGACCATGAACGCAAACCTGCTTTTACTGATTTCCAACCACCACTGGTTTTATGCGAAACGTCAATCTCGTCTGCGGACCGGGCTAATGATGTTCCCCGTTGTCCCCCAACAATTGTCCAAATAGGCACAGTAGGTGTACCCGTATTAACGTTAAGCAAGTAATCTTTTCCCACGGTTGCGCTACTTGTTGACGGGTTAGTTGGCAACGTAACTGCAAACCTCTGTAAATCAAATGCATTAAATTTCATATTTTACCTCCTTAAATTTTGGTATAAAAAATAGCCCTCACACGGGGCCGACATTCTGTATGCGGGCTGAAAAGTACACTACGCCATAAAACTCCGTGCCGCTTCTGGCGCCCTTACCATTTTTAACTTCCTGGCTTAAAACCCGAAAACCATCAGCAGATAAATCAATCGGCCAGGCAGTTAACACGGCGGTTACGTCTTCGGCTATACCGTTTATAGCTCCCTTGCCAAGATAATCTGACCATATCTCGATTTCGAGCGTGACATTTACAATATCAACATCTTTAGAGCCGGCAAACTCATATTCGTAATCACTAAATGTAATGTACGGAAATTCGGCACCTTCCAGCACTGAGTCGTACACCGGTGTGGTCTGCTTGCTGGATAGAATAGAATAAACGCCTGTTTGTAAGGCGTTCAGTGGAATGCGTCGTATCATGTTTTCTTCACCGCCTGCTCAATATCACGGATTAACTCAGGTTTAGCTTTATCAATTGCGGGTTTCATAAATGGCTTAGGTGCCCTGGCTGGAATATTCCTTGACGGGCAGGCTTTAGCGCCACCTTCTACAAAATGAGCGTACCAAGTTTTCGCGATAATGTACCCGGTAACAGTTTTTTTATCAAATCGTGAACGGATATTCTTCTTGAGATCGCCCGTATCAACTGCTACACGCTGCCTGGCTCCCTTACTAACATTAACTGTCGCCTTTTTAACCGCGTCCTCGATCTTGCCGGCAGTGCGGCCGTCATAGGCTGAGATATTGGCCATTGCGGTTTTGAGTTCAGGGACAGAAAAATTAATCCTGAAACCACGTCCCATCAGCGCACCACTTCCTTGCACACCACCATAGTTTCGTTTTTCTCATAGTCATACGCGTGCCCGCCAGCCTTTTTTAACGTCGGATCGCCGCCAGATAACATGATTGCGAGTTAATTCACTAAGCATTGTACCAGTAGCTTGAGCGGTTACGGTTTTAGGTTTCCAGGCTTCAGCCCAGACAGTGGCAACTGACAGGTATTTATCTTCTCCCTGCGGTGTTTTCCATCCACCCGCCCCATCTTCAACTAAATTCGGTTTCTGCAAGATTATTTTTTTATCCTTTTTCGCTACACTCATACCGCCTGCAACTCCTGCTGGTATTTAGCACTTAACTGGCCAACCAAACCAATTACCCCAATACCGCCTGCCTTGCCGACTTCCTCAGTACCTTCAAACCACCTAACTAGCAATATTCCAGCAAGCATCTTCGCTACCGGATCAACAGCGGTATATATTTCAGTCAGTGCACCCCAGTCTTTACCGGTTGCCGTTTTAATAAACCCATCAACAGCCGGCAGAAACACACTCGTTACTTTGCTTGGCATATCGTCAGCAGATTCATAATTCAATAGTCCAGCGGCTTCTAAATCAGTTAAAATTGCCACCTCGTCACCACCTAAAAATAATGGGCACGGGTATTAGCCGCCGCCTAAACTTAAATCATCAGGTACGCATCAACGATCTTGCCGCTCAGTGCAGTATTTAAAGTCATGGTGTTGCTCTCAATCGCCGTCGAGCTAACGGTAACAGTCGGCGCGGTAGCCTCTTTTGCGTTATCCAGGTAAGCCGCCAACACCGTATTGTGTGCCAATTTGTATGGCAAACCAAGTTTAGCGCCAAATCCGATTGCAGTCGTCGCGCCGGTACCGTCATGTGCTGGAATTGTGATCGACGTAACAGTCTTAAACGCCTTGCTTCCCGTAACCGTACCAGCAGTATCAACCGTAAATGCCGGTAAGGTTTCGGTAATTGCTTCGTCAGCGTAATTTGTGCCGGCCACAATAACCTGAATGGCTTTAATGTCTCCTGCCGTACCACCAGCAGTAGCCGTAATATTACGGGGTACTGCCGGGTTAGTAATGGCTGTGGTTACGACTTGCTGTTCCGCTGTTGATGTTACAGCAGCATGTACGCCAGTTGTGCTGGCTACTACCGCATCGGCAGCGGCAATCTGAAGGTGAGCAATAAAGGCGCGGTCTAATACCACGCCCGATGCATCCGTTTTTATTCTCCCAAGCTTGGGATCATATCCTGGCCGCATTAATTACGCCCCCTTCTTAACAATAACAACACCATTGGGGTCAAGTAACTTGCCGTCCATAATAAGAATGGCCTTGTCCACCCATTCATTAGTGTCATGGTCAAAATACCGAAACATGGTCATTTGCATATTGGAGTTAATTGCGTAGTTTTTAAGATTACAGTAGATAGCAACAACATCGCCAGCAGCAGCATCGTCATAATTAGCGACAATGTCATCTTCAACTAGAATTACCTCTTTACCGCCAAACCGTTCCTGAGGACCATCAGTAATGCCGTAGTTCATACGGCCAATAGGTTGCCCGTTAGCATCCACCATGCCGTCAATATACCCCTCAAAGGTTCCAGACGCCATAAAGAACGATGCACCGGCCTTATAAGCAAGCGGCATTTTAGCGAATACCTGCTTTTTCCAACCGCTCCAATCAACAAAATCAGCAGCAGACACAGTAACGATTTGAGCAGCAGGTACACGAGTATCAGCAGTAATACCAAGGCATTTGCCAGTACCATTACCATTAATAACAGCAGTGTCAATAGCAATGACCATAGCCTCAACAATCAAATCTGTAATAACACTTTCAAACCCGGTAAGCGTTACAGTATCAGCCAGCAAAGAGGTAGATACTTTGCACTCTAGGCCGTAGTAACTGAAAGATACATTGGTGTTTGCTTGTATTTTTTGTTTACTGGAAGGAGTAGTTTCGCCAATCCAGGTCGCTGTGGGCTTGAGGGATAAAATAGGAACTGTTACGCCGCCCTTAATACTAAGCTTGCGAACGCGACTAAATACTTGGCCATAAACAGTAACCTTTTTGATAACTTCATTAAGAATCGTGGAAGGAATAACGGCGGATACATCGGTAGCCGCTGTCATTGCGTCGGCACGAAGCTCAGGCAGCACTTTACCGGTTTTACTGAATTCCATAAACGCTTTCCGATATTCCATAGTGCCGTAGTAATCTTCTGGCTCGGATCGTTGTTCTCCGGGTTGTGGTGTGCCAGAACCGACACCGTAAGTCCCTAAGATTTGTGCTTGGCCAACTGGGCTACCAGCACTGCGCTGTTCACCAGGTTGTGGCTGTGCTGCAGGCGGAGCGGTTTCATCAGGAATACCGTCAATCATGCCGCGAAGTTCAGTGATTTCAACACCCAAAGATTCAAGTTGAGTATTAATGCCTTTGACCTCTATGATATCCTGACTTTCATTTGATTTTTTAGTTAAAGCAGCTTTTCTTTCTTCTTTTGCTTGCAACATTGCCAATAGTTTCTTTTTCATATTATATTCCTCCTAAAATTCTGTTTTTAAGTTTATAAAGTTCTAACTGAGTCGCCTCCGCGTCTCTTTGGCTAGCCTCCGCCGCCGTAGCCTCCGCTACCTCTATTTCATGCTGGGCCTCTGCCCAGGAACGAGCTGAAATTGACGTTTGTTCATATGCCGGAAATGTTACTGCCGACACATCATACACCTTTGCAATTTTAAGTATTGTGCGAGTATGCGTATCCCGATTATAAGAATCTTCCTCTGTCGTAAAGGCAAAGGACATTTTGTCATAAAAACCATTATCAATATCCTCATAAAGTTCACGGCCTGTAGCATTTTGGCTTAAATCAGCTTCAATGTACAGGCCGTCAATTCGCTTGTCAAACGTGAGCGTATTGTTTTTTGTTTTCGCAGCAGGCTTGCCACAATGATCAATATTTAGAACGACGTCACCCATATCAGCACTATCAAGCGCTTTTGCATCGATTACTTCTTTGTATTGCACACCATCATATTCCCAAATAACGGTTTCCCGATTAAACACAATAGGGTTGCCGGTTACAATCATTTTTCCGTCTTCGGTTTTTTCTCTGCGTTCAAAGTTGAAACTTTTATACTGTCTGTCTTTAGTTATCAATCTTATCACTCTCCTTTTTAGCCAAAGGATAATAAGCTTCTGGAATACTAACCCGTTCATCAGGAAATGTGTAATTTAACTCAATTGGCGCAATAACATAATTATGATCACGACATGCCCCGATAGCCTTTTGCTCGCTATCGTAGATACCCGTAATTTCAAATTCACATAAACCATACTCTTGCTTGCGTTCATCCCAAACTCCGCCAACAAAACGCTGTACTAACCATATTTTCACTATTTTTCCTCCTTACTTTGAGAATCTTTTACCCCAGCCCGTTTTAACTGATAATCATCTGATATCTCGGTCGATATATAATTTAAGGATATCGTTCTGCGCGAACCACTACCATCTGCAAGCGGTGGATACCCAAGAATATTAAGTTTTTGATCATCAGTGAGAAGCCCTTGCTGCCCAGCAGTATCAAGCAATTTAAGTTTACTAGCAGTACTTAAGTACATCATGTCGCGCTGGTAAAATATCAGTTCATTACCAAAGTTTAATTCGTTCTGCGTAAATACTGTTTTTGAAAATGCTTGTCCAAAACTAATAACTAGGGGTTCCAATGTTCCTTCATAAAACGCCTGGTATTCATCATCGTTAAAGTTTTTTGCCAGTATTTTTAACGGCACTCCATACCAATTTAAAATTTTATCTTGAATGAATGCCATGGTGTCTTTATCAACAACTTTAGGATCTGTATTCAGCGGAACATATTCGCCCTTTAAATCCTGCACCAAGATTCCACTTTCGCTGTTTGACATAGCTGTTTCAAATCGTTTCCGCTCGGCGACTTGTTTTTCGTCGTCAAGCATGGTGGGAATTTTCAATATTCCACGGATTGACAGGCTAGTTTTAATCGCCTTTCCTAGACCGTCAGTGATTGTGTCATTAATGGTCAATACTTTTAACAGCGCAGCATTATCTGGTTGTCCATTCCGTCCCCCACCCATGATTTCATTTACACTAAATTTTTTTCGCAAGTGGATTACATCGGCATATGCTAGGGTAAAATTATTACCACCTAAAAAATCCATTTTTACAAACATTTTACCAGTCTCGTCCTGCAAAAATGTTACGGTTGTAGGATTTAACGGATAAAACCCTGTATAGTCTCGCGTTGTATTGCCTTGGGTATCTGTTACTAAGTCAAATGTCGGATAAATAAAAGCATTGTAGTTCATATATAACTGCCAAATTATTTTTTCCAGAAAATCCCTTGTGGTCATCATTGGATTTGGCGAAAATTTAAACAGCCTATTAAGGCTGCTATTCGGAACGGTTTGAATTCCCTTGCTATTTGTCCTAATATGGCGCGGCTGAAGCTTTGATATTTCGGTAGCAATACAGTCAATAGCCATCTGCACAACATCACTGGCATAAATGTTATTTCCAAACTGACTGAATATCGGATAACTTCCATCAACCATTTTGGCGTATGTCATATTGTTATTATTTTTATTGCCGAATAAACTATCTAGTAACATTTAATCGCCGCCTCGCCGCCAAAATACCAAGACCAATCAAACACATTCCAGAAGTAATAAATCCAGCCGGAATATAAATTAAAAAAACGCCGCCCGATACGAACGACATCCCAGTAATCAATAACAAATCATCAATTATTTTCGATATTTTTTTCACAGGCTACCTCCCTTCCACCAACCGTAAAAACTCGGCTCGGTTATCAATATAAATGCGGTAACCAATTATCATAGTTACCGCACCATCAATCTTTTTCTTTTCTTTGCCCTGTATTTTAACTGGCATTATTTCAGC
>JAGGAB010000131.1 GCA_017889705.1 Bacillota bacterium | reverse complement strand
GGCTGGGAAAATATATCACTTTGGCTTTGATTATACCCCTACTTGGGAAAATGGAATTAAAGAAGGATTAATTACAGGTATAGTAGACCAAGATTCCTACGCCATCGGCAAAACCATTATTGACGTAATGGACAAAATTATCAAGAAAGAGAACATACAAGATAACTATCCAGTTGCGGTCAAGTGGGTAGAAGCCAATCAAATAGTGGAGTATGGCAAAGATAAACAAAAGCAATTTACGAGTGAAACCAAGTAGTTAAAGTAAAGGTGTGGTCTATAAGGGGCAAATCTAAGTGGTTATATATAGGTTGTGATGAAATCCGTAAAAGAGGATACTACCTTAATCGGTGTGTATCCTCTTTCTTATGTTGCTGGCAGCTGTGATAATTCAGCTTCCTAGTCCGTCTAGTTCCAGTTTTAATGTATGAAATTTCTTTAAAGCATCTTGATGTCCGACACTGTCTTTTATTACAACAATGGGCAAAACACCGACGGCTCTACTTTTGCCAAGGTATGTGGATTTTAAAAATAGTTCCTTTCTCTTTTTTACTCTCTACAGATATCGTTCCTCCCATAGCTTCCATTAAACCACGGCTTATAGACAAGCCTAGACCACTCCCGCCCAGAGAGCGGGTACGTGATTTGTCAACACGATAAAAGCGTTCCCATATCAGAGGTAAATCTTCATTGGCAATCCCTTCTCCTTGATCGGATACGGAAAGTTGAAGACATTGAGTTTCTTCAGACAAGATCAAACCAATCTGGGACCCTGACGGAGCGTGCCGTATCGCATTGCTAAGCAGGTTATCCAAAACCTGCGCAAACCGGTCGGCATCACCCAAAGCGTAACGCTTATCCGTTTCGATCCGAAGCAGGAGAGAAATATTTTTTTTCTTTAACAGCGGTTCTATCTTATCGGCTTGGTGCAGGAGCAGTGCTGCTACATCAAGCTGTTCCTGTTTGATAAACATCTGGTCGGATTCCAAGTGTTCCATATCCATAATGTCATGGACCAACCGGGACATACGATCGGTTTCCGCTAATATCCTTTCTAAGTAGTGAGTTCTTTCTTGCTCATTTACCGCAATCCCGTCAATGAGTGCCTCTGTTGTGGCTTTGACACAGCTTAGCGGTGTTTTTAACTCGTGGGAAATATTGGAGAAGAAAGTGCGCCTGGTCTGCTGGGTATGAAGAATCGCATCGGCCATGGCATTAAATGTGTTGCCAAGTGTTCCAATTTCATCTTTCGCGGTGGCACGGGTACGGCTTGTATAATCTCCTGCAGAGAACCGCTTGGCGGCAGCTGCAATATCGGCAATCGATCGGGTTAATCTCCGTGATAGCAACACGGCGAATAAAAAGGCGGCCATAAGTCCGGCAATAACTGGAAAAAAGTAGGAGCGGATTATCATCTTTGTGTAGAAAGGACTAATCTGATAATAGGCTAGTAAGCGTCCGGGCTCATCTTTTATTAGTACAGGCACTGAGATAATGACAGTATTTTGTGATTCTGTTAAATAAAGGAACTGCTTGGTATAGTCTACTGAATTACGGAGTGTATAGGATTTCGCGTTCGAATAAAAGGGTGGGCTTCCTTGGATAATCTGACCATCATTATCTTCCAGCCACAATACTGCTCCAGTAGTCCGACTTGCTAACTCCCACTCCCGATCCGGTATGTGACCTGTTTTCAAATCCTCGGAAAAGAAGGTGGCAATATTTCTTAACTTGATGGTTAAGTCCCCATTATTGTTTTGATGTGCGTAGTACACAACGGAAGCTGATAAGGTTAATGCCATAAAGAGGATAACTGCCATATGGCTGAAGAGCTGGCGAAAGAGCAGTGAACGGGTGATCATGATTGATCTACCCCAAACTTGTAACCGCTTCCCCGTACCGTTTTGATAAAATCCCCGGCTATGCCAAGTTTCCTGCGTATTCTTTTTATCGTAGTGTCAACAGTGCGTTCATCCCCATCAAAATCATAGCCCCATAAATTAACCAGCAGGTTCTCTCTGGTAAAAATAGTATGAGGATGACGAAGCAGAAAGTATAATAATTCAAATTCCTTGGTAGATAGTTCAATCGTTCGCTCATTAACCATAACTCGCTGCGTTCCCGGTTCCAACGATAAGGGAGGTACCTGTAGAACATCGCCCGGCAAAGCCAATTTTCCGGTTCGGCGTAAAACTGCGTGTACTCTGGCAACTAATTCACGTGGACTAAACGGTTTGGCAATATAATCATCCGCTCCCAGTTTGAAACCGTTAATTTTATCGTTTTCTGCGTCTAAGGCGGTTAAAAAAATTATGGGGACATTCCGCTGCACTGCCTTGGCAATTTCCCAGCCGGATAGGCCGGGCATCATAACGTCCAGTATTAGTAAGTCAGGTAAGTGGGCGGTTTCTATATCCACGGCCGCATGTCCATCGGCTGCTGCGAAAACTTCAAACCCTTCGCGGCTAAGATACCAGGTAACAATATCACGTATATCTTTCTCATCATCGGCAATTAGAATTTTTACCATAGGGTAACATCCTTTCTATATTTTTTAAAATAGACATTCTTTTATTTAAGGATAACACAAGATTATGGCACAAATAAGGCTAATTTAGACTGGTAGGAGTTTTTTTGGAGAACTTGACACATTCATGCCATATTGACTTGCTATAATTAGCTGAATCATAAGAATGGAAAAATATAGCAAAGAGAGGGAGAATGTGCCGGCCTTCATGGTGCGACATTCTATAACCAGGGGGGAGGTCATCAAGGCAAACAACTCGGCTATGCCTTTTAATTTATTGGAACCATTATCGTTAGGAGTGATTATGTTGAGAATAAAAATGATCGTTTTCGTCTTAATACTGCTTATATCGGGAACCGCGCTTGCCGCCCCGGAGGGGCCGGAAACCACAGGCAAGATTCCAGCCATCCTCTTTCTTCCTATCGTCGATAACACTGGTATGAAGAACACGGGCTACATAACCGAAGCCGTCAACGCCCAGTACGCTAAGAAATATCCAGCGGAAAAGTTCACTGTCATTCCGCTTGAGAATTACACTAATCAGGTGAGTCTTAACGGTGAGCCAGAGACCGAAGACAAAGTTATCAAGGCTGCCGCTGCGGCAGGAGCTGATTATGCGGTCAGGACCGACTTGCAAACAATTAAAATTAGACGAGGATTCAAAGGAATTTTTATGAAAAAATGGTGCGCGGCAGACATCCCGGTCAAGATCACCATCTGGAACGTGGCATCCGGTAAGACCGTTTTTGACGGCGTTATCCAGGAAAGAGGAGACAAGACGGCTGCCCTGGGAGGAACCGTGGGATTAATATTTACTGTGTCAGAGAAATCCACAGTCGAGAACGGCCTCAAAAAGCTAACTAAGAAGATGGACAAGGAACTCCCTGCGTTAGACCAGATAAGTATCGATGTAGACAATGCTTCGAAGAATGAACAAAGCACTTCAAATCCCAACATTGAGTGTTCCTTGTAAGTAGTAGGTTTGTTTTTGATTTGATACGATATCAGGCGGAGGTATTCGGTGACCTTCGCCTCCAACATTTAAATCTGGAAATGATAAAAAGCCCGCGCAGAATTTCGCGGGCTTTTTATACTAGGCGGGTTTGATAGGGGGATTTTCGTGAAAAAACAATTACCAGTTTCCCTGTTGAAAGGCGGGGATCTTCCGACCAGTAGAAAATAGTAGTGCTTTCACACCTGTTATTTTCAAAAAGACTAAATGATTCGAATAGGAATATGACTAGGCAAAAATTTGAAATCACAGAAACGTCAAAAAATATTCCCTTTTAAAAAGTACATATCAAATAAGCCTTTGGAAATAGCGAATATTTTTACCAAAGGTGAATAGAAATGTTCGATTTTAATTTTTCTTATCATTAAAAAACATGGATCGGTTTTATGACCAGACCATGTTTCATTATGCCTTGTCTTTTAGTTGCTGATTTAGCACATTTATAGTAAGCAGTTTGTACCCGGAAGGCAAAAAAAAGTGACGGATGTCACCTACTCGTTAATTGCTTTATTCTCTTGTGGTTTCTTATGTAGTAATACAGCGACCGGCTTCAGATTTTTCAATGCTTGTTGCTGCTTATCCCATTCGCTAGTACAATCAGGATAATTTTTTTTAGACCATTCAACAGCAGCCAATCGAATAGTATGTTTAAAATGTCTCAAAATATCGCCTCATTTTTAAAAAAAATAATTGTTTTTAGTATAGCTTCTTTTAAGTAATAAAGTCTATTAGTAAGATATGGTGGGATAAAAAACTGAATATCTTAGAACATTTTCTATTTTAAAAGTTCGTTTAAACATCTGACAACATTAATCAGTGCCGCAATTCCTATTAGTATGCGATACTTTATATTTGAAAAAGACTTTAAAATACCTTTCGCTAAAAAAATAGGATTCGTTATCACCAATAGTGCTAAATATGAAAATATAATAATTTCCATAAAATAGTAGAGCCTTTCGCCCATATAAAATTCTCCCTTCATGAGTCGTTCTCTTTATACTAAAAATATCACGATTGGTTATCTAACTAAGAGTGAGATTAAGTACCTATTTTATTTCAAAGATCCAAAGGACGGCCTGGTGGTTTCCCAAAATGTACTCCTTGATTCATTAAGCGTGTATATTGTTATTATATAACAATATTTTGACAGAAATATGACACAATAATGATCCATCTAATGATTAATCTGCATGCCGACAAATGAAATAAATATCCAAGAAGATAACATTAATTTGGTGCTGAAAGGGTTGATATGACAATATCTTTTCAGCAAAAAATCACGATATATTATATGAGAGCTTATTACAGCATTTAGTAATAGCTCTGACAGTATCTTTCAAGGAAAGGGAGGATTCTTATGGCTATTCATCCAATTTCTATATCACCAAAAAGTGAGATGATCAATAAGAAAGATGCTTCCAGCCGAGTTGCTGCCAGTTCTGCTGACTCAAATGAAGAAGCAAGCTGAAATGAAACTATCTTCTTTTCGTGCAGTAGTAGAAAAACTTATTTCAATGCAGAATGTAAAAATAGGTGAAGCCCAAGGGTTAAGTTATGATCAGATAATGAAGAAATATGATGGTAAACTAAAAGAGCTTTATCAAAATCTGGAGGTTGATGATTCAACTCGCCTTAATGCACAGCAGGAGATTTCGGAGGATGGTTATTGGGGAGTTAAGCAGACAGCAGCAAGGGCTATTGAATTTGCTAAAGCTCTTTCCGGTGGAGATCCATCTAAGATCGCATTATTAAGAAATAGTATAGAAGAAGGCTATAAAGCCGCTGAAAAGGCATGGGGCGGTGAATTGCCGGAGATTAGTAAGCAAACACTGGAAGCCACACTAAAAGGCTTAGATGATTGGGCTAAGGAAGCGAGTCAAACAACGTCCTAATATTGTAAAGACGCAAAAGAGACGTGATCCATTACAAAATGGATTCATGTCTCTTTTTTTTGAAGTCCATCTCGTAAAAAGAAATAAACAAGGAAAACAAAGACCAAAGGTGAAATATAAAAACAAGTATCAATTGGATGAAGGTGATAAACACTTTGAAGATATTGAATTCGTATATAAGGAAAATGGGGTTTTAGAAAGATTATGCAAAGGTCATAAGATTCGCCAAGGCTATATTGATTACATAGTTAGGAAGAAATAAATCGGATGAGACAATGCGAAAAAAAATTAATATTATCGACAAAGAGGTGAAGAGACAGAATTGTTTAAAAGAGAGTGAGTTCTTATAAGTTAAGGATCAAGTCCTATTTAGAAAAAAAGTGAGGAGTGAATTTCATGAAAAATCTGCGACATGCCAAAATTAAACAAATTATTGAACAACAAATTATTGATACCCAGGAAGAATTGATCGAATCACTGAAAAAAGAAGGAGTTGAAGTGACTCAAGCCACA